>NZ_JAFRGN010000073.1 GCF_017433805.1 Butyrivibrio sp. | reverse complement strand
TCGCTACCTCTAAATATAATCAGTAGCGAAAGCGGCCACACTTTTCAGCCCTACTGTCAACTGTTTTTTCAGAAAAAAAGACCCCTATACCATTTCTGGTATAAGAGTCTTATTGTCGTCGCCCTTAACTTAATGACATTGCTCATAAGCGAGCAATGGCTTTAAAGCTACCGAATTCGGTAAGTTTATTTTTCTTCCTTATTTACTGTCTCAGGGAAGATGATCTTATTAACAAAGAAGAATACAACCATGCTGACACCACCGTTAAGAACTGTTGTACCAATGTTATAAACAAAAGCAGGTACGAACTTGCCTGCAACTGCAACCCAGATGCAGTTGATTGAGTTAACGATGCAGGTGATCACGATGAATGCTACTACATACCAGGCAATCTGTTTGCCAGGCTTATCGTGGTTTCGGAATACGAAAAGCTTCTGAATTGGGAAGTTGATGCACTCACCAATTACCATAGCGATCATGTAAGCTGTGAAGTATGCAAGACCACCATGCGCCTGATCGTATCCAAGGATGTTCCAGTCAAAAGTCTCTCCTGCGATTGTAAGAGGGATTCCTGGCCATCCAAAAGATCTGTCTCCAAGGAAAGCAAAGGCTGCAGGAAGGAAAGTAAGAAGCAGGTACTTAAATACAGTAATCAAATTACTAACGATTACAAAAAGACCTCCTTCTCTCACCCACTTCGCAATAGCAGGGTGCTTTTCTGCAAAACTGTTCCACCATTTCATAATTAAAAATTCCTCCAATCAAATATCAAAATATATGTTTTAAGTCTATCTAGCCATAACCAGCCATAATTCATCTTATATGGCGTCCAGTTTGTCATATACAGATATCTTGCTTTGAATATACAAATAGGAGCGATTTTAGTTCTATGGAGATGAGACAATACCATTGTATTGGCTCATCGTAATGTCCAGAACTACGAGCGACGTTGTATATTCTATGCAAGATATCGTCCTATTACCAATGTACAGCCATATATAAATTATGGCGTCCTATTATTTCTTGATGCGACTTTCGTACTGCTTGTTCAGCTTACTATTACGGAAATAGCCGCCGATGATCTTACCAAGACCGCCGAAGAACTTACCATTAACAAGCTCTACGATTCCATCTACCATATCCATGCTCACAGCGCCGGCTGTCATCTTGGCCATTGCTCTAAATGGCATATTGTAGATGAACAGGATATTAAGATCTGGTTTGCCGCTCTCGTCAGCCTTTTTCTTCATAGCTGTAAGGCGCTTATATGCGAATCTTGCAAGACCGCTCCTAGCATAGTAGAGCTGGCAGATAGCGTCGTTACTTGTGAGCTGTCCGCTCCACTTTCCATCAGGAATAGGTCTTCCAAGGAGTTTCTCAAACTCTGCATCCTCTACACTCTGAATCTTGCCACTGTAATATGCAGGAAGCTCAGCCTCGTTATAAGGAAGCTCAGCTGTTGTAGCTTCTCTTGTAACCTTACCTTCAAGTCTGATATCTGCGCTGCTGGCGCCGATTCTGATCACGTACTCTCCGCCTTCAACTTCCCACTTATTAGTCTTAACATTCCAGTAACGGAAGGTCTTGTCGTCAAAAGCAATCTCAACCTTCTTGGTCTCGCCGGCTTTGAGTGATACCTTGGCAAAGCCCTTGAGCTCCTTCTTTGGTCTGAACACCTTAGCTCCAGGAAGTGAAACATAGAGCTGTGCTACTTCTTTTCCTTCCATCTCGCCAGTATTCTTAACATCGAAGCTTACGCCTGTATCTGTTACAGTCAGATTGCTGTACTCAAACTTGGTATAAGAAAGTCCGAAGCCAAATGGATAAAGGACAGGGATTTCAGCTGTATCGTAGTATCTATAGCCTACATAAAGGCTCTCTCTATACTCAGAGGTTCTCTGAGAGCTTGGATAATAACGGTATGCAGGAGTATCCTCGTGACGTCTTGGGATAGTCTCTGAAAGCTTACCGGATGGGTTAACTCCACCTGTGAGAATATCCATAGCAGCGCCTGCTCCAGCCTGTCCATTGAGGTAGCAGTGAAGGATTGCCTTGAAATAGTGATGCCATGGCATCTCAATAGCAGAACCTGCGCTGATAACACCTACAAGGTTCTTGTTAACCTGTCCAAGCTCCTGAAGGAGATTGATCTGATTCTGAGGAATTCTCATGTGTGTTCTGTCCATACCTTCAGACTCGCTGTCCTCATTAAGTCCGAAGAAGAAAAGAACTATATCAGCTCTTGATGCGATATCAAGGGCTTCCTTCTTGGTTGCAGCATCCTCTTCACCATTACGTGAATAGCCTCTGGAAGAACCAATAACCTGAAGATCATAGTTACCGATAACTTCAGATATTGTCTCTATCTTAGTAGGATTAACAAGTGATGAGCCTGCTCCCTGATATCTTGGAACAAATGCAAAATCACCAATAATAGCCACCTTTGAGCCTGGCTTAAGAGGAAGAATCTTATCTTCATTCTTGAGAAGTACTGTACTCTCTGCAGCAGCCTTTCTTGCAACAGCGTGATGCGCTGGCTTATCAAAGTCAGTTGGCTTATTCTGAGCGTTAACATAAAGAGTCATAACAGCATCAAGAAGCTCATCAACTCTTGCATCTACATCAGCCATACTGATCTTGCCACTCTCTACAGCTGCGATCAGCTCTCTCGCAGAGTCAAGACCAGGGTTAGGCATTTCAAGGTTAGAGCCTGCAGCCACACCAAGGGCATGGTCATTAGAAGCGCCCCAGTCAGTGATAACAATACCGTCAAAGCCCCAGTCGTCTCTCAGGATATCAGTCAAAAGATGCTTATTTTCGTTGGCATATGTGCCGTTGACCTCATTGTACGCAGACATGATAGTCTTGGCCTTACCTTCTTTTACAGCAATTTCAAAACCAGTCAGATATATCTCTCTTAAGGTACGTTCATCAAGAACTGAGTTCATAGCCATACGACGAAGCTCCTGAGAGTTCACCGCAAAGTGCTTGGGACATGCATAAACGCCCTGGGACTGAATACCCTTAACGTAAGATGCAGCCATTTTACCTGCAAGATATGGATCCTCTGAAAAATACTCAAAATTTCTTCCGCAAAGAGGACTTCTTTTGATATTAAGGCCAGGTCCAAGTAAAACATTGACACCCTCTGCCATAGCCTCTTCACCGAGAGTTTTACCTAGTTCTTCGCCAAGCTCTTTATTCCAGCTGTTGGCGATTGTTGCTGCTGTAGGGAAGCATGTTGCAGGAACTGACTCGTTAAGTCCAAGATGGTCTCCTGCTCCAGCCTGCTTTCTGATACCGTGAGGGCCATCAGAACAGAATATTGAAGGAATTCCAAGTCTCTCAAAATCCCTGGTCTGCCATTCACCCTTACCACTTAAAAAAGCAGCCTTCTCTTCGATTGTCATCTTCTCAATGATATCTTGATATTTCATTTTTTCCCTCGCATTACCTTTATTTACAATATGGAATCTTAGGCAGGCGAGAACCTTCCCACCGCCTAAGATTCCTGCATTAAATTTATTGTTTATTCAGTAGCTGAATAATTACTGCTGTGCTGTCTCAGCTGCTGCCTCTTTTTCTCTGTTCTTCTTGAAGTTCTTGCAGAATACAGCCATAAGGCAAACCATAAGTGCGCCGAATACAACATCAAGTACGATCATGAGAACCTTCCATGAAGCCATACCTTCCTTGAGATTCTCAGGTGCATAAGCACGGCTGTTAACTACAGTGTAGAGAATGTTCTTGGTAGCCTCACGCATAGCCTGCTGAGCTCCGTTTGTATCTCTGAACTGTACATTGTTTGTAGCTGTTGGATAGTTAACAAGCATACAGTCTGTACCATTTCTGATAGCCTGGTCAGATGACATGTAGCCATATACTCCGAAGTAGTCAGTAAGAACGAAGCCATTGAAGCCCCACTCATCTCTGAGGACTGTCTTAAGAAGTGAGCTGCTACCACCTGCCCAACGGTTTCCAATGTAGTTGAAGGAAGACATAACTGCTGTCATCTCAACATTCTTAACTGAGATTTCGAAAGGCTTGAGGTAAATCTCACGCATAGCCTGCTCATTTGTCCATGTGCAGAGCATGTCGCATCTGTTGCCTTCCTGATCGTTAAGAGCAAAGTGCTTAACATAAGCGTAAACTCCGTTAGCCCATGAGCCCTTAGTAGCCTCAGAAGCGATCTTACCAGAGAGAACACCGTCCTCTGAATAGTACTCGAAGTTACGTCCAGCAAATGCTGTTCTGTGAATGTTCATAGCTGGTGCATACCAACCAGATACATCCATCTCGTTAGCCATCTTACCGATGTAATCACCGAATGAATAAGCGAGATCCTTGTTGAATGTAGCTGCAATTGTAACACCTACAGGGAATCCAAGTGATCCAACGCCTGTGAAGTTATTGTTGATAGAAGCAGGGCCGTCACAGTCATTTGTACGAACCTTACCGATTGACTCAACTGAGTTTGTCTGGTATCCGCCAAGAGAAATAAGAGCATTCATATCATCAAGTGACATTGAGTTAAGAAGCTCATCCCACTTAGCATCATCCTTAGCTACGCCACGAAGATCCTTAAGTGTAAGGCTTGTAGCTGCACCTGTTGTAACTGCTGCTGCGTTTGCATCTTCATCAGCCGCTGTAACCTCAGGTGTGAGGTAGTTGCTGATGTTGTAGAATGTAGCCTTAGCATCTGCAGGCATATCATAGCTTGCTGGAGCTGCTGTAGCCTTAGCATAGTTAGCAAAACCATCTGCTCTTGAGAGGTACTCAAGACCACCGTTTGCATAATCAAATGCATTAGTAACAGTAACCTTATCGCTTGCTCTCTTGTTTGATCCGTCATAAGTAACAGTTGTTCCAACTGAGTATGTCTTAGAATCAATTACATTGTGAGAATCCTTGTTGATAGAAATCTCATAGTCACCAGCGTCAAGAACATAAGCCTTAGCGTTCTGATAATCATAGGAAGCCATATCTTCTACTGCAAAAGAGATTGTGATAGTCTCTGAAGCACCTGGCTCAAGCTTGGAAGTCTTAGCAAACTCTACAAGGTTAGCTGTTGCCTTCTCAATTCCACCGTTCTCATAAGGAGGATTGTAATAAACTTCTACAACGTCCTTACCAGCTACTGCGCCAGTGTTTGTAACTGTAACATCAAAAGTGATGTTTCCATCAGCCTCTGTGATGTCACCCATTGTCTGCTCAAATGTTGTGTATGATAGTCCATATCCAAATGGATACTGAACCATTTCATCATAGTTGATGAGACCTTCTACTGCTGCTGTCTCATAGAACTTGTAGCCAACGTAGATACCTTCTACATAGTTGATAAAACTTACGTCTGCTCTTGACTCAGCGCCTGTCATGAAGTTTGTTGAGATATAAGCAAACTCATCCATATTTGCATAGTTGAAGTCACCAAAGTTATTCCACCATGGTGTTTCCTTCATGTTGTAAACATAAGTGTCGATTGTCTTACCAGATGGGTTAACCTCACCAGTTACGATCTCGCCGAGAGCCTGCATACCTACATGGCCCATACCAGCAGCCCAAAGAACTGACTTGATCTGTGGGTGATCCTCAACAAAACCAAGCTCGAAAGCATTAGCGCCGTTGTAAACAAGGATAACCTTATCGAAATTAGCACAAACGAGGTCGATCATCTCTTCCTCTCTGTTTGTAAGCTGAAGATAGTGATCACCAGCATCCCAGTCATTACCCTCGTTAAGAGTATCATCGTAAACACCAGCTGTATAAGTTGTGCCATCCTGGAATGATCCGTCAACAACTGCAGGCATATTAGCTGGAAGGTCAGCACCCTCACCGCCTGAACGGCTGATAACGATCATAGCTGTATCAGAATAAGCTTTTGCATTTGAAATAAGTGAATCTGTATAAAGAGATACGTTAGGTTCTGGAAGTGTCCAGTCCTGATTCCACATTCCAACTACAGGTCTGTCTGCCTTGTAGTCTGTGTAGAACTTAGTAAGCTCTTCGTTTGTTTCGATTCCAGCACTCTTAAGTGACTGAAGAAGATCGATAGTAGCATAAGCCTCGTTAAGAGCACCTGAACCTGCACCACCGAGGATAGGATTTGTTGAAGCCCATCCAAAAACATTAAGTTTGCTTCCAGAAGCTACTGGAAGTGTATTACCTTCGTTTTCAAGAAGTACGATACCTTCTCTTGCGATGTCCTGAGCAAGAGTAGTTGCTTCATCTGAAGTAGCCTTAGAAATAGTTCCTTTTCCACTAACAAGATCAAGCATTGTGCTCATAGGTCCTGTAAGGATCATATTCACACAAACAACAATACCAGTAAGCATAGCAACAAGTGCTGTGCCTCTTACAAGCTTCTTGGTTGACTTCTTAAGCTTCATAACTGCGATCATGATTACGATAGCAACCGCAATTATCACACCAATAGCAATCAAGTAAGACTTGATAGAATTGATGACGTTCATAACGTCCGCCATGTTGATAGATAACATAGATTGAACCTCCCTTTTCATAATAGGAAATGGACTGGTCAGGACCATAACCCTTGTTTGACTGCCGCATGATACATTCGCAGCAGCGCTTACAATAAGAGGTTAACACGCAAAAATAAAGCGTGCCGTTTTTGTCATAAACGGTACGCTTTTTGTCATGAATGGTATGCAACTTAATCGTTTCACTATCGCTCAGAGTGTTTCTGTGTCTTTTCTTCGTACATGTTGTCATCCATGTGTCTGAAGAAACTATCCACGTCATCTTTTTCCGGATCAAAGAGTGTATAGCCTATAGAAAGAGAAAGCTTATAATGACGACCTTCCGTATCATTGAAAAGATCCAGCTCATCCCTGATGGCCTTGATAATCTTCTGCATTGATTCGTCTGTGCTGTCCTTCATAAGAAGAATAAACTCATCACCTGCAAATCTCACAACCAAAGCCTTGTCGGGCTTACTAAATCTAAGGACTCTTGCTACATCAATAAGAGCCTCGTCACCAACGGAATGTCCAAAGGTATCATTTATCTTTTTAAAATAATCCACGTCGATCATGATTCCACCAAGACGGCTGTTAGGATCCTTGGAATAGCCCTCCAGGATATAGTCCAGATAAGCTCTGTTATATAGCCCCGTCAAAGTGTCCAGATAAGAGAATTCATTCTGCATCGACATATATATAGAAGTAAGTCCGATCGCAAGAGATACCCAGATCAGTGACAGACCATAGAACATCAGCTGTAGAACACAGCCCAGAACTATAGGTCCCATCATCAACCAGATTGGGAAGAATCTCACCTTGCCATATCTTGATTCATAGGCCATAACTGTATAAATGCTATAAGCCATATAGAGGAATTCAAGAATAAAAAAAGCATAGCTAAGTGGAAGCCTGTGATATACATTAGATTCATCCAGATAAAAGGCCACTGGAACAAATAGATTCGCTAACGCAAGTATCATAAAGATGATACCTGGTATAGCAATATATCTGTATCTCTTCCTGATCCTGGAGCGGGACTTATAGAGTTTGAGTTCCGTGTACATGCACCAACCAATGGCAAAAAACGGATTGGTGAAAAAGCAGTAGGTATTGCCAACCAGATTGACAAACCTGAATACAGCCCCGCTCTTTCCGTCACAATAAAACATGAGCACGTCTACTACGCATGCTACTGCAGACATAAAGGCGATCACAGTAAATAACCTGTATTCATCTAACTTGGCAGATCTTCTTATATGGCTGCTGATAAGCATTGCTATCAGCAAGACAAAGCCAATATAATCAGCTACTGCTATGGCCAGCATGTTCATACATTGTTCCCCTTTGGAATCAACATCTTCAGCTCAAACCAGTTATCCTTCAAGTCAAAATTAAGTGTTCCATGATATTTTTCGACAGTATACCTGATACTCTTAAGTCCAAAGCCATGATTTCCTTTGTCAGCCTTGGTTGTAACAGGATAACCGTTCTTCATGGTGATTGTATTCTCGCAGTAATTATTTATCTGTATTAATATAAAGTTCTTTTTCTGAGAAAGAGATAAGTGGATCAGCCTCTTCTCAGGGTCATCTATAAGGGTAACGCTCTCAATGGCGTTATCAAGTGCGTTTCCAAAAATAGTACATATATCCGCAACATGCATGAAGTCCAAAATATCACCATCTGCAACGCAGGTAATCTTGATATTATTGGCTCTGCAGTTCATCATCTTACCTGCAATAAGTGTATCCAGAACGCTGTTGCCCGTCTCAAGCTCAGGGCTGTAGGATTCAAGCTCCTGCTCAAGTGAATCAATCCATCTCTTTCGCTCATCATCACTCATCTCTGCGCGAAGGCCTGCAATCTGGTGCTTGAGGTCATGGTACTTCATGTTGATGACTTCAAAGGTAGACTGGTAGTTCCTGTATTTGTCGTACTGAGCCTTGAGCATTGAGTGGATATTACGTAGCTCTTTTTCCGCAAGAAGCTCACAGATTCGGCTCTGGTACACATAAAGGATCATGATTCCTGCCAGATCCACGAGAGTTCTGATGTAAAAAATATCCGCAGCAATTCCACCGGAAAATGGCGTGTTACGAAATACAAAACTCAGATTACTAAAGGCAAACACCATAACCGCGATCAGAATCGCAGCCCACAGCTCGTGATTGTTGATCTCCAGCTGGAAGACGCCTCGCGTGATGCCGACTTCCATGTAATGAGCCCAGGTAAAGACAAGACCATATACTCCTATCAGGATCACAGCCTGAACCAGTATGGAATCTGTCATATTCCTAAAGAAGCAGGCAAGCTGCCACTCAAGTGATGCAGCAAGCTCCGCCAGAAGAAAGGCTCTTGCGCAGTAATATCCAATAACGTTTCTGCTGTTGTCGCAGGTAAATGCCATGTAGGCATACATTATTCCTACAGCAATCAGCATACAGGGAATCCAGAATACAACCGGAAGCCCTTTAGTCAGAACCAGAAACATGCTCTGCACTATAAGGCACAAAATGGTAACAAGAATAAAATCTTCATTCTTGATCTTGCGCTTCATGACCATACAGTAGGTCAGACACGCAAGCCATTCTGCAAGCGCAGTATATATTCTGGGAATATCCTGATAAATGTTCTCCATATTAAAACCATTTATGGCAACGAAGCCATATAATCCGTAAGCGCGCTCATGAAGTCGTTTTTCCTGGATCTGCTGATAAGAAGCTGCTTACCAGCTATAATACAGGAGCCATTTTCAACTCCATCAACATATTTAAGATTAACTAAATACCCTTTATTACTCCTGAAAAAAGAGTATGGTGAGAGCTGCTCTTCAAAATCGCCAATCTTGGCCCTGATAGTAAACTCTCCTCCTGTTGTATAGAAATTAAGGTTATGTCCTTCGCTTTCTATATAGAAGATATTGTCTATATCCAGCTTTTTGACTCCTGAAGGCATATCAACTGAAATAACCTTGGAAGAGGACTTCCTTATCTTGCTAATAGCCCTTCCAAGCTTCTGAGAGAAGGCAAAATAGCTGACTGGTTTGAGCACATAATCAAGCGCATCCACCTGATAGCCCCTTATAGCGTAATTAGTCATATTAGTAATGAACATTATGACCACTTCGCTATCAAGCTTCCTGATCTCCTCTGCGGCGGTCATACCATCCATAAGCTTCATCTCAATATCCATGAGGATAATATCGAACTGTCCCTTATAGCCATTGGTAATCTCATCACCATCAGTAAACCTGGTAATCTTGAAGTATTTACCACTCTCAGACTGGTACTGGTTAATATACTCCGTCAGCTGAGCTGCATATGAATCTTCATCCTCAACTATTGCCAGTTGGATCATCTTGTCTCCTTAATTTACTTGTTCATGAAAGTACGGACATTTATACCGTTGACTTCAATGTGATCATCAACCGCAATAACAAGGCACTGTCTGCCGTCTACGATTCTGGATTCTACAAGGTCTGTTCTGTCTGGCTTAACCTTGATCACAACATCAGGAGTCTCTATATCGAACTTCTTGGTGTTGGCAATATTGCTGGCTAAAAGAGGGAAATCCTCATTTCCAGCGCACTTCTCATAATTTGCATCAAAATACTCAAGACGTTCCTCTGCCACTCCGCTATCCTGAAGGAGCTGCTTAACATCCTTTTTGGTGAGCTCAAGTGGCTCAGGGTCGCCCTCGTGGTCCTCGATCATCTCGTTTAAGTTGTCATGAATATTCTTCATGATATCGTAATCAGCTTCCTCGCCGATTGTATTCTGAACTACCGCATCAAAAATGTCTTTCTGCTCAGGTGCGGAAATTGGAGCTCTTCCACCAAACATAGCCTCCACAAATTCAGGCTGCAGATCATCAGGCTTCTTGGTGAAATACAGCATGTTGTGAATATCCATATCTCTTTCTATGAAGGCTGGGAAAAGAAATCCCTTGGTAGGTCCTTCTACGATCCAGTCACGATATCTGTCCTCAATGGCATTCTTGGACTCGTTGTAGCCAAGGCCTGCTTTGGACAGCTTAACAGGACAGATACTGCAGAGAATATAGTCATAAATCTTCTCTGAAGCGTCCTCCATCTCAATACCGTCCTTGGTTATACCAGGAATATCGTATACTGCATGAACTACAATAATATAGTAGTTCTCTCCATTGATATAATTGGCGATGATCTTGTCGTAGAACTCATCCACAAGCTCATCGTCCTCAAGTCTGGAATCTCTTAAGGTCAAAAGAAAATCTTGAGTCCCTCCTGGCTGTTCCTGGTCTAGAGGGAACTCAAGACTAATTAGGTTCTTGCCAAAAGTACCTGCAAGTGTATGCTGGAAAATATCCAGATATTTGAACATTTCCTCCTCTGGAATCTGTCCAAAGGCTTTTCTAAATGTAAGTCTCTTGTTCTTTTCGTGATCAACATAGCATCCGCAAATGTGATCGATAGTGCATCTGTCTGGTGTAAACTGTTTCTTGATCTCTAATGTTTCTGCCTTATTCATTTTAAGTATTGTTATCCTTTGTTCATAAATTTTTGGCACATATCCACAGCGAACTGCACCGGATATAATTGTACCATGACGGAATCAATAAGGTCACCTATTGTCATCCTAAAAGCTATTTTAACAAACTTATCATAAGTAGTATCAAACATTTTTTCAAAAACTTTGATACTCTCTACATCAATCTGATTAACTATAGGAGTACTGATATCTGTAGGCACTCCAAGCATAGATGATAAAGATGTGGCACTAGTTCCCATCATCTGGTTCATGGCTTCTGAAGCAGCTGACAGATGAAGATCAGAAATATCACCTGCTGTATTTGTACCGTCTCCGCCCATCATAAGGTCGGTCATAACCTTAACGTCATGCTCCTTGAGCACCAACACGTTATTTCCCTCAAGTCCCTTAACATAATGAATCTGTACAAAGATACAGGTTTTCTCATAATCATCCAAGGCTTCACTTCTCTTAATCATCTTTACATTAGGAGTTGTGATATCAACCTTCTTGTTAACCATCATACTCAGAGTTGTTGCGGAATTACCCATACTAATATTAGCGATCTCACCGATGATATCTATATGCTCCTGGGTTAAGTTTAATTCTTCCAAAATCAGCACCTCCTAAGGCAATAATGTAGAAAAACTCTAATCTTATTTTAATATTCGAGTCGCCTTCTTGTAAAGAATATATACGCTATACAGATAAAGCTTTATTGTTTTTTAATACTTTTGTCGAATGGTTTATGAATAATTTGTGATTACTTAGTGTCCATTTCATGATTGATTATGATTGTTTTGTGAAGTATTGTGATTAATTGACAAATATCTCCGTGATTGTTTGTGATTATTTTTGATTGATTGTGAACCTTCATGATGTTATCATGCACTTAGATGGTCTACTATAATCATCTTTCTATTTTCTATTTCTTATGACAACGGGGTAACATACATGCTCACCAAAGAACGCCAGGATTTAATAGTTTCATATATAAATGAAAAAAATGCAGTTACAGTAGCTGAGCTCATGGAGGAATTCGGAGCTTCTGCAGCAACTATCAGAAGAGATCTTGCTGTGCTACATGACGAGAAGCGAATCATCAAGGTATTTGGAGGTGCTACTTCTATTTCAGACACTGACGTGAATACCTTTGAGCCTTCAGTATCAGCTAAGGCTGCTCTGAACATTCATGAAAAAGAGGCCATCAGCAAATATGCAGCTTCTCTCATCAATGATGATGATTTCGTATACATTGACTCAGGCACTACTACTCTGGAGATGATCAAATACATCACTAACACCAGAGCCAAGTACATCACAAACGGAATCGTTCACGCCAAGAAGCTGTTAGAAAAAGGCCTCAACACCATGATAATCGGCGGCAGATGCAAACCTACTACAGAGGCCATCATTGGTCCCGACTGCATTGAAGGCATCAGTAAATATCATTTCACCAAGGCATTCATGGGCACAAACGGAATATCACTCCACGCAGGCTACACTACTCCTGATGTGGATGAAGCTTTGGTCAAGCAGGAAGCAGTCAAACACGCTTATGTTTCATACATACTTGCTGACCACAGCAAATTTGGCAAGGTAAGTTCCGTAACCTTTGCCGAGATACCTAACTGCTGCATTATTACCGACAGTGAAGTTTCTAAGAACTACAGCAGTAAAACCATTATCAAAAATGTTAATGAGGAGAAAAAATGATCTACACAATTACCTTTAATCCCGCGATTGATTACGTTGTACGCATGGGAACAGAGCTTGCACCTGGAATGACTAATCGATCAGATTCCGAGGAGTGCTACTTTGGAGGAAAAGGAATCAATGTTTCTACCATCCTTCAGAATCTAGGCCTTGAGAATACTGCTCTTGGCTTTGTAGCCGGATTCACAGGAAAAGCCATTGCTGAAAGCGTTGACAAAAAGGGAATCAAGGCTGATTTCATTGAGCTTCCGGAAGGAATTTCAAGAATCAACGTCAAGATCAAGGGCGCTGCTGAGACAGAAATAAATGCCCAGGGACCAAATATCCCTCAGGAAGCCATCGACAAGCTCTTTAAACAGCTTGATGCTCTCAAGGATGGCGACACAATTATTCTGGCAGGAAGTATTCCAAACTCTCTTCCAAGTGACATCTATGAAAAGATACTTGAAAGACTGTCAGACAGAAAGATCAATACAGTTGTGGATGCAACCAAGGATCTACTTAAGAACGTATTAAAGTACCACCCATTCCTTATCAAGCCTAATAATCACGAACTTGGTGAGATGTTCGGAACAGTTCTTAAGACTGATGATGAAATTGAAGCACACGCCAAAAAGCTTCAGGAGATGGGTGCCAGAAACGTTCTGATCTCAATGGCAGGCGATGGCGCAATGCTCATTACAGAAACTGGTGAAAAACACAGAGTTGGCGTTCCTAAAGGTCAGGTTCGAAACTCAGTTGGAGCCGGCGATTCAATGGTTGCAGGTTTCGTGGCCGGATACATGAACAAGCACGACTACGCAGAAGCCCTCAAGATGGGAACTGCAGCAGGAAGTGCTACTGCTTTTTCAGATGATCTTGCTACAGGCGAAGCTATCAGAGAGTTATACGCCAGATTGTAAGGCACAGATATAAGTGAGTTTGTTTATCCAAGAACTCTTTATATATAGAAAAAAGGTACAAGTACTATGGGGCAATCCCGTAAAGGAGGGACTATGAAAATCACAGATTTACTCAAAAAAGACGGCATTAGTATCAATGCTTCAGCAGCTGACCAGAACGCTGTTATCGACGCTCTGATCGAGCTGCACGAGAAGGTTGGTAATCTCAACAACGCATCTGCCTTTAAGAAGGCAATCCTCGCAAGAGAGGAAAAAGGCTCTACAGCAATTGGAATGGGAATCGCTGTTCCACACGCTAAATCATTTGCTGTAGCAAATCCTGGTCTATCAGCTATGACAGTTCCAGCAGGTGTTGACTACAAGTCACTTGATGGCAACCCAAGTAAGTTATTCTTCATGATTGCTGCACCTGATACAGCTGCAGATACACATCTTGAAGTATTATCCAAGCTTATGACTCTTCTCATGGATCAGGCTTTTGCTTCTAAGCTTATCGCAGCTAAGACTCCAGAAGAGTTCCTTAGCATCATCGATGCCAAGGAAGCAGAAAAAGACAAGGAGGAAGCTGCTAAGAAAGCTGGCTCTGCTCCAGCAGCAAGTACAACTCCTAAAAAGCTTCTTGGCGTAACAGCTTGTCCTACAGGTATCGCTCATACCTTCATGGCTGCAGAAGCTCTTGAGCTCAAGGCTAAAGAGATGGGTCTTTCTATCAAGGTAGAAAAAGACGGCTCTGCAGGTGCAAAGGATGTTCTCACAGCATCTGAAATCGCAGAGGCTGATGCAATCATCATCGCGTGCGATAAGAATATCGATATGGGAAGATTTGATGGCAAGGAAGTAATCATTACTTCTACTAAGGAAGCCATCCACAATCCAGAAGACCTGATCAATAAGGCTGTTAAGGGCGAGACAAAGTCCTACAAGCACACAGGCGCTATCGCAAAAGCATCCGATGACTCTAACGAGACAGTTGGAAGAAAGCTTTACAAACACCTTATGAATGGTGTTTCACACATGCTTCCATTCGTTATTGGCGGCGGTATCCTCATTGCTATCGCATTCCTTTTGGATGACTATTCAATCGATCCTAGCAACTTCGGTTCTAACACACCAGTTGCTGCATGGTTTAAGACAATCGGCGGCGTTGCATTTGGATTCATGCTTCCTATCCTCGCCGGATTCATTGCTCAGAGTATTGCTGACCGTCCAGGTCTTGCAGTTGGTTTCGTAGGTGGTGCTCTTGCAAGCACTGGTGCAACCTTCGCTGCTCCTGGTGGAAACATTCCTTCAGCTTTCCTTGGTGCTCTCGTAGCCGGTTTTGCTGCAGGTTACATAGTTCTTTTCCTTGAGAGAATCTGTGACAAGCTTCCACAGGCCCTTGAAGGAATTAAGCCAGTTCTGATCTATCCTCTTTGCGGAATCCTGGTTATTGGTCTTGTAATGTGCGCTATCAACCCTATCGTTGGCGCTCTTAACGCATGGATCACAGGCATCCTTGAAGGCATGGGAACAGGCTCAATCGTAGCACTTGGTGTTCTCCTCGGCGCTATGATGGCAACAGATATGGGTGGCCCTCTTAACAAGGCTGCTTACGTATTTGGTACAGCTGCTCTTGCAAGCCAGAGCGAGACAGGCTACATGATCATGGCAGCTGTTATGGTAGGCGGAATGGTTCCTCCTATCGCTATTGCTCTTGCAACAATCTTCTTTAAGAATAAGTTCACACCAGCTGAGAGAAAGTCTGGCCCTGTTAACTTCATCATGGGTCTTTGCTTCATCACTGAGGGTGCTATCCCATTCGCAGCTGCTGATCCTATCAGAGTTATCCCATCACTTATGGTTGGCTCAGGACTTGCAGGCGCTCTTTCAATGGTATTCAGATGCACACTTATGGCTCCTCACGGCGGAATCTTCGTATTCCCTGTAGTTGGTAACGTAGCAATGTATCTCGTTGCTCTCCTTGCCGGATCAGCTGCTGGCTGTCTGATGCTTGGAATTCTTAAGAAAAAAGTAGACGATTAATGAAAGGAAATATAAAAAATGGTATCACAGAAAATTACAGTAACTAATGAACAGGGAATGCACATGCGTCCAGCAAGTCTCTTTTGCCAGACCGTTACCCCTTTTGCAAGCGATGTTAAGGTTGTATTCAATGGCACAACTTACGATGCTAAGAGCGTTATGATGCTCATGAGCGCTTGTATCAAGTGCGGAAGCGAAATCGAAATCGTATGCGATGGTCCAGATGAGGCAGATGCTCTCAAAAAGGCTATCGAGCTCGTTGAAAGTGGACTTGGCGACTGATATTAGCTGGAGGATTATTATATGTTCAAAGGAATAGCTGCATCCCGTGGTATTGGCATTGGAAGCATTTGTGTAATAGTCGAGCACGATCTAAGTTTCGAGAAGAAAAAGATTGAAGATACTGCTGCTGAAAAAGTGCGTTTTAGCGAGGCAGTAGAAGCTTTTAAGGCTGAAACTTCTGCTATGGCGGAGGACATCAGAAAGAGAATCGGTCCCAAAGAGGCTGAAATCCTCGAAGGTCACCTTGTGATGATTTCTGATCCTTCCATGGCTGGTGAAATGACCAAGATGATTGATGCAGGACAGTGCGCAGAAGCTGCTGTTGAAGCAGTCTGCGACATGTTCATCGGCATGTTCTCACAGATGGATGACGAGATGATGAAACAGCGTGCCTCTGATATCAGTGATATCAAGGTAAGCATGTTAAAGCTCCTTTTAGGCATCAAAGATATAGATATCAGCAAGGTTGAGCCTGGCACTATCCTTGTAGCCAGAGATCTCACACCTTCCATGACTTCTCAGATCAACAACAAAAATGTTGCCGGAATAATCACAGAGGTGGGAGGCAAAACATCCCACTCTGCCATCCTGGCAAGAGCGTTGGAAATTCCAGCTGTTCTGTCTGTTCCTGACATCACAACACTTGTGAAGGATAAGGATACAGCTATTGTTGATGGAACTGAGGGCATTGTCTACATCAATCCTGAAGGAGATATCTTATCCAAGTATCTTATTAAGCGCGAGGATTTTATCCGCAAACAGTCTGAGCTTAAGGGCTTTTTAGGAAAAGAAACTTTGACAGCAGATGGTGAAAGCGTTGAGCTTTTCTGTAACATCGGAACTCCCAAGGATGCCAAGAAGGCTCTTGAGTGCGACGGCGAAGGCATAGGTCTTTTCCGCTCAGAGTTCCTGTTCATGGACAGTGGTCACCTTCCTACTGAAGAAGAACAGTTTAATGCTTATAAGGAAGCTGCCGTAACTATGGGTGGCAAGCCAGTTATTATCAGAACTTTGGACATTGGCGGAGACAAGGATATTCCTTATCTTGGAATGAAGAAGGAGGAAAATCCATTCCTTGGCTATAGAGCTGTAAGATACTGTCTTGGAAATAAAGAAGCATATATGCTCCAGCTGCGCGCAATCATCAGAGCAAGCGCTTTTGGCAAGGTCAAGATCATGATTCCTCTTGTAACCTGTGTTGAAGAGCTTAGAGCTGTTAAGGAAATGGTTGCAGAGATCAAAAAAGATTTCGATGCAAATGGAACAGACTACGACAAGGATATAGAAGTTGGATGCATGATTGAGACACCAGCAGCTTCCCTTATTGCTGATATTCTTGCAAAAGAGGCTGATTTCTTCTCAATCGGAACTAACGATCTTACTCAGTATACAATGAGTGTAGACAGGGGAAATAGCGACGTAGCATACCTATATTCCACTTTCCAGCCATCAGTACTTCGTTCTATCAGACATATCATAGAATGTGGTAGAGAGGCAGGAATTCCTGTAGGAATGTGCGGAGAAGCTGCAGCTGATCCTCTTATGATCCCACTTCTCATCTCCTTTGGACTTACAGAGTTCTCAGTTAACCCTGTACTGGTGCTGACAGCGCGTTGCATCATTTCCAAATGGAGCAAAAAAGAAGCAGATGAGCTTGCTGACAAGATCATGGCTCTTACAACAGAGGCTGAAATTGTGGCAGCTTTAAAAGAAGCTTCTAAAGAATAATATAACTAATAACAAAAAGAGCTTAAGGCATCTTCAAATGATTGCCTTAAGCTCTTATTTTATCTAAATAATTATCATTCGCATCTCATGCTACGAAGCATTTCGATAGCTGTCTGAGGACGAGACTCTGAATTATTACTAGAAGTCTCATATTTAGCAAGAAGTCTTGCTCTCATCTCCTCTGGATGATTATATAATTGATCCATGATACGATCAAAGGCCTGTCTCCATTCGCCCATCACATTACCTCCGGCATAGTCCCCCCAGACTCGATGTAAGAAAGTCATCAATAACAATTAATCATAAAATCACTACTAAACAACGCTAGCGTTTAACATCGTAACTGATTAATCGTTTGTTGGCAATGTGAAAATGCACCAAAAAATGTGAAATTAATGTGAACCCCATAGCATAGATTACATCAGTATTTCAGGCCTTATCCAAGGCTCAGATATCCTGAGCCTTGACGCCTTCTGTTTTGATAATAAACTTAACACTGCTCTTCTCTTCAGCATTTGCACCACCAAATGATGTATAGTTGCTTCCAGCCTCCTGAATAGCTGTCATCTTGTCAGCAAACTCAGTAAGATCACCATCAAATGCTTCATACAACTTCTTAATGCCTTCTTCATCAAACTTGCAGATACCATCAAGAAGTTCCTGAACACCATCATCAAGCTTCTTAGCACCATCATTTAGTTCTCCAGCTCCATCGTAAAGCTTAACTGCTCCATCATTGAGCTGTCCTGCACCGTCCATAAGCTCTGCCGCTCCGTTATCAAGCTCGCCTGCTCCACTATTAAGCTCGCCTGCTCCGTTATCAAGCTCTGCAGCGCCATTATCAAGTTCACCTGCTCCGCTGTTGAGCTCATCTGCGCCACTCTTAAGTTCCTTAGTTCCGCTACTAAGCTGATAAGCGCCATCCTTAAGCTGTCCTGCGCCATTATTAAGATCGCCTGCGCCGCTCTTAAGCTGGCTAGCTCCACTCTTTAACTTATCGCTGCTTGCTGCAATTGTACCAATACCAGTTGCAAGCGAAGCTACTCCGTTGCTAAGATCTCCAAGACCTGAATCAAGGGCTTCTGCGCCTGCATCAAGTGTTTTAAGACCACCCTGTAAAGAATTTGCTCCAGCTGAAAGAGTATTTGTTCCATCTAATAAAGTCTTGATTGCAAGCTGCTGCTCTGGAGTCATACCTACATTGCCCATTTTTGAAAGAACAGTATCAAATACGTTTACAGCTGTACCAGTAGCTGAAAGAGCTGACATATAAAGAGTTACAAGCTGAGCATTTTGTACCTGGTTCTTAATTTCATCAGCCTTCTTCTGGAGTTCTTCTGCCTGCTTCTGAAGTTCCTGTGCTTTCTCAGCATATTCCTTCTCAGCCTGTTCTTTCTGCTCCTTAGCCTGATTCTCATATTCTTCTTGTGCCTTGGCAAGTGCCTTAGCTACTGCATCATCAATCAGAGCCTGAACCTGCTCTTTTGTATATGATGTCTGTCCGTCATCACTTACACCATTGCTGCCACTACCACCATTCTCTTCAGTAGAGTCTGCTGCTGATCTTACATTTTCATCACTCTGAGTACCAGCTGGTGTAGAAGCTGTAGGAACAGTCTCATCAGCAATTGTAGTAGTGTTTGTGTTTGTATCAGTGTTTGTATCTGTATTTGTATTGTTGTTTGCATCTGCTCCAGATTCTGCTCCCGTTTCTGTCCCAGCTTCTGAAGCTGAATCTGAAGTTGTCTCTTTACCATCCTCTGATTCTGTATCAGGATTCTGGAGATCTCCACCTGTTACGTCCAGATCAAGCTCAGAACCATTATCTTCCTGGTGTACATCGCCTGTCTGAGTGCCAGCCATCTGTGCAAGCCCTGCTGCCTTAACCGCCTCAACATTTGCAGCTGTTATCTTGCCATTTGTGCACTGATTTAATATTCCAAGTGTAGTATCTGAACAAGTAGTGCCAGGAGTTGTGAGATATGAATAAGCGTCAGCAAAAGCCTGTCTATTTGCCTGAAGTTCACTTGCTGAACCCTGAAGAGTTTCAACCATACCATTCATGGTAGATACAAGCTGCTGAACACCACCATCAACTTTCGCAGCGCCTGTGGCAAGATCACCAGCTCCTGCCTCAGCACTCTTAATGCCGTTTGAAATCTTTGCTGATCCAGCCTTGGCTGAAGCAGCGCCCTTAGCCAATTCACCAGCACCTGCATTTGCCTTGGCTACGCCATCTGTATAAGCTACGATGCCATCGTACAGACTTCCTGTTCCGTCATATAACTTTCCAGTACCTTCCTTGAGGCTGCTTGTTCCATCAGCGAGCTTACCAGCTCCGTCTACAAGCTGCCCTGCACCATCTGCAAGTTTTTCAGTTCCGTTTTTGAGCTTGCCTGTGCCGTCTTTGAGCTTACCTGTTCCGTCCTTAAGCTTACCGGTACCATCTACAAGCTTGCCTGTGCCGTCCTTAAGTTCCTTAGTTCCATCATAGAGCTTATCTGTTCCGTCCTTAAGCTCACCAGCTCCATCGTAAAGCTCTTTAGTTCCATCATAGAGCTTGCCTGTGCCATCCTTGAGCTCGCCTGCACCATCAACAAGCTTGTTTGAACCGTCATTAAGCTCGTTCATGTCATCCTTGAGATCATCGATCTTACCTGAATCTGTAAGATCAGATAAACCAAAATCTGAGAGAATATCTGAACTTGCCATTGTAACTGTCATACCAAGTTCAAAATCTGTTGTGTCTGCTGTAATCTCAAATCCATTTGAAAGCTTATCCTTGATTTCTTCTGAATCATCAAGTTCATCCCATTTATCATCAGAAATATCAAGACTCTCTTTTAATCCAGGAAGAGCAACTCCCATAACAATGTAGTTACCACCATCAGAAATGATCTTACCATTTGAAATCTCAACATTAGCAAACTTATCTGAATCAAGCATCATACCTGAAACAACTGCAAATGGTGTGTAAACCTCGATATCCTTGCCATCAACATCAACTGTCTGCTTAGCCTTGTTATCATACTCAAAGCGAATAGTAACTTTTCCGCTCTTGCCTGCAATATCTGCAGGAGAAATCTCTTTTCCATCAAGTGTGTAAGTAATCTTCATATCTACAGGAAGCTCTTTATCTGTAGTTCCCTGATAGTAGATATCTGAACCTTCAGCATCCCATGTAACTGTTCCGTCACCGTTGTCAGTGAAAGTCTCATCGCCCTTAACATTTACAATATCCTTGAGCTCTGTAGTATCTGAAAGCTCGCTGGAAGCTGTGGCATTCTTGAGCCACTCACTTACGATTACATCGTTAACAGATCCGTTTGCATCTGCTGTAACATATACAGTCTCAACCTTACCAGCCTCTCCAATAGAAGCTGCAATCTGTGAACCAGCCATGATACTCTTTTCAATCTGCTGTTCCTGCGCTGTCTCAACTGCATTTGCTGTATCAGCTGTACTTACGTTATTAGAGCCGCACGCTACTGTCATAACAGCCATCATGCATGCCATAATTACTGAAATTGATCTTAAAAGATTCTTCTTAACCATACTCTCCTCTTTTCTGCACCTAAAAGTGCTGGCTATATATTGTCTGCCCTGCATCAGCAGGACTTTGTATCCTTTTTTCCTAAATATCAAGCAACCTTGTGTATGTGAAGGTGATGTCCACTGTGATGGCCGCCATGATGTGGCTTGTTATCACTAACCTTCATACCAAAGGTCGTTCTCATGATCAGTCCATCAAAGATCATGTACATAGCAGGAAGTACCAGAATAACTGTGAACATACTGATAATGGCACCTCTTGCCATCAGGTTACAAAGTGAACCGATCATATCAATGCTGGAGATAAGTCCTACTCCGAAGGTTGCTGCAAAGAATGAAAGAGCACTTACGATAACTGATTTCATGCTGGTTGAAAGAGCTATTAATGTAGCTTCTTTCTTGTCATGACCTGCGTTCCTCTCATTTAAGTACCTTGTTGTCATAAGAATTGCATAGTCAACTGTAGCTCCCAACTGGATTGTTCCAATTACAACCGATGAAATGAAAGGTATTGTAGTCTGTGTGTAATAAGGAAGACCCATATTTACAAAGATCGCAAACTCAATAACTGCAACCAGGATAAATGGAAGTGATGCTGACTTAAGTACAAAGGCTATGATCAAAAATACCAAGCCAATAGAAACTGTATTAACAACCTGGAAGTCATGGTTTGTAATATTGATAAGGTCTTTTGTACAAGGAGCTTCACCTACTACCATGGCATTAGGATCATAACTCTTAACTATCTTGTCTACAGTAGTTATCTGATTATTGATCTCATCAGAAGCAATCTTGTAATCCGTTGTAAGAAGAACCATCTTCCACTGATCACTCTCAAGATCTGAAAGAAGGTCTTCCGGAATGAATTCTCTTGGGAAAGAAGGTCCCATAAGTGAATCTGTGCCGAGTACTGAAAGAATTCCATCCGTAGCTTTGAGCTCATGAATCATCTGATTCATCTGTGCTGTATCAAGATTCTTGTCTACAAGTAGCATATATGCGGAGTTCATATCAAACTCTTCATCAACCTTGTTGGCTCCCTGAACACTCTCAAGAGTATCTGGAAGAGTCTGTGTGAGGTCGTAGTATACACTTGTATGATTGTTACCATATATAGCTGGTGTAATAAGTGCCAAAAATACCAGGAAGAATGCAAGGTAGTGCTTAGACACAAACTTAGGTATCTTAACAAACTCAGGCATCAGTGGCTTGTGCTTGGTCTTCTCTATGAGCTTGTCAAAGACAAGGATCATACTAGGAAGAATTGTTACGCAGCCGATAACTCCGAATACAACGCCCTTAGCCATTACTACACCGAGGTCAAGACCAAGTGTAAAGCTCATGAAGCAAAGAGCTATAAAGCCTGCGATTGTTGTGATGGAGCTGCCAATAACTGATGTGAAGGTTGCTGAAATAGCCTTGGCCATGGCATCCTTTTTATCATCGTTATTCTCAAGCTCTTCCTGATAGCTGTGCCACAGGAAGATTGAGTAGTCCAGTGTAACTCCAAGCTGAAGTACCGCGCTCAGTGACTGAGTGATAAAAGAAATCTCTCCCTTAAATATGTTGGTTCCCATGTTGTAAACAATTGCCATTCCTATACTAAGCAGGAAGAACAAAGGAATAAGGTAAGAATCCATTGTAAGTGAAAGAACTATTACAGCGAGAAGTACTGCAATTCCTACATAAATAGGAGTTTCCTTCTCTGCCATGTTCTTGGTATCTGTAACAATGGCGCTCATGCCGCTCATGAAGCACTGTTTGTTAGAAACTTTTCTGATATCTTCAATGGCCTGCATTGTTCCGTCTGCTGATGTACCTTCATCAAAAATGATGAACATCATTGTTGCATTGTCACTGTTAAATGCTTCATATACTCTGTCCGGAAGCATCTCCATAGGAACTGATATATCCATAACTGAGTCATACCAGATGACATCAGATACATGATCAACTTTTTCTATTTCTGCTTTTAGATTTGAAACATCCTTCTCATCCATGCCTTCAGCTACATAAAGAACAAAAGCACCTGTTCCAAACTGATCCAGCAGAATATCCTGTCCTTTCATAGTCTCAATATCTTTGGGCAGATATGTCAGGATGTCGTAATTGACCCTTGTGTTGAAATATCCGATAGCTGACGGTATTAAAAGTGCAAAGGCTACGATCAGGATTACATATCTCAGCTTTACAATTATCTGTGAAAGCTTATTCATAACATTTCCTCCTCTGAATTTTTATATCCATCAGATGAATAATAATTGAAATTTATTATTGACCGATGGTCATTTTCTATAGTATGGTATAACATATAAATGACCACTGGTCAATAATTTTTAAAAAATATTTTCAATCCGAAAGTTTCCGCGTGAATTATAATTACTTTTTATTCGCTTTTTTGACACATAAAGTAATCTGCAGTTATTGCCGGAATATGATAAAATAGGGACAGAAAAGAGGATTATAAATGGGAAAAGCAGATGAGAACAAGAAACTTAAAATGGAAAATCTACTGAATGCTTCCTTTGAATTATTCACATCACAGGGAATAAATAAGACTTCCATTCAGGATATAGTAAATAAGGCAGAAGTTGCCAAGGGCACTTTCTACCTATATTTTAAAGACAAATATGATATAAGGAACAGACTGATCGCGCATAAATCCAGTCAGCTGTTCATGCAGGCTTACAACGCACTTCAGGAACAGGATATACACGATTTTGAAGGCAGGCTCATTTTCATTATGGACTATGTTCTTGATGAACTTGATGCCAACAAGGGCCTTCTTGCCTTCATATATAAAGACCTGTCCTGGGCAGTATTCAAAAAAGCCCTCACCACTCCTATGAGCAGTGAGGACGTTGACTTTGGCAAAGTATATCGCAATATGATTGAGGAATCCGGACTAAAATTCCGTGACCCTGAGGTCATGCTTTTTATGATAATTGAGCTTGTTGGTTCTACAGGTTATAGCTCTATCATGTACAACGATCCCATTACACTTGAGGACTTAAAGCCTCACTTGGAGCTTGCTGCCAGAAGTATCATCAATCAGTTTGTTGTTGAGTGATCTCTTTTACATAAGTTCATCAACCTTTAGTACTTCAAAACCCTCTGCTTTTCCTTTTAATTTGATCGTATCTCCGAGAGAAGTTACTTTTATTCTGCCCTCAAGGGCATCTGCTACAACGCGGCTGATATATACAGTTCCGCCAGGAGCATTTGCTTCAAGTCTTGCTGCGGTATTGACCGTATCTCCAATAGCTGTGTAGTCCATGTGCTTAACTGCGCCCATATTTCCTACAACTGCTGGTCCAAAGTTAACGCCAACGCCAACTCTTAGTTCTTCTCCGATTTCTTCCTTTAATTCATCTGAAACTCTTTTCGCACCATCTATGATGTCCATAGCAGTTCTGACTGCGTTGTAGATCGCATCATCCTGTGGAAGCGGAGCTCCCCAGAAGGCCATCATGGCATCGCCTACAAACTTATCAAGAGTTCCTTTGTTCTTTTCCACACAATCACTGGCCATTGTAAGGTATTTGTTGAGGATAAATACTACCTTTTCAGGAGATAATCTCTCTGACATAGTAGTAAAGCCTCTGACATCTACGAAAAGAACTGCTATATCGCAGGTCTTACCACCAAGTGACAGGTTCTCCATGCCCTCCTTCATGATCTCTTTAACGATCTCAGGAGCCACATATCTTTCAAAGGTCTTGGTGACTCTTCTCTTTTCAAGCGCTGCTCTAAGGTAATGAACTCCAAGAGAAGCAACATACATTATCAGTATTCCTAGTGGCATCCATATTACATGAACCAGCCAGCCTCTGACGTAGAGGATATAGGATACGCCAAAGGATACTACCATCATAAATATCATGATCACCGTAGCTGCCTTGACCGGAACCATGACAAAAACGGTAACTCCGACAAGTATAGCTATAAACAACAGGCCAGCCTGCAGGACGTCAGACATTTCTTTTTTATAATCGCCTCTTAGGAGTGCCTCTATAACATTGGCCTGATACTCTACTCCGTACATCTTCTGGGCTCTATCTATGGGAGCAAAGTACTCATCCTGAAGTCCTGCGGCATACGGGCCTATCAGTACTATCTTTCCAGCATAATAATCTGCCGGAACATCCCCGTTTATGAGCTTGTATAGATTCATTCCATCGTTGTAGGTTCCAGGTGTTGCGGTGTAGGACAGATAGAAGTGTCCTCTTTCATCAACTTCAGGATCATTTATTGTTATCCCATTCAGCTCACCGTACATGCTGGCTGCCTCGTGAGCCATGGAATAAATGCGTCTGGTATCACCCTTACTGTCCTGATAATCAAAGTACAAAAGCGAGTGTCTAAGAACACCATCCATATCGTACATGGCATTTATATGGCCCTGACGGGTTACGTTTTTAAGGCCCTCATAAGGCTCATCATAGCCATATACGAGATGCCCATGCATCTGAAACTTGCCATTTTCATCCTCTATGAAACCTGAGCCAAATACACCTGCTGACGCTACTATTACGTTTCCAAGTTTCTCCGCTGCATTAGCCAGTCTACTGTCAGCAGCCTTATCAGTATCGCCAATATACAGCGTATCAATTGCTACAACTGCGGGCTTATTATCAGGGTCACTTCCCAGAGCCTCCAGAGCACTGGCCATAATGTTCCTATCCCAGGTATTATATGGGCCAAAGTGCTCTATTGTCTCATTATCAATGCCAATTATCACTACTTCGCCAGAGACTGCCTGTGGCTTCTGGTAAAGAGAATCCTGAATCCATTTATCTGCACGGTTAACAACCTTAAAATACACAGCAAAGGTATACAAAACCGTCAGTATAAAGAATAGAATGGCTAAATTTCTATATTTAGGTCTTTTAAGATAGCTTCTGATTATCTTCTTTCTCATGGCAAACGCCTTTTATAATCTATGATCAAGGTCCACCAGTTCCATTACCGTTACCATTACCATTTCCAGGATCATTATTTGGATCTCCTGCATCAGGATCTATATAATTTGGATTATCAGGATTGGTATTATCAGGGTCATACAGTTCACTGTTAGGATCAGCGTATGGATTATAGTCATTATTTGGTTGCTGCTGAGTATTGTTTACCTGAGTGCTATTATTATCAACATAATTAGTATCATCCTGGCCGTTATCCTGATTCATATTATTTGCCTGATTCAGGGCATTCTGCATTGCCTGCTGATCAAGTCTTTGCTGCTGCTCCAATCTTTGCTGCTCAGCCTGTTCTTCCTGAGCTCTTGCAAGATCCTGCTGGAACTGCAAATATGCTTCTTCCTGAGAGCTATTCTGTTCCTGAGCTTCAGATGCTGTTGCTGCTCTTCCTTCATCCTCACCAAATTCCTGATAGTGCTGATAAAGAGCTTCCGGATCATTTCCATACTGATCTACAACATCCTGATTCTGTGATGCGTAGTAAGCAGGATCAAATTCTGATGTATCTGGAAGTACTACTGCAGGTTTTGTCTCTTCTACTACCTGCTGCGGCTCTTCAACTTCTTCTGTAGATGCCGTAGTAGCAGCTGCTTCTTCTACAACTTCCTCTGCGGAAGAACTTTCTGCTGCGCTGGCAACTTCCTCTTTTTCAGGCTCTTCTATAACATCGCCAGCATTGGTAGGAACTACATCTTCAGGGATCATTTCAATTCCAAGAATCTTATTCTTATCCCACCCTGTAGCATTACATACCTTAGCTAAAAGAGGGTCATTTTCTATAAGTCTGTCCTTGATTGCCTGTTTAAGATCATCTTCTGATACATCTTCAAGAGTGAACATAATGCTGTCCTTGGGCCTGTCATTGTACAGATATACTCTGATTCTCTGGCCAGCCTTTACTCTAATAACCTTCTGTTCGCCTGTTACAGGGTTGGTACCTATAACTTCAACCTCTCCATCTGTGATATAGAGAGTTTCATGTCCTTCTTCATCAACTGCCACATATCCTGATGTTCCTCTGATACCTACTACCATGGATGAGGTTCTGATATCAAAGGTCTCATCTGCAGCAAGCTTCTTACTTACTTCAAAGAAAAGGCTTCCGTCTGTAAGCTTGATATTAAGCTTTTTGCCCTTTTGCTCGAACTGTGCTCTACTCTCATCATTGATCGTTACAACCTTGGAATCATCAAGAGCAATAGCTGCAAGGGATGCTGCCTCTGTCTTGATTGAATTACCACTAGCAAGGCGAATGTTATCAATGATAGTTTTCTCTTTTTCCTTGTCGAATAGCTTAACTATTCCCTGCATCTTGAGGAGCCTCATAGTTGTAGCAGTCAGCCTTTGTGAATAGATAAATATAATAATTCCTGCTACAGAGGCCATGAGAATTGCAGCTATTACTGCAATTTTCTTAATACTAAAGGTCTTTTTCATGGTCACTCCTTTCCGGACAAGAGCCCATCTGTCCGAGGCGGTTTGTTAACTATGTATTTACCTCTCCCAAGCTTTACTTTCTTTGAATAGTTCCAGGATATTCCTGTCTATCTTCCCCTCCTGTGCCATGCTATCTAGTATTCCAAATGCCTTTTCCGTAGGCATCGGCGGTTTATATGGTCTGTCTTCCGCTGTCAGTGCATCATAGACATCTATAATCGTAAGGAATCTGACTTCCATCGGTATATCTTCGGCTTTCTTGTGCTGTGGATAGCCTGAACCATCCAGTAGTTCATGATGTGATGAAGCCCATCCGGGAACCTTTGCGTATATTCCTCTGAAATCCATCTTGTCCAGCATCTTGCCGGTATATACCACATGGGACTGCATTGTGTTTCGCTCTTCATCTGTAAGAGTCCCCTTTCTTACAGTGATTGCAACTGTCTCATCCTCTGTTAAAAGAGCTATTTCTTTTCCCGACTCATCCAGGATCTGAAGCTTTGCTGCTGCCCTTAAGTTATCCAGAACATCATCCGGTAAAAAACCTTTTGTATCGCTCTCATCTATGAGCTGATAGGCTTTTCTGATCTCCTCAATCTTAGCTTCGTGCTTGTCTTTATCAGCTGGATTTTTGAGTCCCTCGATTTCTTCCATAAGGCAGGCAACTGTTACTCTATTTTTGACAACTGCCTTTTTATCTCCAAGCCTTGTGGCTTTATCCATTACTTCAAGCGGAATAACCAGCTTGCCAATGTCGTGAAGCCACACACTCATAAGGAAGGAATCTGCCTCTTCATCGGTGAGAGGCCTGCTGTCGTGCTTTTGTCCGACATAATCAAGGAACTTCCTTGCGTAGCTCACCATACTCTTTGTGTGATTGGCGTTGTAGGAGCTTCTGGTATCAATAGCCTCTACCATTACTTCCACGAAGGAATGAAGTGTATCAAGAACCTGCTGTGAAAGTCTTCTGTTGGTCAGACTCACTGCTGCAAGAGATGCAAGCGCTGCGATTATGTCCTCTACTTCTACAGGGAAAGGAATAACCTCTCCGTTAGAGTCCTGAGCGTTTATGAGCTGGAGTACTCCTACCACTTCGCTCTTGTCATCCTCAAGTGGGATTACCAGCATTGACTTAGTTCTGTAGCCGTTCATGGCATCGTATTTCTTAGCGCCGGAGAAATCATATTCCTCTGATTCATACACATCAGCGATATTGATCTTCTTTTTATCAAGCACCGCACAGGCACTTACATATTCGCGGCTAAGGTTCAGAGGTGGCATTGATTTTTTCTTACTGGACATATCATCAGGAAAGCCTGCTGCCCCGGTGTAGGTATTATGGAAAAAGAGCTGCTCACCTTCCCTTACGTACACGGTCCCTGCATCGCAGTTACTGATCGTTATTGCTTCCTTGAGGATCATATCCAGAAGCTTATCTATGTTTTTTTCTGCGGATAAAGCAATCGCTATCTTTATCAGCTGGTCAATCTGAAATTCCTTCATAAAGTGATAACCTCCCCTTCGTAGCCGAAGGATATATCTTTACTTTCGCTATACTGCTTCTTTATGCTTTCTTCCTGGTCTTTTATAAAGCTATCTGTGTGAGCTGGCAGGTAGTGGATAAACACTAGCTTCTTAGCCTCTGCCATCTCTTTTAACTTAATTCCAGCTTCAGGAGTTGAATGGCCGTACCCCTTATGCCTTTCATACTCTTCCTGGGTGTACTGTGCATCGTAGAGAATCAAGTCTGCTTCCTTGGCAAAAGAGACAAGTTCCTTTGTTTTCTGTTCATCCCTGTGCTCGTGGTCAGTTACAAGGACAATCTTCTTATTGCCACTTTCTAACCTGTAGATTGTGGAGCCTCCAGGGTGATCTGCTTCCATGGAAAAGACCTTAATATCGCCAAATACCAACTCTTTTCCGGAAACCTTAAGCTCGTTTATTGCTACCTTCGCAGGATAATCATCAATTCTGCAGGGCCAAAGTGGATTTGAAATAAGCTTTTCTATCTGCTTTTTGGGTGATAAGCCTTCTCTTTTAGCAAGGTATATATCTATGTTTTTATGGGCATCCTTAAGCCCTTCAAAACTCATAAGTCCTATCAGATGATCTATGTGGGAATGTGTTATGAGAATAGGAATATTCTGCTGACTAAGCCCTTTTACGTTTATGATTCCTGTTCCGGCATCTACAATAAGTGCCATAGAGCTTGTTTCAATCAGATAACATGATGTAGAACCGCCATACTTCTCATATTCTTTTCCGAATACCGGGATGGATCCTCGTGTGCCGCAAATCGTTAGTTTCAATTTTTATCTCCTCGTGATATCAATCCAAAACTGTTTGCTGGTCTAGGTTTCTGTGGTTCATTTAGTAATAGATTTTTAGATATATGAATTATATTTTGGGGTAAATCATATTTTTAATCATATTTGACATCTATCTTGTCATTTTATATTCGTTTCATGATAGTTAATATTCAGTTTATAATGTTCATTTTTTCTATAGATATTTGGGGCTTTTTTGAGCGCAAAAAAAGATCCCTAATGGAAAATTTCCACTAGAGATCCTTTTTCAACATTTAGTTATGAAGTTCTAATATATTTTCATATTAGTAATTGAAGTCTTAGTTTTTGTTCTATCTTTAATTGATAGAAGCTGCATTGGATTTATCAACTGGTGCAAATGGAACCCACACATATTTTTTATCTTCAGATGTACCTTCCACGCTGCTGAGGTCTCCGCCGCTTCCAAGGACCTTGGCTGCTTCAACCGCTGCTGCTCCCTGTCCCTTGGCATCCTGAAGAACTGTGAAAGCCATTTCTCCTGCCAGGATAGAAGCACAGCCATCTGCTGTAGCATCAACTCCGGCTACAGGAATCTTGCTGTAGTCCAGTCCAAAATCCTTGAGCCCTTGAACTGCGCCCAAAGCCATAGTGTCATTATTACAGAAGATAGCATCAACATTCTGGCCAGTTTTCATGAATATAGCGAACTTGCTTCTGGCCTCTACATCAGACCAGTTAGCCGTATCCACGAATACATAATTAGCTGCACAACCATTTGCTCTAAGTGTCTCTTTTACCGATTTGGTTCTTCCAATAGTTCCTGAATGTCCAATTTCGCCCTCAAAAATAATAACATCAAGTGTCTTGGGATTTCCGAGTTGTTTGAGGACATATTCTGCCTGATACTGCCCGGCCTGATACTCATCGGAACCAACAAATATATACTTGCCGCCTTCAAGGTGCGAATCCGAAGGCTGATTGTTGACATATACAATTGGCAGATCATTGGAAGCAACATTCATCTGAAGTGCAGTACTGGCATCCCCGGGTCTTAGGATAATGGCTGTATATCCCGAAGCTTTGGCACTTGTAATAAGATTTGCTTCAGTTTCTGCATTTCCGCCAGTTTCTACATAATCAATTGCAACTCCCTGGCTCTTTGCAGCAGCCATGATGGCATCTGTAAGCGTTGCTCTGTAGTTGTCATCTACATCTGTCATCATAAAAAGTATCTTGGAACTGCCGGCTGATCCACCGCCTCCGGATGAAGCTGTATTTGATGAACATCCTATTATACTGCTCCCTACTAATACAGCAGTTAAAAGACATGTAGTTATTTTCCTGATCATATGGTTATTACCCATTACCTAACCTCCTTAGTTAATGGACATGACACGTAGTTGCTCCTGCTTGCATCGTGTCACGGTAACTATGTTTCCATAAATAGTCCAAATCAAATACGCTTCTTAGATCTTGAACTTCTGTACATAGGATGTAAGTGTCTGAGAAGTTCCCGCAAGTTCGTGTGAATTATTAGCCACATCCTGGCTGCTCTTTGTGATATTGTTAGCCATTTCAACCATATTCTCTGATGTAGCAAGGATTTCATCAGCACTTGCTGCCTGTTCCTCAGAAATAGCGGCAACATTTGTTGCTACGTCGTCAACCTTTTCTATATCAGTTATCATGGCTTCGATCAGGCCATTAGACTCCTGAATATTGTTATAAATGTGGTCGAAAGTATCTACCGCTACACCTATAAGCTCGCTGTTTTCTTTGATATTGTCAGCGCTTTCGTGAGCCTGCTCAACCGCGTCTTCAATCAGTTTATGCACTTCCTCGATAAGATTAGATATATTCTGGGCACTTTCAGCTGACGTCTGTGCCAGCTTACCAATCTGTGTGGCAACAACAGCAAAGCCCTTACCTGCTTCGCCGGCTCTTGCTGCCTCTATGCTTGCATTAAGTGATAAGAGATTCGTCTCTTCTGCAATTTCACCGATCATGCCGACAATATTAGTGATTTCTTCTGATGCAGTACCAACCTTATTGATTGACTCAACAAGCTTTTCATTGGACTGGGCGATACCTTCCATGGCAACATTTAGTTTCTCCATGTCATCTCTGCCCTTCTGTGATATTCCAACCGTTTCCTTCATGCTCTCATCAGCTTTTTCACTGTTTTCTCTGGTATCAGCAACTACCTGAGCAAGGACTGTAGCGTTCTGGGCAATATCATTGACAGCAGATGCAAGCTGATCTACAGTCTCGTTCAGCTGCTGCATTGCTTCTGCCTGTGACTGTGACGCTTCGTACATTGTCCTTGAAACCATATCAGAATTGTCTGATTCAGATTGAAGCTTGTCAGACTCTTCACTGATACTTGCGAGCATTTTTCTCATGCTCTTAACAAAGTCTGATACCTTACTGCCCATCACGCCGATTTCATCATCACTTGATGAATCAACTTCGATAGTAAAGTCGCCCTCAGACATTGCAGTAATGTTATTAGAAATATTAGATAGAGGAGCGATAACTTTTCTGACAACAAACAGGATAAGGATTGTTATTAGAATTATCGCTACTCCTCCAACTGCAAAGAGCAGCATTCCAATCTGGGAAACCGTGCTCATGATAACATTAGTCGGAATATAGGATACAAGAACCCAGTCAGTTCCTGATACTTCCTTAAAAGCCACAACATAGTCACCAATTTCCTTACTGCTATAGTCTTTACTTGTAATAGCCTTAGCTGCTCCTGCCAAAAGATCATCTGTACTGCTCTCAGAAAGAGTGGTATTTACTATGTTAAAATCTCTGTGGGCAAGGATCTTGTAATCGTTAGTATCTACAAGGAAGGAGCTTGCTTTGTTCATCTTAACGCCAGAGTTAACAATGATACTGATCTTGTTAAGTGAAACGTCAGCACCTATTACTTTGATTTCATCAGAACCATCATCTATGATACCTGTTGCACTTATAACTGTTTCGCCCTCAGCATTTGTATAGGCTGTTCCATAGGCCATCTGCACCCTTGAAATTCCCTGCTTGTACCAGGTACTTCCAAGAACATCTTTTTCATCCAGATCAGCTTCCCCTGCCTTATAGAATTTGCCACTAGCAGTTCCAATATAAAAGCCCTTAGGGGAATTGGAATTATAGCCATAGTACGAGTCAAGGAAAGATACATAATCAGCCTCTTGTATTTTCTGACTCTCTATTGTGTGCTTGACCGTATTAAAATAGCGCAGGTTCTCATCAAGCCATGACTCAATATTGTCAGACTGATTGGAAATAGATGATTCCAGAGTTTCAGTTGCCATCTCAGACATTCTGTTCTTGGATAAAGAAGCAGCAATGTTAACCAGAATAAGAACAGTTATGATAACAACAGGCAAGATGTACATAAGCAGTTTGGAACTTATCTTCTTGTTCTTTTTGCGTATTACACATTCTTTTCCTTTTGCTGATCCATTAGTATTCATTTCTACCCTCCGACAAGGTTAAAAGTGCATTTTGCGCACAAAAATTGCACATTGGAAAAAGAAATTCTCTTCCAATGTGCAATAATTATATCATTATATCGTATATAATAACCTTTATTTCGTATTATTTCACGATTATTTAAGAAATTTTAAAGTAACTAAACCACGATATAACATTTATTAACCTACACCTATCCTCCGCCTTAGAAACCAAAGATCAATTCAAATGCCAGATGTCACGATTGTACTCAGCGATAGTACGATCTGATGAGAAATAACCAGCCTTGGCAATATTAGTAAGCATCATCTTCTTCCACTTATCACGCTTCTCGTAATCTGCGAAGATTTCATCCTTCTTGGCAATGTAGCTCTCAAGATCGATAAGAGTCATGAACCAGTCTTTGTTAAGAAGCTCGTTGTAGAGTCTCTCAAGATTCTCCTTGTGACCTACCTTGAGGCACTCCTTGCTGACGATGAAGTCAACAGCCTCCTTGATAACCTTGCTCTTCTTGTAGTAATCCTTGGATACGTAATCAGCCTTCTGATAGTGCTTGATTACTTCATCAGCCTTAACACCAAAGATGTAGATATTGTCATCACCTACAAGCTCGTGGATCTCAACGTTAGCACCGTCATCAGTTCCAAGAGTAATAGCACCGTTGAGCATGAACTTCATGTTACTTGTTCCAGATGCCTCTTTAGATGCAAGTGAGATCTGCTCAGAAACATCACATGCAGGGATGAGCTTCTCAGCGTAGCTTACGTTGTAGTTCTCAACCATGATAACCTTCATGTACTTGTTAACATCAGGATCATTGTTGATGATCTCCTGAAGTACCAGAAGAAGGTGGATGATATCCTTAGCAATTACATAAGCAGGAGCAGCCTTAGCACCAAAGATAAATGTAAGAGGTCTTGTTGGCTTCTTGCCACCCTTGATCTCAAGATATTTATGGATGATGTAAAGAGCATTCATCTGCTGTCTCTTGTACTCGTGAAGTCTCTTAACCTGAATATCAAAGATAGAATCAGGATCAACCTCTACATTCTCATGTTCCTTGAGATAAGCAGCAAGCTCTTTTTTCTTGCCCATCTTGATTGCCTCGAGCTCATCAAGAACTTCCTGGTCATCAATGTGATCAAGGAGCTTCTCAAGCTTATTAGCATCCTTCTTAAATCCATCGCCGATTGTCTGTGAAAGGAAATCAGCAAGTGGATGGTTACATGAAAGAAGCCATCTACGGAATGTGATACCGTTTGTCTTATTATTGAACTTCTCAGGATAGATCTTGTAGAAATCGTTAAGCTCACTATCCTTGAGGATATCTGTATGAATAGCTGCAACACCATTTATTGAGAAGCCATAGTGGATGTCAATAAATGCCATGTGCACTCTCTTATCCTTGTCGATGATCTGAACCTTAGGGTTCTTGTGCTTAGCACGAACTCTCTTGTCGAGCTCCTTGATGTAAGGAACGAGCTGAGGAACAACCTTCTCAAGATACTTAAGAGGCCATGTCTCAAGAGCTTCAGCAAGGATTGTGTGGTTAGTATATGCACAGGTCTTGCTAACTACATCAATAGCATCATCCATGCTAAATGCCTTCTCCTCAACGAGGATTCTAATAAGCTCAGGAATGATCATTGTAGGATGTGTATCGTTGATCTGAATTACTGCATGGTTATTGAGCTCGTGAAGGTCATACTGACGCTCCTTCTGCTCTCTTAAGATGAGCTGAGCTGCGTTTGAAACAAGGAAATACTCCTGGTAGATTCTAAGAAGGTTTCCTGCCTCATCAGAGTCATCTGGATAAAGGAAAAGAGTAAGGTTCTTGTCGATCTTGGTCTTATCGAAATCAATACCCTTCTTAACAAGACTCTCATCAATTGACTCGATGTCAAAGAGACGAAGCTTGTTAACGCCTGTATCATAACCAACTACACTCATGTTATAAAGGCGTGATACAACCTTCTTGTCACCAAAAGCTACCTCAAAGGTTGTGTCTGTCTTCTCAAGCCATGACTGATCCTCGATCCAGTCATTCTTCTCAGCATTCTGAAGGTGATCCTTGAATACCTGCTTGAAAAGTCCGAAGTGGTAGTTAAGACCAATTCCTTCTCCTGCAAGACCAAGAGTTGCAATTGAATCAAGGAAGCATGCTGCAAGTCTTCCAAGACCGCCGTTACCAAGTGATGGCTCTGGCTCGCACTCTTCGATAACTGCAAGGTCCTTGCCGTTCTTCTCAAGAATAGCCTTAACTCTGTCGTATACTCTCAAATTGATAAGGTTGTTAGAAAGGAGCTTACCAATAAGGAATTCCATTGAAATATAGTAAACCTTCTTCTCCCCGTTATATACCTCTGCTACGTCCATGAGACGTGTTGTCATATCAAGAAGTACAAAATATGTTTCACGATCTGTGCACTCCTTAAGTGTCTTGCCGTACTTCTCGTCAGCAATTCCCTCAAGCTGTTCCTCAAGATTAAGTACAAGTACGTCACGCTGCATGTTTGTGTGCTTGGACATGATTGATTCTCCTCTCGCTTCATTACAAAGATGTATTTCGTGTTCCTTTATGTAATATGGAAAACGTTTTCTTAAACCGATGCAATAACCTTAACACAGGAAAACGTTTTCCGCAAGTGTTTTTTACAAAAGCTTTTACCTGATGATATCCTCGTACTTCATTCTAACAAGTGTGTGTGGCATTACCACATTTCGACCTGTTTCACCAGAAAGAAGCCTGTTAAGTTCCTCAATGGCTGTCTCTGATATCTGAACAAAATCCTGTTTGACTGTATTCATCTGCTTACCCACATAGCCCATGAGAATAATGCCATCAAAACCGCAAACAGGTCTGAAAATATCCATATCTATAAGAGCCTTCATCGCTCCAATAGCCATAAGGTCAGAAGCGCATACAACGCAGTCATTATTCTTGGAAAAGCGCATTGTAAGCTCTCTTGCACGAAGTTCTGAAAAGCCCCCGTTTCGTACAGTGAGCTTAAGCTTTTTCTCCTCACAGAGCTTCTTGATTCCTTCAAGTCTCTGTGCTGTTACATAGCCATTTTCTTCGCCTGAAATGTACAAAATCTTTTTGCACTTATTCTCAGTTATGGTCTTTTTGGCTATATCATACTGGGCCTTTACGTGATCTACACCCACACAGGAAGTACTCTCGTTAACCATAGGTGCATCTATTACTACTATCTTAAATCTGCCACTGTCAATAAGCTTGTGAAGTACCTTGTCCCTGGTAGTGAGTCCGTAGATTATGATTCCTCTGATACCCTGAGATTCAAAGTAATTAGTAACCTCATCAACGTTCATATCCTCGATCATGGAAGTGAATACAGTGATAACATCCATCTGCAGTTCCTTGGCCTTGTGAATGGCACCAGAAATATACTGCATGTTGATCTCATCACTTGCTGAGGTATCAAGGTTGAGCTTGAGTAAAAGAGCTACTCTTCCAGTCTTCTTGGAGGAAAGGCTTGCTGCCACTGTATTGGGCACAAAACCAAGTCTTTCTACAACCTCATTGACCTTCTGTCTGGTAGTCTCACTTACGTTTGGATAATTATTTAAAACCTTGGAAACTGTGGAGATAGCTACACCCGCTTCTCTGGCTACATCTTTTATCGAAACCATTTTCCCCTCGCATACAATATTAATGTGCTTGGAAATCGTTTTCCAAACACATTAATCTTACATTCACAACACTTATTTGTCTAGAAATAATAGCGGGTATTTATCATACCACATGGTGTAGAAGGTCACAGCGCAGACAGTTGTCTTCTTGCTCTCATATGCACAGCTATCAGCTCTTTTATATAATTCATCAAAGCCGTAGTTGTCATCTTCCTGATAGAACGCCACGCCAATGCTTATGCATATCTTTCTGCCTTCAATTTCCGTAAGATTTATGCTTTCAATGGCTTCTATGAAGCGCTGAATGATCGGCTCTCCCTCTTCTTTGTCACAAACGCCGGGAACAAAAGCTGCAAATTCATCACCGCCAAGTCTCATAATAATATCTTTTTCACGGAAGGAATGTTTCATCTTATCAGCAATTGATATCAGAACCAAATCTCCAGCTTCATGACCGTAGGTGTCATTGATGCTCTTAAACTTATCAGCATCGAACAGCACAAACATTCCACCTTTTCCAAGTGCCATTAGCTGTTTGATCTTCTTTTCGCCGCTTCCTCTGTTAGTTATACCTGTTAGCTGATCAGTTTCTGCCAGGTACTGAAGCTCATCTCTATATCTCTTTTCATCATCGATGAGCTCTGAAGCAAATAATACTGTTTTGAGAGTTCCATCCTGATGTCTGTCCACAACGATGAATCTTGCCCTGTGCCATAGGTGCTCATAGCCAAGGAATTCCATTGCTATCGCATCCTTTTGACCGATTCTTTCGTCAAGAGTCTTAAGATCTACAAATTCAAGCATCTCCTGTAATGACCTCTGATCCGCAACTGCATTTACAATCTCTGTCATTACTTTACCTGGTTCTGTGCGTTTTTCTCCAATAATAGTGCTGGCCTTGTAGTTGTGGCACATTATCTGCTCAAAGGTATCATTATCAAGATCAATTTTGTGAAGGGAAATATATATCCTGGACAGGGCACTGAGGCTCTCGTTATCGTTATCTGCCTTAACTCTTCTGGATGCAATTACAAGAATGAGTAAGGTCAGGAGAATTGCAAAAATGATAATGCTAATAACACTGAACACTGCGTAGTTGTCCAGCGTGGTAAAGAGTGCGTCAACATCTGTGAAGGTAAAGGCAGTCCATCCAAACTTGATTGTCTGTGGTGAAACAAGATATCTTTTACCATCAAAAACAGTTACAAAGGAGTTTTTCTCATTTTTCTTCCAGTTCTCGTAAAAGGTCTTCCTGTCGGGATGTGGATCTGTGGCAAAGTTAACACCAAGTTCCTCAGGAAAAGAGCAGGTAATAACATTTCCGTCTATATCCACCACCATAACTTCATGGTCCCCTGACTCTCTTGCTATATCCTCAGTAAGCCTCTGGAAGGTAGTAAGATCAATATCAGCAGCCACAACGTCAACACCATCTGCTGCCGCCTCTACAAGAATGTCCGCACTGTCAAGATATGGCATAAAATCAGCGGATAGATCAGAAGATCTGATGGTATCCTCGTAATGTATCATTTGATATTGCTTTTTAAGAAACGCGTTAACGACTGCTACCGCGAAGACACAAAAAAGCAAAGGCACTATTATCATGAGGATAACAGGCCTTGCTCCTGCTTTTTTAACATTTTGTTTTATTATCTTAAGCTTGTCGTCCATAGATATCCATCATAATCTTTGCGGTTATGGTTCTATAACATTATATGATAAACGAAAAGACGATATCTTGATAAACGATTATTATTTTATTAAAAATAGATAAAGTGATTACCTAAGGCAACTCAGGATATAATTCCAGATTTCGGTTGTAGGCTGAGGCATGTAATGAATACCGTCAGCAGGATTGATATATAAGTTGCCATTTCCTGCTATATAAGAATAAAGATCTATGACCTTGACGCCATTACTATTGGCCCAGCTGACCAGAGAATTGTTGAATGCTACCTGTCTTTCATTAGTATAGTATTCCCTGTCAAAATCATTTGCCAGAGTGTTGTTATCTGTAGGTCCAACTGTGCACACTACGATATTTTTGCCTTGGGCAAGAAGGGTGTTATAGTAGGATTCATATGGACTAAAATTGCCATAGTCATTACAGCCCATCCAGGTTACAAGAGTATCAAAATTATCCATTCCAAAGGAATTAATGGCATTGATCATGTAGTCACTCTGACAGGCATCTCTGCAGTACACAGGGATTCCATCGTGATACTCACCCCATATCTCGCCTCTGTCGCCATAGAACATGTCTACAGTTCTGGAATCTCCGGTGAAAATGATCCTGCCATAGTCAAGTGGCTGAGGCGCTGGCGCTGAATCATCAAATACTATAACTTCTTCTGCCGCAGCTTGTGTTGTGGCCTCTGTGGCTGCTTCTGCTTTTTTCTCTTTAGATGCTTCTGCTGAAGCTCCTGATGAGGCATCTGCTGAAGCCTTTGCTGTAGCTTCTGTGGTTGAATCTTTAGAAGCTTCTACTGTTGCTTCTACGGTAGCTTCTGTTGTAGCTTCCAGTGTAGCCTCTACTATGGCTTCTACTGTTGCTTCTAATGAGGCCTCTGATGCCACTTCTGAGGCTGCTTCCACTGAAATCTCAGCAGCTGCCTCATTATTATCCCCTTTATTTGCCGATAAACCTGTCGCACCGCAGCCTGCAATGAGCGCCACAGTCAGCAGTATAGGCAACAATCTCTTTTTCATATCCAATCTCCTCGCAAATCCAGTAAAATACAAGTTTGTATCTAGTATAATACTATCTCTTGTCTTTATCTATGCGTTCTAAGACAATTATGGTGATCAAAATGTACAGAACTGTCCAGATTATAAGCCAAGTCCAGCAGTTCATCACAATATCAATATCAAAATTGTACTCCGGCTTCTGGTTCTGCTTGCCTGATTCAAGAAGTACATCGTCGCGCATATCATTTCTTTCAATATACTGCAGAACTTCCAATAATGGCTTTTCTCCTTCCACCTCAATATCTTTCATATTTACGGCGCTATTCCATACACTGACCATAGGAAGCGAGTTATAGTCGCCCTGAGCGCAAAGAGCTGTAAGTCCCCACTTGGTGGCTGTAAAATTAGTAAATATCATTGCCTCCTGTGGCAGGTTAAAAAATCCACCTGAAAACAGGAGCTGAACAATCAGCATAAATGGCATTATAGTCATTGCTGCTGTTGTAGTCTTGGCAATTGATGAGATTAAAAGAGCCAGCATATCTGCACAGTAGGTAATAAGAAAGAGCGTTAGACCTACATCTACGATTGGGAATGGTGTAACCAGGCTATCTTTGGGCATAGCTACTCCCATACTCATGCAGACAAAAATCATTATCACAACCTGCAAAACACAGAGGATAGCCTGATATATCATGTGGGCTACGATGTAGGAGCTGATGTGAAGGCCTGATCTGTGCTCTCTTTTGACGATAGCTCTTTCTCTGCAGATTACCTGGATCGAGTTAAAAAAGCCGTTCCATATGCATACGCAGGCAAGAGCAAAGGCTCCTGTGAGCGTTCCTTCCATTGTAACGTAAAGATTAGACCCTACGGCAAAAGCCACAAGTCCCGCGATGATAGCCGACATAGGCAGAACCTTCCAGTCATTTTGGAACAGGAACATTCTAAAGAGCTTGCCCAGGTAAATAAAGGTCTGTGTAATTCGTCCTCTATGTCTTTTCACATTTGTATTCATGTAACTTACCCCACCAATTCTCTCAAGTAGTCCGCATATTTCTCCACAAACTCATCAGCACGGCCTTCTCCGCCTTCATCCTTCTGATTGATGGAAAGAAGTATCTCTTCCATGGAGGATTTGCCGAAGAACTCATAGGAGTCTTTTACCGGGCCATAATAGGCAAGGCGTCCAGTTCTGGAAGCATCCTTGGCAAGAACAATGACGTCATCAAAAAGATCTATGACTCTGTCAGGAGTGTGAGTAATTACCACCACAATCTTGCCCTGATCCGCGATGGCTCTTAGCTTTTCAAAAAGGCTCCTTGCCACAACTCCGTCAAGGCCCGAATCCGGCTCATCCAATATAAAAAGAAATGGATCAGAAATAAACTCCATGGCTATGGAAAGTCTTTTCCTCTGGCCTCCGGAGAGCTTCTCAACAAGATTATTCTTGACAGCAGTAAGTCCAAACTGCTCAAGAACTGCAGCAATACGCTTATTTCTCTCTTCAATGGATACACTCGATGGAAGTCTTAAGGTCGCAGCATCATGAAGTGTCATAGCAACAGTATCATTACCGCGCATCAGATCCTGCTGGGGAACAAAGCCAATGTCGTAGATCATCTTGGCGTAGTCCTGATAAACATCGTTCTCTCCCAGCTGTATTGACGCTTTTGCTTTTTCATAGCCTGTTACAGCATTAAGATAGGTGGTTTTTCCGGCACCTGAACCTCCCAAAAGAAGCACCATGTGGCCCTTTGGAATGCACATGTGAATATCCTTAAGGAGTACTTTTTTCCTGAAGAAATCAATTGCTGTTCTTTCCTTGATGTTGACAGTCAGTCCATCCTTGATGCTCTCTATATCTGTGCCGAGAACCTTGGCCTGCTTATCAAGTGAATAAATGTCTGGCTTTTTGTTTGGAATAAACTTGGAAGAAAGTCCCCAATATATGGTCACAAAACCCTCGAAAAATACAAACAGAGCTACCCACTTTTTGGGCTTTCCAAATACGCCTGTGAGTCCTGTGTAGATTCTGACAAGGTAAATTAGCTTTGCTATAGAAAGTGACACCAATACGATCAGTGATATAGATGCAATTAGCAATTGCTTCGTATCAACGAATATCATTGCGAAATCCGCAATCGCCGAAATAACTGCAAGAATGGTATAGACACGACCTTCTTTTTCCCTGTCGGCGCAGATTCCTATATGGTATTCTCTTGCAAATGGAATAAGAGCCCAATATCTTTTTACGCCGCACTTTTTAAAGAGCAGCATATATCCGATTGTGGTGGTTATCAGTGTGATGACTTGCCATACACTAAGGAATAAATTTCTCATAATGCCTCTTTTCCGCGAGTTGCTCATCCATAGCGGAGCAATTTCCTATTACACAAAATTAGGCTACCACTCATAGCAAGTAGTAGCCTATTATTAAGCTTTATTTTTGTTTGTCTGCTTATTTAGCTACAACCTTGGATCCCTTATGACGATTGATACCACTGCATCCGCCTGTCTTAATGATCTCTTTTACGAAGACATTCATAATATCGCCGTAGCTTGTCTTGCCGTCCTTGTCATAGCTGGATTCAAGAGATACAAACTCATCGTCCTCATATACAATGGCCATTGAATTGCCATCCTCTGTCTTGAGAAGAACGAGCGTATTCTGCGCTGTCTTTATTTCTGTATATTCATAATCCTCACCATCAAGGAAGGCCTTAATATCCTGAACAGCTCCGGAAAGAACATCTGCTGCCTGTGCCATGTCAAATTCCATAGGAATCTGCTCTGTCTCTTCCATCGCAGGAATTTCTTCAGCCATAGCTGTCTCTTCGATAACTGGTGGCTCCTCGGCTACTGGTGGCTCTTCAAGAGCGAGCATCTCTTCTGCAGGGATTTCCTCTGTGAGGGCCATTTCTTCTACCGGAATCTCCTCTGTAAGAACTGGTTCCTCTGTTGGAATGTCCATAGGAATCTCTTCTGTAAGAACTGATTCCTCAGCTGGGATTTCCATAGGAATCTCTTCTGTAAGAACTGGTTCTTCAACCAAAGCTTCCTCAGGTGCTGATTCTGCAACTGGTTGCTCTGCAAGGGCATCTACTTCTGCACTAAGGATTGCATCAAGATTCTCTGCTGGTGTCTCTGGAATATCTACTGGTGTCTCTGGAATATCTGCTGGTGTCTCTGGAATATCTGCTGGAATGTCCATAGCAGGAGCTTCCTCTGATACTGGAATATCTATCGGCATATCTGTTGGGATATCTGTTGGGATGTCCATAGCAGGAGCTTCCTCTGCTACTGGAATATCCATCGGCATATCTGTTGGGATATCTGTTGGAGTATCTGTTGGGATGTCTGTTGGCATCTCCACAGGAGCCTCCTCTACAGGGGCTTCTGCCGCTGCCAGATCAGGCATTGGTGCATCTCCTGCAGCTATCATAGCTGCCATAACTGGATCTATATCTGCATCAGCAGGAATTTCTGCTGCTGCTTCCTCTGTAGGCATAACAACGAGGATTTCCTGCTCCTGTGGTGGGATTTCTACAGGGACTTCCTCTGCTGGCGCTTCTGGAGCTACCTCAGCTACCGGCACATCTGCTGGGATGTCTGCAGGTATATCTGCTGGCATTTCAACTGGAACTTCCTCTGCTGGGATATCTACCGGCATCTCTACTGGAGCTTCGGCTGCTGGTGCCGCTTCTCCTGCTGCCATTGCTGCCATCATTGCATCTAATTCTGCCGGTGCCTCTGTTTCCGATGCTACTTCTGCTGGCATTTCCGCTGGCATTGCATCTATTTCTGCTGGTGCTTCTGTTCCCGATGCTTCTGGTGCTACCATTGCCGCCATCATTGCATCTATATCCGCTGGTGCTTCTGTTCCCGATGCTTCTGGCGCTGCCATTGCCGCCATCATTGCATCTATATCCGCTGGTGCTTCTGTTTCCGATGCTTCTGATGC
>NZ_JAFRGN010000072.1 GCF_017433805.1 Butyrivibrio sp. | reverse complement strand
TTTACTCTACCTGGAGCAAAGTAAGTCTTAACGTCATCTTTTTTACCAAATACTTTCTCAAAATTCTCAAGCACTGCCTGCTTCATGTTCTGATCAATCATATAACCCTCCTAAATGTGCATATGAAATATTCGCCGTTTTCTGCTATTACTATATAATCTTACCAATAATTATAAAATACCTCTTTGTTCATGATACCTGTCAAAATGTTATATTTTTATAAACAAAAATGGGGATTGACCACTTAGGCCGATCCCCATTATGAATTCATATCTTATTGGTAAATAATTACTGCTTAGCTGCCTGAAGGAGCTTATCCTTGAGCTGATTCTCGATCTGAGCAAGCTCTGCCTCAGCTTCCTGACGCTTAGCCTTACCTTCAGTCTGAATCTTAAGTACCTCATCAAGTGTAGAGATAAGTGACTCGTTAGTGTGCTTGAGAGTCTCGATATCAACGATTCCTCTCTCAGCCTCTTTAGCGCTCTCGATTGTAGCAACCTTAAGTGCATCTGCATTAGCCTTAAGAAGCTTGTTGGTCATATCGTTAACCTCTCTCTCTGCCTGAGCAGCCTGTGTAGAATGCTCGATACCGATGGCGATAACCATCTGGTTTTTCCAAAGAGGAATAGTATTAACTATTGTTGACTGGATCTTCTCAGCCATTACTGTATCAGATGACTGTACCATACGGATCTGTGGACCAGTCTGCATAGCAATTGTTCTTGTGAGCTCAAGATCATAGATCTTCTTCTCGAATCTGTCGCACTTGTTAGCGAAGTCCTTAGCCTTCTCAGCATCCTCAGGAAGTCCTGACTCCTCTGCCTTCTTCTGAAGAGCAACAAGTGTTGTGCTGCGCTCTTCCTCAAGTCTCTTCTTACCAGCAAGGATGTACATTGTAAGTTCCTTGTAGTAGTTAAGGTTGAGGTCATACATTCTGTCAAGGAGCTCAACGTCCTTCATAAGTGTAACCTGGTGTCTCTCGAGCTCGTTAGAAATAGTCTCAACGTTTGTCTCAACCTTGTTGTACTTGGCCTTCATGCCCTCGATCTTGTTGGCACTTCTCTTGAAAAGAGCCTTAAGTCCCTTCTCGTCCTCAGCAATCTCAAAGCTCTTGAGCTGAGTTACAAGGTCAGTGATCATATCGCCAACCTGGCCCATGTCCTTGGTACGAACGTTATCAATAGCCTTCTCTGAGAAATCAGCGAGCTTCTTCTGTGTACCAACACCATAGTTCATGATGCCAGTTGTGTTGCTGATATCGATCTGCTTACTAAAATCTTCAACCTGCTTGAGCTCTTCTGCTGTGAGCTGAGCCTCCATAGCAACGTTTCCGTTATCCTTAGCCTTCTCAGGTGCTGCCTCCTGTGCTGGTGCCTCAGCTGTAGCTGTTGCTGCCTCTGCTCCAAAAGAAAGTGAAGGAGCAGCAGGTGCTGCGTCAAAATTTAAATCCTCTCCCATTACAAAATCCTCCTAAAAAATACTTTTTATTTATCAAACTCAAGAACTGCTCCCTGCTGTGCCTGAGCCATCATTCCTCCTGCAGTTGCTACCTGCATTCCATCATCTGTAAGTCCATCCTGTGCCATCATGGTCTTCATAACAGAGATATCCGATGAAATATCCCATGCCATATCCTGGAAAAGACTGTCGAGAAGCTTCTCAAAAGCCTCGTTGATGGTATCCATTACTGCATCGATCTCATTCTTGGTCTGCTGAACATTTTCCCCATTTCCTGCCTGCTTATCAAGCTCAACATATGCTGCAAGGAGCTTTTTGGTTGTAGGCAGATAATAATTCATCAGTTTATGCAGATCATCTGCTGTTTCTGGATCTTTTTTTACCTGTTCAAAAATCTTGTTCATTATGCTCTCAAGTTTGTAGAGCTTATTGGACATTTCCTCTGTATCAGGAATCACATCGTTGATCTGTCTGACAAAGGCGATGTACTCTCTTCCCTCATCAAGAAGGCTCTGAACCTTATCTGGAGCCTTGGCAGCCGGAGCTGTTCTGGTAATTTCCTGTACCTGAGCCTCTCTGCGCTCCCTGGCGAGTCTATCCTGTTCAGCCCCGAGATACATCTGATATGCTGCATCAGTGATCATGAAGGTTGTGTTTGTTGCATCAAATTTGCCTCTTGGAACGTATCCAGCAGCAACCATATCCTTGAGGTTCTTGTGAACCTGCTCATCTGACTCAAGTGCTGCAGAAGCAAGATCGCTTACCTTGAAAAACTCTGCATTCTTGAGAATATTACCATATTTGTGCATTTCCTTGGCGAGCTTGAACTTCTTAAATCCGCTAAAGCCCCAAAGTCCTGTAATAATCGTAATTGCCAGCATTGTAATGATAAGCGGCAGTATATGTGAAAACAGACAGCCAAAGAATGCCCAGAAAAAGCAAAATGACAAAGATGTTCCGATTATTCCAGACACGAGGCCATTGTATTTGCTGATCCTCTTAGCCAGGAAAGGGAATGTACTAAACGCCTTGGTCTTCTCCCTGGTGTCATTTCCCATAACAATGTGAACTGTTCTGTCCTGGTTATTGCCACTGGCATATATTGTCCTGCGCTCAATGTTCACAGCCTTAACAGTTTTGGAAATCTCAGTCGCCAGTTTGCTGTAATCATTGGTATCAATAGCCTTGGTCACACTTTTCAATATATCGCTACCCGCATTTAATAATTCCTGCGTATTGTTATCCACAGCTTGCCTCCCAAATGCCACCTGAATTAGGCATCTATATCAAAAAATTAACAAAACATGCAAGTCCATTTTACAGTAACTCTACCCAAAATACAATTTTAATGAGGCATTTGTTTCATTTTTTCTCGTGAGTTTCCTTGCTTATATGCTGACTAAATTGATAATATGAAAATAAGAGTTTTGCTCTACCTGATAAATCTATAGAAACGGAATAAAGATTATTATGGAAAAAGCTTACAAGCTTCTCTTTAATACAGAAGAATCTGATGATCTATATGTATATTGCTGCGGATTGTCTCAGACAGAGCCTGGACACAGCTTTGGTCCTGCCCTTAAGCCCCACTTCATGATTCACTACGTACTTAGTGGCAAGGGCTCTTTTACCATCGGTGGCAAAAAATATCCTCTGAACGAGAGATACGGCTTTCTCATCGTTCCAGACGAGCTTGCCTACTATGTAGCAGATGAAAAAGACCCATGGACCTATGTGTGGATTGGCTTTGGCGGAAATCGCGCCGAGGAAATCGTCTCCCAGCTTGGTCTTTCACTCCAGCAGCCTATATTTAAGAGCGATAAGTCAAAAGACATTTATAACCTGGTAAAAGATATGATGGATCACAACACCTTCAGTGTAGAGGATTCACTTAGAAGAAATGGTCTTCTTTCTCTTTTCCTGTCAGTTATCGCATCCGGACTGTCTGTCACTCCAAAAAGCGACTCCAGTAGTGATAACAACTACGTTCACAAGGCTCAGGCCTTTGTTCGCAGCAACTACTATAACCCGATAAAAGTAACTGATATAGCAGATTATGTCTGCATCAACAGAAGTTACCTGTATACTTTGTTCCAGGAAAATCTTGGAATCTCACCTCAGCAGTATCTTTCAAGCTATCGAATCGCCAAGGCTTCAGAACTTCTGCAGTTGACAGACCTTCCAATAGAATCCATTTCTATTTCCTGTGGATATTCGGATCCTCTTGTTTTTTCCAAAGCGTTTAAACAGGAAAAAGGGGTATCACCTTCAAAATTCAGGAAGAACCTGCCAAAGAGTGGAAATGCCAGCGGTGAAGAACACCTCAAGCAGGTTGAGAAGCTCATCGAGAAACATCACCTGGATTCCAATGATCCAAATTAATGGACCACTAACCCCGTCCCCCTGGACCAAAAAAAGACTGAGACAATGTCCCAGTCTTTTTATATTTGTATGTATCACTTCACTTCTACATTCAACTTATCAAGATGCCATACTTCGTCGACATATTCCTGGATTGTACGGTCTGATGAGAACTTACCACAGCAAGCTGTGTTCATCAGTGCCATCTTAGCCCAGCGCTTCTTGTCAGCATAAGCATCTGAAATCTTCTTCTGTGCTTCCAGATAGGATTCAAAATCCTTGAGGATGAAGTACTGGTCTGCTCTGTTGCCACCAACCTTGTTAAGGAGGCAGTTGTACAGAGGTCTGAACAGCTCCTTATCCTTGGAGAAGGTTCCATCTACAAGCATATCCAGTGCCTTTTTAACATTAGGATCGCTGTTGTAGATATCCATTGGATTGTAATTGCCATTTTTCTCGTATTCCATAACTTCCTGAGAAGAAAGTCCAAAGATAAAGGCGTTTTCCTCACCAACTTCGTTGACGATCTCTACGTTAGCACCGTCCATTGTACCAACTGTAACAGCGCCGTTGAGCATCATCTTCATGTTACCAGTACCTGATGCCTCTTTACTTGCTGTAGAAATCTGCTCTGAAACATCTGCAGCTGCGAAGATAAGCTCAGCATTGGATACTCTGTAATCCTCGATAAATACAACCTTGATCTTGCCCTTGATATCAGGATCGTTGTTGATAACCTCAGCAACTGAGTTGATAAGCTTGATCGTAAGCTTAGCTGTGAGGTATCCGGCTGCTGCCTTGGCACCGAAGATGTATGTCTTAGGATAGAAGTCCTTGCTTGGATGGGACTTGATATCGTGATATCTGTACATAACAGTCAGGATGTTGAGGAGCTGACGCTTGTACTCGTGAAGTCTCTTAACCTGAACGTCAAAGATTGACTTAGGATCAACCTTAACGCCGTTGTGCTCAAGGATATACTCAGCAAGTCTCTGTTTATTCTTGAACTTGATGTCCATGAACTCAGCCTGAGCCTTTTTGTCATTCACAAAGTCTTTTAACTTATCCATCTGAGACAGATCAGTTATCCACTCATCGCCAATCTTCTCTGTTACCCAGTCAGCCAGAAGTGGATTAGCATGCATGAGGAATCTTCTCTGAGTGATACCATTTGTCTTGTTGTTGAACTTCTCAGGCATCATCTCATAGAAATCCTTGAGCTCACGCTGCTTGAGGATTTCTGTGTGAAGCTTGGCAACACCGTTTACTGAGTGACCGCCAACGATAGCCAGATGTGCCATCTTGACCTGATTATCATAGAGGATAGCCATGCTGCGAATCTTGGCCTGCACGTCAATGCCTGCAGAACCTGAGTAGGTGCGCATGATCTGATCCACAAATCTTCTGTTGATCTCATCAACGATCTGATAGATTCTAGGAAGAAGTCTCTGGAAAAGATCTACCGGCCACTTCTCAAGAGCCTCTGCCATGATGGTGTGGTTAGTATAACAGCAAGTTTTGGTTGTTACATCCCAGGCATCATCCCATGAAAGATAATAGTCATCCATGAGAATACGCATAAGCTCTGCAACTGCAACAGTTGGATGAGTATCATTCAACTGGAATACAGTCTTTTCATAGAGTCTCTTAATGTCGTCGTGGTTTCTGAGGTATCTTTGAACAGCAGTCTGAACAGATGCAGAGATAAAGAAATACTGCTGTTTAAGTCTCAGCTCTTTACCTGCAATGTGATTATCGTTAGGATAAAGGACTTCACAGAGCTGGCTGGCAAGGTTCTCCTGCTCAACAGCCTTCTGATAATCGCCCTTGTCAAAAGAGTCAAGTTGGAAGCACTGGATTGGCTCAGCATCCCAGATTCTAAGAGTATCAACGACGCCATTGCCATATCCGATAACTGGCAGATCATAAGGAACGGCTCTAACTACCTGATAGCCTTCCTGCTTGAATATAGTTCTGCCATATTCGTCAGTATACATATTTACATATCCGCCGAACTTAACCTCTTTTGCAAGCTCGTTTCTTCTGAGCTCGAAAGGATTACCGTTCTCAAGCCAGGTATCAGGAACTTCTCTCTGATATCCATCCTCGATCTTCTGGCGGAACATACCGTATTTATAGCGGATACCACAGCCATAAGCCATGTATCCAAGTGTAGCAAGGGAATCAAGAAAGCACGCTGCAAGTCTTCCAAGACCACCATTACCAAGAGCTGGGTCCGGTTCCTGATCTTCCACCAGGTTTACATCGATTCCGAGCTCATCCAAAGCCTCTTTTACAGGCTTGTAGGCCTGAAGGTTAATGAGGTTATTACCAAAAGCTCTACCCATCAGGAATTCCATGGACATGTAATAAACAATCTTAGGATCCTGCTCGGCTGCTGCCTTCTGTGTTGTCATCCAGTGGTCAACAATTGCATCCTTGATAGCATATGCTGCTGCCTGGTAGATTTCTTGAGGAGTAGCCTCTTCCATCGTCTTACGATAGAGAGTTTTAACATTGTACAGAACACTTCGTTTGAATAAGTCTTTGTCAAAAGATAACTGCTTTTTCTTCATAATGTCTCCTCCAATGCACGTATTTTTCTTATCATTATAGCAAAAACCCGCTTTCTGTATAGTAAAATCGACACTTAAAAAACATGTACGTATATATTTTACCGCATATTCGTACATGTTTTTATTAAATATGAATTAATTATTTTACCGATATTCATTTGTTATGCGCTTAGAACTTACTGGAGAAGTGTCAGAACGCCTTGATTTGTCTGGTTTGCCTGAGCCAGCATAGACTGTCCGGCCTGTGCCAGAATATTATTATTAGAATACTTGACCATCTCTGAAGCCATATCAGTATCTCTTACTCTGGATTCTGCTGCCTGAGTATTCTCTACAACGTTATCCAGGTTCTTGATGGTATGCTCAAGTCTGTTCTGGTAAGCACCCATACGGCTTCGCTCGGTACTGATGAATGTAAGGCCATTCTTAAAGCTTTCGATGGCATCAAGTGCCTCTCTATGTGACAGAACAGAAACATCCTCTACCATGCAGGTCTTGCTGCTGATATATGGCATCTCAAGCTTGATCTGGTTAGGGCTTTCGGTCTCTGAACCAACCTGAAGAATAATATCTGCTTCTGCATCCTGAGCCTGTGAAGACTGCTTGGCTACGCCTTTTCCAAAGTATCCTGAACTACCACCTGGATGTACAGAGGTTCTATTGTCGTATATTACCAACTTTCCATTATTTTCATTAGCAAGCTGCGTGTAATGATTATTAGGTTTTCCACCTGTCGCAGTAATAATAGAATTTATAATGTCATCGGCACTTGTAGCACCACTGATATCTACAGAATAGATGAAGTGCTGTCCGCTCGTTTCTGGCTGCGAACCCGATACGGGGCCATTTACGAACTGAATACTGTAGTGATTGTCACAAGTCTTACAAGTGAAATAAAAGCCTGTTCCGTCAAGCTCATCCTTCTTGGCATCTGAACCGTCAAAAGAGCTGAAATCAAGCCTGGTTGCTACTGGATAGTTTGTTGTTCCATCAGAATAAGAACCATTCATGTACTTTCCATCTGTTCCTTCTGTTCCTACCCATGCTGGAAGCTTGGTACCTTTTTGAATCTGCACGCCAAAATCAGCTCCTCCAGTGGATGAGCCTTTAAGTACGTACTTTTCATTAAATGTAGTCTTTCCATTTATGGCATCGATCTCTTCTATGATCGAATCGATTTCTGACTGGATATACTCTCTGTCTTCTGGTGTAAGAGTATCATTAGCTGCCTTAACTGCAAGTTCGTTACCTCTTTGCATCATGTCATGTACTTCTGCCATGGCACCATCAGCAACCTGAACTAGTGATACTCCATCCTGAGCATTAAGAGAAGCTTGAGTAAGGCCCCTGATCTGCCTTCTCATTTTCTCACTGATAGCAAGCCCTGCTGCATCATCTGCCGCACGGTTAATCTTATAGCCTGATGAAAGCTTTTCTGAGGACTTTGCCTGATTACCAACTGTGATACCAAGCTGCCTATTTGCATTCATAGATGAAAGATTATGCTGTACTACCATTGCCGATACCCTTTTTCCTGGTTTTGAAAATGAAATAATAATTCAGTCATTATCTATATCGACACAATTTAATTTTGAATTAGTATTTTTATGCAAAAAAAATTCCAGGAAGACTATTCTTCCTGGAATTTCTTGGTAACTTATATTATTATCATACCTTCTCAACGCCGATTGTAACCTTCTCGCCGTTGATATCCCACTCTTTAGCATTTGCTACATCTGAACCATATACGATCTCGTTAGCAAGAACTTTAGTTGAGATGCTGTCTGAGTTAGCCTTAACGATCTCAGCAAGCTTGTCATTGCCGTTAAGAGAAACCTTGATGTGATCCATAACTTCGAATCCGGAATCCTTACGCATTGTCTGAACCTTACTGATAACCTCAAGTACAAAGCCTTCTCTTACGAGCTCTTCTGAGAGGTTAGTATCAAGAACAACTGTGATTCCCCAGTTCTCCTGTGATACGAAGCCTTCCTTCTGAGCCATCTCGATAAGGAGGTCTTCCTTAACAAGCTCTACATCAACGTCGTTAACATTGAACTTGATCACGCCGTTTGTATTGAGCTCGTCCATAGTAGCATTTCCATCAAGAGTCTCAAGGTATCCCTTGATTGCTCCGATGTTCTTACCATACTTAGGTCCGAGAGTCTTGAGCTGTGGCTTGAATGTATAGCTTGTAAAGTCGCGAACGTCATCTGTGAATGCAACATTCTTGACATTGAGCTCTTCTCTGATGATGTCTGTGTAGAACTCACCAACAGTCTGCTCTGCCTTAACATACATCTGTCCGATAGGCTGACGGTTCTTGATGTTTGCTGCGTTTCTTGCAGCACGGCCGAGTACTACGATATCAAGAACTTCTTCCATATCTTTCTCAAGCTGAGGATCGATCATGCTCTCATCAACAGTTGGGAAGTCGCAGAGGTGAATTGACTCTGGAGCATCCTTGAAGCTATTGCGAACGAGGTTCTGGTAGATTTCCTCTGTCATGAATGGAACCATAGGAGCTGCTGCCTTACATACAGTAACAAGTGCTGTATAAAGTGTCATGTAAGCAGAGATCTTATCCTGCTCCATTCCCTTAGCCCAGAATCTCTCACGAGATCTACGTACATACCAGTTAGACATCTCGTCAACAAAGTTATCCAGGGCCTTACCAGCCTCAGGAATTCTGTAATTGTTAAGGTTCTCATCAACAGCCTTAACGCAGCTGTTGAGCTTGGAGAGAAGCCACTTATCCATTACTGTAAGCTTATCTGTCTCAAGCTTATAGTTAGCAGCATCAAATCCATCGATATTAGCATAAAGTGTAAAGAACGCATATGTGTTCCAAAGTGTACCAAGGAACTTACGCTGTCCTTCCATAACTGCATCACCAGAGAATCTGCTAGGAAGCCATGGTGCTGAGTTAGTGTAGAAGTACCATCTGATAGCGTCTGCGCCGTATTTCTCAAGAGCGTCGAAAGGATCAACAGCGTTGCCCTTAGACTTACTCATCTTCTGTCCGTTCTCATCCTGCACAAGGCCGAGTACTATAACATTTTTAAATGCAGGCTTATTGAAAAGAAGTGTTGCCTCTGCGTGAAGTGAGTAGAACCATCCTCTTGTCTGGTCTACAGCCTCAGAGATGAACTCTGCAGGGAACTGCTTCTCGAAGAGCTCCTTGTTCTCAAATGGGTAGTGGAGCTGAGCGAATGGCATAGCACCTGAATCGAACCAGCAGTCGATAACCTCTTTAACCCTGTGCATCTTCTTGCCGCACTTAGGACATGTGATTTCGAACTGATCGATATAAGGTCTGTGAAGCTCGCATGTCTCTGCGCTAGGATCTCCTGAAAGCTCAGCAAGCTCTTTTCTTGATCCTACAGAGAGCTGGTGACCACAGTCATCACACTCCCAGATATTAAGAGGAGTTCCCCAATATCTGTCACGTGAGATACCCCAGTCCTGAATGTTCTCAAGCCAGTCACCGAAACGTCCCTTACCGATTGACTCTGGAACCCAGTTGATCTCTTTATTGTTGCGGATAAGGTCTTCCTTAACCTCTGTAACCTTGATAAACCATGAAGAACGAGCGTAGTAGATAAGAGGAGTTGAACATCTCCAGCAGTGTGGATAATCATGCTCCATCTTAGGTGCGCTGAAGAGAAGTCCTCTCTTATCAAGATCCTTGAGTACCTCTGGATCTGCACTGATTGCACCCTCATCCATTTCCTTCTGAGTTGGCTTACATCTCATGCCAGCAAAAGGAGTCTCAGGCTTAAGCTTACCTTCTGAATCTACCATCTGTACAAGTGGAGCATCATACTTACGTCCAACTCTTGCGTCGTCTTCACCGAATGCAGGAGCGATATGTACGATACCTGTACCATCTGTCATAGTTACATATGAATCACAGTAGATAAAGAAGCACTTCTTGTGCTGCTTCTCAGCCTCGTCAGCTGCGCACTGGTAAAGTGGCTCGTACTCTTTGTGCTCAAGATCTGTACCTACATAAGTCTCAAGTACTTCGTATGCACTCTGACCTTCTTCCTTGGCAAGTGATCCAAGAACGTTGTCAGCAAGTGCAGCTGCAAGATAATATGTATAGCCATCTGCTGCCTTAACCTTGATGTACTTCTCATCTGGGTTAACGCAAAGACCGATGTTTGAAGGAAGTGTCCAAGGTGTTGTTGTCCAAGCAAGGAAATATGCATCCTCACCTACTACCTTGAAACGAACTACTGCAGAACGCTCTTTAAGAGTCTTGTAGCCCTGAGCTACCTCGTGTGATGAAAGAGGTGTTCCACAACGTGGGCAGTAAGGTACTACCTTGAAGCCCTTGTAAAGAAGGCCCTTCTTCCAGATCTCGTTAAGAGCCCACCACTCTGACTCGATGAAATTGTCATCGTATGTGATGTATGGGTGCTCCATATCAGCCCAGAATCCAACTGTGCCTGAGAAGTCTTCCCACATTCCCTTATACTTCCATACGGATTCCTTACACTTCTTGATGAAAGGCTCCATACCATACTCTTCGATCTGCTCTTTGCCATCGAGACCAAGCATCTTCTCAACTTCGAGCTCAACTGGAAGACCATGTGTGTCCCAACCAGCCTTACGAGGAACAGTATATCCCTTCATTGTACGGTATCTAGGAATCATATCCTTGATAGCACGTGTGAGCACGTGTCCAATGTGTGGCTTACCATTAGCTGTTGGAGGGCCATCATAGAACATATACATGTCACCCTTGCTGCGGGTATCAACACTCTTCTGGAAGATGTCTTCTTTTTTCCAGAATTCTTCAATCTTCTTTTCTCTGCCGACAAAGTTCATGTCAGTTTCGACTTTGTTATACATTTTGAGCTCCTTTCTTAATACAAAAAGACCTCGTCCCTGTAAAAAGGACGAGGCCGATTAATCATATCTCGTTATACCACCTGTTTACACATACGCGCCAAAGCTAGTCGCTTCAGTTGAATACGCTTCCCGTTAACGCCAGGAATCACGGCAAAAATCTACTGAATAACGTTTCGATTCTGCAGCTCAGAAGTGATTTTCGAATAGATGCTACTTGCACCGACTTGCACCAACCGTCGGCTCTCTGAAGGCTTCGCGTACTACCTACTGTCTTCGTCACAGCTTTTAATATATTAACGTTCACATAATACTATTAATATATACATTATGCAAGAAAAAAATCCCTGACCATATCTAGTGGCCAGGGATTAACGAGTCTACAATATCTACTACTATTTATCAGTCCTCAAGTGCCTTGTAAACAAATGCTGCAAGAGCTGCACCTACAAGTGGTCCAACGATGAATACCCAAAGAGCTGCTATAGGAGCTGAGTTGCCTGTGAATGCAGCAACAAGAGCTGGTCCAAAGCTTCTAGCTGGGTTAACTGATGTTCCTGTAAGTCCAATGCCAAGAATATGAACTACTACAAGTGTAAGGCCGATTACAAGTCCGCCAAAAGAGCCATGACTTGCCTTCTTGGATGTAACACCAAGAATTGCGATAACAAAGATAAATGTGAGAACGATCTCAACGATAAGTCCTGCAACTGGATTTCCGCCTACGCCTGCAAGGCCGTTAGAGCCAAAGCCACCTGTCTTATCCTCTACTCCGCCAAGATTAAAGATAAGTGCAAGGATTCCAGCACCAGCAAAAGCGCCGAGGCACTGAGATATAACATAAGCAACAAATTCACTAACTTCCATTCCGCCACTTAGCAGAACTCCGAGAGAAACTGCTGGGTTAATGTGACAACCTGAGATGTTTCCAATGGAATAAGCCATAGCCACGATAGTGAGACCAAATGCAAGCGCTGTCAAAAGATATCCTGATCCGCTTGCTGCGTCACATCCAACCAGCATAGCTGTTCCACAGCCGAGAACTACAAGTGTTGCTGTTCCAATACATTCTGCTACATACTTCTTCATACCACGCCTCCTGATATTTGATTATTTGAGATGTCTATGCATCCCTATTTATCTGTTGTCACCCCATTTTCGACAACAAATTTGCGATACAATATTATTATAATCACTCTACAGGAAAAGTGTTAGATTTTTAATGAATTTTAGCACTGTATCTGACACAATTTTGATGATAGTCAGTTAATTCATATCTTAGTTGAATATGCATGATTTTGGGTAGTTTTATATTAGATACAAAAACTCTATGACTGTATGATTTCATTATAAGTATCTGAGACTTCAATAACCTGTTACTCACTAATTGGAGGCAATCTGCATGATGAATTTTGATTTTCTTTTGGACTACCGGGCAACTGATACAGAGGCTGAGATTTTCTGGGATATGCCACTGGATGCTGATCTTAGCGCCACTTACCAGTTTCTTATCAACGGCTCTTTGTATAAAGAAATAGACAAGACTCACATTTCTCTCACTGACCTGGCGCCAGATTCTGAGATAGATGTTGAGATAATGATCAAATATCCCGAAGGTCACGCTAAAGGCTCTGCGCCTATAAGTCTTGGCAAGCTTTCAGTTCATACCAATCCTGTCAAAAGACATATCGACGTAACCAAAGCTCCCTACAATGCTATAGGTGATGGAGAAACTCTCAACACTGTAGCACTTCAGGATGCGCTTGATGCCTGCGATGACAAGTCTATCGTGTACTTCCCTGCTGGAACCTACTTAACTGGAGCCCTTAACGTCCACTCCGGCACTGAAATCTATCTGGAGGAGGGAGCTCTTTTACAGGGAACAGAGGATCCTGTGGATTACCTCCCCAAGATTCATAGCCGCTTTGAGGGTTATGAGATGGAATGCTACAGGAGCCTTCTGAATCTGGGCGAGCTTGATCATAACGCCGGCTACAACTGCGAGAATGTTATTATCCGCGGAAGAGGCTCTATCATGGGCGGAGGCTTTCCTCTTGCCAAGGCTATTGCCAAGATAGAGGGAGAAAGACTCAAAGAATACATTGCATCTCTTGGAGATAAGATAAAAGATTATGAGAAACCTGAAACAATCGCATTTCGCTTCAGGGGCAGACTTATCAACATGAGTAACTGTCGTAATATCTGGATTCATGGCCTTACACTAGGCTATGCTCCTTCATGGAACATCCATTTTGTGTATTCAGATCAGATTGTAACTGACCACTGCACCATCAAATCCGAGGGAATCTGGAATGGTGATGGTTGGGATCCCGACTCATCAACCAATTCAACACTCTATGCCTGCGATTTCTACACAGAGGATGATTCCGTTGCCATTAAATCAGGCAAAAACCCTGAGGGTAACGTAATCAACAGACCTACCAAGCACATCAGAGTATTTGACAGCATTACTCACTTTGGACACGGTCTTTGCATCGGAAGTGAAATGTCAGGCGGCGTAGAAGACGTCCGTCTCTGGGACTGCGAGATGGGCCCAACCTGGTCAGGAATCGAGATAAAGGCCACCAAGAAGCGTGGCGGATATGTGAGAAATATTCTTGTCCGCGATATCACTGCCTCTCACATTCAGATGCACTCCGTTGGCTATAACGACGACGGCGAAGGCTCCAAGGTTCCACCACAGCTCGGTGACTGCCGTTTCGAGCGTATGCACCTCCTCGGCCGCTACCTCGACAACAACGCCGGTCACAACGAATGGCACGACTGCCCATCAATTTTGCTCTGTGGATTCGATGTTCCTGGATATGAGATTAAAAATGTGGAATTCAAAGATATAGAGATGGAAGAACCCGCTGAAGGTATTGAAGATATCCATCAAGAATTCTGCGAGAATATAAAACTTGTAAATATAAGAACCGTACCAATAAAAACTCAATATTAAACTTGACCAACTTGCTTATTCCAAGAACAAGCAATAACATATGTGAACTGAATGAAGTATCTATATATATGACATTAGTCCGAAAATATGCAGTTCTCGGACGAGGAGATGATTTTCATAATAAAAAAATAGGGGTATAGCTTTCCGTTATGGGGCAACATGTCTGAGGCGCTTCGCGCCGAGTTTTGCCCCAGGAAAGATATATCTCCTATTTTTATTATTGAAAATCACGACGCAGACGAAAACAAATATTTTCGGACTATGTCATCTTATAAGTACTTCATCAGTTCTGCGATATCTTCCTGGGTTGTGGCCCAGTCGGTTGCGAGACGAATTACCGTGTGGCTATCGTCAAGCTTCTCCCAGAAGCCGTATCGTACGTGCTCAGATAGCTCTTTTAACCTATCATCCTCCATGACAATGAACTGCTGATTGGTTGGAGAATCAATATAAAGCTTATAGCCCTTCTCCACAAGTCCCTTGCGGAGCTCTTCAGCCATATCAATGGCATTCTTACTGATATCCATATAGAGATTGTCAGTAAAGAGCGTATCAAACATAAGTCCCAGGAGCCATCCCTTAGCAAGAAGTGCTCCATGCTGCTTGATGATTGGTACTGGGTGCTTAGTTGGAACCTTGTGAGGAAATACAACTGCTTCTCCAAACAGCGCACCAACCTTGGTTCCGCCGATGTAGAATACATCAACAAGTCTTGCGATATCCTGAAGTGTCACATCAGTTCTACGGCTCATAAGTCCATAGCCAAGTCTTGCTCCATCAAGGAAAAGAGGAATCTCATATTCCTTGCAGATTCCTGAAAGCTCCTCAAGCTCAGCCTTGGAATAAAGTGTTCCATACTCTGTTGGATGTGAAATATACACAGCACCAGGGAATACCATGTGCTCGTGGTTGTCATCAGCATAGAAATCAGCAAGGAGCTTTTTGAGATCCTCAGCCTTTATCTTGCCAACCTGATCAGAATAAACAGCGCCATCACCTTCTGTATTTCCAGCCTCTGTAAAGCTTGGAAGAGTCAGAACCTTGTGCCCTGAAAACTCAATCGCACCAGCCTCATGAGCTGCCACATGTCCAGTCTGAGCTGCCACAACTCCCTCGTAGGGCTTAAGCAGCATATCTATGATTGTCTGATTGGTCTGTGTTCCGCCAACAAGGAAGAATACATCTGCTTCAGGTGCAGCGCAGGCTGATCTGATCTTATCAGCTGCGCTCTTGCAGTAACCATCAGTACCATAACCATCTAACTGTTCGAAATTAGTTTCACTAAGACGCTCCAAAATCCTTGGATGCGCTCCTTTGGTATAATCACTTGAAAAAGAAATCTTTCCAGCCATCTCTAATCTTCTCTTTCTATAATTATTTACTGCTCCTTGAACTGTTCCTCACGAAGTCCGTTAAATCTGCAGAAATCTGTCTTTTCCTCAATGGCCTTAACGAATTTCTCAAGACCAACCTGATCCTCAAATTTGAATCTGTCAAAGCTTGTGCTGTCTATATCAAGAACGCCTATAACCTTGCCATTGCAGTGCATAGGAATAACAATCTCTGAGTTAGATGCAGCGTCGCAGGCAATGTGGCCTGAAAACTCATGAACATTAGCTACAAGCTGAGTCCTGTCCTCTTTAGCTGCTGTTCCGCAAACACCCTTACCGAGAGGAATTCTGATACATGCAACCTTACCCTGGAATGGTCCCAGCATAAGAGAGCCTTTATCCATCAGGTAGAAGCCTGCCCAGTTGATATCCTCTAAATTCTCATATAAAAGAGCTGAAGCATTAGATAACACCGGCATAAAAAAATTCTCATCATCTGCCAGTGAGTTAAGCTGTTTAGTAAGTAAATCGTAATCTGTTAATCCTGCCATTTCTATCATCTCCTATATACAAAGTTTCCTATTCTGCTGATTAATGCAAAAAGGTATGAGGTCGTCCTTGACCTCATACCCACGATTCTAACACCATCTTATCTTGTATACAATGTATTTTTTAGTAAACTACTTTGTTTCTTCCAGTTTCCTTGGCGTGATACAATCTGTCATCAGCTGCATCAATAAGCTGCTCAGATGACATGCCCTTTTTATAGGACGAAGCACCAATTGAAATAGTATATTTAATGGTCTTGTCTCCAGCCATAAACTCATTGTCTTCAACCTGCTGCCTGATTTTTTCCAGCAGCTTGCCAAACTCGTTATACGACATATTTTCTGGTGCTATGAGCAGAAATTCTTCTCCGCCCCATCTACCATATAAAAGTCCTGAACCTTCATAGCTAGTAAAAATATTCGCCAGCTCTATTAAAGCTATATCTCCAACTTCATGACCATGCGTGTCATTGATCTTCTTGAAAAAGTCTATGTCTACCATGGCTACATTTAAATGGTTCTCTGGAAGATCCTGTTCTCTTTCAATCTCTGCATCAATAATTCTCTGCAATCTCTGCCTGTTGAAAATACCAGTCAAAAAATCATGATTTGCAGCCATCTGAAGTTCATGGTTCTTGTCCATCATTCTTTTGTTAAAAATGGATGCATATATGATGATGGCAGAAAATCCAAGCGCTCCATTAAAATAGTACAGCGCACGTGCCACCTCTGGCGGAGCATTATACCTGGCCGAAAGAAGTCCCAGATCATCAAGCGCTGTAAGTACCAAGAACGTAGCAATTACAACGCCGCTGAAAAAGACAATCTGTTTCTTTTGAAGTCCTGAAAGTCCCGGCAGAAAAAACGGGAAATACACACTGGATAATGATCCAAAGAGCCATAGCTGGTATCCACAATCCAGTCCCATGAAAATCGAGGAAAAAATAACATGGAGATATACTTCAGTAACAATTATCCAGATTACTGTAAGAGAAACACCTTTTAGTCCAAGGATTATGCACAGCACATATACCAGAATACTGCCGATATTAACGATGATCATCGGCAAACACCCCAGCCATAGGTACATAACTTCAAAGGCCAAATGTGTCGCCAAAAGCCAGACAATAATAATCAAAAACTGCCTCTTGGTAATAAACTCAGCCTCACTTAATCTCTTGTATGTCCTATCGCGCGTCATAGGTTGTCCATTTTCAGTCTTCATACTATGATTGTAATTCCGCGCATAATAGTATGCAAATTAAGAAACAATAAACATATTAACTGTTGATTAAATTTCGTCGCACACCTGAAAAATCACGAATTTCAAATAGTAGGACGCTGCGCCTCCCCAAAGGATAGGATGATCTGCAGCCTGCTGTCTGAACTCAACCTGACGAAGTCTCTTGTGTGCATCCCTTGCTGCGTCTGCTATTGTCTTAAGGAATAGCTCCTCATCCATGAAATGTGAGCATGAACAGGTTGCGAGGTAGCCTCCGTCCTTAACCAGCTTCATTCCGCGCATGTTGATCTCTTTATAACCAGTAGCAGCCTTCTTAATAGAAGCTCTGGACTTGGTAAATGCTGGAGGATCAAGGATTACAACATCGAACTTCTCTCCCTTTTTCTCAAGGTCAGGAAGAAGCTCAAATACATCTGCGCACTGGAAGCTTGCGATCTTCTCAAGCCCGTTAAGTGCTGCATTTTCCTCAGCCTGCTTGCAGCCAAGGTCTGATGCATCTACTCCAAGAACTGATGAAGCGCCGCCAGCTGCTGCATTCAGGGCAAAAGAGCCTGTGTGGGTAAAGCAGTCTAATACTTTTTTACCCTTACAAAGTCCTCTGATGGACTGTCTGTTAAACTTCTGGTCAAGGAAAAAGCCTGTCTTCTGGCCGTTTTCCACATCTACATAATACTTAACGCCGTTCTCTTCGATGAGAACCTTGGTATCAAATTCAGCGCCGATAAAGCCCTTTGTACGCTCAAGGCCTTCGAGCTCACGAACCTTGGCATCACTTCTCTCATAGATTCCCTTAAGCTGAACACCATCCTCAGCGAGAACTTTCTTACATTTATCAAGGATGATGTCCTTCATACGATCTGTGCCAAGTGCAAGCGACTCGATAACAAGGACATCAGCGAATTTATCGATTGTGATTCCTGGAAGGAAATCTGCCTCACCAAAGATAAATCTGCAGGAGAGCTGAGTGTAATTGGTTTTATACTCATCAATATAATCTGCCATTACAGATTTTCTGTACTCCCAGGCATCTCTTACTCTTCTCTCGATCAGCTCTTCAGTTACTGGATGATCCTTTTTTCTGGACATCATGCGAACTCTGATCTTGGATTTCTCATTTATAAAGCCATAGCCCAAAAAGAATCCGTCAAAATCAAGGACCTCTATGACGTCTCCGTTTTCAAACTTGCCCTCCACCTTATCTATCTCGTTGTCATATATCCAAAGGCCGCCAGCCTTAAACTCTCTGCCCTGGCCTTTTCTCAGTATTACTCTTGCGTCTGCGACTGCGATTTTTGTATTTCCCATTCAATCAATCTCCAATAATTTCTATACTAAAAAACTAGCATCAAAATTTTAGACCAAATATGTTGACAACACAACACATTTAGTCTAAAATCAATTTTGTTGTCGCACCAAAACAAATGAATACGATAATTTATGCGATAGTAGCTTAGTTGGTAAAGCGCCACCTTGCCAAGGTGGAGACCGCGGGTTCGAGCCCCGTCTATCGCTCTTTTTATGCCCAAAACCTCAGATTTTATCTGAGGTTTTTCTTATATCTACACTCGAAGTGGTCTTTTAAGCTAGTGCTTTTTTGCCAAATGCACTTACTACCATGTTCAGGATTTCTTTTTTATCTGCGTTCTTGGAAACATCAGCTACTGTTGATGTTACCTTATCAAGTGCTGAGCTTGTGAGCTTTTCATCCAGTACGTCTTTTACCCAGTCAAGATCATCAAGTGTTTTCTTGCCGGAATAAATCTGCTCGAAAACAAAGGCAGAAGCTTCACCAAGCGCAAATACTATGGCACCGGAGACAAAGCCGTTTACTACTGCTGCACCGATGTTAACGCCAGGAATAACCTTAAGAGTCGAGGCTATCATCTTGCCTGTAATGCTCACCGTTCCAATATCAACCATGAGCTTTAGCATTTCTTTGGCCTTCTTGGTCTTCTTGATACCCCATATTTTGAAAATGGATTCGATCTCAAGAGATTCAGTAGGCTTTAAAAGCATTACATCTACTACCGGAGATGCTACACTTCCTACCGTAATTCCGGTAAGTGTTGCTACGCTGACAACTGCATGGGACATAGCTCTTTTCCTAGTGAGGTTATAACGAGCAATGTCCTTCTCAGCGGCCTGAAGGCCCTCTGGTAAAAGACCGTTCGTAAGCTCGATAAGCTCTGTGATTCCCATAGGAACTATCAGCTCGCCTTCCTCAGCGGTCTTGGGCTTAGCAACAACGGAGACAACATCTACAAGTCTTGTGGCATATTTTTTCTTGGATAAAAAGGCTTTCTCTACGATTGCCTCTGTTTCATTAACATCATCTGCTGTGTAGGATTGGGTGATTACCACAACTATAGGCACATTTTTCCACACACTTACAGAGTCCATGAAGGCCTCGATAGTCTTAGGAAAAAGCTTGGCTGTAAGTCTGTCCAGACAGAACCATATAACGCTGATCTGGTTATCTTTTCCAGCTTTGATAGTATCTCCAGACCATTTTCTAAGAGCACTGACAGCCTTGCGCTCTTTAAAAACGCCTGGTTCAATGCCAACAGTGTCAATCAATCTGAATGGGATACTTTTGTTCTCGTAAACCTTAAAATCCGCATCATTCTTTGTCTTGGATGGTACAGGCTTCTTCATGGCCGTTTCACCCAAAATAGCTTTTATC
>NZ_JAFRGN010000071.1 GCF_017433805.1 Butyrivibrio sp. | reverse complement strand
GCGCAAACACCGCCCCCTGCTACAGCAAAGCCATATCCGATTGACATGAAGTATACATACTTGTAGAAACCTACTGCGCACAGAATAAGACATACGATGCAGATGATAAGTAAATAGTTCCAATGTAACATTTCTAGTCTCCTATCTATATTTTTTATTTTGCAAAGCTTTCTTTGATATATTGCTTAAAACTCATGTCTCCATAAACTGTATCTCCTACCATTTCTTCAGTAAGAGTCCACTTTGAGAATCTGAGAATAGCCTCTTTGCCATTCTTTTTGAGCTTATTAACAAAAGCAAGTACATCAAAAAGCCATGCTGGAGCTCTTTTAATCACTGGAGTCTTACCTGCTGCTTCGAAGCACATATTGGCGATTTCTTCATAGGAGTAAGTCTCTTTGCCACCAACGTTATAGCACTTGTTGTCATCAAGCATGCTCTTAACGATGAATTCTCCGAAATCCTCTGTAGAAATAACATTAGCATGAACTGGCTTATCGCCAAGGAGTGTAACCTCTCCTTTTTCAATCATTGGTCTGAATACCTTGACGATATCGTAGAAGTAACCAGTTGGGCGGTGGATTACATATGTAAGTCCGCTCTTCTTAAGTTCTTCCTCAAAAAGATATTTAGCATGAAGCATAGGAACCTTAGGTGCCTTGTCAGCCTTTATAACTGAGATGTATGTAAATCTCTTAACCCCTGCTGCCTTAGCCTCGTTCAGAATATTAAGGTTTCCCTGATAATCGATGTCATAGTTGGATACTGTTGCTGATCCCTTTGTAAGACCAACTGTTGTGATAACAACATCAGCACCATCACATGTTCCCTTAAGTGTCTCAGGCTTAGTAACATCCACCTTCTTGAATGTATATGCCTTCTCATCGATTCCAAGATCTCTTGACATCATATCAAGGGCTACTACTTCATGGCCCTCCTTAACAAGAGCTCTAAAAATATCTGCGCCAAGATTACCAAAAGCGCCTGCTAATACAACTTTCATTAATACCCCGTAGACCTATTCTTATCCCCGGTCTACTCCCTCCTTTTAATACTTTTCTTCTCTAAAAGACTTATTTCTTTTTCTTTTCCTGTGCTCTCTTATCGTTGATGATCTTCATATGCTCCTCAGTGATCAGTTCAACGTTGTTCTCTCTTGCCCATTCAACGCACCCCTTGAGCGCTGCTGGAAGGAAAACTCTAGGAACATTGAGCATAAGTTTGAGCGCATCATCTGTAAATTTGATCTTGTCATCAATTCTGTCTGCTGCATAACGAACTGACTGAAGTGATGCCTGTCTCATCTGAAGGAGCTCAAATCTCATGTGTCTCTTTCTGTGGAACCAGAAGTTCTTACTGTCTCTGTAGCCGTAATCAACTGGAAGAGGTGGGAAATCCTTAGCTCTTACGCCGTTGATGATGGCATCAGAATATTTCTTCTTCATGAGAATCTTGTCGATTCTGAGGATGAAGTGAGCACCAAATTTGCTGGTGATACCATTGAAATCATGGTATGGTCCTTCATAGCCCTCGAGCTGTCCTGGCTGATCTGCATCTGCTCCGTCAAGCTCTCTCATCCAGGTACACTCGATAACCTCGATAGCATCAGTCATTACCATAGGTCTGATATCATCAGGATTCTCTTCCTGGATAAGGCTCTTCTCTAATCTGAAATTACACTTAGGCATCTTCTCTGATGGCTTGTCTCCAGGCCATGAAAGCTTAACTGCCTCTTTGAAATTCTTAGGATTATCATCGATAAAGTTGATTGCGCATTTACCTGTACGAAGAATGTTCTGCGCTGTGTTAGATGAATTACGGCAGTTCAGAAGCATTGCATAATACTCCTTACCTGCTACATAGTAGGGCTGAATAAGTGAATAAGGCCCTAAGTTGGTTGTACCATCTTCACAAATAGTGCTGATGAGTACTGTTGGCATTGGGAAAAAAAGTGATGTCTGGTAGAAGTTATCTACAACTCTTAAATTCTCAAAGCTGCTCATTTGTATTTCCTCCTTGATTTCTTGTGTTTCCCTCTAATCAAATATGTCACACTAGCATCTTTAAAATTGAATACTGCTTATCAAAAGGAACATCTGCCATGGTCCAGCCAATAATGGACTCTGCAATGTGCTCAGCTAAAAACTCCTTATCGCCATAATCAGAAGCGTCTACCACCCTAAATAGCATCTGTGCAATCCTGGCCCTGAACTGAACATGTTTCCCCGCAAGAACATCCGCAAATACTCTCTGTGCATCCTCGTCCCTGAAAACTGACTCATACTTTCTAATGAAGGAATTGAGAGCTGAATGAATCTGACACAGGAATTCTTCTGGATCAGAAGTTTCTATAGATGTCATCTTCTTCTCACAGTTTCTCCAGTCCTCCAGCATAAAAGAGATTATGAGTTCATCCTTGGACTTGAAATAATTGTAGAGAGTTCCGACTGCAATGTTACAGCCGTTAGCAACAGACCTGATAGTAGTCTTGGAATAACCATTTGTCAGGATCTGATTCATTGCTTCAATTTGAATTTGTTCTCTAAGATTATCAATGATTTTTGGCATAGTTTTTATCCTTTATGAACGTGTTCGTTATAATTATAACGAACACGTTCATTTAAAACAATACTATTTTGTTACAAAAAAGAAACAGCCATTCTGTGAATTAACACGAAAAGCTGTTTTCTTCTTAACTTTATATATGTTTTTATTTGAATAATTTTACAGAAATAAAAAGTCGTCCTTTTCTGGTGGTGTTGGTAGTTCCCATATAAATGAACTTACCATGACCTCTTACAGAAACTCTCGCGCCCTGCTTAAGATCATAACCGCCGCTGTAAGCAGTCCTTCCATCAATGAACACTGACTCGCTTTCTATGAGCTTCTGGGCTTCTGATCTGGATAAGTGATATACAAAAGCAAGGATAGCATCTATTCTCTCTGATGCCACGCTTCCGCTTATCTCTTCAAACTTGGGCTCGATGTTACAATCTCCGGCATTTACAATGCTGCATCTGACGGATGTATGTCTGATCCTTATCAGCTCTTTTTCCATCATCTGCGCAATGTCAGGAGTAGCAAATATGTAAGCTTCCTTGTCTCCTGCCAGGATATCTCCGATCTGGTCACGCTCAATTCCCAGATTCATGATACTTCCCAGATAATCTCTGTGATTGAGATCATCTGCAAACTTATTATTAAGTGGCTGTATATGAACGCACTTCAGAACTGTGTTGTCTGCCTTCTCCGATAAAAGAAATGTCTCTTCATCCATGTAATCGGGAAGAAAGCACACCATTGCTCTCTCAGCATCATCAGTACCGCCATAAACAACATAGCTTGCGCCGCAGTACTGGTGCACATTGGAGGATACGCCCTCCGATGCTAGTATCTGATAAAACATGGCCAGCTCTGATACCGACAGGAAATCTGTGTGGGTAACAAAGCCGTTCATGTACGCTCTGGTGGCAAGATCTCTGATTCGTCCTGCCAAAAAATCTTTTGTCTTTTCTTCCATTTATCAATATTCCAACTTAGGTGTCCAGTAATTCTGTCCGTAAATATCTGTAAAGCAGTAAGTCTCGATGACTTTGCCATCGCCTACAGGCTGGTTGTCGATAACCATCTCAGACATTGGCTTATCTACAACGACCTGCTCTCCAAGGTAGTAGTTCTGCTGGAAAGTCTGATCATAGTTGTAGTAATCGCAGAGATAATCGATAGTATCACCGATTTCAATCTCTGTAAGGTTCTTGGCAATTGTCTCTGTCTCACCTTCTACATAATCAAAGCAAGCACCAGCTACATAGCCGTCCTCGTTCTCTGAATCAAATACGAGGATGAGGTTAGCTCTCTGACCATTGATTTCGCAAGGAACGCGGCCAGTGATAGCGTAGCTGTCATCATCGCCCTGAGCATCAATTACATAGAATGCTACGTTCTGCTTATCAATTGCAAGCCATGTCTTATCTTCAGGAGCAAGGAGATTTCCTTCCTCATCAAATTCAAAGGTTGTATCGAGACCAAGGTCTACATAGCCTTCGCCGTCATCGTAGAACATGTTGAGCTTGAGGTCCTGAACCAGCTTCCACTGCTCTTCTGAAAGTGAAATGCATGTGTAATCCTCAGCATTTGTAGTCCATACAAGAGCTGATGGGTCAAACTGATGACTTGCGATATAGTTGGCAGCCTGATCAACATCCAGGCTCTTACCAATGAAGCTTCCATTAGAAGCATTAAGTCCTGAAATACTGCTAAAGTCACTTGTAAGGAAGCTTGTAAGAAGCTGTGTGATAACCTCTGCAGAAGCATTTCCGCTTGATCCTGCATAGGAACTTCCTGAGCTTCCCAGTGTTCCAAGAAGAGATGGCATAGGACTTGAAGTTCCGCCCATTACATGCTGTCCGGCAACTTCCAGGGAAGCGAAATTCTGGATACATTTAGCGTAGTCTCCATCCATTCCGATGGCCTCGTAGGTTCCCACCATAGAGGCTACTTTTGAGCTCTTCTTATATGGGAAGTAGATAGAAAGGCCATAGGCATTTGTCATATTCGAGCTTGTCTTGTTGTACTTGATAGCTCCCTTGAGGGCTTCAGCAAGCTCTTTTGCCTCATCCGTTCCAATTCTATTAGCAAAGTCTACAAGGTCTACCTGATCAATCTTGGATGAAGCTGCAAACTCTCTTGTGCTGCTGCGGGCATCAGATATTGTTGCGTAGTCATCGCCCTTGATCATCTCTGTTGTATCCTTGGAGAAATCAGCAAGCTCCGCAGGTACTGTATGTGACAGCTCTGCAAGGTCGATCAGTGAAAGAGTTGTCTTCTGTCCAGGGCAGGACTGTGCGCATGCGCTGGTAAAAGAATCTATGATGTTCTTACCAATCTCTATGGTCTCCATAGAAGTGTTGCTGCCAAGAGCTGTAAGCCAGTTAGTGTAGTACCAGCCCACACCAGGCTCAGTCTCTTCAGATGCAACAAGGTAATCTGCATAGTTAGAAACAACAAGGGCATTTTCTACTGTTGCCATAAGGCATGTGTCAAAGCCTACAAAATCAAAGGTAACTCCGCCATCCTTGAGGGCTGTATTGATTCCTGCAAGTGACATAGCTCCTGCTGATGCAAACTTCTCGTCGTATCCATATCCACCTGTTGATCCGCCGCCGTGATCCCAGAAGATAAGATCATATCTGTCTGCAGGGAAATTAGCTGCGCCCCATTTGATAAAGCCTGAAAGAGTCTCTGGCTTGGTCATTGGTGCACTGCCAAGATTGTCCTTGAGGCAGATGAATTTGCCGTCTTTGATCTGATATATCTGGTTGGTAGAGCTTGAAACAACGTTGTTCTGCCACTGCTTGGCTCCACCTGTGTATACTATCAGGTTGATCTTGTCATCGAACTTGGCTGAGAGCATCTCCTGAAGGTCCTTGGATGCCATTCCGCCTCTACTCTCAAGATCAGCACCACACATGTAAACCAAGATTGTGATTGTATCCTGTCCATTTCCTTTAATAGTTGTGCGCTTAGCTCTTGCGCCCTCTGCTACAGAGGTGTTGAGCTTACCAGTGTTTGGAGTATCACTCCAGCTTGCAGAAGCCATGCTTCCGCCTGAGTATGAATTGCCGCCTCCAAGCATTGAGCCAAACAGAGATAACATACTGCCGTCATAGCCATCTGAAAAGCTTGACTGTGACTGCCCAGACTGTGATGTTGTCTGCTGAGTTGTGGTAACTGAAGGTGTAGAAACATAATCAGTTGTTGTACTATCACTACCCCCAAGGAGTGATGTAAGACCTCCGCCGCCTCCAAGAAGCAGGAAAAGAACTATGATTATCATAAACAGAGGGCTTCTTCCGCCTGATCTGTTCATTCCTCCACCACTTCCAGAGTCTCCGGTACTTCCACTTGAATAGCCGTTACTACTACCGACAGGACCTCCTCCGAGGCCATCCCCTCTTTTATGTACTCCGGAACCTCCTGTTCCAACATTTTTCTTACGTCCTACAGGTCTATTCTCCATACAATGCCTCCTAGATTTACTGCTATATTTAATAACAATTTGTCATTTATTCAGACACATACATGCTACAGTTCGTATTATCGCATTTTTTAAGATAATTTAAAAGCCCAAGGTGGTATTCCACCCTGGGCTTTTGCCATTTCTCATCTGAACTTTTAATAATTCAATTAAGGAATGAGTCTTCCATTCTCATCGAATGTATAACTATGGAAATATCTTGTGATGGTCTCATTGGCTGCAAGAGTACCATCCTTCTTAGCATAGTAGGTGTATCCGCCTACTGTAAACATTGCATCCTTGGCAAGTCTTCCGTTGTCCTTACCGTAGTATCTATGTCCATCGTAATCTATGAGACCCTTCATTACTTTGCAATCATCGCCCATGATGTACTCTGAACCATACTTCTCAAGCTTGGTGTTTCTGGCAAGTGTTCCATCTGAAAGTGAGATGTAGTAGTCGTCGCCGATGTTGAGAAGGCCTGACTTAGAAATCTTACCATCTGCCTTAGCATAATACATATTTCCGTCATACTCGAAGATTGCTGATGTTACAAGCAGTTTATCTTTTCCAAGATAATAGTCAGCACCATAGATTCTAACTATCTCATCCTGCGCAAGTCTTCCATCTCCAAGAGCACGAACTCTGCCGTCATCTCTTGTAACCCACTTGTTGATTGCCATAGCCTCTGTATCGTAGTCAAAGAAATACTCTACGCCATCAACTGTATGGAAGCCGGTAAGTCTCTTTCCATTTTCATCAACAAGATAATATCTACTGTACTTCTTTACGATTGTTCCCTCTGACTCTGGTTCTTTTTCCAGATCATCTCTTACTACAGCGATGAAGCTGAGAACTGGATCTGGGTTACCTGTCTTGGCAACGCTAACTGTAACCTTAGAAGCCTCTTTAAGTTCAAATCTAAGTGTCTCAAGTCTTGCGCTATCTGATGAGCCAAGAGTGAAGTTGTGCTGTGCAAGCACATTGCCATCAATATCCTTGGCAGTAATTCTGGTAGGTCTTGATGTGTTCCACCACTCCTGATATCCAGTTGCAACTGTGTACTGACCAGCTTCAAGTGTGAATACATAGTCGATAGTCTTATTGCCTGCTGCCCAGAAGCCATGTCCCCAGATATCAGAACCTGAATTCTTGAAACCAACATCATACTTTTCAGCATTCTCTGAGCTTCTTACACCGTTATAACCAGAAATGCCTGTAGCTGAGAAATCTTCATCAGCTGCTTTATTTCTGATCTGCTTGCCAAGAACCTTTCTGGCTGCTGTAAGATAGCTTGCTTCTGCATCGCCCAAAACATTTCTTGATGCACTGTCATAGAAGTAGATCATCTTCTCTGGGATCATGCTTACAGTATGTGTGAAGCTTCTGTTGTAATCAGCAATTGTTCCGCTGATCTCTACGTCGCCAACAAATGCTGCTGCTCTTGTGTTCCATGTAACAGCCTTAGTTGTCTTGGTTCCATCTGAAAGAGTAAGCTCTATCTCTGCTGGAAGCTTCTCATCCAGATCTTCTTTTGAATATGCATACCCAGGAAGCTCAGTATTGATCTCAAATACGCCCTTGTTCTCAAGTTCATCAAGAGTCCAATTTGAATAGCTTCTAAGAGCAATCTTATTACCTGCAAGGAATTCTACAGGAAGCCATACATATCTAGACTCGCTGAGATCACCTGAATTCCATCTGTCGCCCATGTAGATAAACTTACCTGCTGCAGCATCTACAGGGAATACGCATGTTGACTGAGTTCTGTATGTTGTGTTTGCTCCAGAATCAGTACATGGGTTGTTAACTGTTGTCCATGGTCCAAGAGGACTTTCTGCATAAGCGTAGCTTGCTGGGTTTGGATCCCATCCTGTACATCCTGAAGTGATCATGTAGTAGGTTCCGTTGTACTTGAACATTGCAGGAGCTTCTCTTGAAGCATTCTCAAAGTTAAGTGTAAAGTCTTTGCCAAGAACAGCGTGCTTCTGGTCCTTAGCAAGGTAAGTGTACTCGTCATTGAGCTTAGCAATGTACATGTTGGTGTTACCATCTGATGAGTACATTACATAAGCTGTTCCGTCATCATCCTTGAAGACGTTCATATCTCTTACAGAGCCCCATGCAGCCTCGTCGCTATCCCACTGATGGTTAGCTGTTTCGCTGTAATTGAGCTTGTAAGAACCAAGATACTTGAATGGTCCTGCCGGATTGTCTGCAATAGCCACACCTGCTTTTGCCTTGCCATAGCTTGATCCTGTAGGATTGCTCTTGGTATTGCCATCGCAGTGCCACCACATTACATACTTGCCAGTCTTGTCATTGTAGAGAACCTTAGGTCTCTCCATAACTGTCCTGTCTGCTGCGATATCCCAGTAGAGCTCTTCGAGCTTACTGTCATACTGAGAATCTGTAGCTGGCTGTCCCTTGTAATCACTGTAAAGAGCGCTGAAATACTCATCCTCATCAAAAATAGAAAGATCTGCTACATATCCATCTTCCTTGAATGCGCCGTACTCTTCGTCAGATACTGGGATCGCTCTGAAGGCAACACCCTCATCTGTCCAGTTATAAAGATCTGTTGAAGTATAAAGATGCACACCTACAACTGGCTGATAATCATAAGTCTTGTCCTCACCATACCAGTAGTACTTGGTCACACCATCAATTGTGAACTGCTGGATCTGTCCGCCATGAGCCTGAACAAGAATTCCATTGTTATCATATAAAGGAGCTCCCTCAACACCTGTAATTGATGTGTAGGTGTAGAGAATCGCAAGGCTCTCAAATGCCTTTTCAAGGTTCTTATATGCTGCCTTGATAGCTGCTACATCTGTTGACTTCTCATCGATAAGCGCCTGAGCTGCAGCTACTGCCTCTTCAAATACATTCAGAGACTTCTCTGCATAGGTCTTTCCTTCCATCTGCTCACGGTAGTATCTGATAGCTGATACAAGTGTCTCGTAAGTATAAGCTGGTACTGCCTTAATGATGATGTAGCTAAGCAGTGGATCTACGTATGAGCTTGTTCTGTTTGTAGCATATGCAAAAAGATTAAGCTCGCCATCTGTTACTTCTACTGTGTAAGTTCTCTCAACAAGTGTGCTCTGTCCAAGTGTAAGTCCTGACTCAACACATGTTCCCTCAAGGTCATAGCTGATATCTCTTGAACTCCATGGACTCTTAACACCGATTGTTACCTGATATTCATTGTTTACTCTGTCTGGAAGCTCGAAGGTATAGCCAAGTCCGCTCTTGCCCTTCACATAAGTCCAGCCCTTATCTGACATATAAGCATAGGTTCCTGTAAGTGTTCCATCTGTAGAACCACCATTTGCCCTGATTCCATACTCGTCATCAGGTGTAGCACCCCATTTAAGTCCTGTTCCGGCATCAACAGCAACGATCTGATCAGTAGCTGTCTGGTAAAGACCCATGTTGTAGCCATCAGGAACAACGCTTGTGTCCTTACTTGCTACGTCCACAAGGTACAGAACATAGTCGTTTGCTGCGATTTCATCTTCTGAGAACTGGTTTCCACCGTTTTCTACAAATTCAGAAATCTCTTTTGTCAAAAGATCTATATCCTCCTGAGTTGTTGCTGCTCTGAGCATAGCCTTCTGTGCTCTCACAAGAATTCCGCGAAGTCTTGAAAGCTTAACTGCTGAATAATCAGAAGTATCAAGTCCTTGTGCCTTAGCCATTGCAGACTTGAGCTCATCGAGATTAAGCATCTTCTGGATTCTGATAAATGAAAGAACTGGATCTGGGCCATTTCTTTTTCTAACAGAGAAGGTTACATCTTCTGCTTCTGAAACGCTGAAGCTATAAGAAGGTGTATTCCAGTTATTGTTACCATTCTTGGCATTAGTATTACCAATGAGTGTTTCTCCACCATCAGTTACCGCATAGATTGCCATAGGTCTGTTCTGATTCCACCACTCCTTGAAACCAAAGGTAAGTGTATACTCACCAGCCTCAAGAGGTACTGTGTAATCGATGCTCTGGTTGGAATATGCATACCAGCCATAAGCCCATGGATCATCATCTGAGTTGTTGTATGCGCCATAGTCTGCAAGTCTTCCCCAGGTTCCGTCATACTTCTGATCAGAAACCTCATTGAAAAGATCTGCATAAGCATCCATTGTCTTATAGGATGTGTGGCCTACTTCGTTGTCGTTACAATCGATATACCAAGCCATGTTGGAATCAACATACTTGATAGCAAATGTTACTTCGTAACCATATCCATCAAGAGTTCCTGTTACTTCGCTTGCTGTTGCAAGGTCAACTCCATCAAGATCCCATGTTACGTTTGCATTGATTGTATTATTCTTGCTTGTCTGAACGCTTACTGTCTCTGGAAGAACAGGAAGTGTTCCCTTAACTGCGTAGATATTCTTTTCATCTACTGCAACCACTGTCTCAGCGCTACTGTCATAAACAACACCTTCGATAGTATAAGTTGTGATTGAGTTTGCCTTAAGAGTAGCAGATACAGTCTTGGCAGCTCTGTCCACAACGATATCATCGTTTGCTGTAACATCAGCCCAGTTCTCGCCATCTGCTCTGCTTCCGCTTGTACGGATAGCTGTAACCTTATCGCCAATCTCTGAGAAATCCTGGAGATTGAACTTCCATGTCTGATCAGAGCCTGCTGGGTTAACTGCTACAACAACAACCTTTCCTTCCTTAGGATCGAAGGCTGCTACTGTAGAATCACCTGATGCGATGATTGCATAACCAGGTCTGATATATCTTGAGAACTGTCCGAATGCGTAATATTTTTTGCTAAGAAGAAGTTCCTGAGTATCGTGGTCTGCGATTGCGATTCCCCAGAAGCCATCTCCGTTTGCGAGCATCTTTTCAACAGATTCTCTTGTTGCTGTATCAAATTCGTTGTTGGAATCGATGTGGATATCTACTGCATCCCACATGATCCATGCTGATGGCATCATGCCATTAACGTCTGTGATGATTCTCTGAGCAAAGCCAAGACCTGCCTTCATCTCGCCTGCATTTGAGCCTGCTTCGAAGGTTCCATCAACCTCACTCATCCAGAGGTTCTTGCCAGCTGACTCTGAAAGTGCCTTAAGTCCTGCTCTGTTAGAACCGCTGTAGGTATGTGCATCAATTCTGTCTACAACCTCTTTTGCCTCATCTGTTAAGGCGTTAAAAGAGGTAATGGCTGTATCGATACTTGTCTCGTCAGAAGCTGAGATAAGGATATCAATGCCCTTTTTCTCAAGCTCTTTGTTCAGCTCAACAAGAATTCTGGACTGAGACTCTCCTATATCAAAGTGGCAGCCTTCCTGCTTGTTGTTAAATGCTGACCAGTAATTAGTGTAAGGCTCGTTCATTGGTGTTGTGCTCTGGAAGTTGATAACACCTTCCTGTGCCCAATGCTCGATTACATCAGCCATATAGCATGCAAATGCTGTATAAGAATCTGAGCGAAGGTTATCAACGCTAGGATCAGCACCACCTGATGAACAGCCAGAAACTGTCATGAAATATGGAGGTGAATTGGAGAAAGCTTCGCCAATAAACTCATCTCCTGCTGCCTGAGCTGCTGCAATGAGAACGTTCATCTGGTTCTTGTCAGCATCCCAGTTGTAGTTCCATGCATAGCCACAGTCAAGATCAGCTCTTGCAAAGTTTGTCTCATAATACTCTGCATCATGCTTCTCAAGATTGATCTTAGTTACGTCTGTTGCGTAGCCAGGAACGATTGAATCTGATCTCTTGATGTGAGGGCCGTGAAGGAAGTCGCTACTCTCTGGAAGCTCGCCTTCTTCGCCAGCCTTGATGATTGCCATCTTAACAAAGTCAAGACACCAGTCGCCATCTGCGCCGCCGATATCAAGCTTGTTAGAACCAGCCTTGAGCTCAACATTTTTAAATGTAACAACATAGAGCATGTTGTTATTTCCTGATGCCACAAGGTTCTTATTAACCTCTGACGCAGGAACTGTGTAGATTATGGATTCGCCAGGAACTGCTGCAAGAACTGCATCAGCAGGCTCTGCTACTTCTACTGTTTCCTCTACATCTTTTTCCTCAGCAGCATCTGTATTAGCTTCTGTCTCAACAGCTTCTTCTGCATCGACATTCTGCTCATCGCTAACTACATCATCTGCTTCTTCTGCAGTATTCTCCTCTACAGAAGCTTCATCTGATACTGCTACTGACGCCTCATCAGATGCCTCTTTAGTAGCTTCATCTTCTCCCTCAAGAACATCGCCAACTACTGTAATTTCCCCTTCTGTTCCAGCCTCTTCTGATTCATGGCTGTATGTAGTCTGATCCTCTGAAGTCACTTTAATGCTGACACCTCTGTTATTTGAACCAGAAAGTGTGAACACCATCTTGATTGTATAAGTTCCATCTTCCTCCGCATTTATCAGATAGTGGAGGTTATCTCCTGAACCAACGCCTCCACCTAAATTGTTGATCCATCCAATTGCGTCAAAAGAGCCAACTTTTTTACCGGATGTGAAACCAAAGTCTGCATCGGACCTTGAGTAGCTTGCGTCCCTAAGACTTGTGTTTGTGGACACATTCATATTAGAACCTGCATAGCTAAGGTTCGATGAAGCTGTGTCATAAAATACTGCCTTATCATTGACTGATACTTCTGGTGCCTCACCAACATTATCACCACCACCTATGTTGTATCTGCCAATTGTCATGCCCAGACCTTCTTCCTTGTCAAAGAAAGCTGTGGCTGACTGCTGTGTAAGCGCATCACTGTAGCCCACACGATTAGCCCACCAGCAAAGGCTTGTTCCAAAGCCCTGGAATTCCCCGAATCCATCACCATCAGTATCGTTAAATACCGATGCTATTGCTGGCGAAAGTTTAACTGTCTTGTCTACCTTACCTTCTGCTGCCTGTGAAGTAACAGCAAAGGCACTTCCTGATGTAAAAGCTGTTGTGAACGCAGTCGTTACACCAAGCACTGAAGCTAGTACTCTCCTCCAATTCCTATGCATCCTTTTTCCCCTTTCAACTTTTTCATACCGAGTTGTCATGTGACGAAATGAGTTAGTGATAATTTATGAATTATCGCTAACTCCTCTACTTTGAATTCTAAGATTAATTGTAGGATAATACTATATTGCATTTTTACTAAAATTTTACTGAAAATTGCTAAAGTAAATTCCACTCCCTTCTTTCGAAGTAGAGTTTACTAATGCACAAGTAGAATTTAATAGTTCACACATAATGTACACATATTAATGGTATGCTCATGCTTCCCTTCTGACAGCAGTAGAAGGAGGC
>NZ_JAFRGN010000070.1 GCF_017433805.1 Butyrivibrio sp. | reverse complement strand
GGTAATACATACATAAATAAAGGGGAATACTATGAACAGACAAGAAGCAAGAAAGCGTGCTAAAGAGCTTGTTGCCAAGATGACCGTTGAAGAGAAAGCATCCCAGCTTCGCTATGATGCACCTGCCATTGACAGACTGGGCATCCCAGCGTACAACTGGTGGAATGAGGCTCTTCACGGAGTAGCAAGAGCCGGCACAGCCACAATGTTCCCACAGGCTATCGGACTTGCCGCAGCTTTTGATGAGGAACTTATGGGCGAGGTTGGTGAGATCGTAGCTGAGGAAGCTCGCGCCAAGTACAATGAACAGTCCAAGAGAGAGGACAGAGACATCTACAAGGGTCTTACTTTCTGGGCTCCTAACGTAAACATCTTCCGTGATCCACGTTGGGGCAGAGGCCATGAGACCTATGGTGAGGATCCATTCCTTACCAGCAGACTTGCAGTTCCTTTTGTTAAGGGAATGCAGGGCGATGGCGAGTATATGAAGGTTGCTGCATGTGCCAAGCACTTTGCAGTTCATTCAGGCCCTGAGGGCGAGAGACATTTCTTCGATGCCAAGGCATCCAAGAAGGATCTCGAGGAGACATACCTTCCAGCATTTGAGGCATGCGTAACAGAGGCTGGTGTAGAGGCTGTTATGGGCGCTTACAACAGAACAAATGGTGAGCCATGCTGTGCTAACAAGCCACTCATGGTAGACACACTTAGAGATAAGTGGGGCTTTGAAGGCCACTTTGTATCTGACTGCTGGGCTATCAAGGATTTCCATGAGAATCACAAGGTTACAAGCAGCCCTGAGGAATCAGCTAAGCTTGCTCTTGAGATGGGATGCGATCTTAACTGTGGATGTACATATCAGTCAATCATGAATGGAGTAAGAGCTGGCCTTATCAGTGAGGACCTTATCACAACATCATGTGAGAGACTGTTCACAACAAGATTCCTTCTTGGTATGTTCGACAAGACAGAATATGATGAGATTCCTTATGAGAAGGTTGAGTGCAAAGAGCACCTCAAGGTTGCCAGCAAGGCAGCTAAGGAGTCAGTAGTTCTTCTCAAGAATGATGGTCTTCTTCCTTTAAATAAAGATAACATTAAGACAATCGGTGTAGTTGGACCAAATGCTAACTCAAGACTGTCACTTATCGGTAACTACCATGGAACAGCTTCCAGATATATCACTGTTCTTGAGGGTATTCAGGATAAGGTTGGAGATGATGTTCGAGTTCTTTATTCAGAAGGTAGTGATATCTTCCAGAACAACATCAGCAATCTTGCTGATCCTAACCTTCCAGACAGACTTTCTGAGGCCCAGGCAGTTGCTGATCATTCAGATGTAGTAGTTGTAGTAGTTGGACTTGATGAGAACCTCGAGGGAGAAGAGGGCGATGCAGGTAACCAGTTCGCATCAGGAGATAAGATCAATCTTAACCTTCCTCTTTGCCAGAGACAGCTCCTTAATGCAGTGCTTGACTGCGGTAAGCCAACAATCGTTATAGATATGGCAGGAAGTGCAATTGACCTTTCCAAAGCTCAGGATAGCGCTAACGCTGTTATTCAGGCTTGGTATCCAGGAGCTAGAGGCGGTGCAGATGTAGCTGATATTCTTTTTGGAGATGTATCACCATCAGGTAAGCTTCCACTTACATTCTATTACTCAGCAGATGATCTTCCTGACTTTAAGGATTATTCAATGAAGAACAGAACCTATAGATATTTTGAGGGAACACCTCTTTATCCATTTGGTTATGGTCTTACTTATGGTGACTGCTATGTAACTAAAGAGAATAAGTTACATGTTGATGCACAGGCAGGTGATGTACAGGGAGCACAGCTTACAGTAACAGTAGTTAATGATGGCAAGTATGACACAGATGAAGTTGTACAGGTTTATATCAAAGATCTGGATTCTAAGTTTGCAACAACTCATCCAAGTCTTTGCGGCTTCAAGAGAGTTCATGTTCCTGCAGGTGGAAACGTAACAGTTACCATTGATATTCCTGGAAGAGCATTTACATCTGTAAATGAAGATGGCGAAAGAGCTGTCTTTGCCAAGAACTTCAGACTCTTTGCAGGCACACAGCAGCCTGATTCAAGATCAGAGGAGCTTACAGGACACAAGTGCATGTCATTTGATTTCACACTTGGATAAATCACAATATATTGTATCGGTGGCAAAACATGTATTAGTTTTGCTAACTGAGCAATACAACTTACAAGCAATTTGAATAATTTTGCAAGCGTTTTTTCTACGTTTGTGTTCTTGTAATTTGGCTGTCTATGACAGATAATTATTTACGTCAGAAAAGAATACAAGTATCAAGTTGTATTCTTTTAATGAACAGGGCTTGGCAAAACTCTAAATTAGATCGATGAGAGCCGTGAGCTCTTGGGATAAGGAAAAGTTTTAATGCGCTTTGCGCAGAAAGGGGATTATTTATGATTAACATGCCAGAAGTAAAAATTGGACTTGTTGCAGTAAGCCGTGACTGCTTCCCAGCATCACTTGCTGTCAACAGAAGAAAAGCTTTAGTAGAGGCTTATAAGAAGAACTTCAACGACAAGGACGTTTATGAGTGTCCTGTATGTATCATCGAGAGCGAGACTCAGACACTTGAGGCTCTTGAGGATGTTAAGAAGGCTGGATGTAACGCTCTTTGCGTTTACCTTGGAAACTTCGGACCAGAAATTTCTGAGACACTTCTTGCTCAGAAGTTTGATGGACCTGTAATGTTCTGCGCAGCTGCTGAGGAGTCACAGGGTGACCTTATCGACGGCAGAGGAGATGCTTACTGCGGTATGCTCAACGCTAGCTACAACCTTCACCTTCGTGGAGTAAAGGCTTATATTCCTGAGTATCCAGTAGGAACAGCTGATGAGTGTGCTAAGATGATCAACGAGTTCGTACCAATCGCTAGAGCTCTTGATGGACTTGCTAACCTCAAGGTTATCTCATTTGGTCCTCGTCCTATGAACTTCCTTGCTTGTAACGCTCCTATTCAGCAGATCTACAACATGGGTGCTGAGATCGAGGAGAACTCAGAGCTTGACCTCTTCGAGTCATTCAACAAGCACGCTGGTGACGCTAGAATCGCTGACGTTGTTAAGGATATGGAGAAGGATCTTGGCGCTGGTAACAAGAAGCCAGAAATCCTTGCTAAGCTTGCTCAGTACGAGCTTACACTTCTTGACTGGATCGAGGAGCACAGAGGCGGCAAGAAGTATGTATGTATCGCTGGTAAGTGCTGGCCTGCATTCCAGACACAGTTCGGATTCGTTCCTTGCTATGTAAACTCAAGACTTACAGGTCGCGGAATTCCTGTATCTTGCGAAGTAGATATCTATGGCGCAATCAGTGAGTTCATCGGATCTTGCATCTCTAACGACGCTGTAACTCTTCTTGATATCAACAACTCTGTACCTGCTGATATGTACGAGCAGTCAATCAAGGGCAAGTTCGACTACAAGCACACAGATACATTCATGGGCTTCCACTGCGGAAATACATGCACAAGCAAGCTTTCAAGCTGCGAGATGAAGTTCCAGAGAATTATGGCTAGAAACCTTCCTGAGGAAGTTACACAGGGAACACTTGAAGGAGATATCGTTCCTGGTGATATCACATTCTTCAGACTTCAGAGCACATCTGACAACCATCTTAAGGCATATGTTGCACAGGGTGAGGTTCTTCCTGTTGCTACACAGTCATTCGGTGGTATCGGTGTATTCGCTATTCCAGAGATGGGAAGATTCTACAGACACATTCTTATCCAGCACAACTTCCCTCACCACGGTGCAGTTGCATTCGGTCACTTTGGAAAGGCACTTTTCGAAGTATTTAAGTATGTTGGAGCAGAGGTTATCGGCTACAACCAGCCAGCTTCTCTTCCATACCCAACAGAGAACCCTTTCGCTTAATGCGATAAACTGTTCATAAATAAGAGGATACGAGATTTTCTCGTATCCTCTATTTTTATATATTGAATTGGAGGGAGACTGCTTATTGAACAAGTTTAAGAACACCGGAATTGGACTGGTTGGCCTGAGCAAGGACGGAGTTTCCTGCCTGAGACAGGATGTTAAGGTTGGACTGATGGAACATCTGCTTGGCCATATCAGTATCTCTGATACTGGATTCTGCGGACTGGGTATTCTCTGTGGTGTTATCTACATTTTTTATAGTATGTTCTAATCTATTCTGAAGTGAGCCATAATATGAACGCATGGAACTTACATTCACAAGAGCATTTTTGAATTTTTCAATAGATTCAAGAGCGTCATCACGTGTTCTTGCGTTGGCGCCATCTATGCCAAGAGCTTCGGCAGATAGAGAATAGCGCTTGATGGCAAGTTCATTTTGTGAGTCAGTTTCTGAACCAACCTGTAAAATCAGATCAGGTACATCAGCACCTGTTTCAGATTCTTTACCCACGACTGCTCCGTTTGGTGGAAAAATAGATATTTCATTAAAGGTAGCTTTGCTTGCTACACTTTCTATTTCTTCAGCTATACGTTGAATTTCATCATCGATATAGCTTCTATCGCTGTCTGTCAGTGTATCTGTTGCAGCTTTTACAGCTATTTCGTTGCCTCGCTGTATCATGGCGTGAACTTCCTGAAGCGCGCCATCAGCAACCTGGGCAAGAGATATTCCGTCCTGAGCATTAGCAGATGCCTGGGTAAGACCCTTTACCTGCCTTCTCATATTTTCAGACACAGCAAGATTAGCGGCATCATCAGCTGACCGGTTAATTTTATATCCGGTTGATAGTTTCTCTGCTGAATACCGCTGTGCAACTGTCGTGATCTGGAATTGACGGTTCGCGTTCATTCCTTGAATATTATGTTGTATTACCATAGGCTCCATCCTCTTTTAAAACGACACTCCTTGTCTTTATGTATATCGGAATATATATTCATAATAATGAGTGCAAAATTAGTTTTTTTTACAAAAAAATTGCACTAAATTTACGGAGAGAATTAGTGCGTTATTACTAGAAGAATCATTTACAGTTAAAATGTCCCTGTGATAAGATTTTTCTAAGTAAAAATGAATAAAGATACATATGGGAGAAAGCAGATGAAGATAGTTGTAGCAGATAAAGATAGTGTTGGAACAGACATGGACTATACTCTCTATGATGAGCTTGGAGAAGTGACTTATTATGATGACAAGATAACAGAGGAAAATGCCAAGGAAAGACTTGCTGGGGCAGAGGTTCTGATGATAAATAAGAGTGCTATCACGGACAAGATTCTTGATGATGCGCCTGATCTTAAGCTTATCTGCGAGTTTGCAACTGGCTTTGACAATGCTAATATTCCTGCGTGCGACAGACATGGTGTCAAGGTAGCCAATGTGGTCAATTATTCTACAGCTTCTGTTGCTCAGCATACTTTTGCACTTCTGTTTTACCTCATGGAGAATATGCGTCACTACGACGAGTTTGTTAAGGATGGCAGCTATGCTAATCAATCTCATTTCTGCTGTCTTGATATTCCTTTTCATGAGCTTGATGGTATGACCTACGGAATAGTAGGAATGGGGAATATAGGCAGGAAGGTTGCACAGATAGCAACAGCCTTCGGAGCCAAGGTTATCTTTTACTCTGCATCAGGAAATAGTACTTGCACTGACTATGAGAGAGTAGAGTTTGATGAGCTCCTTAGTAGAAGCGATGTTATTTCTATCCATTGCCCATTGAGCGACAGAACTAGAAATCTTTTTGATAAAAAAGCTTTCGATAAAATGAAAAAGACAGCAATCCTCATAAATGTTGCCAGAGGTGCTGTCGTAAGTGAGCAGGATCTGTATGAT
>NZ_JAFRGN010000069.1 GCF_017433805.1 Butyrivibrio sp. | reverse complement strand
TCCTTTTCTTCTTCCTTTTCTTCTACATTTTTCTGTTCGTCTTTGCTGTCATCATAGAAGAGTTGTTCTTTATCCTCTATCTTCTTGGACACATCCTTGGCAACATTGTTGATGAATATTGGGAGCTTGCCACCATGTCTTTTGATAATGAATATAGTCAGAACAATTATTATGATAAGTACTACTATTGCGCCAATAGCTATAGCAGGTATCAAATATTCAAAGTATCTGGCCACCTTGTATTTCACATCTAAGTTAAGGACATCGCCTTCAACCTCATAGGTGTCATACTTTCCTACACTACCAGTTTTCTCAAGCTTAGTCAGACTGCCATCATCCTGAACCTGATACAGCTCATAGGTAATCTGATCACCTAATTGGGTATTGCTGTCCATACCAAACCTGATCTGATGCGTTTTTCTGCCATCGTCAGGTATTGTAACCTTCAATGTCTCAAAATCTACAAATAACTTGTTACCTTCTTTGAAGTACCTGGTATTCTCTCCCCTATTAAATAGAACTTCTCTTTCTACTACCAGCCTATCATCTTCCCTGAACAGTCCATCAACCAGAATCTCGCCCTGATGGATTCCGTCATCGTCCGTGGCCTTTTCTTCTGCTATGGTAGTCCTGTATTTGGTGTAGCCTGCTGTGATTATCTCATCAGATGTGATCTTATCTATTTGAGGCTTATCCCACACAACGTAATAGCCTTCCTTGTTATCTACCTTAGGATAATCCTGCTCATCTATGGACTCGCCATATCTAAGGCTGGATTTCTTTATGACCTTCTCTCCATCAGGTAGATCCTCATCCTCAAGCATAAATGTAATGGTCATGCTCTTAAAATCATAAGGAACATTGCTAAAATCAAAAGCTACTGCCTCTGCCTTGCCTGTATAGCTTGCCCTGTCTATACCAGTAAGATCATCACTGATAAAAGAGTTATTTCTTACAACACCCTTCTCATCAATATGTCCGGAAATCGCTCCATACCATCTGTCGGCACCTGTAACCTTAACAAGAGACTGACAGTCGCTTATATGCATTCCATCTCCTGTGATTCCTCCAACGTAGCTAACTCCGTCAAGGATTCCTGAAGAGTTTGATTTAACTATATTAGAAAGGGATCTTCCGCATATTCCACCTACATATTCGCCTGAGCTCGACTTTATATTACCCATATTGGCGCAGCCTGTGATAGTTCCCATTTCCTGAAGGCCACAGATTCCGCCCACATAGTTCTTTTCACCGACCACATTGTTATAGTTGTCGTTATGTCTGAGTACACACTTAGTAAGGTATGAAGTAGACAGCTTACTATCCTTGATTCCTGTAATGTCGCTTTCCTTGTCATACTCGTACTCAATGCCCATAGTTCCGGCAATTCCGGCAACATCGATGTCGCCCTCAATGCGTCCATAGTTAATGCAGTAGTCTACAGTAGCATCCGTACAGGTATCTGCTTCATCCAGAGATACGTCTTCAAAAGACTGAGTGTAGTCCATCTCCAAAACGCCATCTGCTGCATCTGTAAACAAAAGCATAATGATATTGAACTGATCATTGACAGCCTCAAGGTCCGTAGTAAGAACTCCTGTGGCGTTGTTCATCTCGGAATTTAGAAGTCCAAAGTTATCGTTCATTCCCTGCATATTGTCCACAAAGGAAGTGGTGCGAAGCCTGTACTCATCGCTGAAGGTCGGGAATGTAATATTATCTCTTCCCGCTATATTATTGAGGATCGCCCTGGTATCATGTCCGGCATTTTCAAGGTTCCCCGCTGCATCCTCCAGCTCCTGCATGCTCTTAACCATATCAGGTCTCATATCATCAGCCATATACTGGGCGGCTTCTGTCAGTATGCTCATTACTATCTGTGTGTTTTCCAGTACATCTTTTTCATATCCAGCAGCTCCACCATTCGTGTATTGACTCTTGGCATAAGTAGATGCATTTGTTCTGGCCGCAGCATTGGCTTGCGCATAAAGAGCTGCATCATCCGGATAATTAGTAGAATCACTTGAAGGGAATCTGGTTCCATCCCTGTGCTGCCAATATCCCTCTGTTGAAGCTCCAGTTTTGTTTTGTATATCAGTACTATTGACAGCAGTTCCCATATCAGAAGTGCATTCAAGTCCCGTCGCACTTGAAATATACTCAAGACCTATGGAGGTGTTGGAAGCTTTGGTGGAATCATAATTCTCTTTTAGTGCATAAATAGCGTTATTCCTACATGGAGTTATTGCAGCGCTATAATTATCCGAATACTGAGCCTCAGCTCCCTCCAGAACCGTCTTGGCTGCATTGTACTCATCTCTTCTATCGTCCTTAATATATGCATCTACGTTGAGTTTTGAAAAAGCAGTCCTTACATCAGCAGCAGATTTCTTAACATCATTCATTGCTTCTTCCGTGTGATCAAGCGCACCATTTTTCTTGGTTGCCTCATCAATAACATAATCAACTCTTGAAAAAGCCTCTGTTGCAGCACCGGACACACCATTAGCATAGTCTATTGTTCCATTAGCAATGTATTTAACGTCATTAAGGGCTTTCCCTGTATAATCCTGTATTATGGATAATCTGTTAGATATTACATTGGACTGATTTCTGGTATCGCGCAGAGTTACAGATACAAGGTCATGTAGCTTACCTATAGCTTCAGTCAGCTGATAAGCTATATCTGTACTGAGATCAACAGTAATATAGGGCTCAGCCTGTCCAACAATGCCACCTACATCTTTTCTGCCAAGGATCTTGCCACTATTAGTGCACTTATAAAGATATCCTGACTGTCTTCCAGCTATACCGCCAACATTGTAGCCAACGTGCTCATAACCGATATCACCAGTGTTTATGCAGCCTATGATAATTCCAATTGACTGTCCCGCAACACCACCGGTATCAGAAGCTGTTACGTCAGCGTTAGCATCCTCCTCTTCACTGTTTGCATTTTTGACAAGTGAGATAACCTTATTAAGGGTACTCATTGAATCAATTGTTATCTGAGTATCCGTGTTGGTTGTATTAACACTTGAATCATTGACACAGTCTGTCACATAGCCCATGTTAGAGCCAACAATTCCGCCAGTGAAATGAACTCCATGGACATAGCCGGCACAGTTGCAGTCATCGATAATTCCTGTAAGCTGGTTAACTCCAACTACACCGCCAACGTAGTCATTTCCATTTACAACTCCGGTGAAGCTGCATTTGTGTATGTAGCCACTGTTTGTTGCAGCGATTCCTCCAATAGTTATCTGCTCTCCAGCAGGTATGATATTTCCTTTGACATTAAGGTTAGTGATCACTCCGGTTTTCTGAACATCAGTAAAAAGACCTATGTAGGACATACCCTTATCTACATTAAAGGCACTGATAGTATGACCTCCACCATCAAAAATGCCTCCGAAGGATGGTATTCCTATAAAGTCTGTACCAAGAAGAGAAATATCGTTTGTGAGAGTAATCTTTTTATTAACCGACCAGGTATCAAGCCTGCAGTTATCAGCAAATTCAAGGAACTCTTCTGTTGTTCCTATAGTTATCTCTTCAATATCTTCAGGTATTACCGCTAATATATCTTCTTTGATATCCTCGTCTACATCGACTTCATTTTCCAGAGCTCTTTCATAGGTGCCTGTAGTAATCTCAGGTGCATTGCTCTGACTTGTATTATCAGCTTCCTTGTCTCCGGTTTCAGCAAACACGGTGATGACAGGTGTTGTTACAAACAATATTCCAAGAAGAAGCGCGCATAATCTCTTTTTCATATCAGCTCTCCTCCCCTGCAGTCTCTGCCATGGTAGTTACTTCCTCGCCGTTTTCATCCAGCATCTTTATGGCATCATTATCAACGTAGGCACTGATATTTCCTCGTACCACTGCATGAACTACACCATTGATATTTCCATCAATGTGGCCTCGTACAAGACCATCAATTCGCATAATTCCAGCCTTTTGTCTGGTCTGAATAGGCATGTTCATTACAAAGGCAGTAAGCTCAATGATCTTATCACCCACCAAAAGAATCTGTGGCAAAACAAACATTGTGATCAAAATGGAAATAATTGTTCCTCTTCCAAGACATTTACCAATACCGTAAATCGCACAGTCAGAGGTCATGTTACCGATAAGTGTTCCTGCAACTGCAAGCATTGTTCCAGAAGTGATAATAGTCGGGAAAGAAAGATTCATTGTATCTATGATGGCATCTTTTTTGCCCATGGTACTACGAAGCTCTGTGTATCTGCCTGCAATAACAATGGCATAGTCAATATTGGCACCCATCTGAATTGAACTAACGATCAGGTAGCCTAGGAAGAACAGGTTATCATGCTGGATCGCAGGAATCGAGAAATTGATCCAGATACAGCCCTGAATAACAGCGATAAGAAGTACTGGCATTCCTGCTGATTTAAAGGTAAAAAGAAGTACCACCAAAACCGCTAATATCGATATAACACCAGTAACCGTGTTATCTCTTCCAAAGCACTTCTTAAGGTCATACTGGCTGACAGACTCACCAACAACATATATCTTGTCTGCATCATAATATTTCTCAGTAATGGTATGCATCTTCTCTATAAACGCAAAGGTCGCATCTGACTCCTGTGGAAGGCTTGTATATACAATAATTCTGGAATAATCTTCGCCCTGGAGCTGCTTCTTGGCATAGTCCATCATCCTGTTAGCATCTTCAAGCTTGTCCATAAGATCATCAGAGAGTGTTACGTAACCCTCATCAATCTCTTTATATACAAACATGAACATGTCAATAAGCGGAACCTTATAATTGGCAAGGCCGTTAACCACCTTGGCATAGTCTTCATCATTGACAGCATAAGCAGTATATACAAGCTCAGCTATCTCATAGTCGATATTTATTAGCTCAGAAAACTGCCTTGGAGTCAGCTTATCTGTTAGGGTGTAGCCACCAAGAGCCTCTGTGTTAGCAAGACCTGTAACCGACGTAACCTTATCCTCTGCCATAAGATCATCAATCAGTTTTTTTTCTTTTTCATAATCACCAGCAGGGAACACAAGAGCCAGCATATTGTCAGAATCAAAATTATCGTCCTGCATATTCTGAGCCTTTTGAACCTCATTTATAAGAGGCGGAGTAATCTGGGAATAGCCATAAACATAAGGCGTTTGTGCTGACACTCTGTTTGCAATAATAATGGCCACCACAAAGGCTGGCGCGATAATGTATCTTGTGGCATAAGCAAATTTTCCAACAAATGGAATCTTAGGAATGAAGTTCTTGTGCTGAGTCTTTTCCATAGCTACAGCAAAGAGCATGATTATTCCAGGCATAAGAAGGAATACTGACAAAAGACTAAGGAGAATAGCCTTTATCAGTACAATACCCATATCACGACCTATACCAAACTGCATGAACAGCATAGCTACAAGACCGCCCATGGTCGTAAGAGAGCTTCCTGAGATTTCAGGAATTGATTTAGATAGCGCCACAATGCAGGCTTCTCTGTAAGGTAGCGATGCATGCTCTTCCTTATATCTGTTTAGGAAAATAACTGCATAGTCTACCGACAGTGCCAGCTGCAACACAATTGTGACAGAATCTGATACAAAAGAAATTGTGCCAAGAAGAAAGTTAGTTCCCATCTGCACAAGGGCTGCACTTCCAAAGGTAAGAAGAAGCACTGGAACTTCAGCATAGGCCTGTGATGTAAGAAGCAAAACGCCTACAACAACGAAAACAACAATAATAGATATTACGCTCATTTCATCGTTAATAAGCTCCGACTGAGTGTCTCCCAGGGTTGTAGACAGGTAGTAATCATAATCCTCAAAATATGCCTTCACTTCATCCAGGAGCACCAGACACCTGTCATCTTTTTCATCATAGTTAAAGACAATATTAAAAAGAGCTGATCCATTATTATAGTGCTTGTCTGAATCATCAAGTTCTACTGAAAAGACACCCTCTATATTCTCCAGATCTTCCTGAATAAGGAGTGCCTGATCATAAGAAATGTTGGCAACCATGACTTTGGTAGAACCATAGGTTGTAAACTGCTCTTCCATCAGTTTAAGGCCCTGCCATGTCTCAGATGTCTCTGGTAAATATTCCGATAGCTGGTTTTCAACACTTACCCAGTTTCTGGAAATTGCTGCGAATATACATAGTATTGCATATATCAAGAAGAAAAGATTGCGCTTATCGACTATAAAAGCGCAGATTTTAAGCATAAAGCTATTTCCGCCGCCCGCTTCGTTATTGCTCATTTTCATCCCCCTAGAAAATTCAAAACAAAACTTCACTATATATTGTATACCTCTTAATGTACCCAGGCAACATATAAAAAAGAGCCAGGGACATAATTGATATGATTCCCCTAAAGTAGACAATGGAAATATCCAAAGTCTCCTTTAGGGGGATTTTTTATGGCTAAGTATCCTTTAGAAATCAAGATTGCTGCATGTAAAGATTATTTCGAGCGAAACATGTCAATGGGAGACATAT
>NZ_JAFRGN010000068.1 GCF_017433805.1 Butyrivibrio sp. | reverse complement strand
TTCTTAAAAGCAATCGAAGCATGGGGAACATCCAATATCCCTGAAATGACTTCGTTCTACAATGGCCCTGCAGGAACAACTGTAATGGCAGGAATCTTCATCGTAACAGTTATTGTTTATCAGCTGATTTCCAACTTAAAGGACGGACATGTAGATGATGAGAGGGAGCATAAGCTGATTAACTGGCTTCTAACGATTCCTATCATTAACAAGCTTGTAACCATAGAGATCAACAGGCATTATACAAAGCATTTAAGAATCGATGATGGCCTGAAAATGGTCGGTGACAGGATAGGCGTTAAAGGATTTCTGGTAAAAAGAATTCTTTTCGGCATCCTGGCAATTCTCATGATAAACCTTGTCATATTTACGGCGGAGTGGAGGACAAAGCATAATCTCTTGAATGATTTCAAGACAACCTTTGAATCCTCAATTGTTCCGAATGAAGAGTATAGACAGGCCATGAGAGATGCAGCCGTTGATTATACACTCAGCTGTAGAAATATGGCAGATACTCCCGAAAACAGACAGAAGATCCAGGCAGAAATTGAGAATAGAGGAATATCTCCAAAGTTCTCAGCGCAGGTAACAGATGAAGTCTTTTACCGTGTAGCAAAGTACAAAGATGTTTATTACAGATGGTGGTTTTTACTCATCAATATCCTTGGATACTTTGCAGGCTATTACCTTCCATACCTCATACTTAGGTACAAACTAAGGATTGTGAAGATGGATATGGAGGACGAGGTCATTCAGTATCAGACAATCGTACTCATTCTGATGCATGTGGACGGAATGCTTGTAGATACAGTTTTAGACTGGCTTGAGAGGTTCTCATTCTGCTTCAGGCAATCTATCCAGGAATGCATTATAAACCTTGAGTATTCAACCAGAAAGGCTCTCCAGAAGATGAAGAACCAGGAGACATTCCCGCCATTTAGAAGATTCGTTGATAACCTTCTTATGGTAGAGGATGAAGACATCCTTACAGCATTTTCTGAGATTGAGACTGACAGAGAATATTACAAGGAAAAAAGAAAGACCGATAACGAGATCATTTCAACTCAGAAGGCAGAGGTCGGAAAGATTGTAGCATTTGTACCGCTTATTCTTACATTGGTAGTTTACATGATCGTACCATTTGCCCTCTATTCGTTAGAGATGATGAAGAGTATCGGCATGTAGCTTTGGTATTAAGGGAATACCCCTTATACAAAATAAAAATCATAAAAGAAAAAGGAGTTTTAAAAAAGATGGGCGGAAGTTTATCAGAAGGATTAAGAACAGTATTTGCAGTAGTACTTTCATGTTTGGTCATTGGTTTCGTATTCATGCAGTGGTCAACGGTCAAGGAGTCAGGTAATGCAGCACTTACAGACTCTAACTCAACCATCACACAGATGGATGAGGCTAAGTACACACAGTACGACGCAACAGTTGTTACTGGCTCAGAGGTAGTTAATGTTATCAAGCTTCATTCAAACGACAAAATTTATGTGGGTGTAAACATTGGTGGTACACAGAGAAACTACATTTACTAAGATGCCACATTTGCAGCACCTGGTGCTAATCTTGCTCTTGCAAGAGATAAGTCTGATCCCTCTTATATCAATCCTAATTCCAAGTTTACAGGATCGATAGTAAGGGATGCCACTACTTCAGCAATTGTAGGAATCGTATTTACA
>NZ_JAFRGN010000067.1 GCF_017433805.1 Butyrivibrio sp. | reverse complement strand
TATAAAGAATCATATTGACAAGGCGGAAGTGACTAATGAAGAAAAGTGAGTTTAGAGAAATACTTGCATCGAGGATCAACTCGCAAGAAGCAGAGATGCTCAGGACTTCTGATTTGGGACTGTATATCAGCGATTTCAATCGAGATGTATGCTTAAGGATCCTGGATGATCATGTGCCTGACGAGGGTGGAAAGAGATAGACGGCCATTACTACTGCCAAAGTATGGAGACGGGAAGTGTCGTTTGTACGTATTGTGCATGTGAAGAAATGTGTCCTGATCAGAAATAGTGAAATAATAGTGTAAGAATAGTGAAATAAAACGACTCTGCCAGATTAGTAGCAGAGTCATTTTACTATTAAGAATAACTCTCTGGAAAGGAGTGCCGCATCCCCGCTCCCCTCTGTGGGGACGCAGCATGAATACCAAAACGATACTCTTAGTATTGCTTAGTTGCATATATATTATAACATTACAGAATGTGAAGTACAACGCAATAAAATGACCTTGCCGATTAGGTTATCTCATTTCTGATGTTGATGGCCTTATTCCGAGAGGGATTCTGAAAATGACTTACTCTCACATCTGATGTTGACGGCTCATGAATAAACTTGCAGTAGACCCTGTTCTGAAAATGGGCTTCTCTCATATCTGATGTTGATGAGCAGGCTCAAGAAAAGCAGCCACGGGTTTCTCTCCCCGAAGGCTGCCTTTCATCCGACATATCTTTATTCATGACTAGTCCTCCTTATCATCTTTTTTGGGTATTAACATACCAATAATAATGCCTCCGAAAGAGCCAAAAGCAATTGGAATACCAATCCAAGCAATCATCCCCAAAAAAGTAAATACGCATACACCAATTACACTAAAAATAGAACCAACAATAATTCCTTGAATTAAATGTGTGCCATTTATTAGATCTTTACTGTCTTTCATATTATTATACCTCTTACCATATTAATATATACCTATTGTACAATTTGTCCACAAATCAACATCAGATGTTAGAGAGCCGCCGATTATTTAAGGCAAGGTCATTTTCTCTACATTCTCATTCACGTAGAAAGGAGGTATGTATCCAAACCTGTGGCGGATGGATACTACTCGTGAGTTGAATAACTATAAGAAAAATAGTGATTGTTTTTGCAACTTTAATATAGCGCTATTCACTGATGAAAACAATGTGAAATATCATAAATACATACATAGAAGGGAGGTGAGACGATGCCGCATTACAGTCAGGAGGAGATAGAAAAGGCGAGAAAGATGGATCTATATACGTATCTCAGATTATATGAACCCGAGGAGCTGGTCAGAGTAAACAGCAGAGAATATTGTACGAGGACACACGACAGTCTGAAGATCTCGAATGGTATGTGGATGTGGTGGTCCAGACAGATAGGCGGGAAATCGGCTCTCGACTATCTTGTCAAAGTCAGAGGCAAACCGTTTGCTGAAGCAGTACAGATAATCAACGGACAGGAGGCAGTAAAGCCTCCTGTTTTCTTGCCTGAAAAAAGTCATAAAGTAGTAAGGAAGCTGCTCCTTCCGGAT
>NZ_JAFRGN010000066.1 GCF_017433805.1 Butyrivibrio sp. | reverse complement strand
ATATAACACTAAAACCAGATATCTGCGTATCAAATGTATATAACATATATAAGTGTGATAAACATAAATTGAAGGATATATAAAATATATATAACAGATATAAAGTATGTTTTGTTAATGTATAAGACATATAAGATATATAATATGTATAGATATATAACATATACATATTATATTATTTGGATACATATGATTTAAGATATATAACAAATATATAATATAAAAGGAATATAATAAATATATGAATAATAATATCAATGTCATAGATAATATAAATGAATTATATTTATGATATTATATATTGAATCTAAATAAGAAATAGAATATAATTTCATAGGGACAATATAAGAGTATTATTGATATTAATTATCTTATATAAGTTATATATTTTAGGAGGAGTTATGCGAATAATTGCATTCAGTAATCAAAAAGGGGGAGTAGCCAAGACTACATCTAGTTATGCAATGGCTGTAGGCCTTGCTAAAAGAGGCTACAAGGTTCTTGTAGTAGATGCAGATCCACAGGAAAACCTTTCTATGTCTGCTGGAATCGATTTAAATGAGATAGATCCTGATCCAGAGGATATTGAGAAGCTTACAGAGGAACAGCAGGATTATTTCTATGAGCATGTACCAGCTAAGTTGTTTGAGGTAATGGCTAAGAGGAAGAATATAAATGATGCCATTATTCCTATTTCCGAGAATCTAGACCTTATTGTAGGTGGTATTGATCTTGCTTCAGCCGATATGACTTTTGCCGGACTTGGAAGAGAGAGACTTATCAAGGAAGCGTTTGAAGATATTGAGAAGGATTATGATTTCTGTGTGTTCGACTGTAGCCCTGCTCTTGGCGTAGTACTTATGAATATCCTTACAGTTGCTGATGAGGTCATTATTCCTTTGGAGCCAGGTGCTTATTCACTTCAGGGATTATCAAGACTCTACAAGTTCATTGATCAGATCCATGATTATACCAATGATAAGCTCAGAGTAGATGGTATTCTCGTAACTAAGGTTAGAAATACAGCTAATGCCAAGATCTGGATCGGTGATATAGAAGAGAAGGCTCAGCTTCTTAATACTAAAGTGTTCAAATCAAAGATTCGTCTTAACGTTTCAGTAGAAGAGGCACAGACTATGAAGATGGATCTGTTTGAATATGCAGGAGGTTCTTCTGCAGCAAGAGACTACGATGATTTTATTGATGAGTTCTTAGAGGAGGGTGAGTAATGGCTAGTAAGGCTGACAGATTAAAGGGCGGAGCCAATAGAGCTTCAACAGGTTTGTTTGCGGGAATGACTCCACTTAGCAAGAATGGAGATTCAAGTGAGTCTAAGAGTGCTAGTGCTAAAAAGGTTGAGAAGTCTACAGAAAAGCCAGTAAAATCAGAGACTTCTAAAAAGGCAGAACCAGAAAAGTCTGTAGAATCAAAGATTGAGGTTGAAAAGGTAACACAACCAGTTGTGACAGTAGAAAAAACGAATACAGAGACTCCTAAGGTTTCTGTAGTACAGGAAGAGACCGTAATCAATAGATCAGAGGTCCCAGTAGTAGCAGAAATGCTGGGCGAGAAGGTTGCTCAGATTGATAATATTGTAGCTGAGCCAGAACCTAAGATGAATGTACCTGTTCAGCAGTATGTTCCAGACCCTCAAGTTCAGCAGTATACACAGCAAGTTCCTGTTCAGAATATCCAGACACCACAGTATCAGACATATCAGCCTGTACAGCCTCAGCCAGTACAGACAGCGCAGTATCAGGTTCCTAATACTTATCAGCAGCCTGTAATGCAGCAGCCAGTTATGCCAGCTTATAATGAGCCTAAGACAACAGGCAGACAGCCTAAACAGGATAAGAGTAGATATGAGAAAGAGAAATTCCTTCTGCTTGATATCAGAGGTTATAGAGACTATGTAGAGCATATGGCTAAGGCATCTAACATGTCAGCTACCAAATATATCAGAAGCCTTATAGAGCAGGATATGATGCGTAATATGGACATCTATCAGCAGCACAAACAATTAGAAGAGGCCCTCAAGGCAAGAAGATAAGGTTTACTACCTAAAAGGACGATTCCATCTGGAACCGTCCTTTTAAAATGCAATATAGGCGCAATAGAAAAGCCCCTAGAGTCAAGCTCTAAGGGCTTTAGTATTTAAATCTAAATTATTTCTTCTTGCCGTTTACAGCATCCTTAAGGGCCTTACCAGCCTTAAACTTAGGAACTGTAGCTGCAGGAATCTTGATAGCTGCGCCAGTCTGAGGATTCTTACCAGTTCTAGCTGCTCTCTTAGCTGTCTCAAAAGTACCAAAGCCAACAAGCTGAACTTTGCCCTTTTTCTTAAGCTCTTTAGATACAGTCTCTGTGAAAGCCTTAACAGCCTTCTCTGAATCCTTCTTAGAAAGACCAGTTTCCTTTGCAATAGCATCAACGAGTTCTGTCTTATTCATGGTTTAATACCTCCCTCAAATTGAGTATTTTTTACTACCAAGTAAAATTCTACACCCATTTTATGCACCATACAAGTAGTTAAATTCGAAAAAGTGCCAAAAATTATAGCGGTTTTTAGTGCATAATTCTTAAAAACCATGGATATCAAGACATTTTTTAAAAATTACATCGTAGATACAGTCTCTTTGTACAGTTTCCTAAAGAAGAATGTGGAAAGAATCAAAGATGCTATCTCTGCGATAGGGAAGGCCCACCAAACGTTTGACAGGACTCCGGTCTGAGCTAAAAGGAATGCAGCAGGTATGAGTACAACAAGCTGACGGCCAACAGAAACTATCAAAGAGTAGAAGCTTCTTGAGAAAGCCTGGAATATTGAACCCATAGCTATGCAAACACCAGCAACAGGGAAAGAAAGACTGATTATTCTAAGAGCTGGAATACCGATCTTAACCATGTCTTCTGATGCATTAAACAATGTAAGAAGGAGACCAGGAATGGTCAAAAAGCAAGCTGTACCAACAATCATGATTGATACTGCGAGCATAAGTGCAAAGCGAAGAGCTTCCTTGATTCTGTCCTTGTTGCGTGCACCGTAATTGTAAGCCAGAACAGGGATAAGACCGTTGTTGAGACCAAACACAGGAAGGAAGAAGAAACTCTGTAATTTGAAATATACGCCAAATACAGCTGTTGCTGTTGAACTGAATGAGCCGAGGATCAGATTCATAAGGTAAGTCATTACAGATCCAATAGACATCATGAGGATTGAAGGTACGCCTACAAAGTAAATTTCCTCAATGATGTGAGCCTTTGGTGCAATAATCTTTTTAAAACTGATATGAATATCGTTATTAAACTTGAGGTTACAGAAAAGACCGATAGAAGAGCCTACAAGCTGACCTAAAATAGTTGCATACGCAGCTCCGGCAACACCAAGTTCAGGGAATGGTCCGATTCCGAAAATAAGAAGTGGATCAAAAATAATGTTGATAATAGCGCCAGTAGACTGAGAAATCATACTATAAATAGTCTTACCGGTAGACTGCAGAAGTCTTTCAAACATTACCTGAAAGAATACTCCAAAGGAAAGACAGCAGATAATAGTAAGATACTGAGCGCCATATGCTCTTATGGTTTCACTGTCTGTCTGTGTTGCGATAAATGCAGGGGCGATGAAAAGACCAATCAGAAGAAAAGCAATATAATTAAAGAAAGTAAGAAGAAGTCCGGTATTAGCAGCAGCATCGGAATTCTCAAATTTCTTTTCGCCAAGGGATCTTGATAAAAGTGCGTTAACACCGACTCCTGTTCCTGAACCAAGAGCAATCATAAGGTTCTGCATTGGAAAAGCAAGAGTAACAGCAGTAAGTGCATCCTCACTGATCTTGGCAACAAAAACGCTATCTACAACGTTGTACAATGCCTGAACAAGCATTGAGACCATCATAGGAAGCGACATGGAAACAATAAGCTGTTTGACAGGCATTACACCCATTTTGTTTTCTTTGGTATTCATAAAACATCCTTTTTCTAAAAAATTTGCGATACGAGTCAAAAGTATAACATGAAATAAAAAGATAAGCTAGTATATGAAAAAATAGTAAACAACATAATTACACATGAAGATGGTAGTAAAATAACAAATGAGTAGTTGATAAATTTTTTGCAGCCGACTATAATTCCATAGGTTAAAGAGAGGTAATGCAAAATGTCAATGTATGTATTAAAACCTGCCTGTAAGGATTACCTGTGGGGAGGACACAAGCTTGTAGACGAATATAACGTCGAATATTCAGGAGAGATTTGTGCTGAGGCGTGGACTTTGTCATGCCATAAGGATGGAATGTCTATAATAACAGGCGATATTCATGAAAAACAGACTCTTTCTGATGTTATTAAAGAGAAAGGTACAGAAATTCTTGGTAAAAATTGTCAGAAATATAAGGATTTTCCAATTCTGATCAAACTTATAGATGCTAGTAAGGCTCTTTCGATTCAGGTTCATCCAGATGATGCTTATGCTCTTGAGCATGAGAATCAGTATGGTAAGACTGAGATGTGGTATGTGCTGGAGGCAGAAGAAGGCGCATATCTGTACCAGGGCTTTGAAAAAGAGATTTCTAAAGAGGAATTCGAGCAGAGAATTAAAGATAATACACTTACAGACGTGCTCCACAAGGAATATGTTAAGCCTGGCGATATAATCTTCATCTCTCCAGGAACACTTCATGCTATTGGGGCTGGCCTGTTAATAGCAGAAATTCAGCAGAATTCAAATGTAACCTACAGAATATATGATTACGGACGTGTTGGAGCAGATGGTAAGCCAAGACAGCTCCATATCCAACAGTCTATTGATGTTACAAGAATTGAGAAGCCACAGAAATATGTATCTCCAGACGAGCACATGGTGAGCTGCGAGTTTTTCTGTGTAGATAAGATAGAAACTTCAGCAGATAAGCCATATAGCTATGTTGCAGACGACAGCTCTTTTGTCAGCATATTGGTAACAGAAGGCCAGGGAACAATTTCTGCCGGAGAAAAGAGCTATGAAGTTAAAAAAGGCGATTCAGTATTCATAGAAGCTTCAACAGGAAAATTCGAAATAAAGGGCGATATCAAGGCTCTTCAGACAATCGTTCCATGATTGCCGACTGACTATAATTGGTATAAAATTATACCATGAAACGTATTTTGAAATGTGCCGTTCTAATTGCATACAGCATTATTTTTGCAGTATGTGCCACTACATTTAAAGCAAATGCAGAGGATTCTTTAGAGCGGCAATTTCATATTCTTTTTATTTCTTCTTATGGCTTTTCGGCCGCAGGTGTTCCAGAAACATTTAGAGGTTTTCAGGATGGCGTAGAGGGTATTAATGTCGAGATCAACTATGATTTCATGGAAGCGCAGCAGTTTTATGGCGCTACAGATATTAGTAATTTCGACAAGTACCTCAGATATAAGATCTTTTCAGTGAGAAACTTTGACCTTATCGCTGTTGCAGATGATCCGGCCCTTAGATACGCGATCAACAACAGAAGTAAGCTTTTCCCTGATATTCCTATGGTTTTCATGGGAATCAACAATATTACTGAGGCCACAACGGCTGCTGCTATGAGAAATGCCACAGGAATCGCGGAAAATCAAGATTTTGAGAGCAACTATGAGCTCATGAAAGCTCTTTTCCCTAATAGAAATAATCTTGTAGTAATTACAGACTCCACGGTTACTGGACAGGGTGACTATGTAGAATTTATGAAATTTAAGGACCAGCACGGCGAAATTACGAGCAAGATAATAAATACCTCGTATTATACTCAAAACGGTCTAAAAAGGGTTTTAAATGCGTTAGGAGAGGATGATATTATTCTCTTCCTGGACTTTGGTCTGGACGGGGATAAAAATAGCTATTCGCTTAAAAATGCATCCGATTTTATCAGTGATAATGTCCAAAATGTTCCAATATTCAGATTGTCATCCTCTGATATAGGCCACGGGGTGTTCGGAGGAATATCATATTCGTATTATGATTCGGGATTCATAGCCGGAACGGCGGCAAAAGAGATACTTATGGGCGCAGATCCTGATGATATGCCACTTAAAACCGCAACGGTAACTACGCCATATTTTGATCAGGAGGCGCTTGATAAATACAACATCAGATATAGCCAGCTTCCACAGGGCTCCGTTATTATCAATGAGCACCAGAGTTTTGCTAAGTTCTATCGTGAGAACAAGACTCTTAGCAATCTGGTCATTATTATCGCAATCTTGATGATGGTAATAATAGGGCATTTGTATTATTCGAACAGGAGAAGGTCCAGAATTGCGAGAACGGATTTCCTTACCCAGATGCCGAACAGACTACGGATTATGGAGGAAATTGCTCAGGTTGTATCAACGGAAACTCCATATGGCTTTGTAATGCTAGATGTAGACCGATTTAAGAATATAAATGACACCTATGGCCACAAAGTGGGTGATGAAGTCATAAAGGAGGTTGGTAAGAGGCTTCAGACGTTGACCGATGAGGTCGCACTTTTCTCAAGACTAGGTGGCGACGAGTTTTGCGCTATTTTCTACGAGCCTACAAGGAGTAGGGAACAGTCGATATGTGAAGCAATCATAAATGCTATGAAGGATGAAGTGAAAACTTCAGCTGGAAAGCTGCATATCACGGTCAGCGTTGGATGTGCAACCTATCCACAGGACGAGGCTGATCCGGATAAACTCATGGAATGCGCAGATAGAGCGCTTTATGTGACAAAAGAGAATGGCAGAGACGGATATACCTTATTTAGCAGCATAAATAAGGCCGGCTGAGTTACGCCTGTAATAGCCTGTATCAAATAGCTGATGTTCGATATTATCGGCGGTTATAGTGATTGGTTCGAGAAGGTAAGAAGCCACAAGCTTTTTGCCGTTATCATAGTCAGTTGTGTTGTAGGAACACTTAAAATCCCAGTCAGAAGCAGCGATAAGGTCTTCTGCAGGTCTTTTACCATCTAAAAGAGCAAGTCCTAAGGCTACAGTGACAACGGATTCTTCTCTCAGAGCCTTGAATACAGTCATTCCCTGAGTTCCGTTGATAATGTTATAGATATTTGCGATATCACCATCCTGTCCTGTTACAGCGACAGGATTTTTTTGTGTGTAATCAGATTCGAGGGCTCTGACAGCGCCAAGAGCTGTTGAATCGTTGGCACATAGAACAGCGTCCAGAGTTACATTCTCAGGATAATAAGAATTAAGTATAATCTGAAGACGCTGCTGCGCAATATCAGTAGACCACTGGGCTGTAGCTGTTTCATAGAAATTGACCTGACCGGACAATGAAATGAGTTTTTGTGAATCTAAATAGGGCTTAATCGTGTCCATTGCGCCATTGTAGAAATAACGAGCGTTATTATCGACGGGGTCTCCTGTAACGAATTCTATATGCTTGGGTTTTTCTGAATGAGCAAGATCCAGAATCCTGATAATATACTGAGCCTGCAATACTCCTACCTTATAGTTGTCAAAAGAAACATAGTAATCTACAACATCTGAATCCATTATAAGGCGGTCGTAAGCGATAATTGGGACGTTTGCAGACTTGGCAAGGTCAAGAACTTCTGTAAGAGCAGAGCCATCAACTGCTGCAATTACGAGAAGATCGGCGCCTTCACGTATCATGTCGACGATGTCATCTATCTGCGTATCTATAAGATTATTTGCGTAGCGGAGCAGCACTTTGCAGCCTTTTTTCTCAAATTGTGCACGTAAATAAGACCCATCCTTGTTCCAACGCTCTAAGAGCCTGTCGGGCATAGATATACCGACAATTGTCTGTCCATCATCGGTGTGAATGTCGTCAAGAGTGGGCGCATCAATTAGCCCTGTTACCTCAGCAACAGGCTCTGGCTGTGGCCTTAGTCCGAAATATAAGCAAACCAGAATTAATGAAATTGTAAGTAATGCAGCAATTACTTTTTTCATATAGGCTCCAAATGCCGATAATCCTTCACTATACAAGAAAAGTGTACCATATACAGACAATTACGTATCTAAATAAAGTCTAAAATCTGTTCTGACCTAGTTTTATCGAAAAAGTGGTCCCAAGATTTTCTAAAAAAAGAATAAAATTTCGACAAATTTATCCGATAATGTAATAAAATATTATCTGGGAAATTATATTTTTTTATGCGTGGAGATAGGGTATGAAAAAGCGAGTTGTCTCAATTTTAATTGCAGGAGTCCTGTTTTTTTCCAACATTGGTGTTACATCCTTTGCGGCTAATAACAGCGCAGCAGAGTCTTCTAGTGTTGCCAGCACGGAAGCTTCATCTGTAGCAGAGGAAAAAGAGAATGAAAACGCCTACGGCGAGGAAGGTATCAGCTATTATAAGATAACTGATTTTACTGATCTGCCAGAAAATATATCTAATCAGAAAGTCAGGGTTGGGGGAAGCCTTGAGGATCTGGAACTGCCGGATACACTTGAAGTAGCGGTAGAAACTGATTATGAGCATGATGAGCGAATTGAAAGAGGACTTGCGCAGGAAAGAGAACGCATGAAACGCGAACAGGCTGAACAGGAAGAGGAAGAGCGCGCGAAAAAGGGCAGCTCTGAGGATGAAAGTGATGCAGCAGCTTCTGAGGATTCAGGAGAAGAGATTATTTTCTTTGACGAGAATGGAGAGGAAATAGCGCCATCGGATGCATCAAGCGAGCTTAGCGAAGAAGAGACTTACGAAGAAGAGATTTACTCTGGTGATACAAGCACAATAGAAGATGAGGAAGCTCCAACTATAGATACACCTGTTGAGGAGAGCACAAACTCAGATGCAGGCAGTAGCGAAGAAGTAATTGATGTTCCTGAAGAGGACACTACAGAATCAGGCGCAGAGGAGTCTACAGAGGCTACCTCAGAAGAAAGCCTTGTTTCCTGGTTCAAGAACACCTTTAGAATTCCAGCTGTAGCATATGCAGCAGATGCTAAAGAGACCAAGGCTCAGAAGGAAGGCGTGAGCATTGAGCAGATTTCTGATGTTGAGTGGATTCTAGAGCCTGAGTACAACAATGGAGTAGAAGAGTTCGTGGCGGATAAAGAGGGTGCGATATATCTTTTCACACCAGTTCTGCTGATTCCTGATACATACTACGTGGAAGATGAGCTTCCAATTATCACTGTTACAGTTACTGATGACTTCTATGCATTCGATGAAAAGGCGGTTGTTGACGACGTTACAATCCGCGTAAGAGCTGACAAGGGAGTATTCCCTGAGGGCTCACGAGTAACTGCCAAGAAGCTTGCTGCTGAGGACGAAGAGAAGGTAAAAGAGGTAGTTGACGAGCAGCTTGAGTCTGAGAACGTTGTAAAAGAGTACACCTTCGATATCACAATTAAGGACAAAGAGGGCTACGAGGTACAGCCTGACACAGAAAAGGGCCGTGTTGTGGTTTCTTTTGAAACTGCCGAGGTTGCAGACGAGACTCTCGAAGCTGAGATTTATCACATCATAGATGAAAAAGAAGTAGAAGATGAGCCAAAGGAAGTAGAAGCTGTGGCTCTTGGTGGCGAGCGCGAAAAAGAGCGTGTCTTAACTATTTTCGATGAGAATTCTGTGCTTAAGGCTGAGAAGCTTGAGGCTGAGGTTGTGGAGTTCGAGGATGTGAAGGTACTTGAGGCGCCGACTGATAGTTTTTCGCCATATAAAGTTATCTTTAAAACCGCAGGAAAGGATGACTTACCAATTACTGATAATCCTACATGCATTGATGATTATCTAGCAAATATTGGGGTAACGGGAAAAACAATTAATAGTGTTACATTGGTTGAACAGAACGATAGTGATTATCTTTTTATAGATAGACTAGCAGATCCAACAGATGAGAATAATATTATAGATGGTGTATATAAAAAGGATGTAACAGAAAAGTGGTATTTAATAGTTAGACAACCATTTGATGGTGAGAAAGTCATTAAAGTTAAGTTTACTGATAATGATACACGAGATATTTCTGTGTCTATAGATACGCTTACCGATTATACTTTTGATTGCGAATACCCATACGGTCAAAAGTTGGGAGAAAAAACATTCACACTAGGGATAGATGTGAATAAATTGGCAAGCGGGTTAATTCTATATCAGTGGCAGTATTATGATAATGAAAAAGGAAAATGGGTATGTATAGACCGTGCTAATACTGCTGTATATGGCAGTACTATGACTGATAATGGCGTGAGATATAGATGCATTGTAAATGGAGACCCAAGTAAGGAAGTCCAAATTGTTACTGCTAATGGAGATAAGAATACCAGAAAATGGACAAATTCGTATGGAAGTAAGGATCAATGTTATGTTACTAATGGTGTTATAGCATATACTATTTCTTCCGATAATAAATACTTTGATGTTGTTGGTCAGTTTACTATAGATGGGAAAAACACTATGCTTCCAACAACACCTAGCTGTACTGGATGGAGTATGTACAACACCAATACAACTTCACCTACAGCGCCTAGTGCTCCGAAAAAAATGAGATTTAGCTTTAGTGATACTGCACCACGAGTACTATTTGCTGATGTAGAGTTAAATTCAGGAAATGAAAATTTTGCCTTTGGCGGAAATGTTAAATTTGGAAATGTTGATGCTGAAACATTGGTCGTTGAAACACATAAAACTACTACAAGCTCCTACAAGTATATTGATGTTATCAGGTCTGAGGATCTTGATACAGCACAAGCTGCGGTCAATGCAGGTACAGGAGATGAAATTCCTTCTTTGGTATTAATTCCGTATACGTCTGATGCTAGTTACTATGCTAAGAAAAGTGGAAGTAAACTACATCCATTTACAAATAAGACTGATGACTTATTGGAAGGAGTAATACCTGAAACGACACTTTCTTGGGAAGCAGTAGATGACGATGATATTGTTGAGTTTGCGCTTTCTTTTGCAGGAGTATCAACAAATGGAATATTGAAGCCAGTTTCTAAGATGGCCACATCGAATTCTTATAGCTCTGGAAATATTAAGAGTGTAAAGCTTAGTGGAAGCGAATTAGACGCCTATGCTAAAAGATTAGGAGAACCAAGCGAGACTATTTTAATTGAAATGAAGAATGGTGCTGCAACTTCTACAGATAAAACCGCCATTTCAAATATTTTGCCTACGTACAATAAGGTTACTGCTACGACCACTACCAGCAATAGTAATGCTTCAGCTACAACAGGATCAACTGCAAACAGTACTGGATTAAGTACAGCAACAAAATATACAGCAGATTATTATGGCGTAAGTTTCACGTATAAAAAAGCTGGAGTTGTGTCTCACGATGACGGATTTTATGAAGGAAAGGCAGAGCTCCCTGTGGTGCTGACAGAAGTTATTTCTTACGACTTTAAGGAAAAAGAAGACGTAAGAGTGTTCAGATGTCATGATGGTGAAGCTAAGGAGTTACGCTCGGATAATCCAGGATCAGATGGTACTTTCAGACTTGATAAGGATGCTGGTAAGATTTATATCTATGCTAGTAATTTCTCAAGCTTTGCAGTAGCGTATAAGCCAGAAGTATACTACACAGTAACCTTCAATGATGGAACAAAGACATGGACATCAAAGGTTAAAGCAGGAGAGAAGGTTTCGGCACCAGAAGGAATGCCTACAAAGGATGGAGTTACAGCTCAGTACTGGTACAAGGGAACAAGTAGTAGTTCTTCTACCACTAAGCCAACAGCGTATGACTTTAACACTCCTGTTACAGCGAACATGACGTTGACAGCATACTATGGAAAGACTTATACCGTAACATTCAGCGGTATTACACCAACTACAACAGTTCAGGTATTAGAAGGAGATAAGGTTGCCAGACCAGCTGATCCGGTAAAAGAGGGATATACCTTCAAGGGATGGTATTCAGATAAGACAGCTAAGACACTGTATAATTTTGATACTCCAGTGAATTCAAATCTCACTTTATACGCTGGATTCGTTAACGGCGAGGGAAAAGATGCTGACGATGATGAAGATGGCGATGTAAATGGCGCTCGTGCAGCTCGTACGAATGATACACTTCCACCAGTTTGGCTGTGGGTACTGATTTTAGTTAGTGCACTTGTAGTGTTTAGCTGCAATCTGTATTCCCGTGCTAAGGAAGGTAAGGTTAAGTTTTCTAATAACAAGACGGTCAGGAAGGTAACGCGTTTCTTTCTTCTGGTAGGGCTTGTAATTGTAACGGTTTTTAAGTTTTTGGCCAGAAAGGTCAATGAAAAAAGACGTGATCTGGCACTTGCTGTCAGCGGAGTTGTTGTGCTGATAGCCGCAGGAGTACTGATCGTAACGTCTCTTGAGTATCATAGGTCTGAGAGGACATATGAAAACGCCAACAAGACTTTTGTACAGGAAACACAGCAGTTGCCTGTAGTTACAGATAAGACTGAAACAGTCAATGCTGAGAACACAGTTTGGTGGGATGAGGCCAGCGTTGAGATGGATACTCTTTCCGAAGAGTACCCAGATGTGATAGGATGGATATACTTTGAGAATGAGGATATCAGCTATCCTATAATGTATTCTGGGGACAATACCAAGTATCTTAGCACTTCCTATAATGGTGAAAAAGCGAAAGCCGGCGCGATTTTCCTTGATGGAGAATCCACACCTGATTTTTCAGATCCACATAGCCTTATTTATGGCCATAATATGCGTGATCTATCCATGTTTGGTAAGCTTAGATATTATAAGACAGATGCGTCATATTATGACGAACACCAGTATTTCCAAGTATTTACCAAGGATGGAGTTTATAGATATCAGATATTTGCTTACGAAGAAGTGCCTGACAATCATGACGTTTTTTGGGTTTACGGCAAGAATCCTGAGGGCATGTGGGAAATGCTTCAGGATATAGAGGGTGGTTCATACCGTCAAACCGGCATAGAAGCTACAGAAGCAGACCATGTGATCACACTTGCGACATGTACGTCAAAAGAGGACAGAAGGCTTATAGTTAGCGCTGTTCGCACAGATGAGCATGATTATGAGTTTGTGGCCAGCAATTGATTAAGGCATAATATTTAGTAATTGGGGATTTGTTGGGAAGAGTATGATGAAGGTGTTTTTAGTGGAGGACGAGTTTGTCGTCAGAGAGGGGATCAAGAATAATATCAATTGGGAAGCACACGGTTACGATTTCTGTGGAGAGGCGTCAGACGGGGAGATTGCCTATTCGATGATACAGAAAGAGCAGCCTGATATTGTGATTACCGATATCAAAATGCCATTTATGGACGGATTACAACTGAGCCGTCTGATCAAGGCAGAATATCCATGGATTGAGATCATTCTTTTAACTGGATACGAAGACTTTCAGTATGCAAGAGAGGCCATCAGAATTGGCGTCTCTTGCTACTTATCTAAACCTATAAGCGGAGATAACCTGTTAAAAGAGGTTGATGCTATTGCTGAAAAGGTTGAAGAAAAGAAGCAGGAGAGAGAAGTTGCCCTTCGCTATGAGGCTGAAATGCAGGAGAGGACAGAGCTGGATAAGCTTGAGTTCTTCAGGAGCCTGTTAAAGGGTGGTAGGAGCTTTCCTGAGCTTTTGGAAGGCGCCAAGAAGCTTGGCATAGATATTTCAGGACCATGCTACAATGTAGTTCTTTTAAAGCTGTGGTCTACAAGACACGATGCTTTTGAGTATTCAGGAAGCGTTCTGGATGCAGAAACCAGTATCCGCGAGATTGCTGACAAAGAGGGCGCTATCTTTTTTGACCTGAATGTAGAAGGCATAGCTCTTTTGTTCAGAGGTGAATCAGAAGAGAAGATTACAGAGTCTATAAAGCGCAGTATAAGCGCGATTGAAGCAGTTATGAGCAAATATCATAACATGCGATATTTTGGTGGAGTGGGTCAGTGCGCAGGCAGAATCACAGAGATACCAGATTCCTTTAACTGGGCTAGCAGAGCTTATGCGCATATTTACCTTACTTCTGATAATGGGTTCCTTTGGGGCTCGGAAAAAGAGCTTCAGCCAGTAAATGAGAACCTTATTTTATCAACAATTGATCCCAAGCATATAGACAGAAGGCACATTAAAGAGTTTCTAAGACGCGGAGATGAGTCCGAAACAGAGGTGTTCCTGGACGAATTCTTCAAGGGAATGGGCAATAATGCCATCAAATCCACAATGCTGAGGCAGTATATTGCAATGGACATCTATTTCTGCGTGGCTGATTTCGTAGAAAATGACCTTGGAGTCGACAGAGACAAGCTAGATGAGGAGATGGCAGTACCTACTCCTGAGATTCTGGCAGATGAGGACAGAACCAGAGATTACCTGGTCGAGACAATCAGGATTGCCATAGGAATCAGAGATAACAACTATTCTGGCAAGTATCATGACATGGTCAAGGATTCTCTTTCTTATATTGAAGAGCATTACGCTGAGGATGAGTTGTCCCTTAATACACTGGCAGCGCATGTTAATTTCTCACCTAATCATCTGAGCGCAGTATTTAAGCAGGAAACAGGTCAGCCATTTATCAAGTATCTGACCGATTATAGAATGGAACAGGCTAAAAGGCTTCTTTGCACCACTTCCAAGAAGAGCAACGAGATAGCTATGTTGGTAGGGTACAAGGATCCGCACTATTTTTCATATTTGTTCAAAAAGACCCAGGGTGTTACTACTACGCAATATAGAAGTGGCATGCAGATGGAGGCAGCAAGGTGATATTTGGCAAAAGTACAAATAAGCATGACTACAAGCTAGCTAATAAGATTCGAATATCCTATATGATTCTTTTGATACCAAATCTGGTGTTTATGCTCTATGCGTTCCACAGCTTTTGGATGACCAACGAGAGATACAAAGACATGCTGAGTTCAGTGGTTGCAGCCAGTGAGTTCAGTTTGGATTTCAAAGAGGATTTCGACTACGAGACATATCTTTTAATTGTAGGTAATGTTACCTGGGAGAATTCCAATCTTCCTACGCTGTTAAGCGACGCTAAGGGCGTTGTAAATGGCCTCAAGGACTATACGGATACTCACGATAATCAGAAGAGGCTTGCAAGTGCTGAGAAGTATCTGAACAATCTGGAGACTTATACAGACAGAATCAAGGAAAATCTTGAATATGAGAACAGATATGAAGCAAATATGCTGATCTGGGAGAATGATGTTCAGATTGTTACAGCTCTTTTAAAGGAGACAATTAATGAATATATCTATTATGAAAATAAGCAGTTACAGGTAACTCAGGCTGAGAACAGAGCGTTCTTTAGTAGAGCACTTGAAATATCAATCGTTATCTTTGTATTCCTGCTGGCATGCATTGTTCTGATATCTCTGTGGATGCCTGTTTGGATCACAAGACCTATTGAGGAGCAGGTTAAAGAGGAACAGAAGCAGCTGCGAAAAGCAGAATTTGAGCTGCTTCAGGCGCAGATAAATCCTCATTTCCTGTATAATACACTGGATGCGATCGTATGGTCTGCAGAGTCCGGCAATCAGAAGCAGGTTGTAAGCATGGTTGGCAGCTTGTCTGAGTTCTTCAGGACTTCTCTTAATAAGGGAAAAGAGATAGTGTCTGTAAAAGAAGAGCTTCAGCATGTTACAAGTTATTTGGAAATCCAGCAGATAAGGTATCAGGACATTTTATCCTATGAGATAAATGTGGCCAAAGATATCTATAATTACAGTATTCCAAAGATCACGATTCAGCCTATTGTAGAAAATGCGCTGTATCACGGCATTAAGAACCGCAGGGGCGGTGGTAAGATCACTATTACCGGAGCTGAGAATGAGAACGGATTCGCTATTCATGTAAGGGATAACGGCGCCGGAATGGATGAGAACAGGTTAAAAGAGGTTAGAGATAGTCTTTTACAGGATTCTTCTGATAAGAGTGCTATTTATGGTCTGTACAACGTAAATGAGCGAATCAGGCTTAATTTTGGCGATGAGTACGGCATTACGATCGACAGCAAACTGGACAAAGGAACTGATGTAACAATTTATTTGCCGAAAATCTTAACCGGAAACGTAAAAAAGTGAAACAAGATTAAAATAAAATAAAAAAATCAACTCTTTTTGAGTTATTTTCTATGTATTTTTTCCTCCTGAAAGCTACAATTATCTTAGCTAAGGAATAGGCCTTAGTAAAAGAGATTAAGTTTTTAGGAGGATTTTTGTTATGATGAAGAAAGTGTTGTCAATTCTCATGGCATCAGCAATGACACTTAGCCTTGTTGCTTGTGGAAGTGCTGCGCCAGCAGCTAAGTCAGATGGCGGAAGCGCATCAGGCGGACTTATCAAGGTTGGTATTATCAACAACGACCCTAACGAGTCTGGTTATCGTACAGCTAACGATGCTGACCTTAAGGCTAAATTCACTGAGGCTAACGGATATGACGCTTCTTTTGCTTACAGCTTAAAGAACGATGAGCAGATCCAGGCAGCTCAGAACTTTATCCAGGACGATGTTGATTATCTTCTCCTTTCAGCAGCTGATACAGCAGGTTGGGATTCAGTTCTTAAGGATGCTCAGAACGCAGGCGTAAAGGTTATCCTTTTCGACCGTACTATCGATGCTGATTCTAGTCTCTATGAGGCTTCTATTGTTTCAGACATGGCTAAGGAAGGCCAGACAGCTGTTGATTGGCTTGCAGGCCAGAACCTTTCTGAGTACAACGTAATCCATATTCAGGGTGTTATGGGTAGTGCAGCTCAGCAGGGACGTAGTGGTGCTCTTGATACTAAGGTTGCTGCAGAAGCTAACTGGAACATCGTTAAGCAGCAGACAGCTGAGTGGAACGCAGAGAAGGCACAGCAGATCGTTCAGTCAGTTATCGACGCTGGCACACCTTTCAACGTAATCTATGCTGAGAACGACGATATGGCTAAGGGCGCTGTTGCAGCTCTTGACGCAGCTGGTATCTCACACGGTGTTGGCAAAGACGTTGTTGTTATGTGCTTCGACTGCAACAAGTGGGCACTTGAAGAGCTCCTTGCTCAGAACTGGAACTATGATGGACAGTGTAACCCATTCCAGGCTAGCTACATCGATGATATCATCAAGACTCTTGAGAGCGGCGGATCACTTGCTCAGAAGACAATCATCATGGATGAGAAGGGCTTTGATGCTACAACAATCACACAGGATGATGTAGACAACTACGGTATCTGAGTGATATAGGGACGAAAAGTTACATTTTTGGATGCTTGCAGACAAAAAATGTAACCTTGAGGACCGAACATATATATGATATATAACATTTAGCGCGGTGCGGCGTCCTCACAGAGGAGAACCGCACCGCTATTTAGTGAATAGGGAAGAAAAAGGGACTGGATTATGGAAGAATCAAGAGTACTGGAAATGCGGGGGATATGCAAAGAATTTCCAGGTGTTAAGGCTCTTCAGAATGTTGATTTTTCCCTGAATAAGGGCGAGATTCATGCTCTTATGGGAGAGAACGGTGCTGGAAAGTCAACGCTTATAAAGGTTCTGACAGGTGTGTACTCCAAGGATGCGGGTACTATAAGCCTTCAGGGTCAAGGGGAAGTTCAGATACATTCACCACAGGATGCACAGAAATTGGGTATTAGTACTGTTTATCAGGAAATTACTCTTTGCCCTAATCTGACTGTGGCTGAGAACATGTTTATTGGAAGAGGCGAAGGCGCTTTTACCAATTGGAAAGAAATGAACAAGGAGTCAGAACTCCTTTTACAGAAGCTGGATATTCCGGCAAAAGCAACTCAGCAGCTCGGAAGCTGTTCTATCGCAGTTCAGCAGATGGTAGCTATAGCAAGAGCTGTAGATATGGATTGTAAGGTTCTGATTTTGGATGAGCCTACATCTTCTCTTGATGAGCAGGAAGTTGAAAAGCTGTTTGGACTTATGAGAGACCTTAAGGCCATGGGAGTAGGAATCATCTTCGTAACACACTTCCTTGACCAGGTTTACGAGGTATGCGACAAGATCACAGTTCTTCGTGACGGACAGCTTGTTGGTGAATACGAAATAAAGGATCTTCCTCGAGTTCAGCTGGTAGCCAAGATGCTGGGCAAAGAGATGGATGATCTGTCAGATATAAAGGGCGAAGAAGGCGCCTACAGCGGGGATGATAAGGACGAGAAGGTATTTGAGGCAGAGCAGCTTCAGAGTAATGCCGGAATCAAGCCATTTGATTTTTATATCAAAAAAGGTGAGGTTAATGGCTTTACAGGACTTCTTGGATCCGGTAGAAGTGAGTGCGTAAGAGCGATTTTTGGAGCGGACAGAGTAATAAATGGATCTGTTAAGGTTCGTGGACAGAAGGTTAAGATAAACAAGCCAATCGATGCTATGAAAAAAGGTATTGCTTATCTTCCAGAAGATAGAAAGATTGATGGAATCATCGGAGATCTTTCCGTTAGAGATAACATAATCCTGGCATATCAGGTTCTTACAGGCTTCTTTAAGCCATTTAGTAAGCGCCAGGCTAATGAGTTTGCAGATGAATACATTAAAAAGCTTAACATCAAGACTGCATCTGCAGATACACCTATCAAGTCTCTTTCCGGTGGTAACCAGCAGAAGGTTATTCTGGCCAGATGGCTTTTGATGCATCCCGAATATCTGATTCTTGATGAGCCTACAAGAGGTATCGACGTAGGAACCAAGGTGGATATTCAGAAGCTCGTATTAGAGCTTGCAAAAGAGGGAATGAGCGTAACCTTTATTTCCTCTGAGACGGATGAAATGCTGAGAACGTGCTCAAGGTTAGTAGTCATGAGAGATAGAAAGGTAGTTGGGGAACTATCTGGAGAAGACCTGACTCAGAGCAAGATTATGAGCACGATAGCAGGGGAGAGTAACGTATGAAAAATCAGAATATATTAAAAAGGATCGTGGGTAATCAGCTCTTTATTCCTGTAATCGCGCTGCTGATTCTCGCACTTATAAACCTGATCAACGATCCAAGCTTTTTTAAGATCACATTAGTAACAAACAATGCCGGAAACCCTATGTTATCCGGAAGTTTAATAACCATCCTGGATTTCGGTTCAGAGCTTGGTATCCTTGCAATCGGTATGACTCTTGTTACAGCTGCTTCAGGCGGACAGGATATTTCAGTTGGTGCTACTATAGCTATTGCTGGTTCTGCTATGCTGAGAATCCTCTGCGGTGGTGTTGCACGTCCTGAGACAATTCAGGCACCTATCATCGTAGCTTTCCTTGTTGCCTGCCTTGTAGGAATGGCTTGTGGACTTTTCAACGGTTCACTGGTAGCTATTTTCAAGATTCAGCCTATGATCGCTACGCTGATTCTTTTCACAGCTGGACGTTCAATCGCTGCATGGATCAACCACAACGAGCTTCCAATCGTTCCAGATCCAAAATTCTCATATTTTGGCGGCGTTATTCCGGGAATTCCGATTCCTACAACAGTATTTATCATGATCGCATGTATCATCGTGATCGCACTTGTACTTAAGTTTACAAACCTTGGCCTTTATACACAGGCAGTAGGTATCAACGAGAAATCTGCAAGACTTAACGGAATCAATCCTACAGCGATCAAGATTCTCTCTTTTGTAATCTTAGGACTCTGCGTTGCTGTTGCAGCACTTATCAAGGTCAGCAGACTTTCAACTATCAACTATTCAGTTATAGCTAAAGATATTGAGATGGATGCCATCCTTGCTGTAGCACTTGGTGGAAACGCCCTTTCAGGTGGTAAGTTCAACATGTGGGCTTCAATCCTTGGTGCATACGTAATTCAGTTCCTTACAACAACTCTTTATAAGTTCGATGTTCAGTCAGATGCTCTTGCAGCATATAAGGCCGTTGTTGTTATCATTCTTGTTGTATTCTCTGCTCCTACAGTAAGAGAAGGCACAAGCAAGTTCTTCAAGAAGCTGACTCCAGCAAGAAAGGAGGCAGCATGATGAAAAAGACAAATGAAAAAGGCAGCATTTTCACAAAGGTAAATGATACAAGTTTGCTGCTGATCATCACTATTGTAATCTTTTTTGTAATGTACATTGGAGCAATCATCTTCCAGGGCGGTGGATTTACCAAGCCACAGATGCTGTTCAACATTCTGAATGCTAACTCTGCACTTATCATAACCTCAGTAGGACTGAGTATTGTAATGATAACAGGCGGTATTGATATTTCAGTTGGTGGTGTTGTTGCATTGGTTTCCATGTGCTGTGCTGTATATCTTGATAAGATGGGTGGAAGCATTATTGGTTCAATTGGTATCGCTCTTGGAATAGGTCTTTTGTACGGAATTGTACAGGGATTTCTGGTTGCATACCTTGATATTCAGCCATTCATCGTATCTCTTGCCGGAATGTTCTTTGCAAGAGGTATGACAACAATCGTTAATACTGCACCTTTCAACGTTGAGAATCCTACATTTGTAGCCCTCAAGGACACAAGAATCATCGTTCCTGGCATGGGTTCCTACACAAGAAAAGGTATCTATGTACCAGCTTATGTTGAAATTGGTGTAATCGTTGCCCTTGCAGTTGTGTTATTATTATTCGTAGTACTTCGCTGGACCAAGCTCGGACGTAGCTTCTATGCAGTTGGAGGAAACAAGCAGAGCGCACTTATGCTGGGTATCAATGTAAAAAGAACTAAGTTCTTGTCACACCTTATTTGTAGCGTATTGGCAGGAATTGCCGGATATGTATATTTCCTTCATGTAGGTTCTGGTTCTGCCAGCCATGCCATGGGTATGGAGATGAATGCTATTGCTTCATCAATCATCGGTGGAACAATGCTTACAGGTGGTGTTGGTAACCTTATCGGTACACTTTTCGGTGTATTGTCATTGTGTACAATCCAGACAATCGTTGCATCAGCAGGTCTTGACGATGCATGGTGGACTGGAATCACAATTGCTGCTATGCTTTGCATTTTCCTTATCATCCAGAGTGTTGTAATGGTTCAGAAGCAAAAGGCATTAAAGGGTTAGGACAAATCTTTTATGAAAAAAATTGCTAAAATAGCGATGGTACTGCTCCTGTCAGTGGCTGTAATGACTGGCTGCGGGAGCAGTCTTGCACAGATGGATAATACAAATGAGGGCACCACTGAGGAAAAGAAGCTTATCACAGTAGGTTTTTCGCAGTTGGGAGCAGAATCTGACTGGAGAAGTGCCAATACTGTATCGATGCAGTCAGCATTTGTTCCTGAAGAGGGATATAACCTCATTTACAAAAACGGTCAGCAGAAGCAGGCCAATCAGATAACAGCTATCAGAACCTTTATTCAGCAGGAGGTGGACTACATAGTTCTAGCGCCTGTTACAGAGAGCGGATGGGATACTGTTCTTGGCGAAGCCAGAGATGCAGGAATTCCTGTGATCCTCGTTGATAGAAGAGTAGATGTTCCTGATAAGACACTGTATTCCTGCTGGGTTGGCTCAGATTTCGAGCTGGAAGGCCGTAAAATGGCTGCCTGGATAAAGAGCTATGCTCAGAGCATTGGTATGGATGCGGATGAGCTCCATATAGTTAATATTCAGGGAACAATAGGTTCAACTGCACAGATAGGCAGAACAAGAGGACTTGCTAATGCAGCCAGAGAAAATGGCTGGGATCTTATGGCTGAGGTATCAGGAGATTTCACTGAGACCAAGGGCAGAGAGGTTATGGCAGGTCTTTTGAAGCGCTTTGACAACATAAATGTCGTATACTGTGAGAACGATAACGAGGCAATTGGAGCTATTGATGCTATCGAGGCTGCTGGTAAAAAAGTTGGATCAAACCTTAGAAAAGGTGAGATCATGGTTGTTTCTTTTGATGGAGTTAACAAAGAGGCTTTGGACTACGCCAAAGAGGGCAAGATTTCATGCATCGCTGAATGTAATCCTCTTCATGGACCAAGAGTTAAGGCGCTTGTTGACATGCTGGTTGCTGGAGAAACTCCGGATAAATTCAACTATGTTGACGAGAGGCTCTTTAGTTCAATCCCTGATGTGACCGAGGTTGAAGTAGATGGCGTAAGCTATGCTGTTCAGAGCATAGACAATTAATATGTCTGACATTTTATCAATATTTTATTTGTAAACTAACGAATTAATGGCCATAATAATATTGGTAGGATGTTTTCTAAGGAGGTCACTATGAAGAGAAAGATACTGATAGCCGATGATACGACCTTTATGAGAGAAATGCTGAAATCTGCACTTGACCCTGAGAAGTTTCAGATTGTTGGGGAGGCGACGGATGGAGTTCAGGCCGTTGAATTTTACAAGGAAAAGAAGCCTGATCTCATGATACTCGATATTAATATGCCTAAAATGAACGGGATTGACGCTCTTACTGAGGTTATCAAGTACGACGGCAATGCCAATGTAATCATGTGCTCAGATCAGAAATATGAGAACATGATCGTAATGGCTATTAAGAGAGGCGCCAAGGACTTTGTTATCAAGCCATTTACTGCTGCAGACGTAATGACAGCGGTTAATAAGGTGTTTGATAACGACGATGAATAAATCCATTTAATTTATTGCATAATAATGGCCTGCTGGAATACTAGATTCTGGCAGGCCTTTTCTTGTCTTATGTGAAAAGATATTACTTCTTAGTTTTATATTTCTCTGTAGCTTCTTTTAATGTCTTCTTATCAATCTTGCCCTCTGCAATTGTGCTGGCCATCCAGAGCTTGAGGGATTCTACTGTAAGGTCGATCTGATCAAGCTGCTCCTGGATTCTGACAAAATCTGGAAGTTCGTCCTCTGTAATCTCGCCATCTGCTGTGATGTCGATGAGTCGGTCTTTCTGTTTATCAAGTGAGTTGAGAGCTGATAACATACCAAGGACAATCTCTGAAAGAGATGAAATCTTAACCTCAGGTACTGATTCCTGGCCGATTCGGCACTCGTGAGTACAGTAGTAATTGCACAGCTCTGGCTTCTTGTAAGCAGCAGCCATATCTACAACGTCCTCAGGATAGATGGCAGTTTTGCCGGTTTCCATTTTCTCGAGACGGCTCTCACTGATGGTTCCAATGATCTCGCTGGCCTGTGCTCTTGTAAGTCCGGCCTCTTCGCGGCTCTCAAAGTATATGTTCTTGTTCTCTCTAATTGATCTCTTGCCCATTTGTTATCCCCTTAAAAACCCTTATATATTGCGTTTCCATGTGACTGAATTCCACAACATCTATATATTATCTTATTTCTTAGAAAAAATGAAGCTAATTTGCATGATTAATTAAGCAAATGCGATATAATGAAAAAGGCGTTTAATGCCATGGAATTTGATGCTTTTAAGGAATTACAGGAAAGGAAACTATATGATTACAAGATATCTGCATGACAATTGGGAAATGCGCAGAATGGATCAGGACAAGTGGTACAAGGCTACTGTTCCTGGAACTGTTTATACTGATCTGCTTGATAATGGCCTCATGGAGGATCCATATTACAGGGATAATGAGGATGAGGCGCTTCGCCTTATGGACTATGACTATGAGTATCGCATGAGCTTTGCAGTTCCTGAGGATGATGAGCTTATGGGCTGCGATGAAGTACTGCTCAAATTCGAGATGCTCGATACTGTAGCAGACATTTATCTCAACGGCAATCTTGTGGACAGCGTCTGCAACATGCATAAGACATATGGATATGGCGTAAAAGAGAGTTTAAAGGCCGAAAACGAGCTTAAAATTGTTTTCCACTCTCCTAATGCCTTTATTAAAAAAGAATTCGAAAATGACCCCGTATTAGGCTCTGAGGACTGTACTAAAGGATTCCCTAAGCTCCGTAAGGCTCACTATATGTTTGGCTGGGATTGGGGTCCAAGACTGCCCGATGCAGGTATCATGAGACCAGTAAGTCTCGTTGGAATAAAGAAAGCTACACTGTCAGATGTTTATGTGAGACAGAATCATGAAAATGGCAAGGTAACACTGGCTGTAGAAACGCAGTGCAGATTAGCTCATACAGAAAACTTTGACTGGAATAACAAGGATAGATTGATAACAACTGTTACTGTTACAGATCCCGATGGTAAGGTGGTTGTTAAAGATCTAGGTGCTCCATACAGAGTAGATATCGAGAATCCACAGCTCTGGTGGCCAAATGGCTATGGTAAGCAGCCTCTTTATACTGTAAGAGTAGAGCTCAAGGATGCTGATGGTGAGCTTCTGGATGTTTGGGAAAAGAGAATTGGTCTTAGAACCATGACTATTTCCAGACAGAAGGACGAATTTGGTGAGGAGTTCTGCCATGTGGTTAATGGCGTCAAGATTTTTGCCATGGGTGCAGATTACATTCCACAGGACAATATCCTTAGCCGAGTTAACAAAGAGCGTACAAGACAGCTTCTTACACACTGCGTTAATTCACACTTTAACTGTGTCAGAGTATGGGGCGGCGGATATTATCCAGAAGATGATTTCTATGATCTTTGCGACGAGCTGGGACTTGTTGTATGGCAGGATCTGATGTTTGCATGCGCTGTTTACAGACTTACAGAGGACTTTGAGCAGAGTATCTGCGAAGAAGTTACTCAGAATGTTCAGAGACTTCGTCATCATGCCAGCCTTGGACTTTGGTGCGGTAATAACGAGATGGAGCTCTTTGTAGGACAGGAGCACTGGGGAGCTAAATTCACTCTTAAGTCCGATTACGTTAAGATGTATGAATATCTTTTCCCAAGACTTCTCAAGGTATTGGATCCACAGACCTATTATTGGCCTGCTAGCCCATCATCAGGCGGAGGATTTGATGACCCTAATGATGAGAACAGAGGAGATGCTCATTACTGGGAGGTTTGGCATGGCAATCAGCCATTTACAGCGTATCGTCAGTTCCACTTCAGATACCTGTCAGAGTTTGGCTTCCAGTCATTCCCTTCAGTTAAGACTATTGAGACCTTCACTGAGCCAGAGGACCGCAATATCTTCTCATATGTGATGGAGAAGCATCAGCGTAACAATGCGGCTAATGGTAAGATCATGAACTATATGAGCCAGACTTTCCTCTATCCAGAGAGTCTTGATGAGCTTGTTTACTATTCTCAGCTTCTTCAGGCTGAGGCTATCAGATACGGCGTTGAGCACTTCCGTAGGAATAGAGGAAGATGCATGGGTACAGTGTATTGGCAGCTCAATGACTGCTGGCCAGTAGCTTCATGGGCTTCTATCGACTACGAAGGCAGATGGAAAGCGCTTCAGTATTACGCTAAGAGATTCTTTGCTCCAATCCTTATCTCATGCGAAGAGAAGGGATACCTTGATCAGAGAATCAGCGTTAATGACGATGCAGATCCAATCAAGAAGTCTATAAGGCTCAATGTTCAGAATGAGACCATGGACAAACATGAACTTGAGGTCAGATGGCAGCTTAGAAATTCAAAAGCAGATGTTATTGAATCTGGTGCGGAAATCCTCGCAGTTGAGCCGCTTTCCACAACCTGGTTTGAGGAAAAAGACATGGATCATGCGGAGCTTCGCGAGAACTATGTGAGCTATCAGGTACTGGAAAAGGGCGAGGTTGTATCAGAGGGAACAGTTCTTTTCTGCCCGCCTAAGCACTTTAAATTCGCAGATCCTGAGCTTGAGTATAGAATTGAAGGTGATGAGATTGTGGTTTCTGCCAAGACATATGCTAAGAGTATTGAGATTCGCAACGAGAACGATGATCTTCTCTTATCAGACAACTATTTTGATCTTAATGCCGGAGAGAAGAGAGTTCGTATACTCAGCGGAAATACTGAAGGTTTGAAGGTTAGATCTGTGGGAATCAGGAAGTAACTGAAGGTCAGAAATGCTATCAAAAAGTTATAAAATTTTTACGTTTTACCGTACGGAGATATGATAAAATTTTCCTGTGAAAGGAGAAATTCGTATGGCAGATAGTAGAACAGATTTGATCAATCAGCTTGCAGCCAGTATGGGTGCTGGCGATTATGCCAAAACCAGATTTGAAGAGTCCAGGTTTGATCCAGAGACCGGTACATTATACTGTGATGGATACGTTATTTCCAAGTCGGTCATTGATGAAGCTATGCAACATTTTAAATTGATGCAGAGTAAATGCGATATGAATGACCCGGCCTCACGACACATGGCGCTGATATATAAAACTGCTATTGAGGGCATCAAGAAGCTCAGAGAGGCAGAGAAAAAAGAATAATTAAACGGGTCACTTGGGTTAGTCCCCAGTGGCCTTTTTTATTGAGTGGATAAATAAACGCTTTAATGATATGATTAATATGACACTCAGTATGCCTACAAAGTATGTGGAGGGACGCATAATGCAGAATTACAATAAGATTGAATATGCTGGACATAGCGATGTTATTTTGAGAATTACACCAGGTCATTTTGTTACACCACATTCCCATGTCAACTATTTCATGGATCTAAGTGATACCAAGGCTAGAATGAAAGAGGCCAGAGCAACAGGCGAAGCTCTAGCAGAAATGTATCTTGCATCTGATGTCATCGATACGATCCTGTGCCTTAACGGTATGGAAGTAGTAGGTTCATATATGGCAGATAAGCTTACCCAGGCGGGAATTATCTCCATGAATTCACATAAGACTATGTATATTACACAGCCTGAGACCAATGTTAACGGACAGATGATGTTCAGAGACAATATTAAACACATGATCAATGGCAAAAAGGTTTTGATTCTTATTGATTCTGTAACAACGGGTGGAACACTTCAGGCAGCCCTTGATTCAGTAAGATTCTATAAGGGCGAGGCTGTTGGTATCTCAGCTGTATTCTCTATCGCTACTCAGATTGAGAATACTCCTATCAGAGCTCTTTTCTCCAGAAGAGATTTCCCAGATTATGCAAGCTACAGTCATGACAACTGTCCTCTTTGCAAATCAGGAGTTCCTGTTGATGCTATCTGTAATGGATACGGATATTCTACGATTTGAGAATTAGATTTGATGAACGTAGTAGGAAGCAGTGCAACACGTGAAAGTTGCTCTGCTTCTTTTTTTGCAAAAAAGTATAAAAAAACGGACTATTTAGTGCCACATTTACGCTCTTTATATTGTTTTTGGTATATAATAACTATTACTGTTCGTAATTATATGACAGAGGAGAGTAGTGTATGGGACAAATAGAAGAGTTGGAGTACGAGCTGACTACGATACAATATCAAGTTGATCGTATTCAGAAAAGCCTTGATAAGTCCAGAGAAATGATTGGAAATATCAAGCAAAATCAGGAAAATCTGATGGCTCAACAGGCTGCTATGGCCCAGAGATTGAAGCTGGCAGAAGCTAACAACCAGGTAGCACCACAGCCTATGCAGCAGATACCGGTACAGCCACAGCAAGTACCTGTAGTTCAGCAGGTGCCAGTTCAACAGGTACCAGTTCAGCCTGTACAGCAGCAAGTGCCAGTTCAGCCGATTCAGCAACAGGCACCAGTGCAGCAACCACAGCAAATACCAGCACAGGCAGCACCTGTTCAGCAGCCAGTGTACAGAGTGGTTCAGCCAGGTCAGGTGATGATTCAGCCTAATTCAAATCAGAATCAGCAGAAGAGAGCTGGTAATGTATTTAAGCCTGCTGAGAGCACAGAATCATGGATTGGTAAACATCTCATGAGCATCTTTGCCAGCGTTTTGATATTTGTGGCACTTGTTTTGTTTGCTAGTCTTATCATTCCTTATCTTGGGGATGGCGTGAAGATCACAATGATGTTCACAGCAAGCATTGGAATTTCAGCGTTTGCTTATTACATGCACAAGAAGAAGCCTGAGAATTCATTATTTACCGCGCTTTTAGCATGTGGAATAGGTTGCTGTTATATATCTATTCTTGTAACGAGGATGTCGTTTGAAGCTATTGGCGACATTGCAATGTATGTACTTATGCTGATCTGGGGCGCAGCAGTTTTGTTCCTTGCTCGCAAGGAGAACTGGCTGTTCCAGGTTATCAGTAATGCAGGTTTTGTGATTTCATCACTGCTTGCTTTTGCTATAGATGATGAGGCACTTATCATTCCTCTTTTAGCATATCTGATCATTATGGGCGGAGCTCATTTGTATATCTTCTGGAAGAATGATCTGCAGCGTAAGATTCAGTGTGGTGTAAATCTTGCTATTATGGCTCAGTATTCATGTGTACTCAGATTTGCATTTGATGGAGGCACAGCTTATACAATAGCATTTGTTATTATGACAATCCTTGCACTTGCTGCATTTGTGTACTTTACATTTGGAGATCTTTTCAAGGAAAAGACATCAAATCCATACTTTGCACTAGCTAGTGCAGCAGTCCTTGCTATTACTTATTTTGGAATTCTTAGTGCTTTTGATACACCAGATATTGTAAGAGTTATTGGTTTACTTGCTATCGGAGTGGCTGCTGAAGTCGCTATGATCATGACAGATAAAAAGGATACTGCTAACAATTACTCATTATTTAGCATTATATGGATCAGTGTATGGCTTGTGATCGCATCAATATTTGCTTATAGCAATGTAAATGAATTCTTTGATACAGGAATTCTCTACCTGTTCCTTGCACCACTTGCTCTTTGGGGAATCAAGACAGGTAATAAGTATTATAAGTGGCAGGCATTTGTTATCGCGGCTATTCTCGCAGTTATCGAGGTATGCGGTGGCGAAGCAGTTATGTTTAGCGTAATGGCATTTGCGTTTGCTCTGTTTGTATTTGTAATTGAGGCATTCATCTTAAATGACAGCGCTGAGCTTAAGCTTACTTACTATGTATTTACACTTATCAATCTTTTGATTATGGTGTACGCTATTTGCGGAAGGGACGAGGTTACAGGTGATTGGAAGACTATTCTGATGACAGTACCAGCAGGTCTTTTCAACGCGGTTATGATCCTGCGCAAGCTCGATAGAAACGCACAGGGAGAGAGTAATCACGAGACATGGATCATGCTCAACGTCTTGAATGTTGTAGGTATGTTAGTCGGACTCTTCAGCATGGTTACATTTGATGAGAAATACACAGCCAGCATCGCTCTAGTGTACACTGTTACTCTTGCAAGCATCAATCTCAAGCATCACATTGAGGGCACTAGCGATGAGAGACTCTATGCAGGAATCAAGTATGGAGTCATCCTTTTGGCAGCTCTTTACAGCTATGATGCCAAGGGCTATGTTGCCAGCGTATTCATTCTGGTATATGCGATCATTTGCATTCTGATTGGCTTCAATAAGAAATATGGAGCTAAAGAGCTTCGTGTATACGGACTTGTTATTTCAATGATATGTGTAGTTAAGTTCATCATGTTTGATACAACTTACGAGAATACACTTGGACACGCACTTAGCTTCCTTATCAGTGGTATCCTCTGCTTCGGTATTAGTGCTATATATAACCACTTCGAAAAGAGAGAAGTTCCAGAAAAACAGGAAGAAAACGCATAAAACTATGGTCCCCAGTACCTTCGAACAGGTACTGGGGATTTTTTGTGCTTCCACTATCTTTTTGATGGGAAGTGGAGGCTTTTTTGATTGGGTGACTACGCGGACAGGAGTAAATTGGTAGAATTTTACCGCAAGTAGATAATAACTTAGAATACGGTAAAAGAGATGTAGAAGTGATTTAAGTGGAGTTTACCGCAAATGAAGATTTGCTTGGAGTGCGGTAAAAGAGATGTAGAAGTGATTTGGGTAGAGTTTACCGCAAGCGAAGGTTAGCTGAGAATGCGGTAAAAGAGATATAAAGGCGGTTTGAGTAGAGTTTACCGAAAGATAGGAGAATCAGTATTTACGGTAAAGTAAGTAAAGTAGCGGGATTAGATGGTTTTACCGCAAACAAAAAGAATTATGAAATGCGGTAAAATATTTGACAAATTAAGATATCAATGATTATAATACATCTCAATGTCTTAGTAATTCATAGAAAAGTGTGGTCTATTCGGACGTTCAAACACACTATTCATGTTGTATGGACCAAATTTAATTAAGGAGCAGTTCAATGAATATAGAGGAACTGGAGTTGGAGCGTGACTTGCTATTCAGAATAATGAAAAGAGCACGAAACGACGTAGAAAGAGCGCCTGTAGGTACATTAAGGGCTACCAGGTCAAAGGATACACCGGTATATTATCATCGCAAGGATTCTGCAGACAGATATGGCACATATATAAAGGCTTCAGACAGAAAGTTTGCTGTGAGCCTTGCGCAGAAGGGATACGCGTTAGACATACTCAGTGATATAGAAGCTAGAATTGAGCTTTTGGATAAGCTAATAGCGCTATATAAAGATAAAAAGGTATGTGAAATACATAATGAATACAATCTAGCCAGACGTAAGCTTATCACTCCATACATCCTCTCTGATGAAGAGTATATTAAGAAGTGGCTTGAAACAAGTCGCAAGAAAATAAGTACATCTGATGATAATGAACCAATATCAAATCATCCAGAATCACTGTTATTTACTACTGCTAATGGAGAAATAGTAAGATCTAAATCAGAAGTCATAATTGCTGATACTTTGGCTAGATTAGGAATTCCCTATAAATACGAAGAACCATACTATTACAAAGGCTCAAAGTGCTTCAATCCAGATTTTACAGCGCTCAATGTCAAAAGGAGAAAAGAAATATATATTGAACATTTTGGGAAAATGCATGCGGATAATTATAGAGATGGTTTTTTCTGGAAGATGAGAAAGTTTCCGCAAATAGGGATAATTCAAGGAGAGAACCTGGTAATGACATTTGAAGATGAGGAGCACCCGTTCAATATCGCAGATTATCTTCCGAATATTAAAAGAATGTGCTTAGAATGAGAAACCCCTCACCGGCAGGTGAGGGGCTATCTACTTTTATAATTGATGTCAGAAACCCAAACGTCGTTCTATTAAAGATGCTGATCTCTGTCGATCTTATCGTAGTGTTTGAGCAAAATTGGTTCGATGGCTGCTGTAAGCTTCATGTCAAGATTGAAGATGTATACAGTGAAGGTCAGCGCAAAGAATACAACAATAACAATTGCTATTATTTTAAGAACAAGTAAAAATGTGGCCATTTTGTTCCTCCAATTACTATTTATATATCAAATGTATTACTACATTTGAGGCTATATTTGTGTCTCTATTTATTACTCAATTTAATTATTATTACTCAATATAAGTATCAATGAGGCCTGATTACCATGACATGTCGTCTGGGAGGATCTCAAGTGATGGATCAATAGGTTCTTCCTGCATAACTGTACGCATGAAGGAGTTGATCTGATCACGTACGCCCTGACGGGAAATGATACGTGGATCGAAGAGGTCATGTGATACCCATACAAGAGGAATACCCTTTTCACGGGCCTTCTCTTCGAATAAGCCGTGCATTCCATCAAGAGCCTTACAGCTCATGTGCTCCCAAAGAATAACCATATCTGCGTTGAACATCTCAACAAACTCCCAAAGTTCATCCAAAAGAACCTTGTATCCACCGTGAGTTCTGTTTCTCATGATCATGTTCTCTGTAAGCCAAGCCATATCGTAGATAGCCTGCTCTCTGTTCTCTGGTGTATCCTCTGTTACAAGCTCTTTGGTTGAAACCATTGAGAGCATATCTGTAAGAGGAACGATGCCCCAGCAGTTAAGGAGCCATAACAGGAAGTCCATGTAGAAGTGTGACTGAACACCCCATACAATGGCACGATGACGATATTCCTTGGCCATCATCATCTTCTTGTCATAAGCCTGTCTTGCAAGCTTGGTAATCTTGGCATCAGCTTTCTCAAAAGCAGCAATTCTGCCGCAGATAGCCATATAGTTAGTTTCAGTATAAAGAGCAAGGTTTGACCCAAATACCTGAGGATATGGTGTACGGTTCATTTCAAGCCATTCCATACGGCACTTGGTTGCGTAGTTAACACGCTTAGCACATTCAAAGTATGCATCCCAATCCCACTTGTGGCCTGTATGTTTCTCTACGAAAGCGATGGCATTACGAATTTCCTGAGCAGCGTAGTCCTGAACATCGTCTTCTCTGTGACGAAGTGGAGCAGCAAGCTGGAATACAGGGATTCCGTTCTCGTGCTCAAGACGCTGAGAAATAACACCGTTACCAAGAAGAGATCCGTCGCAGGTAGTATTACACTGAATAGCACATGCGCCAAGGATTGGAGCATCATCGTCAATTGAAACTCCGGCTTCAGCCTCTGGCATAGGGCAAACATCACCTGCAAGGCCAAACTGCTGTGCAACGTCGATGTAGTGGCAAGCAGCGCGCTGATTAAGAAGAACTGAAACGTAAGTAGATGGTGTTTCACGACTCAAAACCTTGAGGTTAGGGAAGCCCATCATTACAGCTGTCATCTCGTTCTCATCAACCAGAACGACCTGATCAGAGAATTTCTTGTCATTGCCGATACGTCTGTCGCCTCTAAAGAGAGCATCAAGGAGGTTAGCAACGTCCTTGATAACCAGATCCTGCTCTGTGTGGCAGATTCTGAGGTATTCACCTCTAAGTCCCTGAGTATGTCTGTCTACCATCATAGGAACTGCCAGATAATTGGCCATCCAACGGTATCTGAACATAGCCTTTACGTTACGTGGTTTAGCTACGAATTTAGCAAGTGTCATCATGATCCAGAGCCATCTGGAATAATCATATAATGTGTCTCTAAGTCCACGCCATTCACGACGTTTGCGGACTCTGGAGCCTTCTTTATAAAAATCGCCTAATCTGTCGGCGCCAATCTGTTTAGCCATTTACTGCACCTCTCTGTATCTTTTTGATCTCGATGCTCTCGACAAAAGCCTGTACTCTGGTCTGCATCTGTCCGGAAACACCGATAGAATAAGGTCTGTCTACAGCGAGAACAGGATAGCCATATTTATCTCTCAGGATATTGGAGCCCATCATCTTCTCATATGCCCATGGATCGCAGAATTTCATCTGCTGATAGATGATACCGTCAGCCTTGTATTCCCTGGCTAATTCATCGATATAAATTCTTCTGTGGTCCATTTTGTCTGTGTTCATGAATCTAGGACATTCGCCCTTATTCATGTAAGCTCGGCAGATCTGAGTAAGTGCATCCTCTTCGTCATTAAGAACAATAGGATTTCTGCCTGGAAGAGAGCCGTAGCAGAAACGGTCAGCACACACATAAGCGCCGCAGTCCTCAATCAGCTTGATGAAATCTGTATCATCAACCTCAGAGCCGGCAACAAGTACTCTGGCTCTGAACTTGCTCTTTTCATCAGGCTCACGTGTCTTGAGCTCTTCGAGAGTCTCTTCAAGCTTGTCAACGAGAAGATATTTAGGTGCAACGTAAGTAGAAAGAGTAATTACAGCAAATTCATAGCCTGTAATTCTAGGTTTTTCTTCCTTACGATAATCACCGATAGCTCTGATAAGTTCACAGATGTGGTTATGCTCTTTAACAGCCTGTCTGATGGCAGCATCGGAAATATCAATTCCGTAGTGCTCATGAAGTGGCTTCAAAATGTGATTCTGACACTGAAGAACATAAAGATTAAGACCGTTATCGTCGGCCTTCATAGGAATCTCCATGTACTGGAAAAAGAAATTCTCTTTACCTTTTCCCATAGTCTTAAGAAGTTCCATGTTCTCTATGCAGCGGTTCATCATTGAGCATCCATCAGGCGTGATGATGCAGTCAGCAAAATTAAAGCCGCCCTCGATGGCACGCTCCAAAAGTGCTCTGGAATACTCACACAGAAAACTTGTCATATAATATGTAGAAATATCTAGAGAGCCTGTTCTAGGCGCACGAAGTCTTGCTGAAAAACATCCCCCAAGATTAAGAAGCGGCTCAGGTGTATTCTCACAGGTATATGCAACGCATACCTTTGAATCAGCCTGGGCCTGCCGAATCAACTCATTATTAGCCTCTAAGAGCAGATTCTCAAAAAAAATCAAATGCTTTAAATCTTTCACTCTTTCCCCCGTCCTTGCAAATTATTAAAAATTTATTAAATTTTTATACAGATAGTCTAATGGAATGAGACACAAGTGTCAATTATTAGTGCAAAACTTCTAAAAAATTGCGTAAAAAAGGCCCGCGACCGGTTAACAACCAATCACAGGCCCTTTATAAGCGGGTTTAAATTATTTGTGATACTCTGTGTGAGCGTCGCTAACATAAGGAAGCTCGATAAGTGCCTTACAAACATCTGTAATAGCCTCGTAAGAAGCCTCGTTAGCCTCGAATCTGTAGCATCTCTCATAAGGATGTGTCTTGTAGCTGCTTGAAGTCATTGCCTCGATTTCAGCAATAAGATCAGCTGTAAGCTCTGTACCCTCAGTGAACTCAACTACGATATCTCTCTCTGTATCAGATGTAATAGCAGACTCAACAGCTGCGTTTCCGCATCCTGTAAGCATAAAGCAACCCATAACTACTGCAATAAACATTTTATAGTTCTTCATGTTTTGTTTCTCCATTTTTTATAAAAACTTTATAAACGACATTGAGCAATATAACAGAGAAATAATCGTTTGTAAATGCTATTTACGAAAAAACAAAAATTCAATATTGCGTGCATCGGCTGAAATAAAGTTCGTCCTTACAGCCGCTGGTTTAGCGGGTTTTCGAGCCTGTTTTTAAAACCGTGAATATTTTGTGAACGAGTAATTTTTGAGTTATTTAATCCACTGTTACATCATAAATTTCATTCTTCCAATCGATAATAGGTCTTGCATCAGGACCAAATAATTCTGACGGAATATCTGCTCTGTCAAAAAAGCGATGTTCCAGAACCTCACTGTCGCTGTCTGAGATCTCGCCATCATAGGCTTTAGTAATGAAGATAACAGATAAAGAGTAGACAACATCCATATTAGGATAGTGAATTTCCCTGTCGTCTCCGGAGTACAATCCGAAGAGCTTAAGGTCTTTTACCTTAATTCCAACTTCCTCACTAAGCTCTCTTGTGGCTGCCTGTATATAGGTTTCGCCTGGTTCAAGGGCACCTCCTGGAACGCACCATTCGCCTGTGTCACTTCTTTTCTGCAAAAGAAGCTGACCTTTCTCATTTTCTATGAGAACGCCGCAGCCTACTGTCATTACGAGGTCGTGACCAACATGCTTACGCATAGATTTAATATAATCCATATGAAAAATCCCCTTATTTAGCATATTTTATAATATAATAACATTATATCTAAAAACATAATCTTAATAGAGGGAGAGATGTATGAAGTTGAAAAAAGTTTTAGGGGTAATTACCAGCGCTCTCAGCGTTATTATGCTGTCAACAACGGTTTATGCAGGAACAAATGAGCTGACAGGACTTGAGATAAGCGACGAGCTTGTGGCACAGAGACCTGTAGCTATTATGGTAGATAATGAAAAGAAAGCTCTAGCTCACTACGGTACAGCAGAAGCAGATATTGTCTACGAGATGATGAACAGTACAGCAAATGGCCGCGTTACAAGACTTATGTGTCTGTACAAGGACTGGGCAAATCTCCAGCAGACAGGAAGTATTCGTAGTACACGTACTACAAACGTAATGCTGACAGGAGAGTACAACGCAGTTCTGATCCACGACGGTGGTCCATTCTATATAAAGAGCTATCTGAAGCAGCCTTATGCTACACATATCAGCGGTGGTTTCTCCAGAATCAAGAATGGTAAGCCTACAGAATTTACTGAGTACGTATTCGGACAGGAGCTGGTTAACAGATTTGCTAAAAGTGGAATCTCAACAGCATATACTATGGCACCTGAGAGAGGCTCACATTTCCTGTTTACAGCAGCTGATACAGACCTTGCAAGTGAAGCAGCGGTCAATATTGTAGATCTCAGTAATATTTTCGTGCACAATAAGAGCCAGTTATTGTTTAATCCAGGAAGCAGAACATACGATTATTACGAATATGGCAGCCAACACTTTGATGCTGAGGACGCACAGCCACTTACATTTAAGAACGTTATTCTGCAGAATACATCATTTAAGCAGCTTGATAAGAATGGATATCTTACCTATAACGTAGTAGGTTCAGGAAATGGCTACTACCTGACAAATGGTAAGGCAGTTCCTATTACCTGGTCCAAGGGTAGCGAGACAGCAATCACTCATTACTTTGATGTAGCTGGTAATGAGATTGCAGTAAACAGAGGAAAGACCTATATCGGACTTGTTCCTTCTGATACATGGGATAAGCTGGTATTCAACTAATAATCAATGAATTGAAAAGGGATAGTTATATAACATATATGTGTTATATAACTATCCCTATAATTATGTTCTCACACTGATGTATCTGACAATGGGCTCATCTCCACAATTCAGACAAGCATACTCTCTGTACATTGTTGTCAAAATCCCAGGTGTGACAAGCTCCGCCCATACAGTAATTGCGATCCTGGCAGTTCTTGCAGGTCTCGTTGTCTTCAGCTTTATCACGTCTGAATATCTTGAATTCATTTCTCCAGATATCTGAAAATCTGCGATCGTGGATATTACCCTGAATAACGCTTGGAGTTCGCTCGATATCAAGACAGCCTGTCACATCTCCTATGCAGGTGATACTTGCGATAGTAGTTCCAGCCATACAGGTAAAATACCAGTCTCTGACTTCGCGCTCATAATCGAGGCCAAGATAATGGTTGCAGCCGTAGCTCACAGGCATATTGTCAGCTCTTTTGCTGCGGATGAAATCAAAGAGAGTACGCTGATCTTCCATAGTCATGGCTCTATCAGGGTATTCAAGCGCTCTTCCAATAGGCTCAACGCCAAGGATTCGCCAATAATCAATATCGAGATCCTTCATTATCTCATAAAGGTCATCGAGCTCATGGATTGTCTCGTGGTTGACTACAGTTGTGACCATTATGGCATCGCAGGTGCCAATATCAATGAGATTCTGTATTCCATCCATTGCTCGCCTGTAGCCTCCTGGGAGTCCCCTTAGAGAATCGTGTGTCTGTTCGAGACCATCTATGCTGACTGAAATGGTGTTCATTCCGCATTTGGACAGCATTTGTGCGATATCAGGTGTTATTAAAATGGCATTTGAAGTCATTCCCCATTTAAAGCCAAGCTCGTGAGCGTAACTCATAACCTCTTCAAAACCTGGGTATAACAGTGGTTCGCCGCCGGTTACGTTGATCTGAGGAAGGTGATTTGCAAAGTCTTCCTTGACCTGATCAAGGATACCTTTCCAGTCAGCTACTGTCAGCTCAGTAGCCTGTATATCGCCGCATCTGGAGCCGCAGTGCCAGCAGTGTTCGTTGCAACGAAGCGTAAACTCAAAGAACAGCTGATGCAAGATCGGCTGTTCAAAGAGCTCTTTATGTACTTTGTATTGGATATCTAAATGAGATTTCTTGAGTTTCCTGGTGTTCATGGTATAACCTCTATTACTTGGATTCTACAGGAGGTCCGTAAACCGCAGGAACTGGAATTGTCTTAGGATCGATGTATTCGACATCATCACTCAGAAGAGATGATGAATTCATGGCATTTTTGGCATCTTCGCCCTTAACTTCCCCAACCTTGCTAAAAGAAATCTTGCCTGTAGCAGCATCAGAATTAGTGCTTTCAGTGGAAGCGGCAGCACTCTCAGTGGAAGCGCTATCTGTAACTGGCTCTGTAGTATTAGCTTCTGCGCTAGCAGTGGAGCTCTCTGCAGCAGGTGTATCCTGTGCATTCTGAGTCGTTTCCTGATTGGCACCGATTTCCATACTTGCTCCTTCTGTATTAGATGTAGATTCTGTTATAGGAGGTCCATAGGCTCCGCAGGCTGTCAGGAATAATCCTGCAAGACCAGCTGTTGTGCCTATGACAACATGTTTTTTAAGCTTTTTCATACGTGACTCCTTCCCTTTCGAGTTAGATGTTACTGAATATTCTACCATTGACGCAATCTGGTGGCAATTACCAATAATACTGGCGCTTTACATATTCGGAAGTAAAGTTTATTATGAAACTGAACATACAAAAACATCAGCAAATACTAAAAAGGATATGACCAGATGAACTATAACATCGACAAAAATGCTTCAGAACCAGCATATATTCAGCTATACAGACTTTTGGTAAAAGATATAGTGGCAGGAGTATACGAATATGACACCAAACTCCCTTCCAAGCGAGTGATAGCAGCGGAAACAGGGATAAGTGTCATTACCGTGGAGCATGCTCTTACTCTTTTAAACGATGAGGGCTATGTTGAGAGCCGGCCACGAAGCGGCGTAGTTGTGACCTATAGAGATGAGGACTTCCTCGGGGGAAAAGAGCCAGCGAAGGTGCAGATTACAGAGAAGACGCCGGAAATTCCCAATACCAGCGATTTTCCTTTTTCTGTCCTCACTAAGACCATGAGAAGAGTAATGCTTGATTATGGGGAAAGGATACTTATAAAATCCCCAAATCACGGTTGTCTTGAGCTTAGAAATGAGCTGTGTCAGTACCTTGCAAGGAGTAGAGGCATTTCAGTTAAGTCTGATCAGGTAATAATAGGCTCTGGAGCAGAGTATCTCTATGGCCTTATAGTTCAGCTACTAGGAACAGACAGGGTATACGCTCTTGAAAAACCATCTTATAAGAAGATAAGGGATGTGTACGAGGCTCTTGGTGTTACCTGTGACATGCTCACAATGACAGAAGAGGGGCTTGCATCAGATGATCTTGCAAGGACCAAGGCCAGAATTCTGCACGTAACTCCTTTTAACAGCTATCCAAGCGGAGTTACTGCTAGCATTTCCAAGAAGCTCGAGTACATCAGATGGGCCAAGCAAAGAGATGGTGTTCTCATAGAAGATAACTACGATTCAGAGCTTACTGTATCAAGAAAGGCAGAAGAACCACTTTTTTCCATGGCTCAGGATGCAGCGGTGATATACCTTAACTCTTTTTCCAGAACAATAGCTCCGTCCATGCGAATTGGATACATGATCCTGCCTGAGAGTATGGTCTCAGAGTTTAATGACAAGCTTGGATTCTATTCCTGCACAGTGCCAATATTCGACCAGTATGTAATAGCAGAGCTGATCAAGAGCGGAGATTTCGAGAGACACATCAATAGAGTAAGACGGAAAAAAAGACAGAATTAATGTTATCATTATAGTGTGTGGATATATGTTAAATAGTATTTATATTTTATCCCAAAATGCCGATATAATATGTAGGAGTCTGCGTTTGATACTTATAGGAGTGTAGTCTGTGGAAACAACACGAAAGCCTCTAAAAAGAAGTATTTTCTTATATTCTTTGGTGTTCATAACCTTACTATGCCTTATTTTGAGCATAATGACATACTATACCTACACTACATCTTTGTATAGGTCCTATGACAAAAGAATGAAAGACATCCTCAACTATGTGTACACCCACATTGATATTGAGGATTTGTCTGAGTGTGTAGATACTGGCGTGGAATCCGAGAAATACTATGAGTTAGTAAGCTTTATGGATTCCATTATGGAAGATTTTGACATTCACTATCTTTATATAGTTCGACCTGCTGGTGTTGATGGGAAACAGGGCGTGTACAATATCATTTCTGCAGATACGGCCTATGGCAGGGAACATGATCCCGACGGCTATTATTTGAACTACCTTATGGAAGATGTATATGATATAGAGACTGCTGATCTGTACCAGAAAATGCTTGATAAGGATGAGATAAGCTATTTCAAGAATTTTAGCTACTGGGGTTATGATTATACAGCACTCATGCCACTTATCAATTCCGAGGGTGAGCATTTCGCAGCTCTATGCGTCGATATAGAAGTAGATGATGTTCAAAAAGCTATTGCCAACTATACAGTCGTTAATGTTATTCTGATAATCCTTTTGGGAAGCGCGTTTATTTCGTTCTTCCTGGTTTGGATGTCTCATAACATAACTGAGCCAATCACCAAGCTGGAAAAAGCAGTGGTATCCCTTGCTAAAAGAAGCCACGAACAGACAAACCCAGAACTTCTCAAATATGAGGATCCACATATCCATACCCATAACGAGGTTGAATCGCTGTCTAATGCTGTAAATCAGATGTCTGAAGATATGCGCGCCTACGTAAAAAATATAGTGGATGCCGAGGTTAAGGTGGAGGATATGAAGAACCAGGTAAGCCACATGGATGTCGTGGCTCATCAGGATCCTCTAACCCACGTCAAGAACAGGGCATGGTACGAAAAGGTTCAGGCAAGAGTTGACGAAGATATTGCCAATGGAAGAGCGTGCTTTGGAATCATCATGTCAGATCTCAATAACCTCAAGAAGGTCAATGATAATTATGGCCATGAGCACGGAAACGACTATATCTTTGGCGCCTGCCATCAGATATGTGTAATATTCGATCATTCTCCAGTATTTAGAATAGGTGGGGATGAGTTTGTAGTTCTTTTGGAAAACAGAGATTTTGAAAATCGAAAAGAGCTGATCGCAGAGATGAAGGCGGCCATTGAACTTTCATCCAAGGATGAGTCCAAAGAGCCGTGGGAGCGCTATTCAGCAGCAATCGGTGTTGCTATCTACGATAGCGCTATAGATAAGTGTATGAATGACGTATTCAAACGTGCGGATGAGAACATGTACAAGGACAAAGTCGCATCCAAGATGGCAAGAGAGTAATTATAAGAGGAAGATCACTGCAAAGCATGCAAGAGCTGCGAGGGCTGCTGTTATAGACAGGACCCTTTTTCTTATGACAGAAACATCCACATATTTGCCATTATAATTTATAGTATCAATTATTTTACCGTTCTTTTTAAAGGAATTGCTCATATTTACTATATTCTCACTCATGCTGTCACCTCCTGGCGGGTATGATTGAACCACTTTCAAACTAGTCTACTCCATGATTATGTTCTAAATTTGTAGACGGGATAAAAAAAGCATAATCATATTCTTAAAGTTTTCTTAAACGTTTTCGGAAAACAGTTCAGCATATTGACACAATACAGATAAGTATGAAATGCACAAAAATAGACCCTGATATTTGGCATCAGGGCCTATTTACAAATTCTCATATTATCTTGTAACTCTGAACTCGTAGAATTCTCCTGGGTTAAGAATCATTTCTCCAACAAGTTCTTTCATCTTCGTGAAATCATAGTGAAGAGTCTTGGGTACAAGCTCTATCTCTCTTTCTTCTGGCCAAGGCTTAGGAGCAAAGAGCTGAGTCAGCTTGGCGTTCTCATCCTGAATGTGAATAGTCGCATGGATAGGATGTGCCTTACCAGTAACATGTGCATAGAGAATGAACACATCATTATCGTAGTGGAAAAGAGATACGTTCCTTCCGGAAACATATACTCCGCCGTAGTTGAATACAGGCTTAACAGCGTCCATAGCCCATTCTGGAATCCTTGACAGATCTGATGGATTCTCAGGAACATTTATCAGATACATCTGGCCTTTTCCGTAAGTATCCTTGAGGAAAAGAGATGAATGATATTCGCCAGCACCGCCGTTTAAAAGCGACCAGGACATGTTGTTAGCGTGCTGAATATCAGCAAATGCCACAGGATCATTATCTTCAAGATATCCAGCTGGATCATCTGTCTTGTAATATCTTGTTACAGTGAGCTTTCTGCCTGTCAGATAAGCGCTGCTAAGGTCTTTCCACTCCTTCTGAGGAGCGTTGGACATAAATCCCGGTGTTACAAAGGCTTTTCCGCCCTTCATCAGGAAGTCTTTTAACTTACTAAATACCTCTGCATCGCACAGAGAACTCTGAGTCAGGAGAACAGAGCTATTTTCTGGGAAAAGAGGTGTTGGATTAAGAGCAAAGCCCTGCATTCCAAGGAAATCCTCTACGTGATTTTCGCCCTCTGAAGCATATGGAATATATGCTGGGATTCCAACAGGTTTACCAGCTTTATCCAGCATCTTATCTATTCTGGTGAGCTGGAGACCAAGTGGTGTAACCAGCTTGTTATCAATAAGGTCAGTCCACTGGAAAAGAGTTATCTCCTCAGGCTTAGCAAAGGCAGAGAGATATCCCTGTTCGAGATAGTCATCAATTGGCCAGCACTGATAGGTGTCAAACCAGGTGCCATGATTGCGGCCGTTAGAAGCATCGTCCATCCATCTTACAAGGCTGTAGCTAAGGTAGGTAGGAAGGTGCTGATCCTGATATGCACTGGCTCTTGTCTCTGTTCCTGTATATACCATGTCAAAAATGTCTTTTTCAACATCTGGTCTGTAGCCTGTAGCGTGGTAGGATTCGCGCCAGTTAGGGAATTTGATGATCATTTTGACATTAGGATTGACCTTCTTGGCTGGTCCAACAACCAGATTCTCAGAAACATCCTTCATAAGTTCTTTTCTGAACTCAACCCAGGTCTTGTCGCCCTTAGCCTTTACGCAGTCCTCGCAGGTACAGTTAGTAAAATAGAAGTCGTCGAGAATGACCTCATCAAACTGCTCGGCGCAGTATTCAGAGACCTTCTGGATGTATTCGCGCATCTTGGGATTGGTGTAGCAGAAAGTACCAAAAAGTCTTTGTCTCTTGGCATCTTCCTCGTCCACATCAGGAACAACCGTAGTAAATCCGCCAGCTACCTCCACGTTTTTGCTCTTAAAGAAGTCAATGTAGCCCTTCATCTTGTCTTTATCTACCCAGTGACCATCTCTGTAGGGCTCAAGGTAAACCTTATCCAGGCCTACATATTTCTCGATAAATTCGTACTGTTTCTTAATTGTCTCGAGATCTAATCTCTCCAGGATCTGTGCTACGCAATAAACTGTAAGTTTGAAGTTATTAAAATGTGACATGCTGGCCTCCTGTAGTTATCTTTATACACTCTTAATTTTACTAAAGTAAACGTTGTTATGCATTAGTTTTGGACGCAATTCAATATAAAGAGCAAAAGCATTTATCAAAAGAGCTCCGATCCATGCGCTGATCTCTGCATAAGCAGTAGCAGCAAAGCCAATTCTTCCGATAAAGAAGGAGATGACGGATATTCTCAGAATCATCTCCAGAATACCTGAAACCATAGGGAGCATAGGCTTGCCCATGCCCTGAACGGCGCTTCTGATAACGAAAAGTGAATCTACGCATATCATCATGATTCCGCATCTAGGTAAAAACTGGCACACAAGAGCTATCTGATCCTGACCGGACAACAAAATTCCTGCAAGGAACTGTGGTTTGATCACCATAAGGGATCCAAAAATCAGATATGTAATTGTAGATATTCCAAGGCAAACATATAATCCGTCCCTGATTCTCTCGAATTTGTGGGCACCATAGTTCTGGCTGGTATAGGCAGACATGGCATTTCCGGCAGTAGTTGCAGGGTTCATGAACAGATTCAGATATTTGCTGCAAGCGGCGTAAGCTGCTGTATAAACTACGCCATAGCCATTTACAAAATACTGAACAACCATGCATCCAACAGCTGTTATGGAGTTCATGAAAGCCATAGGAAGGCCGTTTCCAAGGAGCTCAGCAAAAATCATGCGCTCATTTCCAAAATCTTCTCTGGACAGCTTGATAAAGTCAATCTTGCGAAGCCGTCCAATACAGATAAAAGAAGAAACTACCTGAGAGCAAAGTGTTGCTATGGCAGCGCCTTCAACTCCTGTGTGGAGAACGAAGATAAAGAAGCTATCAAGACCCAGATTCAGTATGGAAGATATGATGATTGCCTTAAGTGGAGTTCTGCTATCGCCAAGGGATCTCAGAATTGAAGCAGAAATGTTGTAACAGATCCCTGCTGAGAGACCTCCAAAGACTATATATCCATATTTAAGGCTGTCTCCGATGATAAGTTCATCGGTCTGTAACAGGAGCAGAGCATGGGGTAAAAAGATAACGCTTGATACTGAAAGCACAACGGCCAAAATGATACCAAGCTCAATTACTCCTGCAAGCCTGTTTCTTAGTCTTTTCATGTCCTTGGCGCCATAGCTCTGAGCAACAAGTACTCCGAAGCCATTAGCCAGGCCGAAAGAAAAGCCAACAATCAGGAAAAATAGTGAGCCCATGTTGCCAACAGCTGCGAGAGCGTTGTCTCCAAGGCCTTTTCCTACAATCCATGTATCAGCAAAATTGTAGAACTGCTGAAGCATACTTGTCATGAGAAGCGGCCAGTAAAAAGCCAGAATAAGCTTACGTGGGCTTCCCTGGGTAAAATCGATTTCTCTTTTCATAATATAATCCTCATTTCTATGGACTATACTATGCCCCATTTTTGGTAAATTAAATGAAAAATTTGGCTTCTTTTGCCCAATTTTTGTTATTATAGAATTATGAATAATGCAGAAAAAGAGACCATAAATTTTGATGGTCTGTCAGAAATTTCAATTACAGATGAGGAAACACCTGAGTATTATCCAGCTCACTGGCACAATGCCATGGAGTTTACCATTGCGCTTAAATCGGGCTGTAAATACCGTATTAACGGCATCTCTTATGAATTAAAGGAAGGAGATGTCCTTTTGGCGTGGCCTCAGCAGATTCATGAGACTCTTTTCGTGCCTCCGAAGGGAGCGATCTTCACTCAGTTCTCAGCTTCTATATTCGAGAATAATATGGATCTGGTATCTATTGCGAGATATCTGTACGATTGCCATTATTTTTCCAATGAAGAATATCCTGAGCTTACAAGGTTTATTTCAGATAAGGTGTTTGAGATCAGAAATATCCGCATTTCTGGGAATCCGCTCGCGGAGACAAGGTGCAAGATATGTATCTATGAAATTTTGTTGAAAATAGGGGAATTTGTCCTCAATGACAAAAAAGAGGAAATAGAAAAAACGCACGCCTCAGGATCGGCTTGGCGCTATATCCATTTGGCATGCGATTATATTATTGATAATTCTACGGAAAATATTACTCAGGCGGAAGTAGCAAGTCGCATCGGCCTTAGCTCTTACTACCTGTCCAAGCTCTTCAAGAGTTATATGAATATGTCTTTTCCTGCATATTTGTCTAATATCAGGGTTCGAAATGCTGCTAAACTCCTGGCAGATGATAATCTGTCCATCACTGAGTGCGCATTTCAGGCAGGTTTCCAATCTACAACTGCCTTCAATAAAGCTTTCCACGATATAACAGGATACTCTCCAAGAGAATATCGTAAACTTTGCAGATGAAACCTGAAAACAGGTTATTATTTATTCTTTTCAGCTTCCATCTGCTGGATAAGTTTGTCTATCTCTGCTTGTGAAAGAACTGCACCACCATTATTATTTTCGCCCATTTTGTACCCCTTTCTGAACGTGTCTTAAAAGTTGCTGCATTAACATACCACAGAAAAAGGTGTGAGTGAACAGAAATAAATCTTAAAAAAATATAATCTCCATCTGCGACAAAAATCTCTATAAATATATCCCCCAAACTGTTATCTTTTCACGAAAATATTGAAATTATGGTGCATAAAATAACAATTGTAATGCAATAAAATGTATCATCATGTTGGCACATAGTAGCTGTTTTTTCTGAAGGCCAAGGCAAGATACGAAGAACTGTCCGCTCTCATGAATTAACTTGCAAAAATCAGTCAAAGATAATAAAATGATTAAAACGATTAACACGTTGAAATTACAGCATTTTTGCAAGATTACCATGGGAGATTTAAAATGATAACCTTAAAAGAGATAGCCAAGGAGTGCGGTGTTTCCACAGCTACTGTTTCTAACATATTAAATGGCAAGAATAATGCCAGTGAAGAGACAAGGGAGAGAGTGCTGAGTGTAGTTAAAGAGCGTGGTTATAAGCTCAACTATGTGGCTCAGGGCCTCAGGAAACAGAAGACTCAGACTATCGGAGTTATCGCGGAAGATATTGCGCAGTTTACAACTCCCGAGATCATTGAGGGTATCATGGAAACCTGCGAGGAGAGAGGCTACAGGACAATTGTTCAGAACTTGCGACTTTATTCCAGATGGCAGGATCAGTGGTTTGATAACGACAAGATGTACTATTCTATTATGGATCCAGCAGTTCAGGAGATGGCATCCATCAGGGTTGACGGTATTGTTTACGTGGCTGGTCATGCCCGCAAGATACACAGATTCCCTAGTGATTACGATATCCCATCAGTTCTTGCTTACGCTTATTCCCAGGAAAAAGATGTTCCTTCTGTTGTTATAGATGATGAAGAATCCGCCAGAGCTGCAGTCAGACACCTCATAGAAAAGGGTCACACCAAGATTGGAGTTATGGCTGGTGAACAGGAGAATATCCATACCAAGCTTCGTATTCTCGGCTATCAGAAGGCTCTCTATGAGGCAGGCATTCTGTATAACCCAGAGCTTGTTGTATATGCAGGCTGGAACAAGGAACTCAGCTATAATGCGGCTCAGAAGATTCTTGATAAGGACGTCACAGCTATCTTTTGCATGAGTGATAGGACTGCCGGTGGTGTCTATGAGTACATGTTTGATCATGGCAAAGAGGTGGCCAAGGACATTTCCATTATGGGCTTTGATAATGAAGTGATAGCTGATTACATGACACCAGGACTCTCTACTATGAAAATTGAGCTCGTAGAGATAGGAAAGAGGACAATGGAGCTTCTGTTTGACAAGATGGAAGGCAGGGAAATACCTGATGAGATCAAGGTTCCATGTACTCTTGTAGAGAGAAATTCTATAGCTCAATTCGTGGAGAAGTGAAGTTAAACGTTTAAGTTTTGTGCATAATGCATATCTAAATATGAGAATAATCATTATATATTAACAAATTGTATATATTTATCGACAAACCGTATTGACAACCAGAAATGGTTGTCATATTCTTTATTTAAGATGTTAATCGATTAACAAAAGTAGGGACGAGAAAACTTAAAGTTGGAGGGTGCTATGAAAAAGAAAATTGCTTCTTTATTACTTAGTATGACCACAATGGCTATGGTTCTGACCGGATGTGGTTCAAGTGCTCCTAGTTCTGACCAGGGAGCTACAGCTACTATCAAAGATGGTGAAGTAGCAACAGCGGCTTCTGTTAGCGATAAGGCTGCACAGGCTATCGCTGATCGTAAGGCAGAGGCAGAGAAGAGTGGTAAATATGAGAAGGTAGTTATTGCTTTCTTTGACTGGACTGGAAGACCAGCTGGTCTTGACAGAGTTAACGAGGCTTTATCAGCTTATACAGAAGAGACACTTGGTCTTGATGTAGAGCTTATGATTATTGATTCTGCAGCTTATGGTGATGACATGAAGCTGATGCTTTCATCTGGCGAGCAGGTAGATCTTTTCTCAACATGTATCCTTGGATATAACCCATCTATCAACAATGGTTATGTTCTTGATCTTGAAGAGAACGGAATGTTTGATGATTACTGTGGTGGCATCAAGGAGAAGATCAGAGCTGATTATCTCGATGCCTGCAGAGTTGGCGGCGTATTATATGGAACACCTCCAATCAAGGATTACGCTATTGAGACATGTGCTGTTTGTGTAGGTCAGGAATATCTTGATGCTATCGGCTACGATGTTTCCAAGCTTCCTACAAGCGACCTTGGATATCCAAGAGCTACATGGGATGATATCAATGATATCTATGCACAGCTCCACGAGAAGTTCCCTGACAAGTATGTAATGGCTATTCAGGACAACGAGCTCACACAGGGAAGCTCAGTTGATAACATCGCTGGTGACTACTTCGGAACACTTCTTGATCCTCAGAATTCACTCAAGATCGAAGATGTTTATGAATCAGATATCTTCAAAGAGTGGGCACAGAGAGCTTATGAGTGGAATCAGGCTGGCTATCTTTCACAGGATGCCCTTACAGATACAACTGGCGCATCAGCTAAGGTTAAGTCAGGTTCTTACATGGCTATGATGGCTTGCTGCAAGCCTGGTTACAAGACACAGATCTCTGGTGAGTGCGGAAGAGACATGGTTGTATTTGATGTAGGTGAGAGCTTCATGAGTTCTTCATCAGTTTCATCTTTCCCATGGTGTGTTAACCAGAACACAGAGGATCCTGTAGCTACACTTCAGGTTCTCAACGCTCTTTACACAGATTCAACAATTGAGACACTTATGTGCTGGGGCCAGGAAGGCAAGGATTTCAAGGTTAACTCAGACGGAACTATCACATACGCTGATGGCGTAGATGCTAACAATTCAGAGTACTATCCAAACGTTCTCTGGCTTATGCCTAACCCATATGTAACATACGTATGGCAGGGTGATCCACTTGATCTTGGTCAGCAGATTGCAGACTTTAACGACAATTGCACATGTAAGTCAAAGGCACTTGGCTTCACATGGGATAACACAGATTACGCTTCAGAGTACACAGCACTCAAGAATGCTTATGATGAGTATGGTCCTAAGGTTGTATACGGATTTGTAGAGCCTGAGCAGGGTATTTCAGAGCTCGTAGCAGCACTTAAGGCAGCTGGCCTTGACGATTACATGGCTGGTAAGCAGGAAGCTCTCGATGCATGGGCAGCTGAGAACGGAATTAACTAATCGGTTTTAAGGGACTCCGGCTATCGGGGAAGGATAGCCGGGGTTTTTTCTATCATTAGAGTTGCTTTAATGGGAGAGAAAAGAGATGGCTTCGGGGAAAACTAAGACTAAAAAGAAAAACTTCAAGAGGTATATACCTCTTTATGTTATGGCATTTCCAGGGTTGTTATATCTTTTTATTAACAACTACTTACCACTTCCTGGACTTGTTCTCGCATTCAAAAAATTTAATGCCAAGAAGGGAATCTACGGATCTCCTTTTGTAGGCTTCAAGAATTTCAAATATCTTTTTGCAACGAAGGATGCATTTGTAATTACAAGAAACACTATTCTGTATAATCTTGTGTTCATCATTGTAAATACCATTCTGGCAATATTTGTTGCTATTCTCTTGGCAGAGATGACTTCCAGGATCAAGAAAGCCTATCAGTCATTTATCCTCCTGCCTTACATGATTTCCATGGTTATTGTAAGTTACCTGGTATTCGGCTTTTTATCCACTGAGAACGGATTTATCAACAATTCAATCCTCAAGCCTATGGGGCTGGATCCGATCTCCTGGTATATGGAAAAGAAATACTGGCCGTTTATCCTAGTGTTCGTAAGCGCATGGAAGGGCGTTGGATATAACTGCGTAATCTATCTTGCAAGCATTCTGGGAATCGACCGTAGCATCTACGAATCAGCTGCGATTGACGGAGCTTCCAAGTGGCAACAGATATTCAAGATCACCATTCCACTTTTAAAGCCAACAATCGTTATGCTCACTCTTTTGGCAGTGGGAAGAATCTTTTATTCAGATTTCGGACTCTTTTACCAGGTTCCACAGAACCAGGGCGCGCTCTTTAGCGTAACGAATACCATTGATACCTACGTATACAGAGGACTGCTGGAGCTGGGAGATATGTCGATGTCATCAGCCGCAGGCCTATATCAGTCACTGGTAGGTTTCATTCTGGTACTGGGTTCTAATCTGGTTGTTAAAAAGATTGATCCGGAGTACGCATTATTCTGATCAACTAGAATTTAGAAGGATGAGTAACAATGAGAACGAGAGAAGAGAGAAACTTTCAGATATTTGCTCATATCGTGATGATCATATTGTCATTCTTTGCTGTGGTTCCGTTTGTGCTGCTGGTCATATCCTCTTTTACCGATAATGACACACTTATTGCTAACGGATACTCTTTTACCCCAGCAAAATGGAGTACTTACGCTTATGAGTATATCTTCAAAACTGGAAATTCAGTAGTTCATGCGTATGGAATATCAATACTTCTGACTATCGTTGGAACAGTGCTAGCGCTGTCTATCACAACCATGCTGGCTTATGCCCTGTCCAAGCCTGATCTGCCTTTTAGAAGTGTGCTGTTGTTCCTGGTATTCTTCACACTTCTGTTCAATGGCGGACTGGTTCCAACCTACATTGTTTATACCAATATGCTGAACATTAAGAATAGTTTTTGGGCGCTGCTTGTGCCGGGACTTTTGATGAACGGTTTCAATGTAATGCTGATGAAATCGTATTTTTGCAGTAGTATACCAACTGAGATTTTGGATGCGGCTTATATTGATGGAGCTTCAGAGTACAAGACTTTCGGAAGCGTTGTACTGCCGCTTTCCAAGCCTATAGTGGCTACGATAGGTCTTTTTGCAGGAATTGCGTACTGGAACGATTGGATGAACGGATATATCTACCTCACCAAGAGGACTGATCTGTATTCGGTTCAGAATCTGCTCAACAGAATGATGCAGAATATTCAGTATCTGTCGCAGAACAGCGCGCGTGTTCAGGACGCAGGAGTAGGACTTGCTTCTATTCCTTCAGTTTCTGTCAGAATGGCAATGGCCACAGTCGGCGTTTTACCTATACTTGTGTCTTACCCATTTATTCAGGGTAACTTTGTAAAAGGAATCACGCTGGGCGGAGTAAAAGGATAAAAAGGGGAAATTTACATATGAAATTACATATTAACGAGAATCGTAAGCTTAGTCACATTGAACCAGAGGTGTATGGTCATTTCAGTGAGCACCTGGGCAGATGTATATATGGTGGACTCTATGTGGGGGAGAAATCCGAAATTGCAAATGATAAGGGCATGCGCAAGGACGTTGTCGATGCGCTAAAAGAAATCAAGGTGCCTGTACTTCGCTGGCCAGGAGGAAATTTCGCGGATGAATATCATTGGATGGATGGTATTGGACCAAAAGAGAAGCGCAAGAAGATGATCAATACACACTGGGGAGGTGTGATTGAGGATAACAGCTTCGGAACACATGAGTATTTCGAGCTTTGTGAGCAGCTTGGCTGCAAAACCTACGTAAATGGTAACGTTGGAAGTGGCACAGTCAGAGAGATGAGCGAGTGGGTTGAGTACATGACCTTCAACGGCGTATCTCCAATGGCTGAGCTCAGAAAAGAAAATGGCCATGAAAAGCCATGGACAGTAGATTATTTCGGTGTTGGTAACGAGAACTGGGGCTGCGGTGGTAACATGACTGCTGATTACTACGGCAACAAATTCAGAAATTACCAGACTTATGTTCGCAACTATGATGGCAACAAGCCTATCAAGAAGGTGTGCTGTGGCCCTAATGCTGATGATTACAGATGGACAAAAGAGGTTCTGGAGACCTGCTTCAGACACCCGGCGCCAGCTGCAGCTCACGGCTTTATGGATGGTTTTTCTGTTCATTACTATGTTGTAGTTAATAGCTGGGAAGATAAGGGCAGTGCCAAGGATTTCTCCAAGGAAGAGTACTACAGAGCTATGCGTAAGGCATACTACATGGATGACATCATCAGTGGCAACGACCAAATCCTTTCTCAGTTTGATCCGGAAAAGAAGATTGCTATGCTGGTTGACGAGTGGGGGTGCTGGCATGATGTAGAAGAGGGCACTAACCCAGGCTTCCTCTATCAGCAGAATACTATGAGAGATGCTCAGGTTGCAGGTGCTACTCTTAATATATTCAACAAGCATTCGGACAGAGTTAAGATGGGCTGTCTTGCGCAGATCGTCAATGTACTCCAGTCTGTTATCCTTACAGAGGATGACAAGATGGTTCTCACTCCTACATATCACATCTTCCACATGTATCGCTTCCACCAGGATTCAGACCTTCTGGACAGCTTCCTTGAGGGCGAAGAGAATGTAGGAATCGGCGAGGATGTTGCTACAAATGTCAATGAATCTGTATCAGTAGATAAGGACGGCGTTGTGACAATTACCCTCAACAATATCGATGCTGACAAGAATAATGAGATAGAGATAGATTTCAGGGAAAAAGAGGTTAAGGACGTAGAGGGCTTTGAGCTTGCAGGAAACATGATGGATTACAATACTTTTGATGATCCAACTAAGGTTCAGGAAGCCAAGTTCGAGGACTTTAGCTTTGATGGAAAGGTTATAAAAGTAAATATGAAGCCTTGTAGTTGTGTGACACTGAGAGTAACTCTCTGAAGTGTTAATCCAGTTGATCCTTCTCTCTTAATGATGAAAGCCGCCACATTTTTGTGACGGCTTTCGTTATGTTCGTTATATTCATTAGAATAAAAATCGTTTTACAGTACCTTGGACAGGAACTCCTGAAGACGCTTACTCTGTGGGTTCTCGAAGAACTCCTTAGGTGTGTTCTCTTCAAGGATATTTCCTTCATCAACGAAGAGCACCTTGGTTGCAACTTCTCTTGCAAAGCCCATTTCGTGGGTAACAACAACCATTGTCATTCCATCGTCAGCCAGCTGCTTCATAACATCGAGAACTTCTCCAACCATCTCAGGATCGAGAGCAGAAGTAGGCTCGTCGAAGAGCATAACCTCAGGATTCATGCAAAGTGAACGCACGATAGCGATTCTCTGTTTCTGTCCACCTGAAAGAGAAATAGGATAAACATCAGCCTTATCAAGAAGGTTGACTCTTTCAAGGAGCTTTTTGGCCTTCTCTCTGGCCTCTGCCTCTGTCATGATCTTGAGCTTAACAGGTGCCAGAATGATATTCTGCATAACAGTAAGGTTATTAAAGAGGTTGAAGTTCTGGAAAACCATTCCCATGCGCTCTCTAACCTTATTGATATCTACTTTTTTATCTGTAATATCCACTCCATCAAAGATGATCTGTCCTGATGTAGGTCTTTCCATCATATTAAGGCATCTGAGGAAAGTACTCTTTCCTGAGCCTGAAGGGCCGACAATTACGATTTTCTCGCCCTGATTGATTTCGTAGTTGATTCCCTGCAGAACTTTAGTAACTGTTCCGTCAGTATTCTTGAACTCTTTACACAGATTCTTAACGGTTATCACTTCTACGCATCCTCCTTTCCAACTTTCCAAGGAATATAGTGAGCAGTTTGATGATCACGAAATAAATAACAGCTGCTCCTATAAGAGGCATGAATGCGTCATAAGTCCTGGATGCAATCTGATTCGCTACTCGTGTGAGGTCTGTAAGACTTACATATCCAACAATAGCTGTCTCCTTGATCAGAGTGATGAACTCATTACCAAGTGGTGGAATGATGTTCTTGATCGCCTGAGGAAGGATGATGTAGCGCATTGTTGTGGCCTTGGACAGACCAAGACTTCTACCAGCTTCCATCTGGCCCTTATCAACAGCGAGAATTCCTCCACGTACGATCTCTGAAACGTAAGCTCCTGAGTTGATACCAAAAGACAAGGAGGCTACCAGAATACCGTTGTTGGAGGAAGCCATGATAATAAACCACATGATGAGAAGTTGGAGAACACTAGGTGTTCCCCTTATCACATCAATGTATATGGACGCTATGTAGTTAAGGATAGTTGGTTTACCATCCTCTGTAGTGGACAGCTTCATAAGCGCCATGATAGTTCCGATGATAATACCAAGGATTCCAGCGAAAAGAGCTACTTCCAGCGTAATTCCAAGTCCTGAAAGATAAAGCTTCCATCTTTCACCAGTTATGAATGCTGCAATAAAACGTTCATATAAAGTCATTTTGTTTGTTATTACTCCTCAATGTACTGCTTAACGAGACTATCATAAGTTCCGTCAGCCTTTAATTCCTGAATTGCTGCGTTGATCTTGTTAGCAAGGTCTGTATTTCCCTTAGGAAGTGCGATTGCGTAGAACTCTGGCTCGAAGTCAAAAGATGTACCAGGTAATACGTCAACCTTATCAGAGTACTGTGCTCCAAAAACCTCAGCAGGATTCTTATCTACGATAACGCAGTCAACACGTCCGTTGATAAGATCGTTAACAGCATCTATAGCTTTATTGTACGCTGAAACGTTCGCACCTTCAATTTCATCTGCAATAAATTCTCCAGTTGTTCCAAGCTGAACACCGATATTGAGATTCTTGAGGTCATCAGCAGCTGCGATAGCAGAGCCCTTAGGAACTACAACAGCCTGAACAGCCTCGTAATATGACTCTGAGAAATCTACAGTCTTCTGTCTCTCTTCTGTAACTGTCATTCCAGCGATAGCAACGTCGATCTTGCTGCCGATAGAAGATACAAGTGAATCAAACTCCATATCCTGAATCTGAACTTCCATACCGATCTTAGCGCCGATTGCCTTGATAAGAGCCATATCGAAGCCATCTGGCTGTCCATCATCACCAACATACTCGAATGGTGGGAAAGCAGCGTTTGTTCCAACAACAAGTGTCTCACCTGTGCTAGCAGTTTCTGCAGGAGCTGCAGTTGAGTTTCCGCAGCCAGCAAGTGCTGCAACAGTTAAAAGAGATGCAAGTACAACAGATATAATTTTCTTTTTCATAATAGCCTCCTAAAATAAATTATTGGTAAATGAATATTTTATGCAATTAATGAATAAATATGCAACTTTTATGTATAATATAACAGCGAAATTAATATTTATCAAGTAAAAAATTAAAATCGCTCTAAATTTTTTTCAAAATGCAGTTAAAATTCTTATTCCGGTGAATCCTATTCTGGAGATTCAGATAACTGGGATTCAGGCAACACAGACTGGGGTTCAGACTGGTAAAAAATATAGAAAAAGCAATATCTAAGCTGTTCACAACCATTTGTCGGTAGTGAACAGCTTTTTTGCTGTTATATACTGTTGTCATCGTAGGAAAGAGCGTTTTAATAGGGGAAAAGACATATGAAAAAAGGAAAAGTTATAGTTTCTATGGCGCTTATGGCATCGATGATGCTGAGCGCATGCGGAACAAAAAATTTGGAGGTAGAAGGTATGGTAACAGAAGATATGAGTGTGGAAGTTACGGCGACAGAGGATGTTAGCACAGGAGATAAGGATATGTTCGCCTCAGGAATCGCAACAGAGGATAATAGCGCAGGAGCGGCCTCTACAGCTGAAATAAAAGAGGAAACAGAGGAGTTTGTACTAAATAATGAGATAGAAGAGCGTTGTCCTGTGACTTTCACAGCAACCAGGGGAGATGTAAACTACGGGGAATTTATTCACGGAACCTATTTTTCAGAGACCTGTGGCATGGAGAGAGGCTATACGATCCTTCTTCCAGCAGATTATAGTACAGATAAGAAGTATCCAGTCTTGTATCTGCTTCATGGAATCTTTGGTGATGAGTATTCCATGTCAGGAGATGACAACAACAAGATCAAGGAAATAGTAGGAAATATGGTAGCTGACGGCCTTATTGAGGAGACTATCGTTGTGTGTCCTAACATGTACGCAGCTACAGATCCTTCTCAGAAGCCAGGATTTGATGCCGAGGCCTGCATTCCTTACGACAATTTCATCAATGACCTGGTGAATGATCTCATGCCTTATATCGAGGGTGAGTACTCAGTTCTTACAGGCAGAGAGAATACCTATCTTGCGGGTTTTTCAATGGGTGGACGTGAGACAATCTACATCACACTTCAGAGACCTGAGCTCTTTGGCTATGTATGCGCAATATCAGCAGCCCCTGGCGTTGTGCCTACCAAGGACAAGTTCATGTCACATCCAGGCCAGATAGAAGAGAGCGAGATGAAGATCGCAGCTGACGCTGTTGCACCTAATGTATTCATCATATGCTGCGGATCAAGAGATTCTGTAGTCGGAACTTATCCTAAGTCTTATCACGAACTTCTCACAGCCAACGGAACAGACCATATCTGGTACGAGATAACTGGTGCAGACCATGATAATAATGCGATAAAGAGCGGATTGTACAACTTGTTTAAGCAGATAGCGTACGATAAACAGAAATAAAGACAAAAAAAGAAGCGGACTCCTCCGCTTCTTTTCGTGCACATTACCCGTAAAAAAAGGAAAAACCAGTTTTACACGTTTAGCACAACCTTAAACCAGATATTATGTTACACCTATCGTATGTGAAAGTCAAACAATATTACCAATATACTGACAATTTATTTTTATAGAAGTTTATAGAACTTTATAGTGAATTATAGTGGATTATAGTACTTTATATTAAAATGGTTCGAATTATATCGTATTATATTTTATGAGCATGAATTATATTTAGGAGAAACCATGAAGATAGATAGAAAGAATATAAGAGAAACATTTGCAGCCTACACCCGTAGGTACGATGCAAATGATCCTAAGATTGCGCTCAAAATTGCGCATACATACAGAGTTGCAGACAATTGCGAGCAAATTGCAAAGTCGATAGGTCTTTCTGAGGATGAAGTAGAGTTTGCATGGCTTTCAGGAATGCTACATGATATCGGCAGATTTGAACAGGTTAAAAGATATAACACCTTCATTGACTCTGAATCCGTTGATCATGCAGAGTTTGGCGCGGATCTTCTTTTTAAAGAAGATATGCTCGCAGAGGAGTATTACTCCGATAGGTCTTTTGACGAGATGATGGAGATAGTTATAAGACAGCACAATAAGTACAGGATTGATAGTTCAGTAACAGGGAAAACCCTTGTCTTTTGCAATATTCTAAGAGATGCGGATAAGGTTGATATCCTGAGAGTTAATGTGGAGACTCCCATGGAGGAGATTTATAATGTAACTGAGGATGTGCTTATGACGTCTGGCGTTTCAGAGAAAGTCATGGAGCAGGTGAGAGAGCACCGCGCGGTTAACAGAGATGTCATGGATTCACCGGCAGAGCACCTGATCGGCCATTTGGCACTTTGTTTTGAGCTTGTCTATCCTAAGAGCTGGGAGCTTGCCAAGGAACAGGGCTATATCTACAAGATGATGGCCTTTCCTTCACAGAATGCCAGCACACAGAGGGCTTTGGTGGAAACAAGAAAAGAACTGGAGGACTATTATTCAGTTGTAGGAGGCTGAGTATGTTTTTTAGAAAAAAGAAGCCGTCATATTCATACAATCCTGAGGCCAAGAAGCCGATGATCAGAGCCAGTATCTGCACTGGTGAACAGGTTGCTGGCTTTAAAGACTTACGCACAGGAGAATTTGAGGAAGTAATGCTCATTCGTGACTCTGCGGATCTGGCTGAATTCAAGGAACAGTATGGAATCAGTGAAGAGATAGAGAAGAGCTATTAATTCATATACATTTTATCGTCATTTAATCATGAATTAATTATCAACATATAGAATGGTATATGTGAAATGGTAATTATTTAGGAGGGTTCAAATGGCAGATAGATCTGATTTAATTAATCAATTGGCAGCTTCGATGGGAGCAGGGCAGTTTGCGCAGACCAAATATGAGGAATCAAGGTTTGATTCGGAGACTGGAACACTCTACTGCAATGGAATGACCATAACTTCCAGCGTGGCAGACCAGGCAATCAAGCATTTCGAGATGGTTTACAGAAAATGTGATCTCAATGAACCGGCTTCAAGGCAGATGGCAATGATATACCAATGTGCCATTGAAGCTATCAAAGTCATGAAGAATCCTAAGGTTAAGGCATTCCTGCAGGAAGAGATCAAGAAAGAAGAGGCTCAACAATAAAGATATAAGCTTTAGAAAAGATCCAGAGTGTGTTCTGGATCTTTTTTGTGTTATTCTAAGAATGCTGATAGATAGGGGGAGTTTTTTTATGATATTCGAGACAAATCGCTTGAAGATACACATTGCTTCTCGTGAGGAGATGGAAGCTCACATTGCAAAAGAGACAGATGAGGAAATGAAAAAGGCCTATAAGGAAATGCTACAGGGATGCATTGATTATCCTGATCAGTGGGCGTGGTATGCGATGTGGATGATCGAGAAAAAAGACGGAACGCATATAGGAGATCTGTGCTTTAAGGGATTTGGAGCTGATGGCTCAGTAGAAATTGGCTATGGCATAAATGAAGAATTTCAAGGAAATGGTTATGCTACTGAAGCTGTAGAAATGGCTGTGAATTGGGCGTTAGAGCAGCCTGGAATCAAACGTGTTGAGGCAGAAACTGACCCTGATAATAAAGCATCGCAGAGAATCCTTGAAAAATGCGGATTTCAGCCAAATGGTACAATGGGCGAAGAAGGTCCGCGATTTGAGAAGTTGCGCTAATCTGCTAAACACAGGCAGTCGCAGGGATCGTGAGGAGATGGGATAATTTTTTAAACTAAGGAATATTACAAATAATGATTATTACGTTGTTTCTGACCTTTGCTAAAATAGGTCTTTTTACATTTGGTGGCGGATACGCCATGATATCACTTATAGAGAGCATTTGCGTAGAGCAGAAGAGATGGATAACTCATGAGCAGATGATGAAGATTACTGTCGTCGCTGAGTCTACTCCAGGACCGATAGCTATAAACTGTGCTACTTACATCGGATACAAGCAAAAAGGTATCGCTGGTGCTGTGGCAGCTACACTGGGAGTTGTAACGCCTTCGTTTATAATTATTTATCTGATCTCCAAGTTCCTGGAGAATTTCCTCGAGATTCAGGGTATTGTAAGTGGATTTAAGGGAATTAGAATTGCAGTGGGAATACTGATTCTTGATGCTGCGATCGGAATGATCAAAAAGATGAAAAAGAAGACCATACCCTGCATTATTCTTGGCTGTTCTTTCGTGATAATGCTTCTTAACAATATTATTAATCTGGGCATTTCATCAATATTGCTGCTTGTGATCGCGGCAATTGCCGGTATGATTATATCCGGAGTATCAGAGATGTCAGCTGTGAAAGGTGGTGCTGATAAATGATATATCTGGATTTGCTTATTGGTTTTTTAAAGGTGGGAATGTTCTCATTTGGTGGTGCCTACGGTGCAATCCCTCTGATCAGGGATGTAGTTCTGCATTATGGCTGGATGGACGAAGATGCGCTCGTGGACATGATTGCCATCAGCGAGAGTACACCAGGACCAATAATGGTAAACCTTGCTACTTACGTTGGATGCAATAAAGCTGGCGTTTTAGGCGGAATTCTGGCGACACTTGCTGTAGTTTCTCCAGCTTTTCTTTTCATAATACTTCTGGTAACTCTTATAAACGGATTAGCTGGTAAAAAGCGGATCAAAGCGGCGTTTAATGGAATAAAACCTTGCATTATCGGCATTATCCTGGCTATGGGAGTGAGCATGGTCGGCAAAAACTGTATATCGCCTATCATATCAGAGAAAGATATACTCCCGACAATGCTCACAATAGTGCTGGCTGCGGTGTTTTTTGGATATCATGCGTTATTCAAAAAGAAAATGTCGCCAATCATCCTGATCATTACAGCCGCAATAGCTGGTTTAATTGTTTACGGTATTTAATTGTGTTTACTCACGTGGTTTAAGGACTTGCTTCCGGAGCAGTTACCGGTAAAACAGGTCTATGGAATAGCATTTTCAAATGACAAACGAGAATATATTGAAGAATTGAATATTGAACTTGAAGACATATATTACCTGGGGTATTTGTTGGTGGAGGAATATTCAGATAAGTATGCGCAGGTAAGAATGATAGCGAAAATAAAAGATATTCATGATAGTCATATTGATCCGGCTACAGGAAAAATATATGGGAGAAGTCAGGATGATGAGAACGCTTTTTATTGGTAACAGCCACACATATTTTAATGATATGCCAAAATTATTTAAGGATGATATGCAGTAAAAGGAATAAATAGTTGCTTTGGGAATAAAGGTGAGAGTATGAACAAACAAGAGATCATAAGTATACTGGATGATTTTCAATATAGCCGCGATGAATACTGGATAATAACAGGAAGCGCCATGGTTCTGTACGGAATCCGAGAGCAAACTCATGATATAGATATGGGATGCACGTCAAAGATGGCAGATCAACTTGCGGCAGATGGCTACTCGTTTTCTTTAACAGAAAGCGGTAATAGGAAGTTTGAAATCGGTGAAAACATAGAGGTATTTAAGAACTGGATCAAAGATACAATTGGTATGGTTGATAACGTTCCGGTAATTTCTATCAAAGGCCTAATCCTGATGAAACAGGAACTTGGGCGAGACAAGGACAAAAAAGATATTGCATTGATCAAGGAATATATTGGCAAGAAGTTCGAACTTGTTGAGAATGTTTTGAAACCGGAAGATTTTGTGAGGCTTAGGGCTACTACAGGTTTTGCAGATATTCCCGTGGAGCATGCAAGAAAGGCACTCACTAATGGTCTTATAAATATCTCTGTTTTGAAAGACGGAGAACTTATAGGAATGGGAAGGCTTGTTGGCGATGGCGCGATGTATTGGTATCTGCAGGAAATAGTGGTTTTGCCGGAATACCAAGGTATGGGTATAGGAACCAAGATAGTTAACTATCTTGTTGACTATGCTGTAAAGAATTCTTCAACAGGGGAATTTACCACTATTGGTGGTGTTTCTGCCAAAGGGAAGGAAGGCTTTTATCAGAAACTTGGATTTGAAGTAATATCTAATGGGATAAGAAAAATGATAGAGATATAGGATTATGTTACAGTTGAACTAAGTCGCTGCGCGACGGCCTGCCAAGGCTGTGGCGCAGCATTTTTACTTTTAGAAAGGCGGTAGATAGTGACTCCTAAAAGGAGTATTGTTTAAGTTACCACACCAAAACAAAACCACTACTTCCGCCTAT
>NZ_JAFRGN010000065.1 GCF_017433805.1 Butyrivibrio sp. | reverse complement strand
GGCGGTATCGGTAAGACCACCACAGCAACAGCCATGGCTGCAATATTGACAGAGAGAGGGTATAAGACACTACTGATCGACGCAGATGTTCAGTGCAACTCAACTGACACCTATAATGCAGAATATGAAGGTGTCCCAACCTTATATGACGTTATCCTCGAGGAATCAAATCCGGTATCGCTTAACGAAGCAATCCAGCACACAGAGATGGGAGACATCGTTGCCTCAGATCCATTGTTATCTGAAGCAGACTCCAAGCTTTCTCAGAAGGGCGTTAAGGGTCTTAAGAAGCTTCAGGCAGCTATCAAAGGACTTGAAGGTTATGACTACGTCATAATAGATACTCCTCCTGCAGTAAACATGATTCTCAGAAACGTACTCATAGCATCAGACGAGATCATAATTCCTATGACAGCAGGAAGATATTCATTCCAGGGTATAAATGATCTTGCAGAATCAATAAGTGATGCCACAGAGCTTAATCCTAATCTGAAAGTTGCCGGTGTGCTTCTGGTAAACTTCTCAGAGAGAACAAATATATCAAAAGAGACTAAGGAAGCCCTCGAAGTAGTAGCAGAGAGCCTGAATACAAAGCTTTTCAAATCAGTCATAAGAAACTGCGTAAAGGTAGTTGAAGCCCAGTCCAGCAGAATGACACTTATAAAATACGCAAGAAGCTGCACTGCAGAGCGTGACTATGAAGACTTTATGGAAGAGTATCTTAATATTTGAGGGAGGGATGTGAAATGGCAGCTAGCAGATCAAGTAGACCAAAGGCAGATATGTTATCCGGACTCGGAAATATCAATGGAAGAGCAAGAAATTTCATAAAAACTGAGGAAGAAGCCCCAGTAGAAGAAACGCCAAAGACTGAATCCACAGTTAAAAACACTGCAACTCCCGCAAAAAAGAGCAGAGTAGAAGAGAACATAAATCCACCTGTACAAGCCCCAGTTGCAGAACAGGCTCCTGTACAGGCAAAAGCCCCTTCTCCAGCCCCTACACCTGTGCAGCAGAGTGTAGCAGTAGCTCAACCTGCCAAGAAGCCCGGTCGTCCTCGCAAATTTAAAGAAGGAGAGAAAACCGAAGTAATCGGCGTTCGCCTGCTAGATAATGAAGTCCGCTTTCTTGAAGAATACGGCGGAAAATTTGGCGGCAAAACCGGCTACGTAACATACCTAATCCGCGAGGAAATGAAACGTCTTAACGTCGGACAATAAAACAATTCAATCATAAATAATATCTATCACCATTACTGGACTACAGCTCCCAAAGTTGTAGTCCTATTTTTATTCTCTCAATCTTGGTCAATAACTAATTACATACAGTAAATATCAGCATTCATAGAGCTTATATCAATCCTAAATCGCAAGCTACTCTTCTAGTTAAATCATTATCCTAAGTTGATAAACGTCCATAAGATGCCGTTATATTTAAATAGTAAAAATCACATCTGTTACATCAGCATTTTTGGTGATTTGAAATTTATATTAAATACAACAAATACCAGTATTTATTAAAAAACCAATGT
>NZ_JAFRGN010000064.1 GCF_017433805.1 Butyrivibrio sp. | reverse complement strand
TCAATATCGGGATTGATCTTGGTAAATCGTCTGTCATATGTCATGAGACCATTTACTTCTTCCTCTACGTCACTTAGCTGTGTATATACAGCGCCGGCAAGACCTTCAGTGATGAGAGGCTTGATTGAACCATTAATAAGATTGTAGTATGCGACACCCAGTTGATCCAGGGTGTCGTATTTTTTATAGCCGTACACTCTGTCAACACTGCTGTGTCCATCAATATGGAGTGTAAATCCGCCATATTCAGAAATGACAAAGGCTCTGCCATTTGGATCTCGCTCAACAGTAAGTGGTCTGAAATAGTTGTGAACACTTCTGAAATCGCCGCTTCCTTCATCAAACCATCCGCTGGCCTGATCGATAGGCCTTGTATCATCCAGCTCTCTTGCCGTTATTGTGGCACTTGCAGCGTTGAACTGACCCCAGCCCTCGTTGAACAGTACCCAGGTTGCGATACTTGGGACGTTATAGAGGTATCTGATAGTGTTCTGCATCTCTTTTAGCCATTCCTTACGTCCTTCCGCGGAGCTTCTGGAGAAGGCCTTGTAGGTAGTTGGGCCATCTGGCATTCTTCCAAACATCTTAGGGAAAAGAGTTGGCAGATATGAAACCACTGGCTTGGCGTAGGAGGAACCTCCGCTTACCATATCCTGCCATACTATCATTCCGAGTCTGTCGCAGTGATAGTACCATCTGGCAGCTTCTACCTTGATATGCTTCCTGAGCATATTGAAGTGAAGTCTTTTCATTTCCTTTATGTCGAATATAAGCGCTTCATCAGAAGGCGCAGTATAAAGACCATCTGGCCAATAGCCCTGGTCCAGAACGCCCATCAAAAAGTATGGAGCGTGGTTTAAGCAAAAGCGGTTTATGCCAGCTGCATCTTTTTCTATGGAGTAATAACGCATGGCAAAATATGAATCCACATGGTCTTCCTCAGTACTGATCTGAAGAGGATACAAGTATGGATCCTCAGGACTCCACAGATGCGGATCGTCCAAAGTAAAATTAAAGTGATAATAGCTAGGCGTAATTGCAGAGTGATCCTCGCCTATGCTGGGATAGGTGTCTGAGGAAAAAGAGAAATCTCCGGTAAAAGCTGTATCGCAGGAGTCAGAGGAGGAGGGAGATTTGACCATCTCTCTGCCCGGAATCTTGACAGTTACTTTACTTGGTTTGTTGGTAGAAACCTCGATTGAAACTGTCTTAAGATCTGATTCAGGTCTTATGCGAAGCTCTCTGATATAAGTATCAGGAACCTCTTCAATCCAGACTGTCTGCCAGATTCCGCTCTGGGCAGTGTAATACATTCCGCCTCGCTTAAGAGTCTGCTTGCCTCTGCTGTGATAGGAAGAGTCGCTGGTATCAGTAACCTTGACTGTCAGCAGATTCTCACTGGTAGTAAGCCTGTCGGGTTCGTAGGCCAGATATTCAGTTATATCCAGAGTAAATGGAAGATAACCACCGCTATGAGAACCCACAAGTGTTGAATTGATGTATATTTCAGCAAACTGATCTACTGCTCCAAAGTGGAGAAGAAATCTTGAATTAGCCTTTTTTCTTGTAAGTGTTGGAAGAGTCTTTTTGTACCAGAGGAACTGGTAGGGCTCAAGACGTCTCTCGACGCCGGATAGAATTGATTCAGGAGAGAATGGCACGAGAATGTGACCATCCATCTGTGAAGGGATACTACCACCTGTTTCCTGTGGTACGATGCAATACTCCCAGTCACCATTTAAGTTGATATAGCTGTTTCTCTGAAACTGAGGGCGGGGATATTCCTTGAGAACATTGAATTTATCAAGGTTCTCTCCCCAGATAGTATAGAGTTTGTTTAATACATCGTCCTCGTGTGGCTTATCGATTGCACGGATTGCATCAATTAAGTCCATACTCATCCTCCTCACTGGTAGTGGTATTTCCTGCATCAGAGATAAGTTTCTGGTAAAAGACTGCTACGCTGGCATATCTGTACACACTGATCCATAAAAGAGGTACGAACAGTGTGATGATACCAAATATATAAAGTGGTACAAAGCTAAGCTCTAATAAAAAGAGTTTGAGCTTTTTGCCTTTCATAAGTCGACGGCTGGTAGCTAGAAGATCTTTGGCTGATCTGTCAGGAAAATCATGGAGAAGGAAAAATGCCTGTGAATAAACCAAAGATATATAAATGTTGATAATGATACCAACTATCAAGACGATAATGTTCGTAAGATAAAGGTCTATTGAAGAAGACTGGTTAGCAAAGAACAGAATCAGTGATGATGGCAGAGTTACGACAAAATTGGCAATAACAAAAACTGACTGGATAACTACTGCCTTCTCCGGATGCTGCTTAAGACCAAAGAAAATATCAGATGCAGAAATGGTCTGTGAATAAACCAGATTCATATAAAGGTATGCTTTACCAGATGAAAGGATACCAAGGAGAATACTCACTATTAAAGAGATAAGCTGATTGATTACAAAAATGATGATACTACCAGAGGAAGCCACAGTGGTAATACCAGAGATAATTACCTGTATGACAAAAATAAGAATGTTCGCGAAAATAAGAGTTCCGTATCTGTCCAGAGCTCTCTCTTTGGCGATAGCCTTAAGCTGTGCTGTAGATATTGTTGACATTTATGCTCCCCCGACAACCTTCTTTAGCCTGCCAGATCGATATTGGCGCCCAAAAGTCCCTGCTTGTCCATGTCTTTGCGGGATTTCTGGTAAGGGTTATCTTCGTTACTGTATTTGATCTTGGTTGCGGTCTCCCCACCGCTGACATAAACGCGTCCACACTCGGGACACACTGCTGTCTTTATGGAAACAGATGCCTGTAAAACCTTGCCATTATTCATGGCCGCATCCTTGTAAGCATTGCTCACGTGCTCTGCCTCATGGCCGCGAATTCTTGCGCCTGCGGACTGAGGACTTATATGCTGTGCCGTCTTGAAAGAAACCATCTCATCTGAACCATCCTGATATTTGCGGTTCTTGCAGGTTTCGCACTCTGCAGGAGATGATTTTTTGCCAGGAGCCGTAGTAGTTGATTCATTAGGGTTGAGTATAGGCTTGGCTTCCTGTGCTGGCGCGCGGTTAGAGATTCCTAATCCGGCATAGGCACCATATCCACTTCCGATTGCACCTATCATACTCATGGGTACCTCTTTCTACGGAAAAGAGAAAGCGAATTACTGAGCCTGTAGCTCTACACCTAACTCTTTGAGCATATCGTCCATGCTCTCTCCGTAATACTGCTCCGAAAACTGATTGAGTTGCTGACGATATGTAGGATCTGTAACAAGATTATGGATACTTGAAATCAGAACTGCATATCCTAAAACAACTCCAATACTGCCATAAAATATTCCCTTTTTGGCCTGTGGAAGCAATCTCTGTGCTGTTCCTTTGGAAAGGATGGCCATCACTATTGCTATTCCACCAAGGATGATTCCCGTGTACATAAAGAAACAAAAGGGAATGGAAATAAGCCCTAATACAAGGCTCAGGGTTGCTAAGTTAACATGCTTATCAAGCTCATTGTGAGCTTTGTTGTAATTGTAGTTATTGTAAAAGTACTGATTGTCCCCGTCACCCATCAAAACTGTTCCTCTCAAACATAGGTTCTTACTATAGATTCTACAATAAATATGCCTTTTTTACAACGATTTGGGGCTTCCCCTAAGTCTTGAAAACAGTGCAAAAGGCTTGGTATAATATGGGGTGTACGCTGTTCATGAAAAATTAATTGAAAATTAGTATTATTTTTCGAGAACAGAAGATAATGACTTATAGTTTTAGCGAGGAAAACATGGATATTGTATTAAAGATCAAAGAAGAACTTAACGTTGAAAAGTGGCAGGTTGAGGCAGCAGTCAAGCTGATCGATGAGGGTAACACTATTCCTTTTATCTCCAGATACCGTAAGGAAGTTACTGGTTCTCTTAACGATGAACAGCTTCGTAACCTTGATGAGAGACTCAAGTATCTGCGCAGCCTTGAGGAGAGACGTGAGCAGGTTCTTGCATCTATCGAAGAACAGGGCAAGATGACTGATGAACTTAAGGCCAAGATCATTGCTGCTGAGACAATGGTTGCTATCGAGGATCTTTATCTTCCATATAGACCAAAGAGAAAGACAAGAGCCAGCATTGCAAGAGAGAAGGGGCTTGAAGGTCTTGCAGAGATTCTTTTGGCACAGGAGACTACAAAGCCTCTCGCAGAGGAGGCAGCAGCCTTCGTTGATGAGGAGAAGGGTGTAAACGATGCTGCAGAAGCTCTTCAGGGAGCAATGGATATCATTGCTGAGGATGTTTCAGATAACGCAGATTTCAGAACATATATCAGAGAAGCTACTATGGAGCAGGGTATCCTGACCAGTAAGGCCAAGGATGAGAAGGCTCAGAGCGTATATGAGATGTACTATGGCTACGAAGAGCCAATCAAGAAGGTTCTCGGACACAGAGTACTTGCTCTTAACAGAGGAGAGGCAGAGAAGTTCCTCGTGGTTAAGATCGAGGCTCCAGAGGAGCAGATATTACAGTTCCTCAACAAGAAGATGATCAAAAACGACAATCCTATTACTACTCCTGTTATTGAGGAGATCAATCAGGATGCTTACGAAAGACTCATAGCTCCAGCTATCGAGCGTGACATTAGAAATGAGCTTACAGAGAAGGCAGAGGACGGCGCTATTTCAGTATTTGGTAAGAACTTAACTCAGCTTCTCATGGCTCCTCCAATTGCAGGTAAGACTGTTCTTGGATGGGACCCAGCTTTCAGAACAGGCTGTAAGCTTGCTATCGTAGATGCTACAGGGAAGGTGCTTGATACCAAGGTTATTTATCCTACAGCTCCTCAGAACAAGGTTGAGGAGTCCAAGGTAGAGCTCAAGAAACTTATTGATAAATACGATGTTGATCTTATTTCAGTTGGTAACGGAACAGCATCCCGTGAGTCAGAGCAGGTAATCGTAGAGCTTATCAAAGAGCTTGATAAGCCTGTTCAGTACGTTATTGTTAACGAGGCTGGTGCTTCTGTATATTCAGCAAGTAAGCTTGCTACAGAAGAATTCCCTCAGTTTGATGTGGGACAGAGAAGTGCAGCTTCTATCGCAAGAAGACTTCAGGATCCTCTTGCAGAGCTGGTTAAGATTGATCCTAAGTCAATCGGTGTTGGTCAGTATCAGCACGATATGAACCAGAAGAAGCTCGGTGAGACCCTTGAGGGTGTTGTAGAAGATTGTGTTAACAAGGTTGGTGTTGATCTTAATACTGCATCTGCACCACTTCTTCAGTATATTTCTGGTATCAGTAAGGTTATTGCCAAGAATATCGTAGATTACAGAGAAGAGAATGGTAAGTTTAAGAGTAGAGCAGAACTCCTCAACGTACCTAAGCTCGGACCTAAGGCATACGAGCAGTGCGCAGGATTCCTTAGAATCGCTGATGGTGAGAACCCTCTTGATGCTACAAGTGTACATCCAGAGTCCTATGAAGCAACTCTTAAGCTCATGGACAAGCTTGGAATCACTTTTGATGATGTTCGCGCAGCTCAGAAGAATGCAGCTAAGGCTGCTCTTGAGAAGCCAGTAGCTCAGAAGGAAGAGAAGCCACGTCCACAGAAGAAGCCTAAGCAGGTAGTTATCCGCAATACCAGCACAGCTATGGGAGCAGCCCTTGCAGCAGCTCTTGCAGGTAGCAATCTTGCAGTAGTTGATGATAACAAGGCTGATTCTAACAAGAAGTCAGAGAGCAAAGCTACTGAGACAGCAGCTGCTACATCAGTAGGAAGCCTTTCCAAGAAGGTTACAGAGGCTGAGAAGAAAAAGCTTTCAGAGGAGCTTGGAATCGGTGAGATCACTCTTTCAGATATCCTCAGCGAGCTTGAGAAGCCTTCAAGAGACCCTCGTGAGAACATGCCAGCTCCTATCCTTAGAAGCGATGTTCTTGATATGAAGGATCTTAAGCCAGGAATGATCCTTAAGGGAACAGTCAGAAACGTAATCGACTTTGGTTGTTTCGTAGATATAGGTGTTCATCAGGACGGACTTGTACACATTTCTCATATTACTGATAAGTTCATCAAGCATCCGCTTGAGGCTGTAAGCGTTGGCGATATCGTAGATGTTCAGGTTCTTGATGTTGAGCTCGACAAAAAGAGAATTGCTCTTACAATGAAGCTTGGTGATCCAGCCAAGGTAGCAGCAGAGGCAGCAGCTAAGGCAGCTACTCGTCCAGCACCTAAGGCAGAGACTTCTGAAAAGAAGGCAGCGCCTAAGAAGACATCAGTTGTAGCCCAGGTTGCAGAGGCAGCAGGAGTAACTAAGAAGCCAGCAGCACCTAAAAAAGCAGCTCCTAAAAAGGAAGCAGTAGCTAAGCCAGCTGAGAAGCCAGCAGAAAAGCCTGCAGCAGCTTCAGCTGAGCCAGTTAAGAAGTTCAAGAAAAAGGGCATTGTTATTTTTAAGGGTAACGCCAACGAGTAATTATAGATAATAGAAATGCGCTATGGAGTTAAGTATCCATAGCGCATTTTTCAACATTGTGAATATAAAGATGAGAACAGGTGACCTTTAATAATATAGATATCAGAAGGGTCATCTTTTCTTATTGCCATGTAGTCGCCGATATCTCCGGTGTAGTAGTTTTCTTCATCCCAGGAGGTGAACAGCTTAACCTTCTTTTTGAGAGGGAAAGCGTAGATCATTGAAGAATCCTTACTTCTTACTGTCTTGGCATAGGATGGAACAAGTCTTTTTTCTCCTGAGGAAAGATCTGTAACCTTAGGAGTATATTCAAACTCTTTTTCATAGTGATCAGAAACAAGTTCATAGGTCTTTTTGAGCTTGGCTTCTGAAATAGGATATATCTCGCCAAGAGTTCCAATCATCAGATAATCGCCGCTGCCAATTCTGACGCTGATGTCACCTTCGAGAGCTCTTATAGATACGTTAGTTCCCTGAGGAAATACATCGGATAGCTTCACACATCCAACTTCCACTGGTTGTTTCTGATAAAGGTTCAGACCTTCTGTTGAAAGGTTGGCCTTGGAAGCATACATAATGTCATATTCTTCAAAGTAGCTTTTCATGCGGCTGTGCAAAATGGAAGAAGCAGATCTGTCCAGCTTCTCAGGACGCATTGATCCGCCAGCCTTATATCTATGACCACCGCCACCGCCGTAGCCTTCTGCAAGGTGGGCAGCAAGCTCATCTGCATGTACTTCCTTGGTACAACTGCGGACTGAGAATTTGATCTCGTTTGCACTTACATAATAAGCAAGGCATACATCTACTCCGGCTGTCTCTAGAGAGAAGTCACTTATTACACCGAGGATATTTGGATCGCAAGGCTCAGCCTCAAGAATAAGATAGTGGTTATTCTCAAAATACTCATAGGAGAGAATAGCTTTGCCGGTTATGACAAATTCTCCAAGAGAAATATTAGAATTACTCATTTGTGTTATCAGGCTGTGATTGATATTAAGGCTATCAAGCATGTCTCTGTCCAGAGGGTGTGAAACCTCTGAGAGCTTGTTTGTGTCAGTAAAAAGGCCGTAGTACAGCGCTGTAGAAAGATGAATGTTGTCATCAACGCTGATTCCTTCAGCATCTATCATATCCCAAACAATAGTTGAACAGCTTCCGATGTTGCTGCGAACTTCGGAGAGCTCTGGCAGAGCTACTGTTTTCTGATGATGATCTATGATTGCGATGTTCTGAGCGTTGGTAGTAGATACGTTTCTCTGACCATACTGGCAGTCTACTGTTAACAGAAGCTCAGGTGTTTCATCAAAATCTGGAGCATATGTTACGGGAATATTCAGCTCTTTTACCATGATCAGAAGGTTGCTCTTCTGGAGCTCGTTTCTGCCTCTATAGATAAAACGTGGCTCTTTTCCCTGTTTCTTAAAATACCAATAAAGACCATAGCCGGAAGCAAGTGCATCGGCATCCGGGTTGTCGTGGCATTGAATAACAATGTCATTATAAATTAGTAAATCTTTTAACTGCATTGTGAACCTCAGATATAAAATAATACACATTAAACCACGAAAGATAGATAATTGCAATGAATTTAGCATCATTCTACATGTTGAGAGCAATGAGTGAAATGACAACTAGTTATGGTAGTGAGATAATTGAGGAAACTTAAAGCTTATAAATACTAGAGGAGATATGAAATGACACCTGACAGATTAGAGGCAGAGGGAAGATACGATTCATTTGATAATGGCAGGGTACTGTTTAATAAAAAGAAAAACAGACTTCCAGCAATGGGCTGGAATAGCTGGAATGCTTTTGGAAGTGGTAATACTGAGGGGCTTACCAAGGCTATGGCTGATAAGTTTGTGGAGCTTGGTCTAGATAAGCTGGGCTATAAATATATTATTCTGGACGATGGCTGCTACAAGGACCACCGCGTAGATGGCAGACTTTCCAATGAAGAAGTTAAGTTCCCAAGCGGATTCAGAGCTCTTTCTGATTATATTCATTCAAAAGGGCTTAAATTTGGCATGTACAATGATATAGGAACTAATCTGTGTGCAGGCGCAGAGGTTGGAACCTGTGGCCACGAAGCTGAGGATGCAGAGAACTACCTGGAGTGGGGCGTTGATTTCCTCAAGGTAGATAACTGCTATTATCTGTTTGATAATGCTACATTTTCTAATCCGGAAAATGCCAGATATACATATGCTCCAGCCATTTCAGGAGCAAGGCTTTCTGGTCAGGGTGAGACTTTTGAGTTTGCTGTTGGCAAGAACATCGAGACAACAGGAAGCGGCATCAAGACAACTGAAATAGATGGAAAGCTCTATTTTACAAATATCGGAACCTTCGACGGAACAGGTCCTGAGAATTCTCCTGTTGGCCTTCAGAGCGGAGAGCTTCGCATCGAGGCTGATATAACCAAGGCTGGTGAGTACACCTTAAGTGTTGATCACAGAAATGGCAAGGAACCTGAGATTGGCAGTTGGCTTCAGGTTGCAGTAGAACAGGCTGGAGAAACCAGCTATGTTTATGATGATTTCCTTGAGGAGAATTCAGAGATTTCTTTTACCCTTTCAGAGGGAAAGTGCGTAATTCGTCTTATGAACCATCGCCGTCAGGAGAACACTCTTAACTCCTATGCCAGGCTGTTAAAAGAGCTTAATAGAATCGCTCCTGATAACGAAATAATCTACTCAGCTTGTGAATGGGGCAAGACACAGCCTCAGAACTGGGCATACAAGGTGTGTGATTCCTGGAGAATACTCAATGACATTACCTTCAGAGTTGGACGAGATGGAGATCCCGGCGTTGGAACCTGGACTGGAGATTATACCACAAGCGTGGCAACTCAGTATAGCAAGGCTGTCATCATGGATGAGTTTGCAGGCCTTGATAAGGGCTGGAATGACCCTGACATGATGATGATCGGAATGAATGGCCTTAACACTGTTCAGAACAAGACTCACATGACAATGTGGAGTATGATGAATTCTCCTCTTATGCTGGGACTTGATCTTAGAAGAGTTGAAAAGGGCGATGAGCTCTACAATATCATTGCCAATAAGGATGTGATCGCGCTTAATCAGGATGCGCTTGGACTTCAGGCTAAGCGTGTGTACTGTAGCCTTGCTAAGGAAGCTCCGGACAAGGAATATATCCGCGATATTAACCGAGTTGATATCCTATGTAAACCTCTTACAGGCAACAGATTTGCCCTTAGCTTCATAAATGTAAGTGAAGAGGATAAGGATGAAACTTATTCAGTCAAGCTCTGCGACCTTAAGAAAGCGCTTGGAGACTGGATCTATAAGTGCGATAAGTATCAGGTTAAAGACTTATGGACAGGCGAGATTACAGAGAACACTACTGGAGTCTTTGAAGTTAAGGGGCTTAAGGCCTGTGATAACGTTACACTTGAGATTTCTCCTGTAATGTAAAAGCAGTGTGAAAGGTAATACATGACAGAAAAAGAGTTTTTTGATCTTTTGATAGAAAGATATTCTGAGGTATATGAGGGAGATCTGCAGGTGGATAATCTGGGGTATTATCTGGAATATTTTCTTGATAAATACCCTGAGGAAAACCTGTCACTGCAAATAACCAAAAAAGTTGCTGCCAGGATCCTCCATGAATTTATGGTAAACGTCCTGAAATGGGAAGATGTCGAGTGGGGAGAAGCTGGGAAGCTACGAGATATCTATGATTGCAGAGTTTGTTCCAATGCCATTGCACAAGTTTATACAAGGGGTATAATAGGTGAGGCTGAGCCTTTAGTGTTTGGTCTTGATCATGTTATTTCAGAAAAAGAGGGAACAGACATTGTCTACAGATTTTTTCAAAAAGCTTAAATCAGACCCAGTGCTGTATATAGCATGGATACTGGCATTTATATCAGCATTTTTTGTAAAACCAGATTCTGATTATCTTGGCTATATAGATTTCAGATCCCTTGGAATATTGTGGGGGCTTATGGTCATCATTCAGGGACTTAAGGAGAACTCAGTATTCGAGAAGATAGGACAGCTCCTTATGGGCAAGGCATCCAAAGCCTGGCAGCTTGCTGCAGCGCTTATCTTTATGTGCTTTTTCGGCAGTATGCTCATCACTAATGATGTGGCGCTTATCACCTTTGTTCCCTTTGGAATGCTGGTACTCAAGGGTTGCAAAAGAGAAGACATGATGATTCCTGTTATCGTCTTCCAGACTATAGCAGCTAACCTTGGAAGTATGGCTACACCTGTTGGTAACCCTCAGAACCTCTATTTATACGGCATCACACAGATGTCCATCGAGGATTTTGTGCTCTGTATGCTTCCATTTACAGCGGCAGCAGCAGTTATGCTTGTCCTGTGCATTTTTCTTTTGCCGGGTAAGGGCGCAGATGTTGTCATGGACTCAGAATACAATATAGTTAAGTCCTTTGGTAGTATGAGACAGATTGTGATCTATGCAGTTCTTTTTGTAATCGCTATCTTGTCCGTACTCAGAGTTATTCCATGGTATGTGATGGCTATTATAGTTCTGGTGATTGTGGCCGGAATGGATTTTAAGATACTCCTTAGAGCAGATTACATGCTGCTTTTGACTTTTATCGGATTCTTTATTTTCACTGGAAACATGGCCAGAATTGATTCGGTAAAAGAATTCCTGGGCTCCGTGACATCTGGAAGAGAGTTTATGGTAGCAGTCATCGCCAGCCAGTTTATCAGTAATGTTCCAGCAACTTTGATGCTGTCAGGATTTACAGCAAATTACAAAGAGCTCCTTGTGGGAGTTAACGCTGGCGGTCTTGGAACGCTTATTGCATCAATGGCGAGCCTTATTTCCTTTAAGTTCTTTTCTGCAACATATAAAGAACGCCAGACGGCCTACATTGTGTATTTCACTGTGGCCAATCTGGCATTCCTTGCTGTATTTATTATGCTGCACTTCATCATCTGAAATGTCTATTTGTTGCCTTCGTTATAAGCGAGGGCGAATTCCAAGCTCCTGGTGCATTCGGCGTTTGTTCTCATACATTCGCTGATCTGCCAGGAGATATACTTCATGAGAGTTATTCTCCACACATTCATGTCTGAAAGCAAAGCCCGTGGATACGCTTCTCTTGTATTCTGGATAGAGTGCGTTCATAACATTAAGGGCACTGTTCATTCTTCCAATAAGTCCGTCTATATCCCGAAGAGCTGCATCGCGCAGTACAACCAGGAATTCATCGCCGCCTATTCTGGCATAGAAATCATCTTCTTCGAATGTATTAGACAAAACCTTGGCAAATTCTTTGATATATCTGTCTCCTGCAGGATGTCCGAATTTGTCATTTACATCTTTTAGGCCATTTAAGTCGATACTCATGATGCAGTAATCATCAGAAGCACTGTTTAGTTCTTCCATGAGCTTGTCGGCCTTGGATCTGTTTGCAAGATTGGTAAGACCATCTGCATATGCCAGATGAGAGAGGGATATGTTCTCTTGTCTCTTGGCATAGGTAGCAGTGATGTAAACCAGGTAAGTTGCAAGCTGACAGATTGCAAAGACTAGGCAGGCTACGGAAATAACAGCTTTATTGAATATTTCATTTGTTTTGATGTTATTGACCTCGAGCACATATATTATCAGATGGATGAAATGGCCGGTAGCAAAAGAAAGTAGTCCGAAGAGCTGTATTACAGTTGATGCCGGGGCTTCTTTTATGTGCTTATTAGTCACTACTGCGTAATATAGCAGCACCGCAAATCCGAGAATGGCCACGATGTGGTACATAGGGAGGGTGACCCTAAGGTGTATGTTAAAGATATAATGAAGCAGGTACTGTAGCGTAGGTACAGATATGCTTACCACCATAATAGCCCGATAAATTCTGTCTTTCTGGAGATCCTTGATATAATACAGCAACCAGTAGCAATAAGGGACTACCAGATACATAGTGAAATATTCTATCTCGGATTCCCTTTCTGTATAGATAAAGAATGAAAGGACATTGTAGTAGGATAATAACCATGCTGCCAGATTCATGCAGAATAGGGATCCAACAAGAAGGCTCTTTACTTCTGGCACGAAGTTGACAAATACCATAGCTATGCACAGGAATGTGAGACCAAAGACAAACATAAACATGCCAGTAGCTATGATTATCAGGTTGTCTCTTACAAAGGTTCCACTTATATCTGTGTGGGAGCCTAGAATTGGTGCATGAAGCGATTTAAAGGCGTTGGGTTCTCCTGCATACATGTCAAAGACCAAGGTCTTGCCTGCATAGTCAGTAGGCAATGAGATCATATGGTACATCTTGCCAATAAATTTGCCTGCCTTATAGTATTCATCCCCATAGCTGAATATTTTATGTCCGTCTATATAGCATGACAAAGTAGTGTACCTTGTCCTGAATAATACAACAGGATTGGGTAAATTTGTATCTGGAAGCACGTATTTCATGATGACATGGTCACCGGGGACAAGGCTTCTTTCAAAGCCCTTATAGGCATGCCACATGGATACTTCAGTAAAATCTGAATTATTGACGCTTATAAGCCAGCCATCTTCCAGTGTCGTCATCTCGTGAACTGGAGAAGTATAAAGGGCTGCTTTACCACCGATTATTATGAAGACGACAATGAACAGGGAAATCAAAAGGGAAGGGAGTCTCTTTGTCTTATTCATTAGAGCCTCCTTCCTTGCCTATCTTTTTAACAAGGTCGTTGTAAAGTCTTCCCAGAGACTGCTTGTGATGGGCATTTTTCATCTTATACATTCTGGCATCTGCGAGAAGGTATACATTCTGAGCAGTAGGTGAATCCTGAATCTTTTCGTCACTTGAATTAGCAAAACCGTAGGATGCAGAGAATTTCAGGTGAGTCTCCTGCTTGTTTTTGTATTCCAAAAGATCGTTGAAGCAATCAATGTCACGGCTGATTCTGCTTTCATCAATATATGGAAGGATCACGATGAATTCATCGCCGCCCATTCTGCCTATAAGTGAAGCGTCAGTAAAGCTGTTGCCAAGGATATTTGCAAACTCGCTTATAAGACGGTCGCCTTCAAGATGGCCGAAGTTGTCATTGGTATATTTGAGATAGTCCAGATCGATACTTACGATAGTATAGTCGCCTTCAAGTTCTGCAAGAGAAAGCTCGCACTTGGAGCGGTTAGCAAGGGAGGTGAGGCTATCTGTATATGCAAGACCTTCAAGCTGCAGCTTCATATTGGATTCATTCATGTATTCGATGCAGTGGAAGAAGTAATTAAGGACAAGGCATACCATGAACAAAAGAGCACCTACAGTCAGGAAGTTGATGTTGGTGTTCATTTCACCAGTGCTGAAGTACTTGCTGATATTGAACTTGATAATATCTACAACTGAGCAGAACAGGAATAACAAAAGTCCAAGAAGCAGCATATTTGTTGACATATTCTTGGATCTGAATTCATCCGGAGTTTTATATCTCTTGTATACGGAAATGACAAGAGAAGAAATGACGAACAAACCTTCCACAAGGGCTATGAAATGAAGATGTGTTACGAAGTGGCAGATGTGGATAACATTGGCAAAATGCAGAATAGAAGTTACTATTGCAAAGCCGAAGTTAATAAGCCCAAGTGTCATTGCTATTACAGGACCATTGATCTGCTTGGCAGTATACAGGAATAAGAGAATTGATGCCGGCAGCAGGAAAAGAGTCATGTATTCAAGGAATGTGTAGAAGGAAGCATTTTCTGTAAAGATCCAGAATAGATCATTGAAGCACAGGATATATAGACCTAAAAGCACGGAAATAAAGCCGCTAAATCCGATACTAAGGTCATGGCTTCCGCTATAAACAAGGATTGGAGAAAGGATAAGGAGCACAAAGCCGAACATAACAAGGAAGACCGCGATGAAAAGGGCAAGGCGACCATCCTGGGCAAGAACTCTGGAAATATCTTCTTTGTTTCCAAGTGTAATTGGTGATATGCCTGAAAACGCATTTTTCTCCTTGGGAGTAATGACGATAGTAAGCTCTTTTCCAACATAATCAGTAGGAAGAGTTACAAAATGCTGGACTTTGGGGAGCATAAGGCCTTTTTCCACATAGTCCCATCCAGATGAATATATAAGTTTCTGATCCAGATATATATCCACTGCAGAAAGGATGCTTCTAAAGTGTATTGTGGCAGGATTGACGTCATAGTTATCCAGAATCTTGGTCAGGGTTATCACGTCGTCTATACCAGCGATTCCAATGTCAACTTCAGAGAGCTTGTCAGGAGTGTAGGATTTCTGGGCATGAGTAACAGTCCAGCCTTCTTCAAGCTGAACCAGGTTAAAATGCTTGGGAGATTTTAATCTGTCTGATCCCAGGAAACTGATAACAAATCCCATCAAAATAAGGGCCCCCAGGGCCATTAAAACAGTCCGCATTCTGACCTTTGTACTCACTACAGACCTCCTATTGTCTACCTTATAGTATACAGCTAACTGATAACAAAAACACTTAATAATATATAAAAAATAAGACCAACAAGATCAGATAATCCTGTTGGCCTTTATAATAATTTAATTTAGAAATGTCCGTGACTTCCGCCGTGGCTGGAACCTGAGCTTGAAGTGTGGAAGGAACTTCCGCCTCCGCTGCTGCTTCTGTCATTTTCCGGAATCTTGGTACGGGATGTTGTGGAACGTAGATACGTATCCCTGTGCATCGCCATATGGAGTCCATTGTGAATCTGATAGCCTGCAGCATTGTTGTTGGGCTTAACTGATGTAAGTGCACCGGCCATACAAAGTAGCGGGATGATGCCTATGATAAGGCCTATTACCAGGCAGATTATAAATGCCTTGCGAAGAGCTGCCGGGCTTGTGTCCTTATAGCCATAATCGTAAGGTGTGCCCTCTTCATAGAGAGTAAAATAGCGTTCAGATACTTCTATGAATTTCTGAAAAGCCTCGTAATAGTCGCCGTCGCCCAGATATGGGAGCATCTCATCCATGAGCTCTTCCTGACCATAGTCAGTAAATACATAGGCAGCAGTGCCGTGTGTAGAAATAGCCCATTCTCTGTCAGCCATGCTCAGCATGAAAAGAATTCCTGAGCCATCATAGTCAGCCTGGAAGCCATTGTAGTCAAAGTAGTCATCTGCGTAATCCTGAATGGGACCATTGTGATAATCTACAGTGAGAATGGCAACGTTAGCTCTGTGACGGGCACTTATGGAATTGAGAGCATCCAGAAGTTCAGATTCCTCATCAGAAGTTAACAGTTCTGCGTTATCTAAAAGTCGCTCTTTTTGCCTTGTGGAGGGCATTGCATATTCATCCCAAAGATCGCCTTCAGCTGCTCTTACTGCTGGTAGCGGAATGATCAATGTAGCCAGCACAATAGCAAGTATTGCCAGGGCAATATGTTTTTGTAGTTTTCTTATTATTTTCATAACTGTAAAGATACCTAAATTCAGTTTCAGATTATAAAGTAATAGACAAGATATGCTAAAAGAGTAGCAATACCGGCTATAGGGATATAGTACTTAAGCGCCCGTGTCCAGCTAAGAGGCAGGTTTCCGACAAATTTGCCTGACTGACCATTCATGGCGAAAAGATAATTCTCGCCTTTCCAGGTTGTATTCAGGATATATACCGGATACATGGCATATTTGTAGGATGAACTTACGATACCAGTTCCCTCATTAATTGGTCTTAATGACGCATAACCACTAATTGTTGCCTTAAAGTCAGAAATGATAGATGCTTTGATTCTGTTCATTGCTCGTGGCTTCATGGCATCTACAGGATTGTTGTACTTGTTGGCAAGAAAGCCTGCAAGATATCCCATATTAAAAGGTACCATCTCATTGTGATCAAATGGCTCAAGAGATTCCATGAGATCATCTGGCATTTCCTTGGATCCGTCTACTGGTACAAAGGCAAAATCCTCTGTTCCAGATCTCTTGACTTCGTAGTACTTGGTCTCAGTGTAGACGTACTTGCTATCCTGCCAGGTTCTGGTCTTGGTTCCTTCATAAGTACCATCAAAGCTCATAGTAGCGTCAAAGAGCCAGAAAGGAACGTACACACCCTTTATCTCATCTATATGGTTTTCATCCAGGAAAACCTTGGGAACAAGCTTCTTGGATCTGACATGTTCTCTGTAGGTTTTCATGGCATCTTCTTTTGTGGTCTTAAATGGAATTATATAGTCAGGCTTGAACTCACCAGTAAACTTCTCGCTTACAACAACGTTGTTACTGCAGAAAGGACACTTGGTGGAACCAAGGGACTCTGTTGCGAGGATTTCTCCGCCGCAGGAGCCGCACTTATAGATATAAAGCTGCTGTCCGTCCTCTGTAGTGCTCTGATTGGTGTATTCATCGGCTGCTTCGCCGGTGCTGGAGGAGTTGTGGTTAGCTACATAATCCTTGACATCAAACTCGGAATTACAATAAGGACATTTGATCTTCTGAGTTTTGGGATTAAATTCCATTGCCCCGCCACAGGCGGGGCATTCATATTCGTGTAAAGCCATAATTTCCTCTGCTAATAAAAGATTGCTTTAGTGTCTTGGAGCTCCACAGTTAGTGCAGAAGTTTCCAGAATTTGTTGCGCCACATTCGCATGTCCATGCACCTGTAGCTGGTCTTGGCTTACCGCAGTTAGTGCAGAAATTGCCACTGTTTGGAGCACCACATGAGCATGTCCAGGTTGCACCTGTAGCTGCCATCTGAGGAGCTGCCTGAGCCTGCTGAGCACCCATCTGGAAGAGCTGGTTAGCGTTCATGCCGCCAGCCTGCTGAGCCATGTTCATTCCTGCGAATGCCATCATAGGGCCAGTTGCTGTGTTGTTAGCAGCATCCTGCATAGCCTGAGCCTGTGCGCTTGCGAGTGTAGCAGCAGCCATATTAGGATTTCTAAGAGCGCCTGCTCTCTGGAGCTCTTTGATTGTCTTCTCATCTTCTTCTGAAGCTGTAACTGAGCTTACGCCGAAGTTAGAGATCTTGATACCGTAGAAATCATTCCACTTCTTGGAAAGAACTTCATTAAGTGCATCAGAAATCTCTGTTGTATGTCCTGGAAGTGCGCTGTAACGGATTCCCATCTCAGAAATCTTGGCAAATGCAGGCTGAAGAGCTGTAAGAAGCTCTGACTTAAGCTGTGATTCGATTCTGTCTCTTGTGAATTCACCCTCAACATTTCCGCAGAGGTTCTTGTAGAAGAGAACAGGATCAACAATACGATAGCTGAACTCACCGTGGCACTTGAGGCTCACATCAATATCAAGACCGATATTTGTGTCAACTACGCGGAATGGAACAGGATTAACTGTGCCATACTTGTTACCAAGAATATCCTTGGTATTAACGAAATATACGCGCTGATCCTTGGCTGTAGCACCGCCAAAACCAACTCTCTTACCGAATTCCTTGAAAGAATTAACAATATTCTCACCAAGGTCACCATAGAAAATTGAAGGCTCTGTTGAAACATCATAAACGAACTCACCAGCCTCAGCACAGATTTCTGTGATCTGTCCCTGATCAACGAGGATCATACACTGTCCTTCGTTAACGGCGATGATTGAACCGTTTGAAATGATGTTCTCATTACCCTTTCCTGCCTTCTTAACACCCTTTGTCATAAGCACATCGCTTGAAAGAGCTGGGCAATAAAAATAATCTCTCCACTGATCAGCAAGTACGCTGCCACCAGCTACAAGAGCTGCTTGTAAAAGTCCCATAACAATCTCCTTTCATACATACCCATATTATGTTTAATACCTAAGCAACTAATATTTTCGCACAAATCCTCATAAAATGCACCATTTTTGTGATAATTTTAAGCGGATAGTGTATCATATTTTTATGGAAAAAAAGAAGTTGCTCATCACTATTAATACAGACGGGAAAAAGATATCGTTGCAGGCTCCAAAAGGAAGACAGCTTAAGGGGCTTATTGCTGATGCAGGGATTTTCTTTTCCATGCCCTGCGGAGGAACTGGAAGGTGCGGTAAATGCAAAGTCAGATTTCTTAGCGGAGCACCACGTCCTAACACTTTGGATAGCAGCTTTTTGACGGCAAAAGAAATAGAGGATGGCTACAGGCTTCTGTGCAGATGCATGGTCACAGAGGACTGTGAAATAGAGATAGACGGCACAGCTTCTAAAGAAGAACAGATTGAGGTAGAAAGCTCTTATAAAACCAGGGTAAAAGATAAGATGAAGCCCGAGGATGTTACAGGCTGGGGAATAGCCATTGATATTGGAACAACTACCCTGGAAGCCATGCTTGTTGGATTGAACAAGGATAAGGAAAGAGAGATCTTTGAGATTACATCCGGAATCAACCATCAGAGGAGCTTTGGAGCAGATGTTATAGCAAGGATAGCTGCTGCGGGTGAAGGACATGCAGGCGAACTTCAAAGGACAGTCCAGGAGGATATTTCCGGGCTTGTCTCAGAGCTGACTACTAATAATAAAGTATCAAAGCTTGATTATATCTGCATTACAGGAAACACCACCATGCTCCACCTGCTAAGGGGCTATGATGTTTCTGGTCTTGGTAAATATCCATATAAGGCGGTAAATCTTGATGTAGAGAATATAAGTGCAGGTGACCTTCTGGAGAATGCTTCTATAGGAGCATCTAAGGGGCTTTTATCTGACACAAGAGTCATTTTAATGCCTGGAATATCAGCCTTTGTTGGGGCCGATATTGTATCTGGAATATATGCTATAGCCATGACCAGAATGAAGAACAGCGCTCTTTTCCTTGACCTTGGAACCAATGGAGAGATGGCGTTTTGGGATGGAGAGAAGCTTTTTGTAACCTCCACAGCTGTAGGCCCTGTATTTGAAGCGGGCGGAATTACCTGTGGAATGCCGGCTGTTCCAGGTGCTATATGTGGAGTTCGTATAGACAAAAAAGGAGACGCATTTAGCATCAGGCTTGATACAGTCAAGAATAAAGAACCTGTGGGAATCTGCGGAACTGGAGTATTTGAGGCTGTTTCAGAGCTGGTTAGAAATAAGATAGTGGATGAGACAGGTCTTTTGACAGAGGAATATTTCGAGAAGGGCTTTCCGCTTACTGATGGCGAAAATGGAATACGTATAACCCAGAGTGATATCAGAAATGTACAGCTTGGAAAGGCCGCGCTACTGGCAGCTCAAAGAGAACTTCTGAATGGAAGAGTACCTGAGCTTATAGAAGTAAGCGGCGGTTTTTCAAGGGGCTTTAACCCAGAGAATATAAGCTGTCTCAAGCTCTTTTCCTCAGGTGCCAAATGGGTGCGGTCTGCTTCCAACGCAGCGCTTGTTGGCTGTATGTATTTTCTGGTGGACCTTCTTACCAGCCAGGAAATGGGTGAAAAGTCTGTAAAAGAGCTTGAAGAGATTGCTCATAATTCGCAGGTTGTAGAACTTGTAAACCTGTCGGATTTTGCAGAAAACTATGTGGATGCAATGAATTTTTGATATATTATGATATAGGAGTCAAAAGTCAGAAATGCGTGCATGCTTGCATGTTAAGCATTTTGACTTTATGACCCGAACAAATATGAGGAATTAGCAATTTACGTAGTAAATTAGCGATTTCCGAATATTTGTAGAATTGTGAAAATGACTTTAGTCATGGAGCAATTCGTATATCATACAATGAGAAACTGGAGGATATAATATGGACGAGAGATGGGTTTTTCATGAGGATGCAAACGCTAATGATCTTGGTAACGGAGTTGTAAGACGTGTTCTTGCGTATAATAAGGATCTTATGTGTGTTGAGAATACCTTTGAAAAGGGCGCTATCGGGGCGCTTCACCACCATCCACATACCCAGATCACTTATGTTGTCAGTGGTAAATTTGAATTTGAGATAGATGGTGTTAAAAAGATAGTTACTGCAGGAGATACAATGCTCAAGACTGACAGCGTTGAACACGGCTGTGTTTGCCTGGAAGCTGGAATTCTTCTGGATATCTTTAACCCTATGAGAGAGGATTTTGTATGATCTGTGATACATGCGCCAACTATGCATATGACGAAGACTGGGAGTGCTACGTCTGCATGGTTAATATGGATGAGGATGACTATGGCCGTATGATGGCCGGTGGTAACAAGGAGTGTCCATATTATCAGGATAATGATGAATACAAGGTTGTAAGGCATCAGATGTAAAGAGCCTTACTATTTATAAATGTAGTTGTGGGAAGAGGAGCAGGGTATGAAAGTAGTTTTGGAACATGTCACCAAGAGGTTTCCTAATAGAAACAAGAAGATAAAAGAGGATGTCATTGCCGTTAATGATTTTAATTTTGAAATCCCAGACGGCAAGCTGATTGGACTCTTAGGTCCGTCTGGCTGTGGCAAGAGTACAGCACTTAACCTCATCTGCGGTCTTGAGAAGCCTACAGAGGGACGTATTATCTTTGGAGATACAGATGTGACAGAGCTTTCTCCTATGCACAGAGGAGTTGGCCTTGTATTCCAGAACTATGCTCTTTATCCACATCTTACTGTAAGAGAGAATATCAGATTCCCTCTTGAGAACTTCCGCGGAGACAAGAAGCTTTCCAAGGAAGAAATGGAAGCCAAGGTTCAGGAAGCGGCCAAACTTGTGCAGATTCAGGAGCTTTTGGACAGAAGACCTAACGAGATGTCTGGCGGTCAGCAGCAGAGAGTTGCCATTGCAAGAGCGCTGGTTAAGAGACCTCAGGTACTTCTTTTGGATGAACCTTTATCTAACCTGGATGCAAGACTTCGTCTGCAGACAAGAGAAGAACTTAAGAGAATTCAAGTAGAAACAGGTATTACAACAGTCTTTGTTACTCATGACCAGGAAGAAGCCATGAGTATTTCTGATACTATCGTAGTTATGAAGGATGGTGTTCTGCAGCAGATGGGTAAACCCCAGGAAATCTATGATGAGCCTGTTAATCTGTTTGTAGCTTGTTTCCTTGGAACCCCACAGATCAATGTATTTACAGGCCAGATCAGAAATGAGAAGGTCTATATCGGAGAAGCTGTTGTTATGGATGCTCCTGGCGCTGCTGACAGATCAGTATATGTGGCAGTAAGGCCAGAGGGCTTTATCATCGATGAAAATGGTCCACATGAGTGTGACTTTATCGCAAGAG
>NZ_JAFRGN010000008.1 GCF_017433805.1 Butyrivibrio sp. | reverse complement strand
GATTTTACACGTGCTCAGCAGGCGGATTTCCATCCGTCTATTTGTTGTGTAAATAACCATGGAAAAAGAGGATGCTGGAACAATTCCAACATCCTCTTTAAAACTTTTCCCTCATGTTACAATGCTAACTTAATGACATTGGCTGATAGGCATAGAGCCTTTTTTATGCCTAATTCTTCAATGGTTTATAGTTTTTTAATTGGTGAAACTATCGTATTATTGATAAAATATAAATGGAGCACTGCGCAGAAAAGTCGAAAAAAATGCGAAAATACAGATTTCAATAGTTAACGATAAATAGATAATAACTATAAATATCTGATTAAGAAATGCCGATATAGTTTGTAGAAATGCAGTCACAGCCTATGAGGGGGTTATGATATGGCAAAAACAGCAACACTTAGGGCAGAATCTTTAAGCGGCGTATTTACTGGTAAGAAGATTATTGAGCTCAATTATCAGGAAATCTACGATCACAAGCCCAACATCTATAAGTGGACCAAAAGAGCGTTTGATATCGTGGCAGCTAGTATCGCGCTGGTACTTCTTTCACCAGTCTTTCTTTTGACAGCTTTAGCAATAGAGCTTGAAGACGGAGGTCCTGTGTTCTTTACCCAGCTACGCGCCGGACAAAACATGAAACCCTTCAAAATCTACAAATTCCGTAGTATGTACAGAAATGCAGAAGCTCAGTTTGAGCGCATGCAGGCACAGAATGAACAGACGGGTCATGCTTTCAAGATAAAAAATGATCCGAGAATAACCCATGTTGGTAAGTTCATAAGAAGATATTCTATCGACGAACTCCCTCAACTTATCAATGTTATTAAGGGTGATATGAGCATAGTAGGTCCAAGACCTATTCTCTATAACCAGATGGAAGAATGCAATGCTTATGAAAAGCAGCGTCTTATCGCAAAGCCAGGACTCACCTGCTATTGGCAGGTATGTGGAAGGGCCAAGATTAAGTGGGACAGATGGGTTCAGCTTGATTTACAGTACATCGAAGATATGAGTATTTCAAAGGATATTGAGTTGATTTTTAGGACATTCCCAGCAGTATTTGGAAAAGATGGTGCATATTGACTATTAGCGAAGAGAAATATTGAATTATAAAAGATGTTGAAAGCGCAGATTTGATACAAAATCTACGCTTTTTTCTATGAAAAGAACAATATATAGACTATAATTAATCTATATAATGGTGAATTGCAACTAAGGAGAATGCTTGGAAATTCTTTGTGGTGGTAGATGCTTATTGGAGCATAATTGAAATGTTTTACAGCGAGGGAGAAAGTATATTGTGTAGTGAGGATAAGGTTACTAATAGGCCGGAGACATGCGCGGTAGTAGTAACATACAATCGTAAAGATAAACTCAAAAAATGTATTGATGGTCTATTGGCACAAAAGTTTGTTAGTACTGACATAATAATAATTAATAATGCTAGTACTGATGGTACAGAAGAGATGGTATTGTCAGAGTACGTATCAGAAGGATTTTATTACATTAATACGGGAGCAAATCTGGGCGGAGCAGGAGGCTTTGAACGTGGAGTAAAAGAAGCAGTATTAAAAGATTATAAATATATATGGTTAATGGATGATGATACATGGCCCAGTGATACAGCTCTGTTTGAATTGCTGAAAACTGGAAAAGCGTTAAAAGAAAACTGGGGCTTTTTATCAAGTGTTGCTTATTGGACAGATGGTTCAATATGTAGAATGAATATACAAAAAAGTAATATTTTTAGGCATATAGGGAAAAGGGAGTATTCGATGGAGTACGCTCCCATAAAGATGTGTTCTTTTGTTTCACTTCTAGTTAAAAGCGACGTGGTTAAAGATGTTGGACTGCCTATTGGGGATTATTTTATTTGGACAGATGATTATGAATTTACTGGAAGAATTTCCCAAAAGTACTCATGTTATATGGTTCCTAGTAGTCACGTCATTCATGCGATGAATAGACATACTAGAGTTAACTTTGCAACAGATGACTCTGACAGAATTGAGAGATACCAGTATATATATAGAAATGATGTACATTGTTATAAGCAATATGGATTAATGGGGGTAGGATATATCGTCTTAAAAGATGGATATACCATATTAAATATTCTTTTAAATTCCCAAAGTAACAAAATGAAAAAAATAAAAGTATTGTGGAATGGGGTTATGGAAGGAATAACCTATAACCCAGAAATAAAGAGGGTTTAGATAAGATAGTGCTTAAATTTGGTGATGATAATGAGGAAAACTGAATGAAACCTAAATGTGCAGTTTTTTTGTCTACATATAATGGTGAAAGATACTTGGCACAACAAATAGAATCAATACTTGACCAAAAAGATATAGACATTTATTTGATGATTAGGGATGATGGTTCAACTGATAATACAGTAAATATACTTGAAACTTTCTGTGAGGATTACAGGGTTAAGTTTTTTAGGGGAGAAAATATAGGGTACGGTCAATCCTTTTTAAGATTATTGTATTCAGCGGATGATAGTTATGATTGCTACGCGTTTTCTGATCAAGATGATATTTGGGATGATGATAAGATGATAGTAGGGTGGAGAACAATAAAAGAGCTAGAGGATCCAACTCTTTACTATTGTAGCCAAAGGATTATCGATGAAAATGGGAAATTTATTAGAGAAGATTCTTCTTTAGAGAGAATTACGAGGTGTACAGGATATACAGCTTCAAAATCTAACCTTATTCGCGGTTGTACTATGGTTTGGAACAGGAAAATGCAAGCTGAGTTATTGAAAAATAGACCAGAAATTAACCGAATTAGAGAACATGATATATGGGTCTCTTGGTTGGCATTATGTGTCGGAAAAGTAGTATTTGATAATGAATCACATATGGATTATCGGCAGATTGATAGTAGCGTTTCACCAGGAGCAAGCATCAATCAAGGCTTTTCGTTTTTTCATAAAATTAAAGTTATGAAATATGTTTGGGCAAACTGGTCAGGGCTAAAATATAGTTATGCTGAAGAACTAGAAAAGCTTTTGCCTCATTGTAAATTTGCTACTTGCCATTATAAAGATGATTTATTATGTATGTTTCAACTCTTATTTTCGAGGAAGTATAACGATGGAGTACCACTTAAGTGGCGCTTAATGAGTGATTTAATGATAGTTACAAGACGTTTATGAAAAGAATTTGCACGACATATATGGATTTCATATGCTTGGAGGATTAACAAGTGAAAATAGTATTTATTCCATATAGTTACGAGTATTATGGAGCGTCAGAGTCTTTTTTGGATTTAATAAAAACGCTTGCGGATAACTATAATGTTGAACCTGTGATTCTAACTAGTAAGTATGGGAGATATAATGAATTTGCGAAAGTGAATAATTTTGAAAATTATGTTATTGGGCATAAGGCCTTTTTACTTTCCAAAGGAAGAAGCAAAGTAAGAAAAATAATAAAATTTTTTTTGAGACCATTCTATTGGGGGCAGTATAGGATTTCTAATGTTACAGCAATTATGCGCGCTGAGAAATATGTTGATTTTTCATCTGTTGATATTATTCATACAAATTTAAATAGAAATGACATTGGCGCTATATTAGCTCAAAAACATGGAATCAGACACATTTGGCATATTAGAGAATTTGGAGATGCAGATTATGAATGTGTTTCTCTAAGGAATAATTATATTGATTTTATGAATAGAGAAAACAATACGTTGATTGCTATTTCCGATGCTGTTATGAACAAATGGATTTTACAGGGGATTAATAAAGAGAGAATTGTAAGAATATATAATGGTGTAGACGAAAGTAAGTTTTTTCCTATACAAAGGCAGGATAAACAACTTGTTAGGATTGTAATGATTGGTGCACTTCATCCTACCAAAGGACAAATATTATTACTAAAGGCTATATCAAATCTTCCAATAGAAGTGAAAAATCGTCTGAGAGTAGACATATATGGGGATGGGAAATGGGATTATAAAATAAGACTATTTAGTTTAGTTAAGAAAAAAGAGCTAAGTAATATAGTAACATTTAAAGGCTATAGAGATAATATCTGCGATATTATAAAGGACTATGATGTTGGAGTTATGGCATCTAAAGCAGAAGCTTTTGGAAGAGTGACGGTTGAATATATGATGTCTGGCTTACTGGTAATTGCATCAAATACTGGAGCTAGTATGGAAATAATTCGGAATGGTGAAACAGGACTCATTTTTGAATATCCAAGTGTTGAGGCTTTATCTAAGTGCATTGAGTATGTTGTGAATAATAGAAAGATAATTAGCGAGATTGGGAATAGGGCATGTGAAGACGCGAAATCCCGGTTTTCATTGTCAAGTACAGCCAAGTGCGTATATTCGTTATATGGCAAAGTGATTAATGGTTAAAGCAGTAGTGATGATAGTTCAGCTCAAACTGACAGTTATTTGATTCAGACTAGAGATGATAGCTACCGGTTAGTAAATTATTAAACGTTTGTAAGGAAGTAATATGAAAACAAAACTTGAGCAATTTGGGCAGAAGTTTATCTATATCATATTAGCAATTTGGCTCAGCACAGAAGTATTGTTTAATTCGAATATTCAACACTTTTTTATTTGGGAAAAGAGTGTGGCTAATGATTTCATGAATATCTTAGTCTTAGTTTTGCTAATCCTTCAAGTTGTCGTTTTTCAAAAATATACATTCAAAGAAATGGTACTTATTTTCGCGATATCATTGCCAATTATTCTGGCTACATTGAATTCGAACAGCAAAACAATGATGTCTACGTGGATATTCATTATTGCAGTTAAGTATATTGATTTAGATAAGACAATAAAGATATCTTATATTGTGCAAGGACTGATGACTTTATTGGTTATATATATGTATTATGCTGTAATTATAGAGGAAACGGTAACTTATAGAGGGAGTCTATTAAGGCATTCACTTGGCTTTATTCATCCTAATCAGTTGGGAGTAAGAGTTTTTTTATTGATAATATGTCATTGCTATTTAAGGAGAAATAGAATAGGAATATTGGAATATATTATTGTGTCTTTAGGCGCATGGGTTGTAAAGCGTGTAGCAGACTCAAAAACAGCGTTCTATGCTTTGGTGATTTTATTAGTATTGTTATTAGTTTATGGGATCGCAAAAAGATTTGACAATGGTAAAGAAATCTTTTCAAATTCTATGATAATGATTTTTTTCGCTGCAAATATTATTAGCATTTCTTTGTCTGTTTTCAATATAATGAGCAATGATTTACTCAAAAAAATAGATATATATATGTCTAGACGGTTTTCACAATGTCACAGAACATACCAATATTATGGACTAAGTATATTTGGGAAAGACATTCAGTTGTTGGTTAAGCGCAATATCGTTTCTCCAATATATCATTTCTGGTTAGATAATGCATATATGGCTATTCTATTACGATATGGAATAGTAGTTTTTTTTATTTTTATGGGCTTGTATTTAAGTACAATGATTTATCTGAGAGAGACAGGAGAGTGCAAGCTACTAATGATACCTGCATTATACTCAATCTATGGAATAATGGAGAATAATTTTTTTTCTATGTCACAAAACTTCTTTTTGATTTTATTATCATATTCTATTTATAGAAGTAATGTGGGACTAGCATTGCGTTCAAGGAAAAAAATAAAATTTACTTGGTGACATTACTTGTCTTGATACCATTTGATATATATAGAGGGTGATTCAGATGAGAGAGGAATGGGTAGACAACATTAAAGGAATGGCCATTTTGCTTGTTGTTATTGGGCATGTTATTGATGGCTTTGAATTGAATGGTATCTATGGAAGTGCAAAATATGCCTGGAATACTATTGATTTGATATATTCATTCCATATGCCTTTATTCTTTATGATTAGTGGGTATTTATATAGAAAAGTATATTTAAGCGATGAATACCAAATAAAAGATACAAACAAGTATAAGTTGCATGTTATAAATTTAGTATATATCTACTTACTGTTTAGCATAATAAAAGTATTATTAAAGATATTTTGGCCATATGATTTTATAAAAACAATTACAGGAAAAGATTTAATCCTAATATTGATAAAGCCGATAGTGCCGTATTGGTATTTGTGGGTTATTATTTGTTTGTATTTATTTATACCATTTTGCATTGCAAAAATTAAAATGGTGTACTTGGCTACATTTTTATTTGTTATATCTTTGCTTTGCTATTTGCTTTTGCCTAAAGCCATATCTGAGTATGGTTTTGCATATGCTGCAATGTATGGTTTCTTTTTTGCTATGGGTATCCTAAAAAAACGAACAGAACACCTTAATATTTATAGATTTCTTCTTGAGAGTGTGATATTTGTTTTATGTGCGGGATGCGCGTTTTCTCGATATATTTTCCTTCCCAGTATATTAAGTAAGATTGCAAAAATAGTGTGTGCAATTGTTTGTTCAGACTATATTGTCAATGTGTTTCGCGCTTTCTTTGATAAATCCTGTGGTTTCGGTGTTTTTGGCAAGCATTCATTGGAAATTTTCACAATTCACATGTTCATAACTCGCCCCATAGGATCTGTATTGAAATTATTACATATTAAAACATATTTTGGAGGAGCCCTTGTTGCAACGTTATTAGGGATATTACTTCCGGTTGTATTTGGCGTTGTGTCGAAGAAAGTAAGACTTTATAAGAACAGAACACTATATGATATGGTTTATTGCCCCTTTAAACATATTCTATGGTTGGAATTTTTTAATCAAAGAGGGAAGGTAAAAATTATTTTTAACGAAAAACATGATTAAGAAATGGGATAGAGTGAGTTTTAGTATAATGTATTGTGAAAGTAATAGACATAAAAAGGGTAAATATGGAGAAACGAAACTTAAGGAATAATGTATTTTTCTCTATAATACATCATTTAGTAGCGGTGACGGTTGGCTTGATTGTTCCCAGACTTATTTTGAAACAATATGGATCTGGAATAAATGGATATACTTATTCAATTACGCAACTGCTTTCTGTAATAACCTATTTTGATTTTGGGGTATCGTCTGTAGCTCAAGCTGCGTTATCTAGGCCTTTAGTGGAAAAAAATTGGTCGTTAATATCGGTGATATATCAGGCGGTGAAGAAATACTTCCGTGTTTTGGGAATAGGTTTGTTTTTTTATGTGATATTTTTATGTGGATATTATAGTTTTTCTAGAACAGATTATTCTGTATTTTTTTCGGTTTCACTTGTGCTGTGTCTAGCTGTTAGTATGATAGGGCAGTATTTATTTGGCTTGACAGATCAAGTTTTGTTATCAGCAGACCAGAAGATGTACATTTGTACTATGGTCGATATTGTTGCAATTTCAGTTAACGGCTTAGCAACATATTTTGGTATAAAGCAGGGATTCTCTATTCAGGTGGTCAAGTTAGTTACATCAGTGATCTTCCTTATAAAGCCATTATTGTTACATTGGTATGTTTTAAAACGATATCAACTTCTTAATTGTGTTTCCAATGATAGGTACGATATACCACAACAATGGAGCGGATTAGTACAACATATAGCTTCAATGCTTATTATAAGTTTAGATACCATTGTATTAACCATATGTTCTTCGTTCCATAACATATCAGTGTATAATGTATATACTTTTCCTCTAAATGGACTAAGAGGATTGGTAACCTCTGTTGGGGGCGGATATAAGAGTTTTTTAGGTCAAGCCTTAGTGTCTGAGAGTGAAGAAACACTGTCTAAAGAGTTCGCCAAATTTGAAATGCTTTTTCATTTTTTTGCCAATTTGGTATTTTGCGTTTCCGTAACGATGATAGTTCCTTTTGTTAAAATTTACACTACCGGTGTTGATGATGCGGAGTATATAAATTATCCGTTTTCATATCTTATTGTTGCATCTTATGCATTGTTAATTTTGAGAATCCCATATACAACCGTTATTAATTCAGCAGGGCACTTCAAGGAAACTCAGCTATATTGTGTGGTTGAAATGATTGTAAATATATTGGTATCATTTGCGCTGACAACGCAATATGGGCTTGTTGGTGTGACAATTGGTACATTATTGGCAATTGGATATAGACTTATTGCTAGTGTTATATATTTGCGCAGGAATATTTTAACTAGAAAGATAAAGTATTTTATAAAGAGAGTATTTGAAGATTTGGTGATTATAGTAATATATGGGATGATCAGCCATAGGATGATTGTTAAGGCTGATTCGTATTTGGCTTGGTCAGGGTATGCGGTTTTAGCTACATTTATATTTTTGATGATAAGCATGGTAGTGTATTCAATATCGGATTTGAAAGTAGTTGTTGCTATGGTAGAACAAGTGAGGAAATCCCACAAATAGTAGGAGACCAGCTATGAACAATTGTGTGATAGGCGTAGTTTTTGGGAAAGATAAATACAAATCTTTTGTGCCACTTTATTTATATTCAATAAATAAAGCCTATCCAAACACGCATTTTATCATATACCACGATTGCGATGTTACCAATAAGTATTTAAAAACAATTGATGAAATTTCAAATTATAAAGGTGGCGTAGAATTTAGGAAGATAGATTTTGATAAAACAGAACTGAGTAGAAAAGCTTTGAAGAATAATCTTGTTAAAAGGGCTTTGAGATGGCTTATTCTTGATGATTCTTTGCTGGAATATGATGTTGTTTATGTTGGGGATATTGACATATTTGTATGCAAAGAAACTGCAGATATGTTTTATGAACATTTACGACATTGTGATTTTATTGGCCGTTCCTATTCAAATATTGTCAGGGTGATTACCGAAAGAAAAGGAGTAAAGCATTTTTGTGGAAATGCTATTCGTTTTGGGGCAAGGAATGCTTTAAAAAATTATATATTTCCTAAAAAGAATTGGAAGGCATTAAGCGGGTTACATTGTTTTATACCAAAAGAATATATCCCTATAGTGTTGAACAGCAAGAAGTATATTATAGACGAAATTAATAAAGCATTTGAATGGAAATCAGATATTTGGAATCCTTGTATAATCAATGATGAGAGTATTTTGTATGAGTTTATAGACAATGCAGGGATAGGATTAGACTATATAGATCCTACGAAACGAGGAGGTGTAAAGCTGATGGAAAATACCAACCCGGAATCAAGTTATTACAGACCTCATCACGGACTCCATTTACATATATTTGAAAGAGCAAAACCAATAGATAGAGAATTAGCTGATTCGGCGACATATTTGGCATATTTTAGTTATTTTGAGGATCTATGCAAATCAAATATAGAACTGAGTGAATTTATCAAAACTAAAAACGATTGGTATTGTGTTAAATTGCTGAATAATATGTGTAAGTATTATCGTTCTGAAATAATAAGTGCTAAATAAGATATATGTAAGAAAGTGTGAATAGCCACAAAGATAGGTGCTATAGCCATAATAGATGCATATTTCCAGACGATACAGGGAGTGAGTGCATCTATAAATGCATAAAGTCTATTTATCGATGTATTTGATCTAAAGAAAGCTTTGAAATAGGCATCGATTATGGACATAACAGCAAAATAGATGCAAGGGCCAGAAAAGTCTTTTTTGGGGGTAAAATCTATGAAATTCGAATTCGACATTCCAGAATCTAAGAAAATACGTGTAATTGTAGACACTGATGCAGCCTGCGAGGCGGATGATCCCTTTGCCATAGCGCATGCGCTCATGAGTCCTAAGCTCATCGTAGAGGGCATAATTGCTGAGCACTTCAAGGAAGCGGGCTCTATGGAGAAAAGCTTTCGCGAGATAGAGACTATTCTTGATTGCATGGATATTGAAGTTCCTGTGCTGAAGGGCCAGGACGGACCACTGTCTGCCGAAGACCTTAGAGGTGATCAAGTCTCTCAAGCAGACGAGAATATATCTGAAGCGGTTCGCTTCATTATTGACGAAGCACTCAAAGAGGATGAGAAGCCCCTTTTCATACTTTGTCAGGGTGCAATCACAAATGTTGCGAAGGCGCTTCTTGTAGAGTCGAAGATCAAGGATAAGATTACCGTCATATGGATTGGCACACATGGAGAAGCTCCATGTAAAGCGCCTTTTACTGAGTTTAACGCAACTAACGATATTCCAGCTGCCAACACGGTGCTCCAGAGCGGAATAGATCTGTGGCTTGTTCCATCACATGTGTATATCACAGTGAACATCGGTCTTGCAGAGATTCAGAGAAGGATTCGCCCCTGTGGTAGGATTGGAGAGCATCTTTTCCGTAACATGGTTGACTACAACATGTCACCATTTGCCGGCTGGACGCAAGGCGAGAGCTGGTCTCTTGGTGATTCTCCGGCTATATCCATTGCAATCAATCCTGGCTGCGGACATTAACACTAGGTCAAGGCTCCTTTTGTAGCAGAGGATACATCCCCTGAGGTAAAAGAGGATAATCCTACTATCCGCATTTATACAGACGTTGATTCCAGATATGTTTTGGAGGACTTTATTGCCAAGCTGGAGATCAATTATGGATAAATGGATTTGCATTTATCTTTGTATTGGTACTGAATGTTTTATTAGTGATGTAATAAGTTACTAAGATTTTTATACTAATGAAACGAATATGCTTATTTGCGGCTAAAGCTTTCCCTATGCATTCTGCGGATTGCTTAGCCGCATGTTTGATTTTTGGGGGGATTTAGGCTAAAGAAAAATTTCTTTCTGGAAAATAGATTTAGCCGAAATGCAAATATATATCATATGCGGCTAATGAATCTGAAAATGTTGTTAGCCGAACAAGAGGCTATTTCTCTTTTGCGGCTAACAGCCTCATAAAACACCTGAAAAATCATTAGCCGAATAATTTTTTCACTTCCCTAACCATAGAATACTCATTTAGCATTGTTCCGTCCTTGAGCCTTATGGCGTTTGGCTTCATGCCTGTGATTCTAAAGCCCATCTTTTCGTAAAGGGCTCTGGCACGGGTGTTTCCTTCAATGAAATCAAGCTCCATCTGGGTTATTTCAGGGTTACTCTCAGCGATGCGAATCAATTCCTGGAAAAATCTGGTTCCGATTCCGAGATTCCAGTAGTCCTTGCAAAGGGCAATCGCAACTATGGCACGGTGCCTGGTCTTGATATTCTTGCTCCAGGTTACCTGGCAGTTTCCCGCTATTATTCCATCTACTATGCAAACAAGCATGGTCTCGTTATCAGATTCATTCATCCTTTCGAAAAGAGCTTTCTCTGCCTCAGCAGTATATTTTACGCACTCCTCAGGGTATCTTAGGATGAACTCTGTCTCTCCGGCAGATTTGTAGAGATAATCAAGGGTGCCCTGAATGTCCTCATCTCTTGGACTACGTATTATTGCAGTCCTTCCGTCTTTTAATGTGAATTCGAAGTCTTTAATTAACATGGGTTTCCTCCTTCTATGACATCATGAATTGTTTTTGCGAAAATGTAGTAAATGCAGATAGCTGTTAAATTTTCTTACAAATATACAAAAGATGATTCGTGTGTCCCAGAAGCTCTCTCTTTTCTGCAAATGCGAGGTACCATTTGGAAAGTGCCTCAAAATCTGCATCAGACATCTGAAAATCAGATCTTTCCTCAATTGGCTGAATCAGACCGTCGACGCCTGCTGTGGTGATCCACTCTATATCTTTTCCCGCAAAAAGAGCTTCAAACTCAGTTACGTCATAGCCGGTAAAGAGCTGCTCCTTGAAGTGCCTTACCTTGTAATCGTCAGTAAAGTTCTCGATCTGGCCATCCTGCCAGTTGCCATAGAAATAGTTTGCGTACATGATAGCAAATACTGAGATAAAGGCAAAAATTATGGTTCCGCCCCTATGGGTCACTCGGATAGCCTCATCAATGGCCTTGTTAACATCCTCTTTATCATAGAGATGATACATCGGGCCGAGCACAAGTGTCAGGTCAAAAGAACTATCGGCAAAACGGCTAAGATCTGTGGCATCGCCCTGGTAAGCAGCTATATTAGGGAGGCCTTTACATTTCTTCTGAAGCTTTTCAAAATTGCTCTGAACAAGTTCAACTGCGGATACTTCCATGCCTTCTTTTGCAAGAGCTACGGAGTATCTTCCGGTGGCGGCTCCAACCTCGAGGATTTTTGAACTGCTATCCGCGAAGCGGTGGATGTAATGCATGGTGGTTGCATATTCAAGCCTTCCATGGACGGAACGTGTCAATCTGTCGTCTTCAGAATACTGGTCGTAGAAGCCAGCGACTATTTTTTCTCTTGCGATATCTGAATTTTGTAATGCTGCTTGGTCCATAATTTCTCCTCCTGATGTTAATGTATAAGATTGAGTCGTATGTGACTTCTATGCGAGAGCGGTTTTGAATAAAAAAAAGCCCCATCAAACTAATAAAGTCGGATGAGGCTTTTGATCAATTAGTAATAAACTTGCGTCTTCTGTTCTATATGATATCGTTATCCTCATCAATTCTATCACTAATAGGCCCCTGATTATTAATGGGGGCTACATTAGATGATGTGAAATTGACGAGGTAAGTGTATTTCATATTTGCACCGCTTTCTGAAAATTGTTATGTGATAGTATAGTTGTCACGCAATTTAATGTCAACTGCTTTTTGAATTAATCCTAACAATCTTCTTCTTGATGTAAATGTTTATCGATTAACAGTTATTATGCATAAATTCATGTCGCAAAATTCGTGAAATATTCTGACATGTAAGCGGTTACATTCTTAACCTTTCCGTGCTAAGCTAGATGTATGTTGCGCTTCAGCTATGGGGGTAACTGGAACGCTAAGATTATCAAGACAAACATAGTAAGGCAAAAAAGGAGAAGAAGGTATGGTAAAAAAGTTGTTCAAAAAGTTTGTGGTTGCTATCGCCACAGTAACAATGATAGCATCTGCTTCTAATGCAGTGAGTGTTGCACAAACTGCAGAGGCAGCATCTTCATCGGCTATAATTGCTGATGGATGGTACTACATCAAGAATATCAACAGTCAGATGTACATTGATGTCAAGGACGGCTCAGACGTTAAGGGGGCTAATGTTCAGCAGGCTGTTGGCACAGGCGCGGCAAGCCAGAAGTGGTATGTCAAGAATACCAGCAAGAATTACATAACTATTCAAAACGGCATGAATAGTGGTCTCATGATGGATGTAGATGGTGGCAAAAAAGATAACGGCACCAACATTCAGCTCTGGCCTTCAAATGGCAAGAAATCTCAGGTGTTTAAAGTGGTTAAGATTTCTGACGGAGTTGTAGCTCTTCAGACAAAGTGCAGCTCATACAAGCAGGCTGTATATGTATATGATTTTTCTAAGGCCGCAGGTGGCAACATTAATACTTGGGCATACAGTGGAGCAACATGCCAGCAGTTTAAGTTTGAAGCATGTTCAGGTGGCTCTGGAAGCGGAAACGGCGGTTCTGGTAGCGGAAGCGGCTCTGGTTCGGGAAGTGGTAGTGGCTCAGGAAATGGCGGAAGCACAAGTGGTAACACGATCACAGTCAAGAATGGTGGCACATCTCTTTCAACTGCTATCAGCAAGGCTTCAAAGGGCACAACTATCGTAATCGACGGAACAGTTAAGAGCGGCGCAGTTAAGCTTCCAAGCGGTGTTAACATTTCCGGTAAGAACAATGCAACTATCGATTTCTCATCAACAAGTGGCAGCTCAGGACGTGGAATCACTATTTCAGGAAGCGGCAGTACATTATCCGACTTTACAGTTAAAAATGCTGCTGACAACGGTATTTTCATCGATGGCAGCAACAATACCTTTAGAAACGTAACCTGCTGCTACAATAAGGATGCAGGATTCCAAATCAGTAATGGTGGCTCCAACAATAAGTTCTATAATTGCTATTCACATCACAACGCAGACCCTAAGGGTGAGAATGCTGATGGGTTTGCCTGCAAGCTTCACTCAGGTGAGGGCAACTATTTTGAGGGATGTATAGCAGAGTACAACAGTGATGATGGATGGGATCTCTATGCAGCGCATGGCGTAGTAACCTTCAAGAACTGTAAGGCTAATTACAATGGATACTGCGATGGAATCTACGGTGACGGTAATGGCTTTAAGCTTGGCGGTGTAGACAACAAAACTCCAGGTGTTGCAGCACACATAGATCCTCTTAATCACGTACTTGAGGGCTGCACAGCTGTTGGTAACTATGCAAGTGGCTTTGACCGCAACAACCAGAGCGGTGTTGTTACAATGAAGAAGTGCACAGCTGACGGCAACAAGAAGTACAACTACAACTGGCCTAAGGAAGGCACACCTTCTGCTCTTGGTAAGAAAGTTACCTTTGGAACTGCTATCATTCAGGACTGCATTTCCAAGAATGGTAAGAACAACATAAAGGGTGCTACACTCAAGGGAACTTGTACGGGATTTTGATGATCAGGTTTAGGTGAATAGTCTCAAGACAACGAAATATGATTATTATGGGCTGCATCTGGATGACAAACATTCAGTGCAGCCTTATTATATTAGTATGATGTAGAACTGCGAGAATGACGATGGCCATGGAGCAGTCGTCTATCATCTAGTGTTGGGGGTAAAATCTATGAAATTCGAATTCGACATTCCAGAATCCAAGAAAATACGCGTAATTGTTGATACTGATGCGGCCTGCGAGGCGGATGATCCCTTTGCCATTGCGCATGCACTGTTGAGCCCAAAGCTTATGGTTAAGGGCATAATTGCTGAGCACTTCAAGGAAGCGGGATCTATGGAGAGAAGCTACCATGAGATTGAAACAATCCTAGATTGCATGGGCATGGATGTCCCTGTGCTCAAGGGCCAGGAGGGCCCTCTCTCGGATGAAGAGGTTGGTTTGAGCCAGTCAGGTGATGAGCATGCTGGCTGTAGCTGTTCTGACAGAACAGACGATAACATATCCGAGGCAGTACGCTTCATTATTGACGAAGCACTCAAAGAGGACGAGAAGCCTCTTTACATACTTTGTCAGGGTGCAATCACAAATGTTGCGAAAGCGCTTCTAGTAGAGCCGAAGATAAAAGACAAGATAACTGTCATATGGATAGGCACGCATGGAGAAGCTCCCTGCAAAGCGCCTTTTACTGAGTTTAACGCAACTAACGATATTCCGGCTGCCAATACAGTGCTTCAGAGCGGAATAGACCTGTGGCTTGTTCCTTCGCATGTGTATATCACAGTGAACATAGGGCTTGCAGAGATCCAGAGAAGGATTCGTCCCTGTGGAAGGATCGGAGAGCATCTTTTCCGTAACATGGTTGACTACAATATGTCACCATTTGCTGGTTGGACACAGGGAGAGAGCTGGTCATTAGGCGATTCTCCAGCTATAGCCATTGCAATCAATCCTGGCTGCGGACATTATCACTATGCCAAGGCTCCTCTTGTAGCGGAGGATACATCCTCTGAGGTAAAAGAGGATAATCCTATAATACGAATATATACTGACGTTGATTCCAGATATGTTTTGGAGGATTTTATTGCCAAGCTGGAGATCAATTATGGATAAATTGATTTGCATTTATCTTTGTATTGGTACTGAATGTTTTATTAGTGATGTAATAAGTTACTAAGGTTTTCATACTAATGATACGAATATGCTTAATTGCGGCTAAAGCTTTCCCTATGCATTTTGCGGATTGCTTAGCCGCATGTTTGTTTTTTTGAGGATTTAGGCTAAAGAAAGATTTCTTTCTGGAAAATAGATTTAGCCGAAATGCAAATATATATCATATGCGGCTAATGAATCTGAAAATGTTGTTAGCCGAACAAGAGGCTATTTCTCTTTTGTGGCTAACAGCCTCAAAAAACACCTGAAAAATCATTAGCCGAATAATGCTATATCTCACCTTTTCGGCTAAAATATTCCCGAAATCCTATCTCTCAAACAATAATCTTCCTCAAAAAACAAAAATATCCCCCCAAAAAAAAACAGAATCCTCTCCCACAAACATAATGCTTCCCCCAACCACGGACAAATTCCAATAATTTACAGATTTTATAAAGTGTTAATTAGACTACTCGATGTAAATGATAAATAATAGTATTGTGGATGATAATTCGTATTTTTGCCTTGTGCACTATTTAGCGAAGCACAAGTATATTAAGAACGGAGAAAGAATATGGATTTACATGAAAAGCATTTTTATGAGAGTAATCTGTTAGCTTTTAAGTTTGCGTGCATTATACAAGGCTTTGAGATTCTGGCAACAATACTTTATCAGGATGCCAGGGTTGGATTTTTGAACACCACAGCCATGGTGATTATGCAGGTATTGATTCTTATTGCATGCGTGGCTTCCTACATAATGTACAGCCGCAAAGCACTGGGCAAATACATGCTGATGGGATGCCTTTCTGTCAGCTACCTTGTAGTTATGCTGGGATCCGTGCACATTACGTACATGTGGGCATTTGGACCTGCTCTTTTAATACTGGTTCTGCTATATTCGGATACGATGCTTACAATTATCACATCAATCGTGGTTATTGCGATCAACGTTCTGTACATACCACTGTTTTTCGCATATTCTACTGAAGTTATGAATAGAAGATTTGCAGTTCTGACTGATGCGGTATTTGCGCTCTTACTTTCACTGATGGCTATTTTCTATTCAAGGCTTAACAAGAAGCAGAATGGTGAAACAATAGGAGAGATTCAGGAAGCAGCAGCTCAGCAGGAAAAAGATGCCAAGGTTATCAAGGAAATCGGCACCAAGATTGGTGAGAAGCTCGAGGATGCCAATGATGCGATGCAGGCGCTTGCTGAGAAGGTTACGCAGAGTGCTGAATCCTCCGAGCAGATTTCTATAGCTACAACCCATACTGCGGAGGCAATTCAGACTCAGACCGAGATGAACTCTAATATCACCACGGCTCTTGAAGGTATTGCGGACGAAGCTAAGGCCATGCGCTCCAACGCCGACGAGGTTACGGAGAACATCAATGATGGTAATAATCTGGTAAAAGAGCTGAATACCAAGTCTCAGGAAGCTTCAGCGGTTAACTCAGAGACCGCCGAGATGACGTCAAACCTTCAGCAGTCAGCAAGCTCGGTAAAAGAGATAGTTGAAACAATCCTCAGTATTTCAGGCCAGACCAATCTTCTTGCGCTTAATGCTTCAATCGAGGCTGCAAGAGCAGGCGAAGCAGGAAAAGGCTTTGCAGTAGTTGCAGATGAGATCAGAGCTCTTTCAGAGCATACTAAGGAGTCTGCAGAGCAGATTGCATCTACAATTGATGATCTTATTGGAAAGGTTAATGTTGCATCTGAAAATATGCTTAAGAGTGTAGAATCAGCCAATGAGCAGGGCGAGATCATCACTCAGACAGGTGAGAAGTTCGAGGTTATCCTTGAAAAGGTTCATGACCTTACATCCAGAGCCGGTACTATATCTGATAATGTAGATGCCTGTGTTGATGCAAATGCCAAGGTTATGGATGCTATCAGCAATCTGTCAGCAACATCCGAAGAGGTTGCAGCTTCTGCACAGTCCAGCATTGAAATTAGCCAGGATTGTGAGAAAGACATGAAGACAACCAAGGAGATTTTGGATGAGATTCTCAAGATCAGTAGAAGCGGGAAGTAAACTGGTTATTTTGATATATAAAAAGATATGTTTAAAACCTCGCCATCAAAATGTGGTGAGGTTTTATTATGCCCAAAAGATAGTTTTAAGGTACATGTCACTCTTTGATTATGGAGATATAGATGTCATAATAATATCTGGAATACTTTGAAAGGATAAACATAAAGGACGAAAACATGATTGATAATAAGGAAAACAACATAGATGGTGATAATATAAAGCGAAGTTCCATCTGGTCTTACACTCCCGTAATGGTAGCTACAGCTATATTCTGCTGCGTGCTGTGGGGAAGCGCATCCCCGGCAATTAAAATAGCTTACGAATTATTTCACATAGATGCCTCTGATACCGCATCCAGACTGGTTCTGGCAGGTGCCAGATTTATTATTGCAGGCATTATGACAATTGTCTTTGGTTCAATAGTAGCCAAAAAGGTTCTGATTCCCAAAAAGGAAAGTGCACTGTATATCTTGATCCTTGCGCTTTTTCAGACTATTGGGCAGTACTATTTCTTTTTCATGTCTCTTGCTAACACCTCAGGAGTGCGCGGTTCAATCATAAATGCTGCTGGCAATTTCCTGGCCCCACTTCTTGCGGTGGCTATATTCAGGCTTGAGAAATTTAGTGTCCGTAAGATGATAGGTTGCATCATAGGTTTTACCGGAATCATTATATTCTTTGGCGGTGGAAGCGTGTTTACAACAGGTGGCCCCATGACACTTCGGGGAGAAGGTGCTATGGTGGCAGCTGCCATGTTCTTTGCAGTTTCTGGCTGCTGTATCAAGATTTTTTCCAAATATGAGAACCCGGTTGTCCTCAGTGGTTATCAGTTCGCACTAGGAGGTCTTGTACTGTTTGTCATAGGTCAGCTGATGGGCGGAAGTCTTGTCTTTTACAGCACTGGATGCTATATGAATCTTATTTATATGGGCTTTATCTCAGCCGGAGCGTACACCATGTGGGGAGTTCTGCTTAAGTACAACCCTGTCAGCAAGGTATCTGTGCTGGGCTTCGTAAATCCTATCATGGGAGTGCTCCTGTCAGCTCTTTTCCTGGGGGAACAGAATCAGGCATTCTCGATTATTAGTGTTGTTTCCCTTGCACTTGTATCCCTTGGAATTATCGTAGTTAATAAGAAGTGAAAGCCAGTATTTATGCGGCATAACGATATTACCAGAGCTAATTGATTACTGTAATATAAAAAGAGGTAGAGACATGGCTAGAAGACTTGGACTTACGACTTTATGCTATCTGGAGCGAGGCGACGAGTACCTGATGCTTCATAGGATCAGCAAAAAGAATGACATAAATAAAGATAAGTGGATTGGCGTAGGCGGGCATCTCGAGGATGATGAGAGCCCTGAAGAGTGCATAAAAAGAGAAATCCTGGAGGAGACAGGCTACGACATACCGCTTGAGGAGCTTGAATTCAGGGCTGTTGTGACCTTCGTTTCTCAGAAGGGTGACTATGAGCTGATGAGTCTTTTTACAGCCAAGGCTCCTGATTCTGAGCCCAAAGAGTGTGATGAAGGTAAGCTAGAGTGGGTGGCAAAAGACAAAGTGTATGACTTAAATTTATGGGAAGGGGACAAGATATTCCTGCGGAAGCTTTCAGAGAGTAGGAAGTTCTTTTCCCTTAAGCTCGTATATGACAAGGAAGACAAACTGATTGAAGCTACGCTTGATGGTAAGAAAATTCGCTGACACGAGTGTGGTAAAGATTTGATGGCGTATGGAAGGTGACTTTGACGAGGTCATGATATGGCAAAATGTAATGTTTGTTACAGGAAATGCGAGATAAAAGAGGGTGAGACGGGCTTCTGCGGTGTCAGGGGAGCGGCCAGAATTACAAAGCATGGTATCTATGAAACTGGAGAAATGAGAACTGCTGTTAGCTATGATGTTTCCGCGGGAACAGACTCAGATATTCAGGTGGTCCCACTCAACTACGGCCGAATCACCAGTATAGCTCTTGATCCTATAGAGAAAAAGCCATTATCAAGGTTTATGCCAGGCAGCAGGATTTTGTCTGTAGGTAGCTATGGCTGTAACCTTCGCTGCCCTTTTTGCCAGAATTATGAGATTTCCTGGTCTGATGAGGCCTATGAATACGGAGAAGCGGCCAGAGTCCTAATGCCAGAGGACTTAGCTGATCTTGCGCTCGGATATAAGAGCGAAGGAAATGTCGGTGTTGCTTTTACCTATAATGAGCCACTGGTTGGTTATGAGTATGTAAGGGATACAGCGAGACTTGTCCATGAAAAGGGCATGGTTAACGTATTGGTGTCTAATGGAATGGCGAGTCTTGAGGTTTTACAGGAGCTTGTGCCATATATAGATGCCATGAACATAGACCTCAAGGGCTTTACAGACCGATATTACAGAGATATTCTTGGCGGAGACAGGAAGATGGTAATGGAATTTATATCAGAGGCTGTCAGACACTGCCATGTAGAGCTGACAACCCTGATTATTCCAGGAGAAAATGATTCTATAGAAGAGATAAAAGAACTGTCTAAGTGGATATCTGAACTTACAGATATTGATGGAAACAGTATCGGACAAGATATTCCACTTCACATATCCAGATTTTTCCCTAGATTCCATATGACTGACAGAGCTGCTACAGATGTTGGGCTTGTTTATGAGCTCGCTGATGTAGCCAGGCAGAACCTTAAGTATGTATATACAGGAAACTGCTAGTAGAATTTAATAACAGGCTTAAGTGATCCGTTGGCAAGCGCTGCATCGTAGCTTTCCTTGGAGGTCTTTTCAAAGGCATTGTAGATGCAGACTCTGACTGAAGTAGCGCCCGCAGGGATCGCTAATGTCTTGTCATAGAAGCCAAAGTTCGTATAGATCTTATCTACAAGTCCGTAGTTACTATTATAGAAATATACTAAGTGATAGCACTGCCTGGTCATATTGCCAGAAGTTGTTAACTGCATTGACATGGTGGTTGAGCCTTGAGGAATAGGAATAAGGCCGTTCCCGTCCTGATTTAGAACTACACCGCCCCAGGAATCCCACTCTTTTAATGCACCATTGCTGTCATCCATCCCTTTGTACAGATAGCTGGATGCCCAATTATCTAGCGCAGTTCCGGCTGCTGTATTATATGGAGCTGGATTTATCATGGCTTTGACCATTTCACCATTACAGGTCAGATTCTTGCGATTAACAATTGCATATTCAGATCCATTATCCCAATATACGCATTTAATTCCATGTGCATTGGCGCGTGCTACATAGTTTGCTGCATGAACTGTTCTAAGGCTGGCAGGTTGGAATTTGTTAGTAGTTCCCCACTCTGTAATAACCATCGGAGCCCCAACTCTGGTTGCAAAACCCTGAAGTTTGGCAAAATCCTGGTCTATGTACTGATCTAGTACCTGTGAATAGAAGTGAACAGCAGTAAGGAGCTTGCCTGAAGCAGTGTCCTTAGGAAGAACAAATGCATTCAGAACGTCATCAGTATACTTGTGGAAAAGAGTGGGAACAATCAATAGGCGCTGAGCATTATTTCCGCCTGTTGCGCGAACTGTGTTAACAAATACCTGATTGAGCTGATTCATCTGATTGGCAGCTTCTTTTGTGAAGGTACGACCTCTTTTGACATTATCAAGCTCGTTAAAGGCTTCAAAGATAAGGTGACCATCCACATCATTAAAGTAGTTGGCTATATCTGTCCATATGGTAGTTGCTCTGTTACATACAGTTGCAAAATCGCCTGAACTAGCACCTACATAAAATATCTTATTGTCGTGGTGAGAGTCCATGATCACATACATGCCATCGGCTACGCAGTAGTTCACAACTTCTTTTACCCTTGCAAGCCACTCTGGATGGACATGGAGCTGACCATTTGCGTCGGTATAGGTGTGATAATACCAGGACACAGGAACTCTGATAGTGTTATAGCCCAAAGATCTGACATAATCTATCTGTTGCTTGGTTACTGCAGGATTGCCCCATATGGTTTCCTGCCCAAGATTAGCTTGTCCTTTGGCTGCTTTATGGTATGCGTCGAGGGAATTGCCAAGATTCCAACCGGTGTTCATGGATGCCATAAGGGATGCAGCTGTAATCTGGCTGGTTGGAATACTAGAAGAGGAGTGGCCACTGCCGGAGGCGGCGTAACTAGTTGAATGAAATGTGCACAACAACAAAAGTGCCATTATCAAACTAATCAAACGCCTTGAATTCTTGCCCCTTAACATGTGATCACTCCCGATTATTTAAGAAAATAACTGTAATTTATACTAACTTATATACTGCAAAAGACTGAGCATCAACAACCAGAGTATTACCGTTAACCTGGCTGCCTCCTATAGTGTATATGTTCTTTAATTCGCACTGCTTATTTGAAGCATCATTGTTTTTGACAAAGGCTTCAATTGGAAGTGCAGTAGAATCTTTTTTCTCAGAAGGGTTGATTGCAATTAAAAGGTTACCACGTCTGTAGACAAAAGGGAATTCCTCTTTTTCTGCATATATTACAGCAAAAGAACTGTCGGCCTTAAGATCTTCATACTCATGCCTAAGAGCAGTTAACGCTTTAACTGTATTGTAGAGTGAATCTGGATCCTGAGCCTGATCAGCTACTGTTGGTGCATCCTCTGAAGGATCAACTGGAAGATAGAGCTTATCACTGTCTGCATCTGAGAAGCCCTTGTTCTTGCTGTTATCCCACTGCATTGGTGTTCTGGAACCAGTTCTTGTGTAGCCACCTTCCTTGGTAGGAATATCAAGGTATCTCATTCCAATCTCGTCGCCGTAGTAAATGAATGGAACACCTGGAAGTGTCAGGAACAGCGCCCATGCAAGCTTAAGTTCGTCATAGCCAAGTGTCAGGCGTGCTCTTGGTGTATCGTGGTTGCAGGTGATGAAGCTGATATAGCCATCATGCTTGGTTGCGTCATACTTAGGAAGATAATCCAAAAGAAAACGCATAATATCACCATTTCCATCCTTTTTAAGGAAAGAGTGATCTCCGCCAGGAGTCTCGTTGTCACGGATAAGTGTGTTGTAGCCATTTCCGTGGTGATCAAGATAGAAGTCAGCGTGGAAACCATTCTTGAGTGACTGCTGAGGATTACTCCACTCAGAAATGATAGCAGCCTCAGGATAGTCTTTATCAAGCATCTCTCTGATGTTCTTCCAGATAGCGCCGGTAGCTGACTTGTTTTCATCATCATCTTTTACCAGAGAATCAGCCATATCTACGCGGAAGCCATCACAGCCGTGGTCGAGCCAGAATCTCATAATATCCTTGAGAGCTTCTCTTGTTGCGATACAAGCTGGGTGATCTGGTGGAAGCTGCCAATCTTCGGTTCTGTTGAGGAAACCGTAGTTAAGAGCAGGCTGACATTTAAAGAAGTTCAGCATATAGCAGCCGTTTCTGTCAGCTTCGCCGCCGATATATGGGTGACCAGCTATACCCTGAATCCAGTGATGAGTCCAGACGTAACGATCTGAATATTCGTTAGGCTCTGCCTTTTTGCTCTCCTGGAACCATGCATGCTCCTCAGATGTGTGACCTGGAACCAGATCAAGAAGTACATGAATACCCTTGTCATGGGCAATCAAAAAGAGTCTGTATAAGTCCTCATTGGTGCCATATCTAGGGGCAACCTTCTTGTAATCTCTAACGTCATATCCGGCATCCTTAAATGGAGAATCGAAGCAAGGATTGATCCAAAGGGCATTACATCCCAGATCCTTGATATAATCAAGCTTCTCAATGATACCGTTAATATCACCTATTCCATCATTATTAGTGTCCTTAAAAGTCTGTGGGTAAATCTCGTAGAAAACTGCGTCTTTCAACCAGTTAGGCATGATGCTCCTCCTAAATTGCGATATTAAGTTACCGAAATACACTACTATTTTAAGTCTAAACTAAGATGCCTGCAATCAAATAGTATGATATCTTGAATCTGTGATTCGAGATATTATTTTCCGGAAACGTTTCCATTATATTATAATGTATTTAGAATGTATATAGGAGATATGAAAAAAGGGGAGTTGGCATATGATCAAGAAAATTGAGAATTGTAGGATGGCTGTTTTGGCTGGGATTGCAGTGATGGGGCTGACTATCAGCGGATGCGGAAGTCAGGATGTGGCTTTAGATGTGGAGACTGGTACAGGTCAGGAGGTAACTGCAGATGTAGAGACTGGTGCAGGTCAGGAAGCAACTACAGACACAGAGACTAATGCAGATAAGGAAGTAGATACTAAGGCAGATGCAGACAACAGTACAGATGTGCAGACAGGTCTGAATACAGAGGACATCTTTGTGGAGAAGATTGATGGTCTATCTGCAGATTTCATCTGCGGAATGGATGCGTCATCTGTTCTTGTTGAGGAGAATAGCGGCGTTAAGTACTACGACTTCCAGGGACAGGAAGCAGATGTATTTAGGACTATGGCGGAGGCTGGAGTTAATTGCATTCGTCTGCGCGTATGGAATGATCCTTATGATGAGGAAGGCCGCGGCTATGGCGGAGGTAACAACGATGTAGCTACAGCAATAGAACTTGGTAAAAGAGCTACAGCTGCTGGAATGCAGGTAATGATTGACTTCCACTATTCAGATTTCTGGGCTGATCCCAAGAAGCAGTTTGCTCCTAAGGCGTGGGCTGACATGGGAATAAATGATAAATGCGAAGCCCTTAGCACTTTTACAGTGGATGCGCTTGGAGAAATCCTTGATGCAGGAGTTAATGTAACCTTCGTTCAGATTGGTAATGAGATCAACAACGGAATGTCTGGTGAGACCAACCTTTCCAATGTTACCAAGCTTCTTGATTCAGGCAGCAAGGCAGTCAGAGCAGTAGCATCAGATAAGGGGAAAGACATACAGATAATTGTTCATTACACCAACATTGAGGACAAGGGCGAAAAGGTCGGTAAGCTGGTTTCAAATCTGGAAAAACATAACATTGATTATGATATAGTTGGACTTTCTTACTACCCTTATTGGCATGGTGATCTTGAAAATATGCAGAAGGTAGTTGGTGACCTTCAGGATAAATATGGCAAGAAAGTCATGATTGTAGAGACTTCTTATCCGTATACCACAAGTGATGGTGATGGCTCAGGTAACAGCTTTGAAGGCAAGGAAGATCTTGTAGAAGGATATTCAGCTACTGTTCAGGGACAGGCTCACATGGTAAGAGATATTATTGCTAGTGCCAGTGCTGGTGGCGCCATTGGCGTATGTTATTGGGAGGGTGTATGGATTCCTGTAGGAAGCAATGCTTCAACTAATGCTACTATCTGGGAAGAACATGGAAGCGGCTGGGCTAGCCGCTTTGCCAAAGACTATGATCCAAACGATGCCGGTAAATACTATGGAGGCTGTTCTTGGGACAATCAGGCAATGTTCGATCATAAGGGCTATCCGCTTTCATCCCTTAATGTTTTCAAATATGTGTATGAAGGACATACGACAGACCTTAAAGTTGAGAGTGTTCCTGATCTGTACGTAACCTGCGGAATTGGCGATGAGGTAGTGCTTCCAGAAAAAGCAGCTGTTATTTATAATGATCCGTCTCATGAGGAACCTGTGGAAATTGTGTGGGATGAATCAGATCTAGCCAAGATTGATACATCTACAGAGAATAAGCTAAATTTACATGGAACACTTCAGAACGAGGAAAAGAGCCGGGTTATCTGCCATCTGGAGGTCAAACTCGACAACCTGGTCCTGAATCCAAGCTTTGAGGATTTGGACCGATCTATGTGGAACATCAGCTACAACAGCCCATCAGACCCAACAGATTATCAGGATAAAAAGGATGATGCTTACGATGGAACTGTGGCGCTTCATTTCTGGGATGGGGTAAAAGAGATAGACTTTACTGTAACACAGGAGATTACAGGGCTTGAACCTGGTACATATAGGCTTGAGTGCTTTGCACAGGGTGGAGATGTGGATGCCAGTGCCGAGATGGAGCTGTTTTGCGATGTGACAGAAGCTGGAGACGAGGTTACCCATTATTCAGAACCATTTATGGTCACCAGCTGGGCACAGTGGAAGAACCCTGTGATTCCTGAAATCGAAGTCACAGGAGATTCAGTGATCATCGGTGTTCACATTAAATCCAACGTCAAGAGCTGGGGGACTGTAGACAATTTTATCCTTAAGAAGATTAGGGATAATTGAACAAGATTAAATATAGCTAAAGAGAGTTAAAGAGTGCTAAAGAGAGATGACTGGATCAATTGATAATATCAAAATGCATCGGATAATTGGTTTTGCTCAAAATAGATGCCCAAAATGCAGAGAAAAAATGCATGATTGCATCGGAAAAAGAGAAAACAGAAATTTAGATGCTTTTTAGAATGAAAAAGAATGATTATAGGCATCAAAAAGAGGGAAAAAAGAAATTCCGATGCATCCGAGGCTCTGACAACAGAGAAATGGGCATCGGAAATGAGAATAATTCGAGTTTAGATGCAAAATACAAAATAATAAGCGAGTGATGAAGATATAAGCACTATCTTTCATCACTCGCTATTGTTTTAGGTGTTCAAAGGCTTTATAGCTCTGATAGCCTAAAGATTCTAGTCAGTATTAGTGGTGGAAAAGTCGAAGTCCATTAAATGCCATGACCATGTTGTGGCTGTTTGCAGCCTCGATTACATTGTCATCACGAACTGATCCGCCTGGCTGAACAACATACTTAACACCGCTCTTATAAGCTCTTTCGATGTTATCTCCGAATGGGAAGAAAGCATCTGAACCAAGAGCAACATCAGTGTTCTTATCAAGCCAAGCTCTCTTTTCAGCCTCAGTAAATACTGCTGGCTTTTCCTTGAAGATGTGCTCCCACTTACCATCAGCAAGAACATCCATATAATCAGCGCCGATGTAGAGGTCGATTGCGTTGTCTCTGTCAGGTCTCTTGATGCTGTCAAGGAATGGAAGGTTGAGAACCTGTGGAGCCTGTCTAAGGAACCAGTTGTCAGCCTTGGAGCCTGCAAGCCTTGTGCAGTGGATACGGCTCTGCTGACCAGCGCCGATACCAATAGCCTGTCCGCCCTTTACGTAGCATACTGAGTTGGACTGTGTGTACTTAAGTGTGATAAGAGCGATCTTGAGGTCAATCTTAGCTGACTCAGGAAGCTCCTTGTTATCTGTTACGATGTTCTCAAACATCTCATCTGTGATTTCGATGAAGTTGTGCCCCTGCTCAAAAGTGATACCAAATACCTGCTTCTTTTCGATAGCAGCTGGTACGTAATTCTCATCAATCTTGATTACTGCGTAGTTGCCGTTCTTCTTGGCCTTGAGGATTTCAAGAGCCTCATCTGTATAGCCTGGAGCAATGATTCCGTCTGAAACTTCTCTTTTTACAAGTCTTGCTGTGTCTGCATCGCAAACATCTGAAAGAGAAATGAAATCACCAAAAGATGACATTCTGTCAGCACCACGAGCTCTAGCGTAAGCGTTAGCAAGAGGGCTAAGCTCGCCAAGATCCTGTACCCAGTAGATTTTCTTCTCGATATCTGTAAGTGGAAGACCAACAGCTGCGCCAGCTGGTGAAACGTGCTTGAAAGAAGTAGCTGCAGGAAGTCCTGTTGCCTTTTTAAGCTCTGAAACAAGCTGCCATCCGTTAAGGGCGTCCAGAAGGTTGATGTAGCCAGGCCTTCCGTTTAATACTTCGATAGGAAGGTCTGATCCATCCTCCATGTATACTCTTGATGGCTTCTGATTAGGGTTGCATCCATATTTAAGCTGTATCTCGTTCATACCTTTTCTCCTTATATTGCTGATATATTCGAATCAGCAAATTCCAATTTATTGTCAGTTATCCGAATTATTTGTTCTTGTTGATGATTCTGCTCTCGTATTTACCAGTAGCAATTTCAATATATCTTATGAAAAGAGATACCTTGTTATCTGCGTTTAAAGCATTCCATACGTTATTTGTAAAGGTATCGATGTCACCTTCGATGTTAACAAGTGTAGGCTCGCCTTCGTAGCTAGGAAGTGGATTGCCATCACCCATGTATGTGTGGATGAAGTAGCCCTCACCAGCCTTTGGATTTTCGTATGTATAAGTGAAACGCTGGCAGGATGATGAATCGCCGTGATTGCTCTTTAAGATTGACATAGCAAAATCATACTTGCCATCTGCAACGTTCATGATTCCTGAAATTCTAGGTGTGTAGTTAGGAGCATCTGGCTCAAACTCTCTTGTTCTAAGAGACTGCTCGAAGGTCTGACCCTTCTGCATGAGCTCGTATACTGTATCTGTCTGATCTCCGTTTGTAACGATTGTAGAGTTACCAAGAACTCTTACTGGAGCGTAGATGATAAGGCTTGGGTCTTCCATCTTGGATGGATCAAAAGCCTGTGTGCGGATGCCTTCGCCGTCCTCTACAAAGACTCTGTTACGTGAATTTTCGCTTCTGCCCATGATGAAGTAAGCACAAGCTGCATATTTGCCATCTGGAGTAGTACCGATGACAATTCCTCTGCCTGGATAAGTAGTGCTGCTGATTTCTTTTGCTAATTCCTGCATAATGCCTCCTAAGTGTAAGGTGTGAATCAGACACAAACTCGAAAATGCTAAAGCATGGCTCTGCTTCACACGCAAAAAACCGCCTGAGCAATCCTCTTAAAAGCGGTTACCCAGGCGGTCGACATTCAATATTATTACCCATACTCCCATGTGGTTACCCACTTATCCGCCAGTTGTATGGACACCTATAAGTTACAATACCAGATAAAAAAAATCAAGACGAAACAACAATATCACCTGATATAAAAATCCGTAGCCTCTTTACATCAGCTTCTCATCATAGATAGCTCTTTGGCCGCCGACATATTTAGGACGATGACGGGCACAGATGATAGGAGCTTCTCCAATCTTGCGAAGAGAGATTCTAAGAGGAACTACAACGCCGTGCATATGCATACCGATCATGGTTCCACCTATATCAATTCCTGCGTCAGCCTTCTGCTGGATATCCTCAACAAGTACAGGATCATCAAAGCGCTGATAGCATACTGTGGCAAAGGCGCCGCCGGCATGATTTGGCTGAGGAATAGCGTTAACCTGCTCAAAACCATATTTCTCCATGGCTTCTCTTTCTACTACGAGAGCACGGTTTAAGTGTTCGCAGCACTGGGCAGCTACAAATATGCCTTTCTCCTTAAGTGTGGGTATTATGCCATCATACACAGCATTTGCTGAATCAAGATTAGTTGCAGTTCCGATCTGGTCACCCAGAATCTCACTTGATGAACAGCCCACAACAAATATAGCTCCTTTTTTGAGACCTGCAGCCTGTAGTATTTCTTTTACCGCCTGTTTACTCTGACTTGTTATTTCTGCGAAATCCATTCTTATACTCCTTATGTTTACTATATTTAACGTTAGCACATCTACAGGCGTTGTCAAATCATAGGCGGTTTTGTAAAAAGAACGTACACAATAATTATGTATATCTAAAAAGACGATAAATAATTAGACAATAAACGGTTTGAAGTTTTATGCATGCTATAATTATTTGTGAATAACTATGTTCTTACGGAGATAATATGGACGAGCTAAACAACGCTTTAAACGGAAAACGAGAAGATTTAGATGAGTTAACTGGACTCCTTAATCTCTACGGTGTATTAAGGCGTATTAATGATGCTCAAAACGCAGATGAAAATAGATTTTCTGTAATAATCTATCTCAATGTGATGAATTTCAAGGCCTTTAATCAGCAATATGGCTTTGCTGGAGGAAATGAATTCCTCAAGGGACTTGCCAAGGAAGTTCATCAAATCTTTTCTGATGATCTGGTAGCGCGTACTGGCGGAGATCACTTTATTATCCTGTCTAAAACAAATGATGAAAGCATCATTATTTCCAAGCTCGAGGCAGTATCAGAGGCTGCAAGAAAATATGAGCGTGGTCTTAGAATGCGCGTAAAGGCCGGAATATACATGGCTACAGGTGATGAATCTGATCCGGTTATCATGATCGACAGAGCCAAGATTGCCTGCGATGACATTATTGGTGTTTACGATAAAGAATACAATTTCTACGATGATGAGCTTAAAAAGAAAAATGAGCGCAGGCAGTATGTTATTGATAATTTTGAAAATGCCTTTAAACAGCACTATTTCAAGGTTTATTACCAAAAAGAAGTCAGAGCTCTTACGGGAAAAGTTTGCGGCTATGAGGCCCTTGCAAGATGGATAGATCCAAATTATGGAATGATATCACCTGCTATATTTGTAGATGTTCTGGAGGAAGTTCATCTTGTTCATAAGCTTGATCTGTACATCATAGATCAGGTGTGCGCTGATCTTAAGTCAGATATCGAGTATGGAATGGCTGTAGAGCCAGTATCTGTAAACCTTTCCAGGCTTGATTTTGAGCTTTGTGACATAAAGACTGAAATTGATAAGTGCAGGGAAAAGTATGGTATTCCTGTAAATCTTCTCAATATAGAGATTACAGAAAGTGCAATTGCTTCAGGAGAGAGCTTCCTTGGAGATCAGATCAAGAGCTTCAGGGATTCTGGCTATCAGGTTTGGATGGATGACTTTGGCTCCGGCTATAGTTCTCTCAATAATCTTAAGGTCTACGAGTTTGATGTCCTTAAGATTGACATGGATTTCCTCAGGACCTTTGATACCAATAAGAAAACACAAGTTATTCTTGCAACCATAATAAATATGGCAAAAGAGCTGGATATTCATACTCTTGCAGAAGGCGTGGAAACCCAGGAACAGTATGAGTTCCTTAGGAGAATTGGCTGTGAAAGGCTGCAAGGATATCTTTTTGGTAAGCCCAAGCCACTTGATGAGTTTGTAAGGCCGGATGATTTTTCTTTTGATAACTGCGAAGACATTATGTATGCAGACTATTTCCATGATATAGGTGAGATCAATTTCCTTGGAAGTACACCTCTTCGAGACAAAAACATGGATGTTTATAACAATCTTCCAATAGCCATTTTGGAATTAGTGGATAATGAAAAGATAATCTTTTTGTACGCAAATAACGCTTACCATGAATTCCTTAGGTCTGTATCCATAAAAGACATTGGGGAAGCTGGGTCCAGAGCTTTTGACATCGATGTTCCAGAAAACAATACAATGCGTGATACTCTTAAAAAAGCAGAAAAAGATCCTGATCACAGAAGCGATGCAAGTATTATCATAAACGGAAATGTAGTATTTACGAAGGTGAGATTTATCGCAAGAGCAGGCTATAGAGCGGCCTTTGCCATTGTCCCAAGAAATCTTTCTATCACAGGAAGTGAGCAGAAGCTTGCTGACAGCATACATGTTGCCATGGCTCATGTTTTTAATCAGTATTTCAGAGTTGATCTTTATGACGAGGATGGAACAGTTGAAAACATCTATCTTAACGGAGATCAGTTGGCTGTTGCGGATGTTGAGAGTAATGCCGTAAGGGCTGTGCAGATGTATTCCAACATGTATCTGTTCCCTGAAGACAGAGAGCGCTTCAGGAAGTTCTATGACATGACAACTGTGCGGGAAAGAGTAAAAGAAGTATCTACTGATTATGTGGTTGATTACTATCATTCTGCAATTCCAAATGACAAGGGCAGAATGCAGATGTACATGATATTGCCTTTCTATTATAATGACAGGTGGAAGTATATTTCATGTTGCAGATATGCAGATGAGATAAACGACGAGAAGATTAATGGAAAATAATCAGTAGAAGCGGGATTGGGGAATGCTTAAGTTTTGTTTTGGGGCCTCTGGTGCAGGTAAGAGCACCACAGTTTATCAGGAGATCATTGACAGAAGCTTTGCGGAAAAAGACAAAGACTTTCTGATCATAGTTCCTGACCAGTTTACAATGCAGACACAGAAGGATGTAGTAAGAATGCACCCTTCTCATGCCATAATGAACATCGACGTACTGAGCTTTGGCCGACTTTCTCATAGAATATTTGAGGAAGTAGGTCTTAGCTCTTTTTCTGTGCTTGATGATGTGGGAAAGAGTCTGATACTCAGGCGCGTAGCCGATCTTCTGGGGGACAAGCTTCCTGTAATCGGCCCTAACATGCACAAGCCAGGGTATATAGATGAGGTTAAGTCCACCATATCCGAATTCATGATGTACGGAATCTCAGACGATGAGCTTGCTCTTTTGGAGGAAAAGAGCTCTGGAAGAGGTGCACTTAACAGTAAGCTCAAGGATTTAAGACTTCTTTACACTGAGTTTCATAAGTACATTGCAGATAAATACATAACTACAGAAGAAACACTTGATATTTTATGTAAGTCAATTCCAAGGTCAGGGCTTATCAGTAACAGCGTTATCATTTTTGATGGTTTCACAGGCTTTACACCTATTCAGTACAGGGTAATCAGGGAATTACTTCGTTCTGCCCACGAGATCATCGTAACTGTCACAATTGATCCAAATGAGGATGCCTATGCTGATAGCTTCGAGGAACAGGAACTGTTCATGCTCAGTAAAAAGACAGTTCGCGACCTTGAAAAGCTTGAATATGAGCTTGCTCAGGAAGAAATGAAGGATGTGGGAACGCTTCCTGATTTTAATACCTGGAGAGGACTCAAAGACAGAAGCTGCGACATTACAATAAAGGCTGACCATGTTAAGCGTCTTGAGGGCAATCCATCACTTGCATTTCTCGAGGAGAACCTCTTTAGATATAACGCCAAAAGATATGAAGACAAGCCAGAGGGACTGGAAATCTTCGAGGCATCAACACCTGAGAACGAGGTTCGTCAGGCAATGCTCAAGATCACTGAGGCTGTGAGATCAGGTAAATATGCATATAGGGATATTGCGCTTGTTTGCGGATCACTTGATGAATACAGTGACCTTATAGCAAGAACAGCGGACAGATTTGGCATTCCTGTTTATATCGACCAGAATACAAGTCTGATGCTCAATCCATTTATCGAATACATAACAAGTGCTCTTGGAATTGCTATTTCAGGCTACAAATATGAGGATGTTTTCCATTACATGCGAAGTGGCATGACTGCCTTTTCAAAAGAGGATACAGATCTTTTGGACAATTATGTCAGAGCTCTTGGAATTAGGGGACAGAGCCAGTGGGATGACAGATTCTCCAGGAGAATGCCAAAGAAATTTGCATCTAAAAATAAAAAAACAGATGATACTGCTGAGCGTGATGTGGCTATCATGGAGCAGCTTGAGTCCATGAGAGTACGCATTACTGAAGAGCTTGCGCCTTTATTCAAGGTCAAAAAAGCTACTGCAAAAGAGATTTCTGATGCAATCCTCAAAGTAATAGAGCTTAACGACAGTAGTAAGAGGCTCTCTGAATATAGAGATTTCTTTATGCAAAAGGGCGATAGGAGAAAGGCCAGAGAATTCGAGCAGATTTATGACAAGGTCATAGCTCTTTTGACTCAGATAGGAGATCTTATTGGTTCAGATGAGCTTACGCTATCCGAGTACAGAGATATTCTGAGTGTTGGCTTTGGCGATATCGAAATTGGCACTATTCCACAGGATGTGGACAGAATAATCGTTGGAGATATTGAGAGAACAAGGCTTAAGGAGATTAAGCTACTGTTTTTCCTTGGAGCAGTTGATGGCGCTATTCCTTCCAGTACAGGAACGGGGGGCATTATTTCTGACGTTGACAGGCAGTTTCTGGTGGATCTGGGCACGGGAGTTGAGCTTGCGCCTACACCAAGACAGCAGATGTATATCCAGAGGCTCTATCTGTATATGAACCTTACAAAGCCTACAGACAAGCTATACCTGTCTTATGCAGAGCTTGACGTTGAAGGTAAGTCCAAGAGGCCTGCATATTTGGTACCCAAGCTGTGCCAGATGTATCCGGAGCTTAAGGTAACACGCCCGGAAACAGGTGATTTTGAGAGCCAGAACGTGGCTCCAATGGACAGCCTTATGAATGCAGCGGAGCTTCTTAGAAAATACGCTACAGACATAATAAGTGATGATGAAAAGAATGAGCTGTATGCCCTGATGGGAGTTCTGGGAGGGTATGATGGTACAAACTCTCTTATAGACAGCATTACAGATGCAGCCTTCAAACACTATGAGAATAAGCTACTTGCCAAGATGCTTGCTCTTTCCCTTTATGGAGCCAGTCTTGAGAATAGTGTCAGCAGGCTTGAACTGTTTGCTTCCTGCTGTTATGCGCACTTTATCAAGTATGGTCTCCATCTGGAGGAACGACAGGAATACGATTTTGATGTGGCTGACCTTGGAAATGTTTTTCATGAGATTTTAGAGAAATATACCTCTGAAATAATGACCAGGAAGATTGATTGGAGAGAGCTTAGTGATCAGGAATCGGAGGCAATATTAAATCGCGCCTTAACAGAATGCGTCGACCGTTATGGAGATACCATTTTGCGCAGTAATGCCCGTAATCAGTACATGATAGACAGGATACATAGAATACTGTCCAGAACGGTGGGAATTCTCAAGTATCAGGTCAGCAAAGGTAAGTTCAATCCTGCCTTTGTGGAAATGGATTTCAGAGAGGCCGGAAGTCTTGATGAAATTAATATTACTCTCTCAGAGGACGAAAAGGCCCATATTACCGAGCAGATGAAGCTTCACGGAAGAATTGACCGAATTGATCTATGCGAAGATGATGATCATGTTTATGTCAAAGTCATAGATTTTAAATCCGGTAAAAAGAAATTCAATGTGGCTTCACTCTACTATGGACTGCAGCTTCAGCTTGTAATGTACATGAATGTGGCTGTGGCAGCGGAAAAGAAAATTTCTGGTGGCAAAGATGTAGCTCCAGCCGCGATTCTCTACTACCATGTGGATGATCCAATGGCTGAGGGCAAAGCTGATATGCAACCAGATGATATCAATGAAGCTATTAAAGATGAACTCAGAATGACCGGATTAGTCAGTGATAATGACGATATTATTCAGCTGCTTGATACAGGCTTAAATGCTAAGTCCGATGTCATCCCTGTAGCTTACAAGAAGGATGGAAGCTTCACTGCGAACTCTCAGGTTATTTCAAACCAGGATTACAGTGCAGTTTCAAGCTTTGTTAATAAGAAGATCAGAGAGTTTGGAACCAGAATCCTAAGTGGTGACATAGAGGTTAATCCGTATGAAGCTGGTGGCAGGAATTCCTGTACTTATTGCCAGTACAGAACAATCTGCGGATATGACAACAAGATTCCTGGCTATGAAACAAGGCAGCTTGATATGGATGAGGGAGCAGCCATGGAGGCTATAAGAAATGGCGGTTAAATTTACAGAAGAACAACAGGCAGTCATCGATGCAAGGGACTGTAACATATTAGTATCTGCAGCAGCTGGCTCAGGTAAGACAGCTGTCCTTGTAGAGCGAATCATTCAGATGATCAATGAAGGTATAGACATTGATCATCTTCTTGTGGTGACCTTTACCAAGGCTGCAGCTTCTCAGATGAAGGAAAAGATAACAATAGCTATTCAAAACAAGCTGCAGGAAGAGCCTGATAATAAGCATCTTCAGAAGCAGGAGACTCTGATTCACAATGCTCAGATAACTACCATCGACTCCTTCTGTCAGTATGTCCTTAGGAACAACTTTAACACTATTGGCATCGATCCTTCCTTTAGAGTTGGTGACGATGGCGAGCTGCGTCTTCTTCAGGAAGATGTAATGCAGGATATGTTAGAGGAAGAGTATGCCAAGTGCCATGAAGGTGAGAACAGCGACTTTCTCTTTTGCATGGAATACTTTAGTACAGGTAGCAACGACAAGAAAGTCGAAGGATATATTTCAGAGCTCTACAAGTTTGCCATGAGTATGCCATGGCCTGAGGACTGGATCAATGAAAGGGCCAGAGATTATCAGATTGATGGCGCTGAATTTGACGAGCTTTCCTGGGTTAAGGCCTGTGTAGACAAGACAAAGGCTCAGCTTGAAGAGATAGTAGCTTCTATAGAGGCTGTGGAAAAGATTTGCTGCGAGAGTGATGGCCCATATATGTATGGGGATACCCTTGATGCGGACAAATCCAGTATTTCTGCGGCTTTGCGATATAATACCTACGACCAGCTATTCGACGGGCTTCGCGGAATTTCTTTTGGCAGACTTCCAGCAAAGAAGGACGATTCCGTTAACCCTGATAAAAAAGAATATGTTAAGGACGTAAGGGACAAGGTCAAGAAAGCCATCAGTAATATGGTGGAGAAATATTTCGCTCTTCCTTCTGAGACTATCGTAGATCAGATGGCCCTTTGCGACAGAGCAGTCAAGGAACTGTGCAGACTGACTATCAGATACAAGCAGCTCTTTGATGAGAAAAAGAGAGAGCGCCAGCTCATAGACTTCTCTGACATGGAACATTTTGCGCTTCAGATTCTGGTTAATCACCCAAGTGATGAGGAGTCTCAGGGTAAGTCCAGCCAGGAAATCATTGATATGTGCACACCATCAACTGTTGCCCTTGAGTACCGCGACTACTACAAGGAAGTGCTGATTGATGAGTATCAGGATAGTAATAATGTTCAGGAGCTGATCCTTAGGTCGATTTCGGGGGATATTCCTGATAAGTCAGAGCGCTTCATGGTTGGCGATGTTAAGCAGAGCATCTATAAGTTCAGACTTGCCCGTCCTGAGATATTCATGGAGAAGCTTGGTACTTATGACAAGGCGGTAACTGCCAAGGACCGCAGGATTGATCTTCACAAGAACTTCCGTAGTAGAAAAGAGGTTCTGGAGGCAACCAACTATATCTTCGAAAAGATAATGGGGCCTGACCTGGGAAGTGTTGATTATGACGAGGATGCAAGGCTTGTAACGGGAGCTGAGTACCCTGATCCTACATACGGCGTGTCACCTGAGCTTATCATGTTCGAGAGTAGCAGCGACAATGAGGCTCTTTCTAATTATGACGCCAGAGAAAAAGAGGCACTGGTAATCGCAGAGCGTATTCATCAGCTCAGGGAAGAGGATCCAAACCTTCAGTACAAAGATATTGTTATTTTGCTTCGTTCCCTGTCAGGCTGGGACGATGTGTTTAAAAAGATATTAGAAGATCAGGGAATTCCTACTTATATAGAATCTAAGAGCGGATATTTCGAAGCCTATGAGGTTGCTGTAATACTGGAGCTTTTGACCATTATAGATAACCCAAGCCAGGATATTCCACTGGTTTCAGTTATGCATTCACCAATAGGCGGCTTTACAGACGAGGATCTGGCTAGGCTCCGCGTTATGGTAGATAGCGATGAGAAGGCAGCTTTAGAGGATTCTTTTTACTATGGACTTAAGACGGTTATTGGAAGTAGCAGTGGATTAGGCTTGAATGTAGTTGCTGGCATAAATAGCGGAGTAGACGAGAATTTATGGGAAAAACTCACCTCTTTTCTTGAATTTGTCGAGGATATGCGTACTCTGTCAGTCTACACACCTGTCCACGAGCTGCTTCAGCATATCCTGGACGAGACAGGGTTTGATAAATACTGCCTTGCTATGCCCGCGGGCAATCAGCGTAAGGCTAACCTTGATCAGCTTCTTTCAAGAGCTCTTTCTTTTGAAAAGACAAGCTTTAAGGGATTATTCCACTTTGTCAGATACATTGAGCACATGAAGCTTGTGGATGTGGACTATGGCGAAGCTGGAATTATTGATGAGAACGCAGATGTTGTGCGTATCATGAGTATTCATAAGTCCAAGGGCCTTGAGTTCCCAGTTGTTTTCGTATCAGGACTTACTAAGGGCTTTAATAAAATGGACACCCAGGGTGACCTGATAGCTGATATGGATCTGGGAATAGGCGTAAAATGCATCAATTCTGAGCTTCGCGTTAAATATGACACACTTAAAAGACTCATTGTAGCGGACAAGATGATTACAGACAGCCTTGGCGAAGAACTTCGTGTATTGTACGTTGCACTCACAAGAGCCAAGGAAAAGCTCATCCTGACAGCTGCGGTCAAGAAGCTCTTTGACAAGGTTAGTAAGACAATCAGGAGCCTTCCTACAATTATGGGAAAAGACAAGCTTCTTCCTTATTCTGTAAGAGCGGGCGCTGAGAACTACTTTGATCTTGTTCTTTCTTCTGTGCTAAGACATCCGGAATTTGCCAAGGCAGTTGGCGCGTTGGATATTCCTGAAGATTTGTTTAAAGGCTATATTGAATCAGACGTTCCAGATTTTAGCTTTATCTTTTTACAGGATGAAAAGATTGCTGGCGACATGTTAAAACGTGAGGTTCTGGGCTCATCCAAACGTCAGGAGCTGATGGATGGTATCAGAACATATCAGGGAGATCTGGCGTCAAGGCTCAAAGAGAAGTTTGATGCGCAGTATCCTTACGAGTATTTGAAAGGTCTTTTCACTAAGACCACAGTTACTGAGCTCAAAAAGCATAAGCTTGAGGAGATGGGCGAAGTCTTCGGTCACAGCGCAGATTATGCGCAGGATCGTGATGATGATTTGATCGTGACTGACATGCAGGGAGAAATACCTGGAGACACAGAAGCAAATGCTGAAAATGCAGATAGGAAGCCGGTTAAGCGACTCACCGGAGCTGAGAGAGGAACAGCTTATCACAGGATCATGGAGATTCTGGATGAGGATATTTTCGGAAATGAAGACTTCATGGAGGCGGCTGAGAAGGCTAGAGCTACAGTGGCAAAAGAAAATGCTGAAGGCCCAGGAGAAGTCTCCAAGAAGATATACTCATGGATGCAGCTGCAGCATAAAAAGGGCATGATTCCTGAGGAATACGTTTCAAGTGTCTGGAGCCCTGATGTTACAGTATTTCTTTCTAGTGAATTGGGACAGAGAATGGGCAGAGCTTACAGGAGAGGCGAGCTTGTAAGAGAGAAGCCGTTCATGATGGGAATTCCGGCAAGTGACCTGGATGATAAGTACCCGAGCGATGAGATGGTGCTGATTCAGGGTATTATCGATGCATGGTTTATCGAAGATGGGCAGATTGTCCTCATGGATTACAAGACAGATAAGGTGTCTGAAGGACAGGAGCTTATCGACAGATACAGTATTCAGCTGGAGCTTTATAAGAGAGCACTTGAAAGTGCAACTGACATGAAAGTTAAGGAAGTTTTAATATATGCTTTTGCATTAAGTGAGACAATAAAACTTTTTTAATATTATAATAGATGTATCTGATAAATCGTTTTTTGACGAAAGGATACGGATACATGGATGATCAGTTATTTAGCACGGAGCATAATGGACAGATTCCCAAAGGACTTCCAGGAGGCTTCTTTATCTATGAGGCTGGAGGCAGTGAAAGGATAGTGTTCGCAGGCCCGAATGTTATCGAATTATATGGCTGCGATAGCATGGAGGAATTCCTTGAACACACCCAGTCCAGCTTTAGGGGAATGGTTCATCCTGACGATTATGACAAGATAGAGAACGAAATTCAGGCTCAGACAATATATGACAATAAGAGACATGACTATGTTCGTTACAGGATAAAGACCAAACAGGGTGAAGAGAGGTATGTGGAGGATTTTGGACATCTCCTTCACAGCGTAAGTGGCAAATCCTATTACTTTGTATTTATTGTCGATGTGGATCAGAACGAATTCTACAACAAGAATCGTAATTCGGCTGCGGAGGCCCAGATACTGTCAGGCCTTCAGGAGACTGACCCGTTGACGGGACTTCTCAATATGTCCTCTTTTTATCAGAGAGTGCAGGGGTACCTGATGTCACCAGCCAGTTGGAGAGAAGAGATTTCTTTTATCCACTTTGACATCCCTAACTTCAAACTTATTAACGAAAGACATGGCTTTAGCCTTGGAGATGAGCTCTTATGCGACCTTGGTAAGACTATAAAGGACATATTCCAGGGAGCTTACGTATCCAGATTTTCAGATGACCACTTTGTTGTATGTACAACCGGCAACAGAGGCAGCGTAGTAGCCAAGGTCGAGAGCGTCTACAAAAAGATGCTCCTTGCTGATGTTGTTAATAAGAAAGTAAGGCTCAAGGCCGGTATCTACTATATGGATGACAGGAGGTCAGAACTGGGACTTGCCTGTGATCATGCGCGTCTTGCCTGCAACAGCATTAAGGGCAGGCATGATGTAAACTTTTGCGTTTACGATGATATGCTGCGTGAGACCATGAGAAGACAGCAGTATGTCATTGATCATATCGATGAGGCTGTAGAGAATGGCTATATTAAGGTTTTTTACCAGCCTGTTATCAGAGTTAAGACTGGCAAAATCTGTGGCTACGAAGCTCTGGTCAGATGGATCGATCCCAAGATTGGAATGCTGTCACCTGCAGATTTCATCAGCACTTTGGAGCAGTATCACCTGATTCACCTTGTAGATACTTATATTGTTAAAAGGGTTTGTGAGGACTACGTAGCTATTACCTCGGCAGGACAGGAGATTGTGCCTGTTTCCATCAACATCTCAAGGCTTGACTTTGAGCTATGCGATATCTTCGGAATCATTGAAAAGACCAGAGAAGAATATGGTATGCCAAGGAATATGCTGGATATCGAGATTACAGAGAGTGCTCTTGATCAGAACGGCGGCTTTATCAAGAGCGAGTGCGACAGAATGAGAGAGATGGGCTACAGCATCTGGATCGATGACTTTGGCTCGGGCTATTCTTCGCTTAACACAGTGGCAGAGTACAATTTCGATGTCTTAAAGCTTGATATGGTCTTCATGAGAAGCTTTGAAAGAAACACCAAGACAGCCAGACTCATGACCTATATCATGGATGGCGCAAGGGCCATGGGTGTTGTTCCCCTTTGCGAGGGTGTTGAAACTAAGGAGCAGGTTGAGTTCCTGGACAAAATCGGCTGTGAAAGAGCCCAAGGGTACTACTTTGGCAAACCACTTCCACTGGAAGAAGCAAGGGCTTTGGCTCTTGAAAAAGGCATGGAGTGGGAATAATGCTAGTGCTTTGGATCATACGAATATTGTGAATTAGATATAATGCGGCTAATGCTTTCAATGGAAAAAAATTGAATGCTTAGCCGCATTTTTTATTTTGGGGCTATTGCGGCTAATAGGCCTCAAAAAGAACCCAATAATAAGAAGACAAAGAAATAGAAAAAGTCCCCCAATAAAAAAGAGATATAAGAAGTAGAAAAAGTACTCGTCAAAGACGCAGGAAAAGAAACAGATCAAGGAAATAATGCCATAAAAAATACCGGAAACTCCATTTGAAATTGTAGATAATATACAGATATTTGTCTTAATTTTTGGAAACTACGGAAATATTACGAAAAATGTTACAAATTCCGCAATAAATGTCAAAGAAGCCGCAATTTATGGGAAGTGTAGCCGTAACATAATTGTTAAAATGATGGTGCTCGAGCGAAAAATTGAATATGGAAAGGGGTCAAGTATGAAAAAACGTTTAGCGTTAGCACTCTGTTTGATGCTGTTTGGGGGAGCGGTAATCGGTAACAGTGTGGACGTACAGGCGGCAAGCGTTTCCAATGGCAGTTATGTCAAAGGCGATAACGAGAACAACCCGCTTGTAACACAGAACTATGGAGCAGACCCGGGAGTATTGGTGTATAACGATACAGTGTATGTTTACACAACAAACGATACCCAGGAGTATGCAGGCAACAACGAGAACACTTATGCTAAGATCAACACTTTGAACTGCTATTCATCTAAGGATATGGTCAACTGGACAGACCATGGCAGTTTCAAGATTGCAGGAAGCAGCGGAGCTGCAAAGTGGGCAACCAATTCATGGGCACCATGTCTTGCAACCAAGAAAATCAATGGCAAGGATAAGTTCTTCCTTTATTTTGCTAACAGTGGCGGTGGTATCGGCGTACTGACAGCAGATTCACCAACAGGACCTTGGTCAGATCCTATTGGTAAGGCACTTGTTAACGGAAGAACACCTGGCGCAAGCGGTGTAGTATGGATGTTTGATCCAGCTGTACTTGTTGATTCAGATGGAACTGGATATCTTTACTTTGGTGGCGGAGTTCCTAGTGGACAGAACGCACATCCAAAGACAGCAAGAGTTATCAAGCTCGGAAGCAACATGACTTCTGTTTCTGGCTCTGCTGTAACAATTGATGCTCCTTATCTTTTTGAGGATTCAGGCATCAATAAGATTGGAAATACATACTATTACTCATATTGCTCTAACTGGAACACCAGTGGAAGCGGATTACACAACGCAGCAATTGAGTACATGACAAGCTCAAGCCCTATGGGACCTTTCACATATCAGGGCGAGATCATGAGAAACCCTGGAGATTTCTTCTCTGGTTCAACTGGTAACAACCACCACATGATCTTCGAGTTCAAGGGCAGCTATTACATGGCTTATCATACAAGAACTGTAGAGTCTAAGGTTATAGGAAAGAGCCTTGGCTACAGAACAACTCATATTGATAAGATCAATGTATCAGGCGGCAAGATCAGCGCACTTACACCTACACTTTCAGGTGTTTCACAGCTTTCATATGTTAATCCTTATGATGCTGTTCAGGCTGAGACAATGTTCACTCAGAGCGGAATCGGTGTAGCTGGTAACGGCGACGGCGTAGCTTGGGTTAACAACATTTCAAATGGTGATTACACAAAGGTTAAGGGAGTTAACTTCTCTAAGGGTCTTGGATCAATCACAGTTAATGTTAACAGCAGAGGTTCAGGTACAATTCAGGTTAGAGAGAACAGCCCAAGTGGTAACCTTCTTGGAACAATCAACCTTTCTAACACAAACGGCAGTAACGCAAACTTCACAGGTGAAATGAAGAACGTATCTGGTGTCAAGAACATCGTATTCGTATTCAATGGTAACTTCGAGTTTGATTACTGGCAGGCAGCAGCTCCAGGCGAGACCGCTGGCGGCAACCAGGGTGGCAACCAGGGTGGAAACCAGGGCGGCAACGAGCAGGGCAATACAGGTAACCAGGGCGGTCAGACAGCAAGTGATAACAGAGTAGAGTGCGAGACCATGACAAAGAGTGGTCAGTACACAGGTAACATCTCAAGCCCATTCACTGGTGTAGCTCTTTATGCTAACAACGATACTGTAAGCTTTGATCAGTACTTCGCATATGACACACACAATGTAACTCTCCGTGGATGCTCTAATAACAGCAACATGGCTAAGGTTGTTCTCAAGATTGGTGGAGAGACCAAGGGAACATTCTACTATGGCGATGAGTACCCAGCAGAGTACACAATTGAAAATGTTAAGCACGGAACAGGCGTACAGACAGTAGAACTTACAATTACTTCTGATGATGGAACATGGGATGCATATCTTGATTACCTCACATGGGATAACGGATCTGGCTCTTCACAGGGCAACACAGGTAACCAGGGCGGCAACCAGGGTGGTTCATCTTCAGGTTCAGGCTCATCACAGGGCGGATCATCACAGGGCCAGGTTGTAGAAGCTAACCTTCTCAACACATATGGCGCTAAGTATGGCTATTCAGGAACATGTATCAACCTTTATCAGCTCAGAGATGCTAGTCAGCTTGCGTTCCTTAAGACTCACTACAACAGCATCACTCTTGAGAACGAGATGAAGCCAGATGCTCTTCTTGGAAGCTCAGCAAGACTTATTTCTGTTTCTGAAGCTAGAAACAGAGGCTACTATATCCCTGATGGATATAACGAGCAGTATGTTCCTCAGATCAACTTCAGTACTGTTGATTCTGTAATGCAGATCTGCTACCAGAATGGTCTCAAGATGAGAGCTCATACACTTGTATGGCACTCACAGACTCCTGGCTGGTTCTTTAGAAACGGCTATTCAGGAAACGGCGGATTTGTAAATTCTTCTACAATGGATAAGCGTCTTGAAATGTATGTCAAGACAGTAATGAACCACGTATACAACAGCCAGTACGGCAGCGTTGTTTATGCATGGGATGTTGCTAACGAGATTCTCCACGCTCAGAAATCTGGCTGGGAATCAGTTTACGGCAGCAACAAGAAGAACGCTACTTATGTTAAGAAGGCATTTAACTACGCTTATGAGACACTTGAGTACTTCAAGCTCACAGATTCAGTTAAGCTTTTCTACAACGATTACAACACATACATGGAAGTTAACGATGTAATCACACTTGTTAACTACATCAACCAGGGTAAAAAAGTTTGCGCAGGCGTTGGTATGCAGTCTCACCTTGGAACAAACTATCCTTCAGTTGATTATTACACAACAGCACTTAAGTCATTCCTCAATGCTGGATTTGAAGTTCAGATTACTGAGCTTGATATCACAAACAGCGGCGATTCAAACATGGCTAACTATGCTTACAACCTCTTCAAGAATATCAACAACCTTAAGAAGAGTGGTGGTAATATCACAAGTATTACATGGTGGGGACTTTCAGATCAGACAACATGGATCAACAATTCAGCTCCACTTCTGTTCTCAAGACCAGGATCACCTAAGCAGTCATACACAAAGGTTATCCAGGCTTATACAGATGTATTCGGACAGCCTACAGCAGGCGGCGGATCAAGCACACCAGAGATCAAGCCAGATCCTTCAGGAGAGCAGGGCGGATCACAGGGTGGAAGCCAGGGTGGCTCAGAGCAGACAACACCTGTTAACGAGAACTCAACAGCACGCATCGAAGATGGCTGGTATTACATCAAGGGAGTTCAGTCTCAGAAGTACCTCACAGTTGAGGGCAACAAGGCTGATGGCTGGAACAGCGTAATCCTTAGCACAGGTTCAGGAGTTGATGGTCAGAAGTGGTATGTAACAAACGTATCTGACGGCTATATCACTCTTACAAGCAAACTTGGCAGCATCATGATGGATGTAGCTAACGGCGAAGATGTTGATGGCGCTAACGTTGGTACATATCAGGGTTATGGCGGAACAGCTCAGCAGTTCATCGTTAAGAACACATCTAACTCCGGTTACTACACAATCGGAACAAAGGCTTCAAATGCTACTAAGTACCTTGATTGCTACGAGAAGAAGACAGACGATGGTACAAACGTAGTACAGTGGTCATACAATGGAGGACTTAACCAGCAGTGGCAGTTCGAGAAGGTTGATGAACAGTCTCAGGGCGGTCAGCAGGAAGATCCTAATCAGGGTCAGGGCAGCCAGGAAGATCCTAGCCAGGGTCAGGGTGGCCAGGAGACTCCAGAGCCTACACCTGTAGTAACAACAGGACTTGAACTTACATACTCAATCAACAGCTGGGGATCAGGCTATCAGGTAAGCTACAAGATCACAAACAACACAGGTAGCGCAGTAAGCACATGGACACTTAAGCTCAACAAGAATCAGGTTAATCTTGATTCAAGCTGGAATGTCAATGTTAAGGAAGACGGCGACTACTACGTTGTTACACCAGTTAACTGGAATTCTAATATTGCAAACGGCCAGAGCATCGAATTTGGTTCAATCGGTGTTGGTCAGGTTGGTGATAGCTTCGAGTACGAACTCAACTAATTAGTTTATCCATCCTTTTGTTGCAAAACATAAAAAGGGAGCCGGTGCAGTGTATACTGCATCGGCTCTCTTGCTATGTGGTAAAAGATTAAGAAGTATCTGCTGTAGAAGTCGTAATCCTTATGAGATAGTGATCAGGCTAAATATGTAATTACCAGCGCAGTAGCATTAGCGCAGATATGTGCTACAACTGGGATTGAGAATCTGCGGTAAACAGCGTAGCTGTAGGTGATGATAAGTCCCATGAGGAACGCGTATAGACCTTGAACCAGATTCATATGATAGATGCCAAAGAGAAGGGCAGTAAGCCAGACGCATATATGCACCTCTTTATCAAAAGAACTATCGCATTCTCTTACTGTTGCAGCTGCCGGTATATCTTTTGACAATCCCAATCTCCTGATAATCAGCAGCATCAGATTGAATATTCCAAATCTAAAGATCAATTCCTCAACCACAGGAGAAACAATGCAGTAAAGCTCTATAGTCTCTGCGATAGAATCATGTCCAAAGAATTGTCTCTGCGCTATCTCGGAATAAGCCTGGTTATCAGTAAGTCCAAGAGCACCAAACAGGAAAGTAAGCGCAATGGTAGCGATAATGCTTATCGCAGCGACCTCTATGTAGTTGTACCATTTTACTTGTTTCATAGTATTTTCCTCTGGGCATATCCTGCTATTACTTCTGGGATTTTTCTGATTTGCATCTATCTTAAGTGATTTGCCAATAATAGATGCCCATTTCGAAGATTCTTTTTATCATGTGCATCAAAAAATGGAAATTTTGGATTATAGATGCAATTTCTTTTCCAAAATGCCCATGTATTGCATCGGGAATTGATATTCTCTGCAAATAGATGCACTTACTATCAATATTGTCCCAAAAAAGTGCATCTATTATGGCTATATAGTAAAAATAGATGCAAAACCAGGAGTTCGCGCTGTATATAGTGAGCAGTACAGCAAAACTCAGTACATCCCACCGCAGTACAGCAAAACTCAGTACATCCCACCGCAATACAGCAAAACTCAGTACATCCCACCTCAGCCCAGTGCAATCACACTCATTAACCACAAGCATACCCATATATGCTATAATAAGCAAGTCGTAAGTCATGACGCTATGCAAAGGCGCAGCTTATTATGAACATCAATATCAAGCTGATCAGCATAGCAGTCAATAATTCAAGGAGGCACATAAATGGCACAGAATCCAGTAGTTACAATTACAATGGAAAATGGAGATGTTATCAAGGCTGAGCTTTATCCTGAGATTGCTCCTAACACAGTTAACAACTTCATTTCACTTATCAATAAGAAGTTCTATGACGGTCTTATCTTCCACAGAGTAATCAAGGGCTTCATGCTCCAGGGCGGAGATCCAGAGGGAACAGGAATGGGCGGCCCAGGCTATGATATCAAGGGCGAGTTCTCATCAAACGGCTTCAAGAATGATCTCAAGCACACAGAGGGCATTCTCTCAATGGCTAGATCAATGATGCCTGATTCAGCAGGTTCACAGTTCTTCATCATGCACAAGAAGGCACCTCACCTCGATGGCGACTACGCTGCATTTGGTAAGGTTACAGAGGGCATGGAAGTAGTTAACAAGATCGCTGAGGTTGATACAGACTGGAACGATCGTCCAGTAACTAACCAGGTTATGAAGACAGTTACAGTTGAGACTTTCGGTGTTGACTATCCAGAACCTGAGAAGGCTTGATCACACAATAATATGGTAAAAGAAAAGCTGGCTTGCGACCATCACAGTGGCAAGTCAGCTTTATTCATATAATTACAACAAATATCACAATGCAGTGTTCATAGTGTTATATTTATCTATCTCAGCACGCTAGCTTAAGAGCGCTGCTCCTTGGGATCACATAAGGGTCCATAGTCTCAGGATCAGTGATGATAGAGCACTCAAGACCGTAGATCTCACGCATAAGGTCAGTTGTAATAACTTCAGAAGGTGCGCCTTCAGCTATGAGCTGTCCGCCCTTCATGGCAAAAATGTGATCTGCGTATCTGATAGACAGATTGATGTCGTGAAGTATCGCAACAATCGTTGTTTTCTTAATTCTATTGAGTTTCTCAAGACAGTCCAAAATTTCCACCTGATAAGCAATATCAAGATAAGTTGTAGGCTCATCCAACAGCAGAATATCCGTATCCTGCGCAAGAACAAGAGCTATCCATACTCTCTGCCTCTGACCACCTGAAAGTGAGTCCACAGGCTTATCTGCCAGGTCCATGATACCCATAGCTTCCATGGCATCAGAAATAGCCTTGTAATCTGCTTTGGAGAGCTGTCCCAGGAAGTTCTGATATGGGAATCTTCCCCTTGCAACCAGATCCGCAACAGTGATTCCGCCTGGAACAAGCGGAGATTGTGGTAAAAGACCTATCTGCCTAGCCAGACACAGAGTAGGAATCTCATATATGGATTTGCCATCGAGAAGAACGTCGCCTTTCTGAGGCTTTAATAATCTTGAAAAGCTCTTTAAAAGAGTGGATTTTCCGCAGCCATTTGGACCTATGATGACACTAAATTTTCCCTCGGGGATAGTGATATCAAGGTCTTTAATAATGGTCTTATCTTCGTATCCTACAGATATATTCTTACCAGTAAAGTTCATCAGATCTTGTCTCCCTTCTTGTTAAGGCGAAGTAATAGAAACAGTAAATATGGTGCTCCAAGGATTCCTGTGACAACTCCTACAGGATATTTGGTAGCAAAAAGGTTCTTGGCTGCAAGCTCAGCAGCGTAAACGAGAATTGTTCCAACCAGCCCTGAAATAAGCATGGCATTTCGGCCGTTTCGAGTAATCTTGGTAGCGATAGGGCCTGACAGGAATGCGATAGATGCGATAGGCCCAGTGGCCGCAGTAGCTACAGCAGATAGGAAAAGAGCACACACCATGCAGCAGATTCTTACAAGTGTGAGAGGTGCTCCAAGCGTGGTGGCATATTCATCTCCAAGCTGCATTATCCTGAGGTACCTATTGCACACAAGGAGCAGACCTCCGCACAAAACAGTAGTAATCACAACTGCAGGAATATCTGCACTTGTTACAGAATTAAGACTTCCTCTGAGCCATCTGAGTGCTGTTCCAACATCATATTCAGAGCCAACCAGCAGCATCCAGGAAATCAGTGCATTTAAAGCAGCCTGCATTCCTATGCCGATGAGAATCATCTTCGTTCCGAAGGCCTGTCCCTTACCGGATAACGCGAATATGAAAAGTGTTATCAAAAGACCTGCAACCACGGAAAATACTGATGCTATAGGTCCGCTTACACCAAGGATCAATATACAGAAAACCGCTGCTGCAGAGGATCCAGAAGTGACACCGATAATGTCAGGACTAGCCAAAGGATTTCGCAGTAAGCTCTGAAAGGTAAAACCAGCAATACCAAAAGAAAAACCGGCAAGACCACCAACAATGAGTTTGGGAAGCCTTATGGTCTTAATTGCATAGACTGCTTTGGAAGCACCCTGACCGCTGAGAACCTTTATAACTTCGGAAAGAGAGTAGTTGGTATTACCTAGAGTCATCATAAAGACCCCAAGTATAGCTACGATAAGTAGCATCACTCCCGCGCAGGCAAGGTTATGGTAATATGATCTTCTATAGATATTTTTGATTTTTATTTCATTGTTTATCATGTCTTTTATATCTATTTGTATGTGTCAGTTTAATTTCAAATCCATTTATAGTTATTTTTCGTTGCTCACATCCCCTTCGCCCTTGATTTCCACACACAATCCAGATAAAGATTGGTGCACCAAGAATCGCTGTAATGATTCCAACTTCCAGTTCTGATGGACGTCCGAGGACTCTTCCGATCACATCTGAGATGACCAGCAGTCCTGCGCCGCCAATAGCAGAAAATGGAATAATAAGCCTCATGTCGTTATCAAGAAGCTGCCTTACAAGATGAGGAAGCATTAGTCCTACAAAGCCCACAGGGCCTGCGATTGCTGTTACTACTGCGCAGAGCATAACTCCTGCAAAGGCTGAGAACGCCCTTACAACGCCTACCTTAACACCAAGGGATATAGCCATTTCATCCCCAAGTGCCATGGCATTTAAGGGAGATGCTAAGGCAAAAGACAAACCGACACCCACAAGAACAAATGGAACTACAAGTCTTATGTCATCCCAGGTAGCTCCGCCGATGCTTCCAACCTGCCAGAAACGAAACTCCTTCATGACCTGAGAATCTGGAAGCATGATCGTGTTTACCAGTGAACCAAGTGCAGTACTCACCGCGGCTCCTGACAGAGCGAGCTTAAGTGAACTGGCACCTCCAAATCCAAAGGAAGCTATTCCATAGACAAAGAGGGCAGTAAGTATAGCCCCGATAAAAGAAAGCCCGATGAGCCCAAGGCCTGATGAAATATTAAGGTAAGCAATTCCCACTACAACCATCAGTGAAGCACCGGTGTTAACTCCGAGGATGCTTGGGTCAGCCACAGGGTTTCTTGTGATTGCCTGCATCAGGGCACCGGATACTCCAAGCGCAGAACCAGCCAGAACACCAAAGACAGTTCTTGGTATTCTGGCAGATATAACCGCAGCCTCAAAGGAATCGCCGCTGTCGCCAAGGCTTAGAAGGTATCCCAGTACATCTTTTACCGGAATGCTCTTACTACCATAGGCTATTGAACACAGAACGCCGATAGCCACAACGGTAATTTCCAAAATGAGGAATATTAAAATCTTAGATTTACTGTATCTTTTCTGCTGCATCATTCAACGCTTTCAAATAATCATCAATGCAATAAGGTATAGAAAGAATTGTTGGTGTGCTTGCTGCTGCAAGTACTTCATTTGAATCAAGTAAAACAAAAGCTCCATTGTTAACTGCAGGAATCTTAGAGAATCTGCCGTCGTTCTGCATAGCAGTTACAAGTGATTCCTCGCCGTAAGTGATGATGATATCTACATCATCGAGAAGATCAGCGTTTTCTGCACTTGCTGTAACATAGAAAGCTTCATTATCTTCGATAAGATTAATAACGCTCTTTGGAGTTACAAGTCCAAGGTCTCCAAGGAATGCGGCTCTTGGATCATTATTTGTATAAATATAGAAGGTTCCAAGATCATCTTCGCTGAGCCAGAAGAAAGCAACCTTTTTACCCTTAAGGTTAGGATAAGCACTGAGCTTGTCAGCAATGAGCTGCTCTGTCTCATCCACAAGCGCTCTTCCCTCTGCTTCAAGGCCAAGGGCAGCAGCGTCATTTACTGTTTCCTCCTGCCAGGTTGTAGCCCAGGCAACTCCTGGATAAGCAACAACTGGAGCTATCTCGGAAAGTCTGTCGTATTCTTCCTGGCTAAGTCCTGAGTAAGCTGCAAGAATGACATCTGGCTCGCAGTCAGCGATTGCCTCGTAGTCCCATCCGTCTGTATCATCGAAAACGTTAGGCTCTGTAACGCCCAGATCCTCGAAGGCTTTGGCTGTCCATGCAAGAAGTCCGTTATCATCTCTTGGTCCAAAGTTTGCTTCAGAAATTCCAGCAGGAACAATTCCAAGAGCCAGTGGCACATCAGGGTTACCCCATGCGATGGCTACTACATTTTCTGGCTTCTCTTCTATAACTGCAGTTCCGAGGGCGTGCTCGATTGTCATAGGAAAAGAACTGTCGGCATCGTTAGTTGCTTCTCCAGAATCAGAAACAACCTCGTTTTCTGCCATATTTGTTTCATTATTTATTGTGTCAGCTTCTGTAGCTGAGCCGCAGGCTGTAACGCCTACTGTTAATGCAAGTGCTGTAAGTACTGATAATAATTGTTTTTTCATGATGATCTCCTCGATGTTTTTAATGTTAGCATAAACTAACGCGTATTGTTACACATGGCTAACAAAAAGTCAAGAGAAATGTCGGTGAAAATTGTGTGTATAGAAATCTTCCTATTAAAAACACTGAACAAACTTTATCAGAATCAAGTATAATTGACTGAGAAATATGCATTTAAGGATTGATTAATAATTTCTGTCATATATTAAGTGTGTTCTTAGACAAGAGCCGATATAAGCTCACAATCAAAAAAGGAGAGGACACAAAATGTTTTTCAGAATTCTAAGAAATGATCTCAAGCGAAAAAAGATCATGAATACAGTACTGCTGCTTTTTGTAATCTTGTCAGCAATGTTTGCATCAAGCAGTGTCAACAACATGGTTTCGGTTTATGGGGGAATCGATTACTTCTGCGATAAGGCCGGGGTGTCAGATTATATAGTGCTGACTCTTAACAGCGACGGCGTAAGTCCTGCAGATCAGACAATCGAAGAGGCACCATCCATCACTGAGTACAAGAAGGAAGGTGTCATCATCATGGCTTCCAAGAATCTTACTCAGAATGGCGATAAGTATGTGGATTTTGAGAATCCCGGACTGATCACATCTGTAGATGATGCCAAGCTTAATTACTTCAATATGAAGGATGAGATGGTAAAAGAAATCCCAAGTGGCCATATTTATCTTGGCGGACTTCTGGCTGATGACACCAAGACACATGTTGGAGATAAAGTCCGTATCGAGATGGCAGGAGTATCCAAGGATTTTATTATAGATGGCTACATCAAGGATGCTCTCTTTGGCTCGCCATTTATGGGGAATCCGAGAATCCTCATGAATGACGACGATATGAAGGCTTATCTGGATGACGAAGAGATCAACCAGTATCATACAGGAAACGTATATTACATTTTTACAGATGATCTTAAATCACTCAAACAGGAACTTTCTGATATGCAGGGAGCTCTTTTGGGACTGGATGCTTCTACACTTAAGATGACCTATATGCTTGATATGATCACAGCAGGGCTTCTGATGGTGGTCAGCATCTGCCTCATTCTTATCTCTTTTGCAATGCTGTCATTTACTATCAAATTCACACTCACAGAGGACTTCAGGGAAATTGGTGTCATGAAGGCGGTTGGCCTTAGAACAGCGGCAATCCGAGGTCTCTACATTATCAAATATCTTTTCATCGCCTGCATAGGAGCTGTAATAGGGTATTTCCTGAGTGTTCCTTTTGGAAACTTCCTCCTAAAGAGTGTCAGCGAGCGAATGGTGCTAGGCAATGATAACAACGTCCAGATAGGCATAGTAAGCGCCATTGCTGTTGTTATAATAATCGTTTCCTTCTGCTATGGCTGCACAGGCAGTATCAAAAAGCTCTCACCAATTGATGCGGTGAGAAGCGGCGAGACAGGTGAAAGATATACTCAGAAGTCAGTGCTAAAGCTCTCTAAGACATGGCTTCCCGGCAATATCTTTATGGCGCTCAACGATGTCCTCAGTAAACCCAAGCAGTACGTGAGCATGCTGGTAACTTTCACGGTGTGTCTGCTACTTATTACAATGCTGGCGAATACTGCTAATACCCTCATGAGTGACAGACTTCTTTTCCTCATGGGTACAACACAGAGTGATGTCTTTTACGCATCCACGGAGAAGATCATGGATACCATGGGAAGCGAGGATGAGGATATCCTTAACAGGATTCTTGATGATATTGAGGAGCAGCTTCGAGAAAATGGTATGCCAGGAAAGGTGCATGTTGAGCTGATGTACACCATTCCAGTGGAGTTTGGAGACCAGAAGATTCAGGTGATGATGCAGCAGTGCAAGGACACCAAGACCACAGACTATGTCTACAGCGAGGGCACAGCACCTATTTACGAGAACGAGATCGCGCTTACACAGCTCCTTCTGGATGACCTTGGAGCGTCAATTGGAGATAAGGTCACCCTCGAGATAAATGGTGAGAAAAAAGAATATCTGATAACTGCTACATTTTCCTCTTTTAACCAGATGGGAAAAATAGGAAGGCTCCATCAGGATGTTCCTCTCAAGGATTATGATGCTTCCTCAGCCCATGCTTTCCAGATTGACTTTGATGACGATCCATCAGACGAGGTCATAGCTGAGAGAATTGAGAAATGTAAAAAGATATTCAAGACCGATAAAATCTATGATAAGGCCGGCTATGTTGACATATCCACCAATTCAGCATCTACACTTAACTACGCCAAGAATCTGGTGCTGATAATTTCAATTATTATCGCAGCTCTTGTGACAGTTCTAATGGAGAGATCCTTTATCAGCAAGGAGACTGGTGAGATCGCTCTTATGAAAGCAATCGGCTTTAAGAGCAGGTCCATAAGCGCGCAGCATACCCTTAGATTTGTAGTACTGATGCTAGTGGCAACTCTCATAACTGCCGTAATGACTATCCCGTTTACCAAGCTGGTCTGTGACAGGATATTTGCTGTAATGGGAGCTCTGTCCGGTGTTACTTACAAGATCGTACCCGCGGAAGTATTTCTTTTGTATCCGCTTATACTCACTGCAGTTGTAGTAGGCGCGGCCTTTATAACATCACTTTATGCAAAGACTATCAAGGCAGACGCCATGGGTAATATAGAGTAAACGGATAGAAACGTAGTTATATAGAGAATTTGGAATATAAGGAGAAAATCATGAGTAAGGTAATTGAGGTTAAAGATCTTTGCAAGACTTATGTTGTAAATAAAAAGCAGAACAACGTACTTAGGAACGTAAACTTTTCTATAGATGAGGGCGAGATGGTAGCAATTATGGGTCCTTCTGGATCAGGCAAATCAACTCTTTTATACACCGTGTCAGGCATGGACAGAATGACCGCCGGAAGCGTGTCTTTTTGCGGAAAAGAGCTGTCTGACCTAAGCGACAACGAGATGGCTGATGTAAGGCTCGACGATATGGGTTTTATCTTCCAGCAGATGTATATGATGAAAAATCTCTCAATTCTCGATAATATATTATTGCCGGCAGTTAAGTCAGGAAGACGCCATGAGAGTATGGGTGAGACTGAGAAAAGAGGCAGAGCCCTTATGAAAAAGCTCGGTATTGAAGAGACTGCCGACAATGATATCAACGAGGTTTCAGGTGGTCAGCTTCAGAGAGCATGTATCTGCAGGAGCATGATCAACAGCCCTAAGGTGATCTTTGCAGATGAGCCAACTGGTGCTCTTAACCGCACAGCTTCTGATGAAGTTATGTGCGAGATGGTCAAGCTAAACAGTGAAGGCACAACTGTAATGCTGGTTACACATGATGCCAAGGTTGCGGCAAAGTGTTCAAGGGTTCTGTACATTGTGGATGGCAACATCAAAGGTGAGTACAAACTCGGCAAGTATAATAACGCAGACGAGCTCAGAGATCGTGAGAGAAAGCTCAACAACTGGCTTATGGAGATGGGCTGGTAATTGGATGCAGCAAGAAATTCAAGCTGACATGCCGGATATCATGGATATCAGAAGGTAGTAGATAAGGTGACAACACATGACAGACATCTTAGTTGTAGAAGATAACGCAGAACTCCGTGAAGTTCTGGTGGACTTCCTCAGGAACGAAGGTTACACCGTCTCCAGCGCTGGAGATGGTGACAAGGCCCTTGCACTGTATGAAAAGTACGGTGCAAGGCTTCTTGTGCTTGATATAATGCTCCCTGGTGCCAGTGGCATGAGAATCCTTGATAAGGTAAGGGAGAAGTCCAACACTCCGGTTATCATGGTAAGTGCCAAGCTGGGCAAGGATGATAAGCTCCAGGCTCTTATTTCAGGCGCAGATGACTATATAGAAAAGCCCTACGACATAGATATTCTAATAGCCAAGATAAAGGGCATCTTCAAGAGGCGCCTGGCTGTAGATGAGCTGTCAGATGACAATATAACCCTTGATATAGCTCATGAGCAGATTCTCAAGGATGGAGAAGTTGTGGATGCCACAACCAAAGAATTTGAACTCCTTAAGCTCCTCATGGAAAACAAGGGGCAGACTCTTCTCAAGAATTATATTTTCAGCACAATCTGGGGCTCTGATTCTGAGTCAGAAGCTCAGACACTTACAGTCCATATCAGATGGCTTCGTGAAAAGCTTGAGGATGATCCCAAAAATCCCAAGAAAATCATAACCGTCTGGGGAAAGGGGTATAGGTACGAATAAAAAATTTAGTTACCTTAAAATGTGCATAACAGGAATGGCGTTGCTGCTACTGGTTTCAGCAGGAGCGCTTCTTTACGTGCGCTCAAACAGCAGTAATTTCCTGAATCTGTATAAGATAGAGATCAACAGAGTGGAGAATGAGATAAGGGAGGCTGGGGAGGAAGGCTATATCCCTGATATTTCCAGGTATGAGACCATAACCGGAGTTTATCGCTTTGAGGGAGATTCCGATGAACTTTCAGAAGGCAGTCATAATTCAGATGCCGCGTGGAATGGCTTCTTCGACACCACTCAGAACTACCATATATCCGACATCAACGGCAACCTCTATCGCATTGAGTATTCTATTGACCTATCCAAAGAACGTAACAATCTCTTCAGGGCATCAATTGCAGTCATCGCCGTGGTGTTTGCTGCTGTAGCTCTTTTCCTAATATATATCTATATGACAATCATCAGAACATTTGCCAGGATCTCGGATTATCCTGCCCAGCTGTCCAAGGGAAATCTCACAATTCCGCTTTCTGAGGAAAAGAACAAGTACTTTGGCCAGTTTCTGTGGGGCCTTGATATGCTGAGGGAAAAGCTTGAGGAGGAAAAGAAAAAGAATCTTGAGCTTCAGAAGGAGAAGAATGTATTTCTTTTATCCCTCTCCCATGACATGAAAACGCCTATTTCTGCCATAAAGCTCTACGCTGCGGCTATCAAAAAGAACCTGTACAGGGATGAGGACAAGCTCCATGAAGTTGGGGAAAAGATAGAAAGTAACGCGGAGGAAATCGAGAAGTACGTGGCGAGGATCATTTCATCTTCAGGCGATGAGTTCCTTGATCTATCTGTAAAAGAAGATGAGTTCTATTTATCTGAGGCGATAAATCCCATAAAAGAGTACTATCAGGATAAACTTAAGCCTCTTGGAACAGAGTTTACTATTGAGAGCTTTTCTGATATTCTGCTTCGTAGCGATAAGGACAGACTCATCGAAGTTATGCAGAACATCTTTGAAAACGCCATTAAATACGGTGATGGCGGCTATATCAGGATGTCTTTTGCCGATGAGGAAGATGCAAGACTCATTACTATTTCCAACAGTGGCTGCACTCTTCCGGAAAATGAGGCTGAGCACATCTTCGAGAGCTTCTATAGAGGCTCAAATGTAGGCAGCAGGCCTGGTAGCGGCCTCGGACTTTATATTTCCAGAAAGCTCATACAGAAAATGGGTGGCGAAATATTCTCAGAGATTACAGGCGGCGAAATGCGCATTACGCTGGTTCTGCACAAGCTGGGCTGATCCGATGCCTGCATAACAAAACTTTTACAAGATCAGAGATACATAATGACTGATAAAGAATTCATAGATAAATACGGACACAAATTAAATAACGAGCAACTCACGGCGGTGCGTACCATCGAGGGACCAGTTCTTTTGCTGGCGGTTCCGGGAAGTGGTAAGACAACGGTTCTGGTGAACAGGCTTGGCTACATGCTATATGTTAATGGCATTGCTCCTGAGAACATTCTGACACTGACCTACACCGTTGCAGCTACGAGAGATATGGCAAGGCGTTTTGAAGCTCTTTTTGGAAAAGAGCTATCGGATACCCTGGAGTTTAGGACGATCAACGGCATTTGCGCCAAGATCATCAGCCATTACGGCAGACTTATAGGCAAAAAATCTTTTGACCTGATCACGGATGAGAAGGTATCTGGCAAGATTCTCACAGATCTGTACGTCAAGGTTTGCAAGGAATATCCCACTGAGAGCGATATCAAGAATATCCGAACCCTCATCACCTACTGCAAGAACATGATGCTCACGGAAAAAGAGATACGACAGCGCGGTGAGGAAGAAGGCATCGAGCTATGGGAGCTGTATGACAAGTACAACAAAGAGCTCAAAGCAAGGAGCCTCATGGACTACGACGATCAGATGATCTACGCCTACAGAATGCTCAAGGGCTCCAAGGAACTGCTTGAATACTATAGGAATCTATACAGGTATATCTGCGTGGACGAAGCTCAGGACACCTCCAAGATTCAGCACATGATTATCTCGCTCCTTGCAGGGGATGCGGGAAATCTTTTTATGGTGGGAGATGAGGATCAGAGCATCTACGGCTTCAGAGCAGCTTACCCTGAGGCGCTTCTTAACTTTGAAAAGGAGCACAAGGGTGCCAAGGTTCTTGTGATGGACAAGAACTACAGGTCTAACGCCAAGATTGTTCAGACTGCAGATAAGTTTATTCAAAAGAACTTTAACCGCCATGAAAAGCACATGAGCGCCACAAGGTCTGAAGCAGCCGACATTAACTACCTGACTCTGGATAGTAGAAAAGGCCAGTACAAATATCTCTTTGAGATGGCCAAAGATATTTCGGAGCAGACGGCGGTTCTATACAGGGATAACGAGAGCATTCTGCCACTTGTGGACATGCTTGATAGAGAGGATATGCCCTACAGGATAAAGAGTGCTGACATGGCTTTTTTTACCCACAGAGTAGTTGTGGACGTGGTCAATATCCTTAAGTTTGCCCTTAGTCCCATGGATCCGGAACTTTTCATGAAGATATACTTCAAGTTCCAGACATACCTGCGCAAGCCCGATGCTGAGCAGATGTGCCAGATGGCTGACTTTAAGCATATCGGAATCCTTGATGCAGTTGAGGATGTGGAGGTTCATAAGGCTACACTGGCTAATGTAAGGTCCCTACGTACTCACTTTAGGAGCATGTCTTCTGAGAACCCTGCCAAGGCAATTAACCGCATCAATAAGTACATGGGCTATGGCGATTACCTTCGTGATAACAACATGGATGATAATAAGCTCTTTATTCTGGAGATGTTGGCCAAAAATGAAGCGACTATTCAGGGCTTTCTTGACAGGCTGGAGGAACTTCGTCAGATTCTTACGGAAAAAGAGGATGACTATAGTGCAAAACTCATTCTTTCAACAATACATTCCAGTAAGGGCCTTGAGTACGACAATGTCATTTTGATGGATGTAATTAACGGAGTTTTTCCTAGTAAGATCATCAAGAACTTCAAGACTGCATCACCTCAGGAGAAGCGTGACTATGAGGAAGAGAGGCGTATCTTTTACGTTGGTATGACCAGAGCCAAAGACAAACTTACGATCATGCGGTATGATGATGAGCCTTCAATATTTGTGGGAGAATTGTCACCTAAGGGTGAGACAGTTCGCAAGAAGAAGGAGACTAAGACTAGTCCTAAGGCAGGACTTAAGACTCCTACAATGCTTCTTAAGAAAAAGACTAAGCTGGTAACTTCTGGTGAAAATGTTCCAGAGAATCTGGTGATGGGAGAGAGGGTCTATCAGGAAAGATATGGTGAAGGTACTATCAGCGATGTGACCTGGGATGAAGATGAGATTCCAACCAAGTTCACGGTGGAGTTTGATGACGGCACTGAGAGAAAGTTTATTTATCCCTTTGCTTTTACCACAGGAATGCGGGTTATAGAGTGATAAGTGATTTAGTAATACTTAATTGTTTTAAGAGAATGTTTATGTGCAATACCGTATACGGAGAATTATAATCATGATGATGGAGGTATAGCATATGAAGAGAATATCTAAGATATTGGCCGTTACACTTACATTAGTTATGCTGTGTTCAATTGGTGTTAGCAATAAAGCTTATGCAGCCAGCGAATGTCCTGAGTTCTTTGATCTGGGTGATCAGGTAATCAGTATGGATGCTGGCACAACTCGTGAAGTATGGCTTTATGCCAAGGTTAACTACAACTACTACATTGGCAAACACTCCAGCAAGGGCACTTATATCGAGTGTTCTTCAAGGAGAAATACAGAGAACATCAAGATCCATATAGGAGCAGATGAGCAGGAAAAGAATGTATTTTTCTATTTTTACCCTGCAGAAGATCCTTATGAGCATTGGGATGCCTATGCAACACTTGAGGTTTATGTACAAAACATAAAGCCAGCACTGGCTGATCCTTCTGCTGAAGTTCTCAAGACCTATGCTGGCAATAATGCTGAGTTTAATGCTTATTACTATTATGTTAACTATCCTGATCTGCAGGCTGCCTTTGGTAAGAATGGTGATGCTCTTTTAAATCACTGGAACACCTGTGGCAAGGCAGAGCTTAGAACTGCTAATAAGATCAAGTAAAAGAGCTATAGCACATATTAAGAAATTTCGCGCTCGTGAAGTTCCTGTATCTCATCTACAGCGGACAGCATGGGCGCTATTTTTTTACCCTTAATCTTTCTATCTACGTAGTTCTGGGTGATCTTCATTACTGTTCCACTAAGGGTCAGAACACCGATAAGGTTAGGAATAGCCATCATACCGTTGAAGGTATCTGACAGATCCCAGGCAAGTGTCAGATCCATGGTAGCACCTATAACGATGAAGACAACGAAGATCACGTGATAGAGCTTGACTGACTTGGTGCCAAAGAGGTACTCAAAGCCCTTGCTGCCGTACTGGCTCCAGCCAAGTACAGTTGAGAAAGCAAAGAACAAAATTGCAATAGCGATGAAAGCTGAGCCTGCGCGGCCATATACTGTTGAGAAGGCTTCAGCTACAAGCGCTGTAGAAACCTGATCTGATAAAACCTTACCTGTATCAAGATCAACAAGTCCGCTGGAAAGAACTGCAAAAGCAGTAAGTGTACATACTATGATTGTGTCTGTGAATACTTCGAAGATTCCCCACATACCCTGAACTACAGGCTCTCTTACGTTGGAGCTTGAGTGAACCATTACGGAAGAACCAAGACCTGCTTCGTTGGAGAAGACTCCTCTTTTCATACCCCACTGCATAGCATAAGCAACGCCGCTACCAACAATTCCGCCGCCTACAGCACGCATTCCAAAGGCTCCTTTGATGATAGAAGCAAATACAGCACCCAACATATCAGCGTTGATAACAACGATAACTGTTGCGCCGATCAGATATATAACAGCCATGAATGGAACAAGTCTTTCTGTAACTGATGCGATTCTTTTAAGACCGCCCACGATTACAAGACCAGCAAGGAGCATGAGAATAAAGCCTGTTACAAAGTGTGGAACGCCAAATGCTGAGTTCATGTTAACTGCGATGGAGTTGATCTGGCTCATGTTGCCGATACCAAAAGAAGCAAGGATGCAGAATACGCTGAACATCAGAGCAAGAGCTGTTCCTATGAACTGACAGCCCTTCTTGGAGCCAAGGCCATACTTAAGGTAGTACATAGCACCGCCGCTCCACTCATTCTTTTCATTTCTTCTTCTGTAGTAGATACCAAGGACATTCTCTGAGAAGTTGGTCATCATTCCAAAGAAGGCAACGATCCACATCCAGAAGATAGCACCAGGTCCGCCTGAAAGGATAGCAGCTGCTACACCTGCGATATTACCTGTTCCGATTGTGGCAGCAAGAGCTGTACAAAGACTCTGGAACTGAGAAATCTGCATATCGTCTTTTCCCGTGTGGGCTGTGACGTGCTTATCCTTGAATATTCCGCCGATGGTGTTCTTAACCCAGTGGCTAAAGTGAGAAATCTGAAAGACTTTAGTCAGAACGGTCATTAGGATACCTGTTCCAACCAGAAGAATCAGCATGGGAAGTCCCCATACAAAACCATTTACTGCGTTGTTGACGGTCTCAACAACTCCTACAAAACCTGACATACACTGCTCCTCCTACCCGAATATCTTTTAATTAAACAAAAAGGGCGCACGAATTAAATCGAAACGCCCTTGTTTTATGCTAGTATAGCATATTTTTACTGATAAACAATTGATTCATTTTAATGTATCGTAGATTAAAAAAGATCAAGAAAACGACAAAATATAATAACTTATATTATTGGCTGCTTTCGTATACAATGTAATATAAAGGGGTTTACTGAATTTTGTTGGAGGTGTGTATGGGAAATAGTGAAGATAAGAAGATCGTTAAACTGATACCAGCCTATGACAGTGCGCTGGCCGAGCTCATCAGAGAGAATCTTAAAAAGAGCGCCCTGGATATTCCAGGAACTGTCTACTATGACGATAACTTAAACCACCTCAGCGACTATTACCTCGCTGATCCTCAGAAGCGATATTACTGCATCGTCCTTGATGAGGAAGATAAGCTGATCGGCGGAATCGGACTAGCTGAATGCGAGTTCTTTGAAAACTGCTGCGAACTTCAGAAGCTCTACCTTGCAGACAGTGTTAAAGGCTCAGGATTTAGCTATTATCTGATCGCGTTCATCGAGCACAAGGCTTCCGAGATGGGATATAAAAAGATATATCTGGAAACCCACGACAATCTTGCTGCAGCGATCCATGTTTATGAGAAATGTGGCTACAGGGAGATTGATAGACCTAAGAGCGTAGTACATTCAGGAATGACCAGATTTTATATAAAAGAACTTGAGTGAGTTTTTTAGTTATAAAAGAGGGGTATATTTATGAAGAAAAAGCTATTATCTGCACTATTATCTGTTGCTATGCTATGCGTATTTACAGGCTGTGGTAAGACTGCTCCTGCTGCGGAGACGCCTGTATCTGAAGAGGCACCGGCAGCCGAAGAGGCATCAGCATCCGAAGAGACTTCGGTATCTGAAGAGGTACCGGCATCCGAAGAAACACCAGCATCTGAAGAGGGGTCGGATACCACTGGCGGATCACCCTGGATTGAGTCTGATATAAAAGCTAATATTTCTGCAGATACAGAAACAAATCCCAAGGATGATTTCCATCTCTACGCCAACAAAGATTGGATATTGGAAAATGAGATTCCTGCCGGCTATAGCTCATGGTCTCACTATACTGAGTGCGGTCTTGAGGTCAAGAATAAGTGCATGGAGCTTCTAAAGGATGAATCCATAGAAGGCCACGATGCTGACCTTATTCGCACCTATAATAAACTTGTACTTGATTGGGATACGAGAAATGAAAAGGGAGTATCGGAATTACAGGATAATTTCGATAAGCTCCTTGGTGTGCAGACCATAGATGATGTCACTTCTATAATAACTGATGAAGATACTCTTTTTACCTTTTATGACTTTGTTGGTTATGGAGTAACAACCGGACTTAATGATCCGGAAACATATTTGGCTATAATTGATACACCGGATCTTTTGCTGAGAGATTCTGCTGAGTATTCCGAGAGATCTGAACTTGGCGATATGATCTACAATTACAGAAAAGATCTTTTCACATTTATAGCAGGCAAGTTTGGAATGTCAGAGGCAGATGCTGGGGACTGCTTTGATGCTGCTATCGGCCTTGAGACCAAGCTTTCAGAAAAAATATATACCACAGCTGACCAGTATAACGAAGATTTCTACGACAAGATCAACAACGAAATGTCTTTTACCGAAGCGATGGCTTTATCAGAGGTTTTTCCTCTTGAAAAGCTGTTTACTGTGACTGGATATAAGTACAATGGAATTTACCTCGTCACAACTCCGGATTACTTGAAGCTACTAGATAAAATATATATTGAGGAAAATGTAGAGGGATTGAAATCACTTATGTTGGTTCGTTATGTGCTTGATCATGCGGGCTATCTTGACCGTGAGACCTACGACAAGAGCAATGAGTTATACAATTCCTATTTTGGTACAAGTGGAACAGTTTCTGATGAAGAGATGGCTTATAACAAGGTAGTAGGCGCGTTCCCAGCAGCTATGCAGAAGGTTTATATAGCCAGGTACGGTTCTGAGGAAGATAAGAAAAGGATGGAAAGCCTCTGCCAGGAAGTGATCGATACCTACAGAGAACTACTATCTGAGAACACCTGGGCTTCAGATGAGGTCAAAAACTACGCTATAGAAAAACTTGATAAGATTACTATCCACGCAGCCTATCCTGACAAATTCAGAGATACCTCCAAGATAGATATAACAGATTGCTCATTGGTGGAAGCAGCTAAGAAAATTGGCATATATGAAATTGAATATAATAAGAGCCTTCTTGGCAAAAAGCTTGATAAGGAAATGTGGGCTGAAGGCTTTAACATTCTGGAGTGCAACGCTTTCTATTCCCCATCCGAGAATACTATCAACATGATCATAGGCATGATGGGTGAGCCTTTCTACTCAAGCGACATGAGCATCGAGGAATTGTATGCTTCAATCGGCGCATTCTGGGTTGGACATGAAGTATCCCACGCTTTTGACAGTAATGGCGCTCAGTTCGATGCAGAGGGCGTTTATAGGGATTGGTGGACGGAAAAGGACAAAGAGGAATTCGATAAGCGTGTGCAGAAGATGGATGACTATCTCGATACTATTGTTGCTTTTGGAGATTATCATTTCATAGGTTCCAATATTGATACCGAAATGGTAGCCGATATGACAGGCCTTCAGTGTGCACTGCGTATGGCTTCCAAGATTGATAATTTTGACTACGACAAATTTTTTACCAAATACGCTCAGATGAATGCCAGTCTTGAGGTATACAGTAACGAATTATCAGTCCTTACACAGGATGCACATCCGCTTAACTATTCCAGAACCAACGTGCCAGTTCAGCAGTTTGAAGAATTCTATGACACCTACGATATCAAAGAGGGTGATGGAATGTACCTCGCTCCTGAAGACAGGCTGGTAATCTGGTGATGTGGTTGTAATTGATTAGATAATAAGAAACCCTCAATGTCTCTGACATTGAGGGTTTCGTTTGGCCACAAAAAAGCCCACGGATCAGTAATCTGTGGGCTTTTAAAAGCAGGGGAAGCAGGATTCGAACCCGCATGAGCGGTTTTGGAGACCTGCATACTAGCCAGTGTATGATTCCCCTTTATTCATTTGTATCAGCACTAATAGCACCGACAAAGGATACTATAGCATATAGGAAAATGCTTGTAAAGAATTTTTTTACCATACATTTAAGCACTTTAAAGCAATAAAAACATTGGAATAAATCCTTATTTGAAGGGATTATAATAGCATAGTATAATATGTTTTGCACCAACATTTGTAACTACGGACTCACTCAAAAAAGGAGGCCGCCTATGGAAAAAAGTAGAAAAGTTATAATGTCGCTTCGAAATGTTACCAAGGACAGCAGCTCAGGCAAGAAGGGCGAGCATATCCTTGAGGATATCAGTTTTGACATCTATGAAAATGAGCTGGTTGTCATTATTGGCGAGGAAAGAAGCGGTAAAACTTCGATACTAAATGCCATTGGCGGAGTAGATAAGATTTTATCGGGTGAGATCATCTATGATGGCAAGAATCTTGCTCAATTCACGGAAAAAGAACTAGAGGCTTACCGAAGGGATGAAGTGGGCTTTATTTCACAGTTTTTTAAACTTAAGCCCAATCGTACGGCCTTAGGTAATGTTCAGAATACGGCGGAAGTATGCGAAACTCCATATGATCCGGCTTATGCCATAGATAAGGTGGGGATGAGCGAGAAAGCCGGAGCTTTTCCATCTACGATGAGTAGTAGTCAGAGGAAAAAAGTGTCCATAGCCAAGGCACTTGTTAAAAAGACTAAGATCATACTGGCGGATGAACCAACCTATTCGCTTGATTTTGCTGCCTGCAGAGAGGTTTTAAGTCTGATAGAAAAGTTTGTGAATGAAGGTATTGCCACCGTTGTAGTAACCACCAGAAGCGAAGAAGTGGCCAGAATGGCTGACCGAGTTATCAGGATAAAAGACGGAAAAATAGTAGAAATTCTATAGCCCCTATACGTATTGTACTAGATGATGTATAATTGTATCTGAAAAAGTAGAATATCTAGTATATGTTTTAGGGGGATTCGTATGAATAAAAGAATCAAAACGCTTTTAACCGTAGTTCTTATGGTGTGCGTTTCAATTGTAAGCTTTAATCTTTGCCCAGCAAGAATCACTGCTGCGGAGACAACTTTCTCAGGAACAGTTTCAGACAAGACCAATGCCGATATGCTTTACCTTAACACCAGCGGCGGAACAATGGAGATCAAGATTGATTCCAATGTAGCTGTTACAGGAACCAAGGTAATTCTTCCAGGCAACTCAGTTGTAGCTACCTGCTACGTGGGAAGCGATGAGTACTGGCACGTTTCCAAGCTTTCAGGAACAACTCAGGTTGGTAAATCTTCAATTGATATGAGTACCAAGGCAACAGTCAAGGGACGTATTGCTAAGGGAACATCAGAAGAGCTCCTGTATCTGGTAATTGATAACGGAACAATGCAGATCAAGATGGATGCTGACACAGACCTCAGCGGAACAACAATGCTTATCATCGGTAAGCAGGTTCAGGTAGTTGTAGCAAGAGGCTCAGATGCTTACATGCATGCTCTTTCTATCACAGATGTAGCTTCACCAGTAACTACTACAACATCAACAACTACAACAGTTACATCAACAGGTACTTCTGGTAATACAGTAACAGGAACAGTAGATAAAGGAACAACAGCTTCTATGCTGTATCTTTCAACAACAGGCGGCACAATGGAATTTGTAATGGATCTTGCTACAGATGCAAGCGGATGCAGAGTCCTGATGCCAGGCCAGAATGTAACAGTTAGCTTCTACAGAGGAAGCGATGCATGGAATCACACTTCCAGAATCGTTAACAATTCTTCCAAGGCTGCTTCTGAGGTTTCACTTGATGCTTCTACCAAGGCTACAGTAACTGGTACAGTAGATGAGTCAACAACAGAGAATACACTGTACCTCAACACAACAGGCGGCACAATGCAGATCAGACTTGATGCAGCTACAAACTTCTCCAGATGCCCAGTGCTTCTCAAGGACAAGACAGTTCAGGTTACAATCGAGCGCGGCAGTGATGAGTACAATCACGCAATTGCTATTCAGTAAAATATGACTAATTTGGGCCCTCGGTGCAACAATGCGCCGGGGGTATTTTAATTTAAAGTAGAAATCCATATCCTTGCATCGAGTTTATCTGGTTTGCCTGAAATTGATGCACATTTCAAGGGCTCATTCTTGCTGTATGCATCGAAAAATAATTCTTTTTGTATTATCGATGTAATTACTACTTGCAGCACCTATAAAATTGCATCTATTCTGGGTAACTTATTGAATTTTGATGCAAAATAATGTGTCGCAGGATATTTGGGTATAGGATATTGGAAATAAAGGCGGGGAAAACGTTTTCTTCCTATACCTCTTTATGTTATACTTTTTTGTGAATTGATATGCAGATGCATAGATTTAGCGATGCATGCTGATAGAAAGCAAGAAGGAATACATTATGAAGAACAAGAATATAACTAGGATTTTATCATTGGGAATGGCAGCAGCTCTTATGCTGCAGGTGACTGCATGCGGCCAGAAGACGGAAGAAGCTGTTAATACGGCTGATACACAGGCATCAGTAAGTGTGGAAGAAGCTACAACAACTGACCAGCAAGACACTGAGAGTGATGTGCAAAAAGAAAATCCGCAGACAGCAAGTGATATTGCTGCTAAAATCAGCGAGGGGCTGCCTGCCCTTAACATCATAGATGATAAATATCGCACAACCTATGAGATTTTCGTATACTCTTTTTACGATAGTGACGGTGATGGAATCGGTGACCTGCAGGGCGTGATTGATAAGCTCGATTACGTCAATGATGGGGATGACGAGACCTTCACTGATCTTGGCTGTAATGAGATTTGGCTCATGCCAATTTCTCCATCGCCAACCTACCACAAATACGATATTACTGATTACAAGGATATTGATCCTGTCTACGGAACGCTTGAGGATTTTGATAAGCTCCTTGCTGCGTGCCACGACAGGGGCGTGAGACTCATCATTGACCTTGTGCTGAATCACACTTCCAGTGAACATCAGTGGTTTAAGGATGCTACCAGGTATTTAAGGGATCACCCTGAGATCACTGAGCTGTATACTGGCGCGAGTGATGATGCGCAGGGTGATCCAATTGAGGATTTGGTCGACAAGTGCCCATATCTTTATTACTACAATTTCACCAAGACTAATCAGAGCGGCTATGAGAAGGTTGCGGGCACCGACTGGTACTATGAAGCACGATTCTGGTCTGGAATGCCTGATCTGAACCTTGATAATGACATGGTAAAAGAGGAAATTTCAGACATTACACAGTTCTGGATCGACAGAGGCGTTGACGGCTTCAGGCTTGATGCAGTTACTTCTTATTACACTGATAACGACACCAGCAGCATCGAGTTCATGACATGGCTCAATGACACGGTTAAGGGCCAGAAAGCCGATGCTTACATGGTTGGCGAAGCCTGGACCAATCTTTCCAGATATTCCAAGTACTATGCAAGCGGCATAGACAGCTTTTTTGCCTTCGAATTATCTGGAAGTGAGAGCGTGATCGCGACTGTAGCAAGAGGTAAGAAATCTCCTCGAGCTTATGCTGAGGCTACCGCCAATGCGGAAAAAGAGCTTGAGGAAGTGCGCGAGGACTACATAGATGCGCCATTTTTTACCAACCACGATATGGCAAGGGCAGCAGGCTACTTCGTGGGAAGAGGCTCTGAGAACATGGTCAAGATGGCTGGAGCACTTAACCTCCTCATGGGCGGAAATGCCTTTGTTTACTACGGCGAGGAGCTCGGAATGAAAGGCTCTGGTAAGGATGAGAATAAGCGTGCGCCTATGCAGTGGGTGAGCGCTGATTCTGGTGATTTAACCGGCATGTGTGATGGCCCTAAGGATATGGAGAAGTTCGACATGACTTATCCATCCCTTCAGGAGCAGGCAGAGGATCCTTACTCGATCTATAACTATTACAAGAAGGCAATCCGCCTTAGAAATACTTTCCCTGTTATTGCAAGGGGCAAGACTGTTCCTGTAGAGGAGCTTTCTGATGATTATCTTGGAGCATTCGTCAGGACTATGACACCAGAGAATCCGGTAATTGGCGAGTCTGGCGCAGATGCTGAATACGAGCCAATTCTGGTGCTCATCAATAATGACAAAGAGTCCAAGGCTATTGACCTCTCCAAGTGGAGCGGAACAGGAAACAAACCAACGCTTGCATATCAGATCAATGTGGGTGAAGAGGCGAGCACTCTTGAGGGAACAACACTTACAATTCCGTCTTATGGAATTGTTGTGATCGAGTGATTGAGTATCATGTCAGTAAGATGATGTGATAGTTTAAGATATACTGTATGAGTACAGTTACATTTCGAGGAGTTTATGAAAAAAGAATTCGACAACTATATTTTTGATTTATATGGAACTCTCATCGACATACATACTGATGAGGAGCAGCCAGAGCTGTGGGAGAAGATGGCGCTGTACCTGGAAAAGGAATACGGCTCTAAGTACACTTCCAAGTCTCTTAGGAAAAGATATCTCGAAATCTGCAAGGATGAAGAGAATAAGCTTCAGAAGAAAAATGGAGCAAGATGGCCTGAAATCAGGATTGAAGATGTGTGGGTGAGACTGATCCTTGAGGGGCCAGAAGACGAATCAGATATTGTTACCTGTGATCCTATAGCATTTGCAAACTCTCCAGAAATCCGCCAGCTATGCGTGTATTTCAGAGAGGTTTCCCGCGATAAGCTTGTAGTTTACGAGGGCGTAATTGAAACAATGGATAAACTCAAGAAATCAGGCAAGGGCATATTTCTTTTGTCTAATGCGCAGCGCGCCTTTACGGAGAAAGAGCTGGAGGTAGCGGGGCTCACAGACTATTTTGACGACATTTTTATCTCGTCAGATAAGGGCATCAAGAAGCCTCAGAGAGAATTTCTGGAAAAGCTGATAAAGGATAATAGCCTTATTTCTGAGAAGTGTGTTATGATAGGAAATGATCTTTGTAGCGACGTCGGTGTTGCGTTTGCAAATGGCATAAACAGCGTATTTTTGAACACCTACGACTATTCAGACAAGAAGATCGATGAGGAGCTTACTGAGCTTGGAATAAAGGGCTCGAAGTTCATGCCCCTCATAGTAGAGGATGGAGATATTCGCAGGATATTACCAGATTGATATCCACTTAATTGGCTAATACAGGAAAAGAGAGGTATAACAAATGCAGGACAGATTACCTAAGCGTGACGAAGTAGCCCTTGAGCTCAAATGGAGACTTGAGGATATTTATGATGATGAACAGAAGTGGGAGGAAGAGCTTAATAAGATCAATGAGCTTTCAGACAAGATTGCAGCTTATGCAGGTAAGCTTGCTGACAGCAGCGAGAACCTTCTTGCTGTAATGAAGCTTGATGAGGAGCTTAACCTCTACATCGACAGAGTTCACGGTTATGCGCACATGAGAGAAGACCAGGATACAGCCAATGGCAAGTATCAGGGAATGAAGCAGAGAGCAATGTCTGCTTACATGTACTCTGCTGAGAAGTCAGCTTACATCAGCCCAGAAGTTCTGGCTATTTCTGATGAGGAGCTTGAGAAGTTCTATGCTCAGACACCAGACCTTGGCAGATATAAGAGAATGATCGGCGAGATCAGAAGACTTAAAGATCACATGCTCTCAAGTGAGATGGAGCAGCTTCTTGCAAGCGCTGGCGAGATGCAGGGTGCATCACAGAAGGCGTACGGAATGCTTTCAAACGCAGACCTCAAGTTCCCTTCAGTTAAGGATTCCAAGGGCGAAGAGGTTCAGCTTTCAAACGGAAGATTTGTTCCAACACAGATGTCCAAGGACAGAGACCTTAGAAAGGCAAGCTTTGAGGCTTTCTATGGCAGATATGAGGAGTTCAAGAATACTTGGGCTGCTATGTACGACGGCGAAGTTAAGAGCCGTATCTTCGAGGCTAAGGCCCGCAAGTACAATTCAGCATTCGAGGCAGCAGTAGATGGCAACGACGTTTCACCTGCTGTTTGCGACAGCTTATTTGAGTCAATTCACGACAACATGAGCAAGATGCACCAGTATGTTTCACTTCGTAAGAAGCTCCTTGGTGTAGACGAGCTCCACATGTACGACGTATACGTTCCAATGCTCGCTGACTACGACATGAAGGTTTCCTATGAGGAGGCCAAAGAGCTCTCTCTTAAGGCTCTTGCACCTCTCGGCGAGGACTATCTTGATGTGGTAAAAGAGGCATATGAGAACAGATGGATCGACGTAGTAGAGAACGAGGGTAAGAGAGGCGGCGCTTATTCTTCAGGCGTTTATGATGTACATCCTTACATGCTCCTTAACTACAACGATACTCTTGATGATGTATTTACACTTGTTCACGAGATGGGCCACTCAATGCATACATGGTACTCCAACAAGGCTCAGACAATCGTTGATGCTAATTACAAGATTTTTGTAGCTGAGGTTGCATCTACAACTAACGAAGTACTTCTTTATCACTACATGAAGGATCATGCAGAAAGCGCGCAGGAGAAGGCATTTATCATCAACCACTTCCTTGACAGCTTCAAGGGCACAATGTTCCGTCAGACAATGTTCGAAGAGTTCGAGCGCAAGACCTGCGAGATGGCAGAGGCAGGAACTCCTCTTACAGCAGAGTCACTTTATGACGTATACCTTGACCTTAACAAGCAGTATTTTGGCGCAGATATGATTTCAGATGCACAGATTGGATGGGAGTGGTGCAGAATTCCTCATTTCTATTACAACTTCTATGTATATCAGTACGCTACTAGCTTTGCAGCTGCAGTTGCTATCGCTGACAGAATCCTCAAGGAGGGTGCTCCAGCAGTAGAGCAGTACAAGAAGTTCCTTTCAAGCGGATGCACACAGGATCCAGTAAGCCTTCTCAAGATTGCTGGTGTTGATCTTACAACTAAGGCACCTATCGATGCAGCACTTGCTGTATTTGGCGAAGCTATCACTGAGATGGAGCAGGTTGTTAAAGATCTCTGATTATCTTTTGACCAGGTAAAAGAGGTAGTTTAATGTCTAAAGAAGTATGGCGCCCTGGAAATATGCTCTATCCAGCACCACCAGTAATGGTGAGCTGCCAGAGAGAGGGCGAGAAACCTAACATAATAACAGTAGCATGGGCAGGCACTATTTGTAGTGATCCTGCCATGCTTTCTATTTCTGTGAGAAAAGAGAGATACTCCTACGATATTCTCAAGGAAACAGGCGAGTTTGTAGTTAATCTCACCAGTAAGAACATTGCATATGCAGCTGACTGGTGCGGAGTTCGCTCAGGTCGCGACTATGATAAATTCAAAGAGATGAAGCTGACTCCCCTTCCTTCACAGAAGATATCAGCTCCTGGAATCACAGAAGCTCCAGTAAATATCGAGTGTAAGGTCAAGCAGATAGTAGAGCTTGGAACTCACGATATGTTTATTGCAGAGGTTGTGAGCGTTTCTGTTGATGAAAAGCTCATGGACGACAAGGGAAGACTTGACCTTGGTAAGGCTAAGCTTGTTGCTTATTCTCACGGTGAGTATTTTATGCTTGGCGAGAAGCTTGGTAAGTTCGGCTACAGTGTTGCCAAGAAGCCTGCTAAGGGCAAGAAATCGGGCAAGACAGAGAAGAAGTCTGATAAGGATAAGGGCAAAAAGACTTCAAGTAAGTCGATGAAAAATAGTAAGAAATAATCAGGCAGTAATAAGGATTAGATAGTTATTATATGAAGTATTTTCTTTTATATATTAAACAAACATTGCGATTCGTACTTAAGCCTTTATCTTTTGTACCTGCAATCATGATGATGTTTCTGATATTTACTTTCTCTGGGCAGGATGCAGATGCAAGCTCGGAACTAAGCTTTCAGGTTGGAGTTAAAGTCTTCTCAGTTGCCAATGAGACCTTTGACAAGGGCTGGAGTTTGCAGAGAATTGAGCAGCTTTCTGAGAAGTCACAGTACTACATCAGAAAGACAGCGCATTTTACTGAGTATTTTGTGCTGGCGATTACAGTAGCTTTTCCGCTTTATGTATATGGAATCAGAGGCTTGTGGCTTGTGATTCTGGCAGGAGGCTTTTGTATAGCTTTCGCTGGACTAGATGAATATCACCAATCCTTTGTAGCTGGGCGAAGCCCTCAGAAAAGAGATGTTCTCATTGATAGCTGCGGAGTAATCCTTGGAGTTATCGTTGCCAGGATAATTGGTTGGACTGGAAGGATGACAATCTTCAGGCCACTGGCTAATAAAGCATAAATATCTAAACATACAAAAAGCCCGCATGATTACTATGCGGGCTTTAATACTATAAAGAAGGCAGATACTATGACTTCGCAAATACCAGTGACTGTGAACAATACGAACAGAACAATAGAGGGAACATTGCTCTTCATCTGCATTATTCCATAGCCAGAGCGCGTTGTTATAAAGCCTTCTGTAAGCTCAGAGCCATATAGGGCTTTTTGCATATTGAGTTTGATGGATATAGTCTTTCCGGTAAAATCAGCAGAAAGAGGTATCCAGATTTCTTTTTTACCAACGTTTGTTTCGTGGCCAAACAATTTGTTTGGGCGGTCTTCAAGAATCTCTGTGCCATCAATTGATACTGTAAAGTGGTCATAGTAGCAGCGAAGAACAAGAATCTGATCTCCATAGACCGTAGGAAGCGTGTTAGACATGGTGAATTCTTCATGATTACTGTAAGGAAAAGTGATGATCTTACCGTCTACAGTCCAGTAATCATCAAAAATGAAGCAATAAAAAAGAGGATACCTGTATAAACAAGTATCCTCGTATGTTTAAGTGATCAGCCCTGGCTGAATGTGCCTGTGTTCTTGCCACATCCGCTCATCAGAAAAAGTGAAAACAAAATTGTGGTACATAAAAGTCTTTTTTTATTGTCAAATACACCCCTAATGTAGTTTTTTCATACGAAAAGTAATTATAGCATTGAGGTGTTGACAAAACAATACTGTCGTGTTATATTATCACAGTATTTGATAACCAAGCAGAGTATCCACTCTCACCCTGCGGCGTAGCTAGCAGGCGTTAATATCTTTTTTAAATACAACAAGTTTGTGTTTGATTATGATTCTATGTGGATACATTTGCAAGTGTATCCACTTTTTTATTTTTTCTTTTTATTGTTTGGAGGTATAAAGCCATTAGCGAATTATTTATTAACGATCAGATCAGAGCTAAAGAGGTAAGAGTTATCGGTATCGACGGCGAGCAGCTTGGAGTAATGTCCATTCAGGATGCTAGAAACGTAGCTGATGAAGAGGGCGTTGACCTTGTTATGATTGCTCCTACAGCTAAGCCACCTGTTTGCAGAGTTGTTGACTACGGTAAGTTCAAGTATGAGCAGCTTCGCAAAGAGAAGGAAGCCAAGAAGAAACAGAAGACTGTTGAGATTAAGGAAATCAGACTTTCACCTAACATTGATACCAACGATCTGAACACAAAGGTTAATGCGGCTAAGAAATTCCTTGAGAAAGGAAATAGAGTTAAGGTAACACTTCGTTTCCGCGGACGTGAGATGGCTCACATGGGAGCAAGCGTACATATCCTTACAGACTTTGCTGAGGCACTTTCAGATATCGCTGTTATCGAGAAACAGCCTAAGGTTGAGGGACGTAGCATGACAATGTTCCTTACCGAGAAGAAGAACTGATTTTTCACCAATTCGTTGGTTGAAAATATATATGCTATTTCTGGATTGCACTTAATAATCCTGGCAATCCGATATCATATAGCAGAGAAAATTATTTAGATTCACAGGAGGATTTAGTTATGCAGCAAAAGATGAAAACAAAGAGAGCTGCTGCCAAGAGATTCAAGGTTACAGGCACAGGCAAGCTCATGAGAAACAAAGCGTACAAGCGCCACATCTTAACAAAGAAGTCCACAATGAGAAAGAGAAATCTTAGACATGCTGGACTCGTTGACGCTACTAATGTAAAGGCAATGAAGAGCATTCTTCCTTACGCTTAATTAGTTTCGCGTTAGGTTTTCGGTAGTACCAGTAGTATTAGATTAATTTAGGAGGATTTTACAATGGCAAGAGTTAAAGGCGCATTAAATGCCAAGAAGAAGCACAATAGAGTATTAAAGCTTGCAAAGGGCTATAGAGGAGCTAGATCTAAGCAGTATAGAGTTGCTAAGCAGTCAGTTATGAGAGCACTTACATCAGCTTTCGCTGGTCGTAAGCAGAAGAAGAGAGACATGAGATCTCTTTGGATCACACGTATCAACGCTGCAGCTAGAATCAACGGTCTTTCATACAGCAACATGATGCATGGTCTTAAGCTTGCAGGCGTAGACATCAACAGAAAGATGCTTGCTGAGCTTGCAGTTAACGATCCAGACGGATTCAAGACACTTGCAGAGCTTGCAAAAGAGAAGATCGCTTAATCATTTTTGATAGAGATTTTTGTAAGAAATAAAAAGTTTCCAGAATGAAATTTATTCTGGAAACTTTTATTGTATTAATAGTTTTTATAGGATAAAATGTAGGGGTATCGAGTATATGATGCATCTGCATTTTTTATTTTGCAGGAAGATAATTATTGATTTACTAATAGTTTTTATATCAACGAGGTGAATATATATGGCAGTATTTGATAATTTACAGCCCAAGGAAGTATTTCATTTTTTTGAGGAGCTTTGCAATATCCCACACGGCTCAGGAAATCTTCAGAAGATAAGCGACTATCTTGTTTCTTTTGCCAAGGAAAGAGGCTATGAGGTTACTCAGGACTCAGAGCTCAACGTAATCATCAAGGCTCCAGGAACAGCAGGCTATGAGGATAAAGAGCCAGTTATTCTTCAGGGCCATATGGATATGGTTGCAGTTAAGGAAGATAGCTGCGACATCGATATGAAGACAGATGGACTTCGTATAGCGACAGATGGCGAGTATGTATGGGCAGAGGGTACAAGCCTTGGCGGTGATGATGGTATCGCTGTGGCTTACTGCCTTGCACTTCTTGATTCAAAAGAGATCCCTCATCCACCACTTGAGGTTGTGATCACAACTAACGAAGAGACTGGAATGTTTGGAGCAGCAGCTATTGATCTTTCTGGACTTGCTGGCAAGAGAATGATCAATATCGACAACGAAGAGGAAGGCGTATTCATTACAAGTTGTGCTGGCGGAGCAAGAGTTTATTCCAAGCTTCCTATGGCACAGGCTGAGGTTAATGGTGCTAAGTGCAGCGTAGCTATTTCAGGGCTTCTTGGTGGTCACTCAGGTGAGATGATCAAGTGCGGAAGAGGAAATGCCAACCACATCGCAGGCAGAGTACTTGCTGAAGTTTCTAAAGAGATGCCTGTAAGCCTCATCAGTATCGAGGGCGGTGTTGCAGATAACGCTATTCCTTCAACAGCAAGTTTGTCTTTTGTTGTAGACGGAAGCGCTGCAGATAAGGCAGAGAGCATTGTAAATAGAGTTCTTCAGGAGGTTAAGGGAGAGCTTGAAGGTAAGGATGAAGGCTTAGAGATTTCTTTTGCCAAGGAAGAGGGAAATGCCAGCGTTAAGGCGTTTGATTCCAAGTCTACAGAAAAACTTGCCAAGATGATAACAGTAATGCCAGATGGAGTACAGGCTATGAGTGCAATGGTAGCTGGCCTTGTAGAGACATCACTCAACCTTGGAATCATCAAGACAGAGGGCGATGTTGTTACTCTCGAGCAGTCAGTTCGTAGTAGCGTAGAGTCTTCCAAGAAGGTACTGATAAATAAGCTTCTTACTATCGGAGAGGTTTTCGGCGCAGAGATTTCAGTAAGCGGAGAGTACCCAGGCTGGAAGTACAGACAGCACTCAGAGCTTCGCGACCACATGGTCAAGGTTTACCAGAACATGTATGGCAAGGCACCACAGCTTCAGGCTATCCATGCAGGTCTTGAGTGTGGAATCCTCAGTGAGAAGATTGAGAATCTCGACTGTATCTCAATCGGACCAGATATGAAGGACATTCACTCAACAGGGGAGAAGCTTTCAGTTAAATCAACAGCGAATGTTTGGGAGTATCTTGTTAAGGTACTCGCAGAAATGTGATAAAGAAATTTGTAGTTGGGGTAAGGAAAGAATAACACTTGCGTAAACATGGCGAGGGGAATGCAAACACAAGGAGGGTTACATGGAAGAGACAAGAAAGCAGATAATGGACGCGGTTATAGACCAGTTCAATGAGAAAGGAATGAAGTTCACAATGGATGATATTTCCAGAGAGCTTCATATCAGTAAGAAGACTATATACAAGGAGTTTGACGACAAGGACGAGCTGTTCTTTGCCACTGTTGATTATGGTTTTTCTGCCATCAAGAAGAAGGAGGCTGAGATTGTAGCAGACGAGTCTCTTGATCTTGTTGACAAGATTTCCAAGCTTATTGTTTGTCTTCCTGATAACTACAAGAATATCGACTTTAGAAGAGTTTATCAGTTAAAAGAGAAATATCCTAAGGTTTACATGAAGGTAGCCGAGAGGGTAGAGAGCGACTGGGGTGAGACAGAAAAGCTTCTTAATCAGGCTATGGATCAGGGACTTATCAAAAGAGTTCCTATTCAGCTCATCAAGCTTATGGTTGAGGGCGCTATCGAGAAGTTCCTTAGTTCTGAGGAGCTTGCTCGCACAGAGTACAGCTATGAGGATTCTCTTAATATGATGATCAATGTCATCATCAATGGAATCAAGGCGTGACATTCAGATTGGATGGGTGATCAGGCTTTGTGAGAGCCTGGTTCGACATTTTTGTAGAAGTTTTATTTGGAGGTTTTAGAAATTGATTTACGCAGATGGTAACATCTTTTTGCTGCAGACAGCGAATACATCTTATTTATTTAGAAGAACTAATTCAGGACATTTAGAGCATATCCATTTTGGCAGCTCTATAATTTCCAAGGAGTGCTATCAGAAGGCAGTTGAGGCAGGAGACCTTGAGCAGGCCTTCAAAAATGGCAAGGACGGTCTTGTGGCTATAGCTGATGCCATTGGGCCCAAGCATTACCACGGCGGCGGTAATATGAACATTTACTCAGCTGAGCACAAGGATACTTTCCTTGAGATGCTTGGCCTTGAGATGTCCTCTTTTGGTAAGGGTGACATCAGAGAGCCATTCGTTGAGCTCACTTATGCTGATGGCAATACTACTGTGGATTTCCAGTACTATAGTATGAAGGTCACAGATGGCAAAAAGGCACTTAAGACACTTCCGTCATCTTATGACGATGCAGATGTTTCAAGTGATAGCGCTGCTAAGAGAGATAAGACTCAGCAGCTTATTATCACCTTGAAGGATCCTGGATATGGCACAAGCCTTGAAATGATCTACTCCGTATTTACTGACAGTGATGTCATTACGAGAAGTGCAGTGCTTCACAACGAAAGTGACAAGGATGTTAGAATCGACAGAATCCTTAGTACACAGATTGATTTCGATACTCCTTCTCTTAAATTCACATCCTTCCATGGCAGATGGGCAGATGAGATGGGAATTCATGAGAGCGTATGCACAGGTGGCAAGGTAGTATGCGAGGAGCTTGCAGCAGGCGAATCAGGTTCCAGATCCAATCCCTTTGTAATCGTAAGTGACCTCGATACAGATGAGAACCACGGCGAATGCTATGGCTTTAACCTTGTGTATAGTGGTAACCACTACGAAGCTCTTTCTTCAAATGCCAAGAATATGAGCAGATTCGTGTGCGGAATTCAGCCGGTAGGATTTAACTGGCTTCTTACTCCTGGTAGCAAATTTGAGGCCCCAGAGGCTGTTATGGCATACTCTTCTCAGGGCTATAATGGCATGAGCATTCGTATGCAGGATTTTGTTCGTAAGCATATCGTAAGAGGCTCTTGGAGAGATAGGGCTAGACCAATCCTTATCAACAGCTGGGAGGCTTCATACTTTGATATTACTCAGAACTCACTTGTATCTCTTGCCAAAGAGGCCAAGAAGTGCTGTATTGAGCTATTTGTAATGGATGATGGCTTGTTTGGCAAGCGTAATGATGAGACATCTTCACTTGGCGACTGGTATGAGAATAAGAAAAAGCTCCCTGGAGGAATCAAGGAGCTTGCTGATAAGATAAATGACCTTGGCCTTATGTTTGGCCTTTGGGTTGAGCCTGAAATGGTCAACGAGGATAGTGATCTGTACAGAGCACATCCTGATTGGGCTGTAGCTGTTCCTGGTAAGCCACATTCAACAGGACGTAATCAGATGAACCTTGATCTTTCCAGAGAAGAGGTTCAGGATTATGTGATTGACGCCATGAAGAAGGTCTTTTCCGCAGGTAATGTAGCTTACGTTAAGTGGGATATGAACAGAATCTTCTCAGACAGATTCTCAGCTTCACTTCCTGCTGACAGACAGGGCGAATTCCAGCACAGATACTACATCGGCCTTTATCGTATTATGAAGGAACTCACAGAGAGCTTCCCAGAGATTCTTTTCGAGGGCTGTTCTGCTGGTGGTAATAGATTTGATCTTGGTATCCTCAGTTACTTCCCTCAGATTTGGGGAAGCGATGATACTGATGCTTTCTGCAGACTTGATATCCAGAGAGGCTATAGCTATGGATACCCTGCAAGTACAGTTGGCGCGCATGTTTCTGCATGTCCTAACCATCAGACACTTAATACAGTGCCTCTTGAGACAAGATTTGAGATTGCATGCCCTGGATGCTTTGGCTATGAGCTTAATCTTTGCGAGATGTCTGATTCAGACAAGAAGGTTATTGCTGGTCAGGTAGAGTTCTACAAGAAGTGGAGAGAGGTTTTCCAGTTCGGTGATTACTATAGACTCCCTGATTATGGATATATGATTGTCAGCAAGGATGCGAATAGAGCTGTCGCATTTGCTGTAGAGAAGGGCTCAAGACCTAATAATGATTATCGCAAGATCAAGTGTAAGGGTCTTTCTGAGGATAAGCTCTACAATGTAACAAACCGCGTTGTTCCGCTTAATCTCAAGGATTTTGGAAGCCTTGTTAATACAATCGCACCTGTTCATGTTAAACAGGATGGTATCATCCACAACATCATGGACAAGGTTGTACATTTAAACGGCGAAGAGCAGAAGGCTGTCGCTACAGGAGCAGCTCTTAATAATCATGGTCTTGCTCTTAATCCTAACTTCGCTGGAACTGGTTATAACCAGGATACTCGTATCATGAGAACCGGAGATTCCAGACTATACACGTTTGAAAACATACTTGCAAATCCATAAGCAAGAGAGTAAAATACATTTTGTGCAATTTAAAGTTTATCTTTAAAGGAAACATTTATGGGATTTTTAAAGGATTTATTCTTTGGTAATGATACAGAAAGTGAGGAATATAAGATGAGTGAAGAACTTAAGAACGAGGGCACTCTCGTTACTGCAGATATGCTTGTAGGTGATCTTATTGTTAAGCATCCTCTTGCTGCACAGTTCCTTATGGAGTGCGGAATGGGATGTATCCACTGCCCGGCTTCTCAGATGGAGTCACTTGCTGAGGCATGCGCTGTTCACGGAATTGACGGCGAAGAGATCGTTGATGCTCTTAACGACTACCTTCTCGAGCACAATGCGTAATATTGTGTAAATATTTGTTGCGCAGGCTTTCGCGTAAGGATTCTTATGTGAATGATTTAATATGAGAATTGTTGAACCTGGCATTTGAGGTATGACCTCAGATGCCAGGTTTTTTGTTTTTGAAGCATTTATGTTTTTGAAGCATTTATGTTTGTGAAGCTTTTATGTTTGTGAAGCTTTTGGGGTGATTATTAGCCGCATTTGAGATTATTGATAGTTGCGGCTAAAACATTTTGCTATGTTTGGTGGGTGAATTAACCGCAGAGGCCATTTTTAGCTTATTTCGGCTAACGATGGCGAAAACAATATTAGCCGAAAATTGTAATTTAAGTATTTGCGGCTAATGATGTATGCTGCAGGCATTAGCCGAAACTCATAGAATATAACATATGCGGCTAAACAAGGCAAAAAGTAGGCCCAAAATGCTTAGCCGAATTGTGGCTAATTCCCAGATTGCGGCTAAATAACTAGTTAAAGTGCAGAGCGGATAAGTTCAAAGAGATTCCCAGGAACATAAACCATGGGCTCGGTTCCAGGGAAAAGAAATACAATTCTATAAATATAGACGGCTAGCGTAATCACAGCAGTAAAAAGAAGAGGGTAGTAGAGCCGTTTTAGGCTCTGGCCCTTGATGTATCGAACCCATATAGCAGCAAGTATAACCAGTAACCAAAGAGGATAAGTTGGATTATACTGAAACGCCCTGATGGGATGAAGGGTAAAGAACGAGAAAAAAGCCCTTGTGATCCCGCATCCTGGGCAGGGATAGCCACATAGCAGTACAACTGGGCAGGTGTGGTGGAAGATAAGATTCATTGCTATCCACCAGCCTAGGACTATCACGATAAACTGCCAGTTTTTGCGGAAATCTGCCCATATTCGATTTATAACAACAGCGAGTTTTGAATTCATGCTCAAAAGTGTTCCCTAATCTGCCCTTCGGTGTGTGCTACTTCTTCCCAGAATTCTCTTGCGGAGAGTCTGATGGCGCCACTACTCATGACGATGACCTGTTCGATGGCATCGGAAGTGGCGACAGTTACGCGGTATTTCTTGCCGATTTCGTGGGCGGCCTTTTCTATGTACTGATCGGCAGTTTCTGCTTCCTTGGTGTAGATAACAGATAGCCCGGCGTGATCTTCGAGGTGTTCTGTGCCTCCGCGGACTCTGTAGGCGTCAAATACGAGGATTACCTGTTCTCTTCGGTAGCCCTGGAAATTAACAAGCTTATCTATAAGAGCATCTCTTGCAGCCTTCAGGTCAGTGGTAGCAAGGCTCTTAAGCTCATCGCTTGCATAGATGACGTTGTAGCCATCAACCAGAAGGTATTCCTTCTGACGCTCAGCAAGGCGTTGTTCCTTCTTACTATTTAGCTTTTTATTTGAAAGAGTAACTTCCGGAGCCTCTTCTGGATTGATCAACCCCTGAGCGATGGCTTCCTGTCTTGCTCTTTCTGCATCCTGGCGCGCATAGCGCTTTCTGTCTTCCTCGTTTTCTACGTATCTTGGCTTGATGGTTCCGTAGGTTCTCTCGAATATATCTTTGAGCTCGTTTTCAGCAAAACGAAGGTCTCTTTCTATCTCATCAAAGGTTCTGTTATCAGTAGTCTTACGAGTGCTCTTGGCTTGGAGCTTTTTGAGGGCCTCCATGTCGATGTTGTCGGTAAGGTCAGTGCCTACGGTTATTCCCTTGTCAGGAGACCAGGCGCTTTCTAGGTGCATGTGAGAGCGCACTTCATCCCAAGGAATAATAGTTCCTGCGCCGTGAGAGCAGAATACTGAGGATGCTGGATTAGCTGTATCAAGCTCTGGATAGTAGCCTCGCGCCTCGAGAACTTCCTCGGTGTTATGACATGGTGCATAGCCACTAAGCGTTGTGGACAACACGCCCTCGCCATGGGTATAGCTCTTGAGCTCCTGGGCATAGTCATAGAGGCACGCTGCTGGAACAGTGCCTGTTACTACGGATTTGCCGTTTTCTATATCTGGAAGGCCCACAGTGCCGTTCATTTTCTGGATATCAGTAAGGACGCGGCCAACGTTCTCCTGTGGAACTTCGATTCTAAAATCAAACATAGGCTCAAGCAGAACAGACTGAGCCTCCATAAGTCCCTGTCTGACTGCTCTGTAGGTGGCTTGTCTGAAATCACCGCCTTCTGTGTGCTTTTCATGAGCTCTTCCTGTTAAAAGAGTGATCCTCATATCTGTAATCTCAGAGCCAGTGAGGACACCCACGTGCTTCTTCTCCTGGAGGTGAGTCAATATGAGCCTCTGCCAGTTGAGATTGAGCTGATCGGTAGAGCATTTGTTGTCAAAAGAAATACCGCTTCCTGGTTCAGTTGGCTCAAGAAGAAGGTGTACCTCGGCGTAGTGCCTTAGGGGCTCAAAGTGGCCGACACCCTCGACGGGGCCTGCAATTGTCTCTTTATATACGATCTGTCCCTGACCGAATCTGACATCTATTCCAAAGCGAGTCTGAATCAGGTGATGGAGAATCTCTTTCTGAACATCGCCCATGATCTGCACCATGATCTCGCCTGTTGTCTCGTGGAGAGATACAAGGAGCATAGGTTCTTCCTCTTCCAAGACCTTAATCTTCTTATAAAAAGAAATAGTGTCGACTTCCTCTGGAAGGATGAGAGCGCATGATAAAATAGGCTGAATAACCTCTGTAGATACTGCGCCGGCAAGCGTGCCAAGGCCTTCTCCGGCTCTTGTTCCAGATAGGCCTGACACTGCAACAATCATTCCAGCTGTTGCTTCAGGAAGCGATTCAAATTTGTCTCCTGAAAAAAGGCGGATCTGATCTATCTTCTCATCCTGAATCACGTCTCTTACCTTGAGACTTCCGCTCAGAAGCTTCATATGTGTCAGTCTGTTTCCCTGGGAGTCACGGCTTATCTTATATACACGGGCAGAGAAACTATCGTTGACGTTATTGGTAGCATCTGCAAATTTACTTAACATATCCAGCAGCTCTTTTACCCCATAGGGCTTAAGGGCAGAGCCGAAAAGACATGGATAACACTTGCGGGAATTCACAAGACTTCTGACCTCATCACTAGTAACGACATGGCCTTCCAGGAATTCTGCAAGCAGCTCATCATCGCATACAGCAAGCTCTTCCTGTATCTCGGGATTCTGGATAAATGAACATAGTCTTTCTTTTGCAGATACATCCAAATCAGAAGCATCCAGATTTTCTGAGTCCATACCAAAATCAACGCAGTGGCTGCTGAGATTTTCTTTTAACCCAGCAAGAATCTGAGCCTTGTCTGCGCCTGGCTGATCCATCTTATTAACGAAAATGATTGTGGGAACCTTGTAGTGATCAAGGAGCTTCCATAGGAGCCTTGCCTGGCTGGTTACGCCATCAGCAGCACTGATGACCAGAATGGCCATATCAAGGACCTGAAGAGTTCTCTCCATTTCAGGGGAGAAGTCGGCGTGACCAGGAGTATCCAGCAGGGTAAAAGAAATATCGCCGTGCTGAAAAACTGCCTGTTTGGAGAATATAGTAATGCCGCGTGATCTCTCAAGCTCATAGCTGTCAAGAAAAGCATCCTTGTGATCCACGCGGCCAAGTTTCCTGATTGCTCCAGAGGTGTACAAAAGCGCCTCTGAAAGTGTTGTTTTACCGGCATCTACATGTGCCAGAATTCCTATTGTAATATACCTGCTCATTTATTCTATGGGGCTATAGGCAATCTTAACATTGATGTCCTGATTGTAATTGCCAAATCCTTTTCCAAAAATTGTAAGGCCACCCACATTCTTGGCATTCTCAGGAACTTCAAGTCTTAGCTTCAGACTGCTCTTGGATGTGAGAGCAAGGTCGTCAATCGTAACCTTGGAGATCATAATGCCGTCGATAAATGTGCCTTTGTGACCTATCACCAGCATTTTGAGCATACCATATTGGTTCCAATTAGGAAACCACCAATCGGGGGTAAAGATACCTTTAACATCGCCAAAATCCCCAGGTGAAGTCCAGGTTCCAAGCTCTGTTCCATTGAGGGAAAAATAAATATCTGAAGGCCATACATTATTGACTCCTGGGGCCTCAGAGCTAAGCTCAGCTGAAATACAGATTTCGTCAATCTGCTGGCCAACAGGGATAAAGTTAGGAATGCCATACTCGACATAGCCTCTTGTAAACCACAGTATATCTGCATCAAAGCGGTCCTGATGGGCAAAGTATCTGGTGTCGTCTACTTCGCCAATTAGATTCTTGCTGGAAGCAAGGCCACAGGTAGGGTATACCTCGTAGTCATTGAAATGACCAACCTTGATCTCAGCGCTGTAAACGTTGGTGGGTACAGGAGCATCCTGAATATCAATCAGAATCTTATCAAGATTTACAGAGCAGAATTTCTGGTTACCATGACCGGAGCCTTCAGCAGAAACAGTGACGATTCCACATTCCTCGAGCTTACGGATATGGCTTGTCAGAGCACCGTTAGTAATCTTGAGCTTTTTGGCCAGCTCATTCATGTTCATTCCGCTTTCTTTCAGAAGTATATTGATAATTTCGATTCTGATATCAGATCCCAGAGCCTTAAAGAGCTCTAATCCCTCGTCAAGATTTTTAATGTGTAGCATAATAACTCCCCGTCATACAATTTAGAGAAAAATGTTTTAGGAAAATCTAAAACTTTAAATACAATTAAAATATTTCACATTTTATTATATTATTCAACAGCCGTCATTGCAATTAGTGATTGTATGATTTTTAGTGAAAAAGAATATTTTGAATTGTACATTATTTTGATTCATTATTATCGATATGTTATAATATTTTCGCGAATTTGGGTTCATATACATGGCTGATAAATGGGGAATTTTCTAGAGAAATCATAGGTGATAAATGGATAAATACCCTCAAAAAAATAAAAAGCCAGACATAGATAAAGATTATCTGGTCATAATATTCATTGCTGTAGCAGGTACATTCGTGATATTTGCTCTTTTTGTCAGACTCTACATCGTTACAAGGCAAAGTACTATTAACATGTGGAATTCTGAAGTTCTTACTTTGTCCCAGGAGATAGAGTACTATCTTTCTTTTCCAAGGGATGCTGTAATTTTCTCGTCTCAGGGCGTTGAGACTATGATGGAAGAAGGCGCCACCAATGAAGACATCAAAAACTATCTGGTTAAGGAAACGGATGTTTATTCAGAGATAATTGAGAGTAATGCTACTGGAATATATGGCTATATACGAGGAGAGTACATTGATGGATCAGGCTGGCTTCCGCCAGGTGACTATGTTGCTACGAGCAGGCCTTGGTACATAGATGCTGTAAAGGCTGACGGGGATATTACTTATGTAGAGCCTTATGTCAATGTGCAGACAGGAATGGTCATGATGTCTGTCAGTAGGCTCCTGAGTGATAAAGAAAGCGTTATTTCTATGGACTTTTACCTGGATAGTATTCAGGAAAAAGATGCGGATCTTGTCAAATATAAAGAGCTGGAAGCAGTGTTGGTGCTGGATGCGGACGGACTTGTCGTTGCACATTCGGATGAGAGCCAGATTGGCAAAAATTATGCCAGGGAGATCAACGATGAGTACGTGGACATTTTCAAAGGAGTATCTGCAGCCCATAATAACATCTTTTCTGTAGGAAAAGGACGCAATAAGAAATTTATTTTTAGTAAACGTATTAATAACGACTGGTATACAGTGTTTGTATTCGATGAGGGCAGGCTGTTTGGAGCCATTGGATTTATATATGCTCATTCTATATTTGTCCTTACTATAGTATTTATTTCATTCTGGGCAGCTATTCATCTTTATAAGAAAAAACACAGAGAAAGAAGTCAGCTTGAAGGCGAGCTGGCTGCAATTGCAGATATTTACCTTTCTCTTTCTATACTGGATTTAAAAGAGCTTAAGCTTAATAAGATGTGGGTCAGTGAAAGGTTAACTCAGATTCTTTCAGCTAAACCATATTCGCTTGAACGAGTTGATGAGATAGCTGAAGGCATTGCGGTGGAATCTTCCAGAGCCATGCTGGCAGAGTTTATGAATTTCCCAACTCTTGGAGAAAGATTAAAAGACAATAAATCTATATCTCACGATTTCCTTGATATTGATAATCATTGGACTCGAATGTATTTCATTGCAGGAGAAAGAGATGAGGAAGGCAATGTAACCCGTGTAATCTGGGCTACAGAGTCTATTGATGAAGATAGAAGACGACAGGAAGCGCTTCGTAAAAAAGCTGAGACGGATTCCCTTACCAAGATACTCAACAGAAACGGAGGCGAGATACGACTCTACGAGGCCTTTGAAGCTGGAAGAAAGGGAATGCTCCTTATTGTCGATGCTGATCACTTTAAAAAGGTCAATGATACATACGGCCATGATGTTGGAGATAAGGTGATTATCGCAATGGCAGATTGCCTTACAGAGACCTTCAGAGATTCTGATATCGTATTCAGACTTGGCGGAGATGAGTTCATGGTATTTGCGTCAGGAGTTGATACAGTGGATATTGGTCTTATCGTTGCAGATCGTCTTTTCATGAATTCAGAACAGATACATGTGCCGGAAGCGCCTGACTGGAAGATGGAGATAAGCGTTGGAGCAACCTTCTGTAGGCCGAATGATGGTCAGTCCTTTGCTGATTACTACAAACAGGCTGATTCAGCGATGTATGAGAGTAAGCAAAAGCGTGGCAATTACATTACATTCTATAAGAGATAAAAAATATGGAGAAGCAGAACCTGAATCTGCTTCTCCATTTATTATTCCAAATATATTATTTAGAAAGCTTGCTCTCTCTGTAGATAATATCTGAACGAGCTGGGCCGTTACTTACCATTGTGATAGGGTAACCAATCTGCTCCTCGATGAACTCGATGTAGTTACGGCAGTTCTCTGGGAGATCTTCGTACTTCTTGATACCACGGATCTCGCACTTCCAACCTGGAAGAGTCTTGTAAACTGGCTTAGCCTTGTCGAGAAGGTGAGTTACAGGGAATTCTGTTGTAACCTCGCCGTCGATGTCATAGCCAACACAAACTGGAATCTCATCAAGATAGCCAAGTACATCAAGTACTGTGAAAGCTACATCTGTTGTGCCCTGAAGTCTGCAGCCGTACTTACTAGCTACGCAGTCATACCAGCCAACACGTCTGGGTCTTCCTGTAGTTGCACCGTACTCGCCGCCGTCACCACCACGTCTACGAAGCTCCTCAGCTTCATCTCCAAAGAGCTCTGAAACAAATGCACCAGCACCAACAGCAGAAGAATAAGCCTTGGATACTGTAACAACCTGCTTGATCTCATAAGGAGGAATACCTGCACCGATTGCACCATAAGCTGCAAGAGGTGATGAGGATGTAACCATAGGATAGATACCGTGGTCTGGATCCTTCATTGTTCCAAGCTGACCCTCGAGGAGGATTGTCTTGCCTTCCTTGATAGCCTTATCAAGATAAAGAGCTACATTGCCGATGTAAGGCTTAATCTGCTCTCTCCATTCAACGATCTGGTTGAAAAGAGCTTCCTGATCGATAGGATCTGAATGATATAAGTTTACAAGGAGAACGTCCTTGATCTCTGCAACACGTGCAATCTTCTCCTTGATAGCTGCGTCATCCTGAAAGAACTCATTGATCTGCCAGCCAATCTTGGAGTATTTGTCTGAATAGAAAGGAGCGATACCTGACTTGGTAGAACCAAAGCTCTTACCAGCAAGTCTTGCTTCCTCAAGTGTATCGAAGAGTACGTGATAAGGCATCATAACCTGTACTCTGTCAGAGATCATGATCTGTGGAGCAGGAACTCCCTTAGATGTGATCTCATTAAGTTCGTTCATGAACTTAGTAATATCGAATGCAACTCCGTTACCAATGATGTTCATAATGTTCTGATGGAATACACCAGATGGCATTGTGTGGAGTGCAAATTTGCCATAATCATTAACTATTGTGTGGCCTGCATTGGCACCACCCTGAAAGCGGATAACAACGTCTGCCTGATCTGACAGAGTATCTGTGATCTTACCCTTTCCTTCATCTCCCCAGTTAGCTCCTACTACTGCTTTTACCATTTTCATTTCCCTCTCTGATATCAAAAAAATTTACGGGTCACTATTTACTGACCATAACAATAATATCAAGTTAGCATCCATAAGTAAAATCAATATTTTTTATGCATGACATAAGCAATACTTATTTCTCAAAATTTTATATAAATTTATACATATTTATGACATTTTATTGGAAAATTGCATAAAATATAATGTATAAGTAGACGATATAACATTTGTAATAGCGCAAGATTTCATAAAAGATTGCTATAGGAAAACTTAATCCTGTGGCTGATAATTTTATGTCTAAGGAGGATAATATGGCAGACGCAGCTAAGAAAAAAGATTCTTTTAGCAAGGAGTCATTTAGAAAACTACCTGTAGCTGACAAGTTCAAAAAGGTGTTTGGCAATTTCAGGACTAACCTGATCATGATTTTTGCTGCAATTGTCCTGATTGATTTCCTGGCTATTTTCAATCTGCATAATATCTACAACGTCTATTATGAACAGAATACTCAGCAGGGCGAGATCAGAATCACAATACAGGCTCTTGCCAAGTATTATCTGTGGGCTCTTTCTGCACATGATGATGATGACAGAAATGCTCAGTATGCAGGAGTAGAGGAAAAGCTCCAGGAATTAAATGATGGTCTTGATACTCTTTCCAAGGTTTATAAGGGTGACCTCACTACTGTATATCAGCATATTAAGGACATCGACACTGCTGACGATAAGTTGGAAGAAATGTCCAGAGCTGGTTACAGCAAAGATGAAATCTATGATTTCTATGTTGCCAACATTAATGAAGCCATCAAGGTAGTTGTTAAGGACTTCAAGGAGATTGGTATTTCAGCCAAGGCTCAGGCTAAGTCTGCTTATACTCTCGCTATTGTTACTGTTCTGATAATGACAGTCATATCTCTTTTGATAGTTATAAATGCGATTCTCTACATGGTTAAGGCAAGAGGAGCGCTTGTTGGCAGTATTCTTGGACCGATTCAGGAAATCTCCAAGGCTGCAGATGATATGGCAAAGGGTAAGCTGGAAGTTAAGATAAAAACCGATTCCGAGGACGAGCTTGGCAAGCTTGCTGATGATATCACTTATTCGACAGATGTCATTGAGGACATCGTAAAAGATATTGATGAGACTCTTAAGCGTATGTCAGGCGGAGATTTCTCTGCTGGCTCAAGAAACGAGAAGCTCTACATCGGTGACTATGCTACTATCAGAAATGCTCTTAATGATATCGCAGAGAACCTCAGTAGTACACTTCTGGAAGTTCGTAATTCATCACAGCAGGTATCACAGGGTGCCATCAACATGTCACAGGGTGCTAACGACCTGGCAGAAGGTTCAACAGATCAGGCAGCAGCAGTTGAGGAGCTTACAGCATCTGTTAATTCAGTTACAGAGCAGACCAAACAGCTTGCTGAGGTTGCCGAGAAGAGTAAGACAATGGCAACAGAGGTTAGAGATAACGCTGAGACCAGTGCCAGAAAGATGCATCTTGTTACTGATGCCATGACAAGAATCACAGAGGCTTCAGCTGAGATTGAGCAGGTTACTAACTCTATCGAAGCAATTGCCAAGCAGACATCACTCCTTGCACTTAACGCTTCTATCGAAGCTGCAAGAGCAGGTGAAACAGGAAAAGGCTTTGCAGTTGTTGCTGATCAGATCGGTAAGCTGGCAGATCAGAGTAGTGAAGCTGCCAAGAATACACATCAGCTCATTGCAGATACCATGGATGAGATCAACAATGGTAACTCTGTAGTAGCTGAGACAACAGAAGCTCTTGACGCAATGCAGCACAGTGTTGAGGAGATCACAGAGATGATCATTCAGACTGGCGACCTTGCAGAGCAGCAGGCACAGAGTATGGATGAGATTGATAAGGGAATTGATATGATTTCTAATGTTGTGCAGAGTAACTCTGCTACAGCCGAGGAGTCCAGCGCTGTATCACAGGAACTCTCCGAACAGTCAGAATCCCTCAACAGTCTCATTGGACAGTTCACAATCAGCGAGTAATAGAGGCGTTTGTAGAGTCCTTTGCGTGGGCAATGCCCGCGTGAAGGGCTTTTTTCATTGTAAAAATATATAATATTCGATAAAATTATATGTAATATAGTTATTTCTAATTCAAATAATATGAGGGGACTATTTGATGAAGAAAAAAATCATGAAGATAATGCTGGTCATTTCTTCAATTCTTTTGATCTTATTTGGCGTCATTACCATGCAGATGCTGATCAATATCAGAGATATCACACTTAGTAATTCTGAAAAGACAGGTGGACAGGTGGAGGAATACTCTGATGAGGCACTACGTACTCAGATAACAGAGAGACTTAGTGCGACAGCACTTGGATGCGCCTATATTCTTAATGAAATGTTCGCAGACTTTGCAGGAACAGTAACAATCAACGCTGATGCAGCAACGGACATTTATACCAATCCGGAGAAATACGGAAAATCTACAGTTTCAATTCCAGATAAATCAGAAATTGGCAAAATGAAAGGCCAGTTCGTATATGCAGAGGGTGTAGATCCAGAGGATGAGTCTATCCTTGAAGAACTGTCAATGATAGGAAGCCTTCAGGGCAATCTGACTGCAATGTACAACCAGTATGACGAGCTTGGAGCATCATATATCGGAACAGAGACAGGAATAGTCCTTCTTGCAGGCCCTGTCATCAAGGAAAGATGGGATGAAAACGGCAACTACGTGTATCTGGATCCCAGACTTCGCCCCTGGTATGTGAAGGCTAAGGCTGAGAAGAGCGTTGTCTTTACAGATATTCAGGAAGACTATGACACTGGCAAACAGGCCATTATGTGCGGAGTTCCTATCTATAAGGGAAAAGAGTTTGTTGGCGTAGCTGGAGCAGGCCTCTATCTTCAGGGTGTTGAGAACATGATGATGAACGCCAAAATCGGCGATGAAGGTGATTCCTGCATCATCGATGGAAATGGTAAGGTTATATTCTCATCAAGGAAAGAAGGCCAGCTTAGTCCCCAGAGTGTTCTTGTAGAAGAAAATGATAAGGGACTATCAGACTTTGGTCACAAAGCTGCCAGTGGAGAGAGTGGACTTGAACTGTTAGATATAGATGGCGTTAAATGCTACCTTGCTTATTCACCAGTTGAGCTAGTTGGTTGGTCACTGGTTTCTATAATTCCTGAAAAGACAGTGCTGGCTCCAAATGAAAAGCTATTGGCAACTCTTAAGGAAAGCCATAACGACGAATATTCTGCAATTCAGAAATTGATAAAAAGAGCTCTTGTCAGAATGTTTGGAATGATAGTGGCTATGGCGATCATTACTGTTATAGCTTCCAATATCCTCAGTAAACATCTGGTTAAGCCAATCACTCTTTTAACAGATAAGGTTCATAACCTCGAAGGTGAGAATCTGGACTTTGAGTGGAATGAGAATACCGGCGATGAGATTCAGGAGCTTGCCACCTCTTTTGGCCAGATGACTGACAGAATGAAGACTTACATTTCTGACATTCAGCGTGCAACTGCAGAAAAAGAGAGGATTGGAGCGGAGCTTAACCTGGCAACCCAGATACAGGCTAGTATGCTACCACACGATTTTCCGCCATTTCCTGACAGACCTGAGTTTGACATCTACGCCATGATGGATCCGGCAAGGGAGGTAGGAGGCGATTTCTATGACTTCTTCCTTATTGATGATGACCATCTGGGACTTGTAATGGCTGATGTTTCAGGCAAAGGTATTCCGGCAGCTCTTTTCATGATGATATCCAAGGTGATTCTTCAGAGCTGTGCAATGCTGGGGCAGTCTGCTGCTGAGACCTTGAACAAGACTAATGAAGCTCTTTCAAGCTCCAACCAAACAGAGATGTTTGTAACTGTGTGGTTTGGAATTCTGGAGATTTCTACAGGAAGACTGTCATGCGCCAATGCTGGCCATGAGTATCCGGCAATCAAGCGCGCCGATGGCTCTTTTGAGATATTCAAGGATAAGCACGGCTTCGTAATAGGCGGAATGGAAGGAATTAAGTACAAGGAATACGAGATACAGCTAGAGCATGGCGACAAGCTGTTCGTTTATACAGATGGAGTTCCGGAGGCTACTAATGCTGATGTTAAGATGTTTGGCCCTGAACGTATGCTTCAGGCTCTGAATAAGGATATGAATGCAGGCCCTGAGCAGATTCTTACAAATGTAAGGGATGCAGTCAGCGAGTTTGTGGGAGATGCGGAACAGTTCGATGATCTGACCATGATGTGCGTTGAGTTCAAGTGATGCAAGGGCTGGAAATCCGTGAAAATATTAGAATAATTTAAGAAATTGACTGACAAATTTACTTTATAATATATTTATAATTCTTTTGTGCCACTAATCAGTGACCTTCGTATAAAGATATATCAAAGGGATAGAGGAGGACAGACCAATGAACACTTTAAATGATAAAGAACTTGAGAAGGTGATTGGTGGAACTAACGCACATACTGATGAAAAGGGAATGTTTAAAATCAAGAAGGAAGAGTTTGAGGCAGCCTGGGATGCTCTTAATATGGAGAAAAAATATACCGGAAATATGAGAGCAGAAATTTTTGAAGACTGGGAGGCAGCTGATTATAAGCCATCTGCAGTTAAGTATCTTTCAAAAATGAATAAGTAAAGTCATAAATAAGGTGATGCCTATGGATGAGAAGATTATGTCTATTGATGAAAACGAACTTGAGAATGTAACTGGCGGGAACGCAAGAGGAAGAGGCAGTACAGCATCGAATACGGAGGAGAAAACGGCACAGGCTAAGTGCCCGTTCTGCAATAAGACGACAACATTTATTGTGTACTCAGGAACGAGGGGGAAATGTAAAGAATGCGGTAACATGTCGCAGATATGATAAATTCTCCGACACTTGCAGTATAGAGCTGCAAGTGTCTTCGCGCGTATATAACAAGGGAGCGTTATGGAAAAACTCACTGTGGAAGCAACTAAAGAAAACCTGCTGAAAGTCAATGAATTCGTTGAGGCGAATCTTGAAAAAATAGAGTGCCCAATGAAAGCGATGATGCAGATCAGTGTTGCTGTAGAAGAAATCTATATCAACATAGCAAGCTACGCCTACGGGGATGCTATCGGCCAGGCGGAAATTCTTTTGGATACTGACACTGCTGGCCAGGTGTCTATCACCTTCATGGATAGCGGAACTCCGTATGATCCTCTTGCCAAGGAAGATCCGGACATTACGCTTTCTGCAGAGGAAAGGGGTATCGGCGGCCTTGGAATATACATGGTCAAGAAGAGTATGGATGATGTGCAGTACAAACATGAGGATGGCAAGAACATTCTCACCCTGATTAAGAAGCTGTAGTCTGATTCGAGGTATGCTAAATGAAAATCTCTTTTGACCTGGACGAAGTCCTGTTTGTGAGTCCCGACTATATGGAAACAGAGCCGGAACTGAGATTTCCGCTCAATAAGATGTTTCCCGAGAGGCTCAGAAAGGGAACTGTATATCTGATAAATGAGCTTCAGAGAAGAGGCTTTGAAGTATGGGTATACACCTCCTCTTTTCGTACGGATGTGTATATTAAATCTCTTTTCAAAAGATATGGAATTCATTTTAACGACATAGTAAATGGCTACAGGCACAGGGCGGAAGTGCAAGGATCCAAGGCAGAGACTCTTCCACAGAAAATGCCCACCTTCTATCGCATCTCACTTCACGTGGATGACGAGGATGCGATCATAGAAAATGGTAAAAGATATGGCTTCAGAGTTTTGAGAATCTGCGAGCCAGACGAACACTGGACAGATAAGGTGCTGGCTGAAGCAGAGAGAATCAGAAAGCTTGAGGAAGGTTAAAAGAGAAAACAGTAAACAAGAATGATCAGAAAGGGGGAAGAAACATGGTATCACAGGAAGAAATTGAAAAGAAACTACAGTATGTGGAAGCTATGTTTGAAAAATATGGCGCAAAGCCCCTTGAAATTAACGAGAAAAATCGCGAGGAATTCGACGAAAGACGAGCTTTTTTGTATGAGGGCAATTACTACAGAACAGGCACCTTGGAGTTCGAGGAGCATGACGAGCCCTTTATAGTTATCAGCTGCATTGATAGTGAGAAGTTCGCAGGTATAGGGCTTATGGAGGATGTTGATGCATTTGCACCAACGCTTACCGAGCCGGAAATAGAAAAGCAGGTGAGATACGCTTTGGGAATAGAGCCATATCCTGAGGAGTATGAACTGGAAAAATAATTGTGGTATTAATCCATCCAGAAACTGGGCGGAATAATATAGATTTTTTAACTAATCTAAAAAGTGTTACAGGAGGGAAAACACATGTTGAACATTACAAAAACTTTAGCAGAAAAGGATCTTAACATCAGTCTTGAGGGAAGACTTGATACTATGACTGCACCAGATCTTGAGACACAGCTTACAGCAAGTCTTGGCGGTGTTGAGAATCTTGTATTTGATCTTTCTAAGCTTGAGTACATTTCATCTGCAGGACTTCGTGTTCTTTTGTCAGCTCAGAAGACAATGAACAAGCAGGGCACAATGGTTGTCAGAAATGCTACAGAAGAAGTTAAGGAAATCTTTGAGGTTACTGGTTTCTCAGATATTCTGACTATCGAGTAATAAGCTTAACAAGAATAATTTTTTTATGCGGGGAGACAAATTATGGAATCTGAGAAGATACTGATCACTAATAAGAATTTCAAGCTCTATGATGCGCTTGGAAAGATTGATAATTACCTTGAGGACTTTGAACTTGGCGCCAAGGATTCACTTCACATGAGACTTCTCATGGAAGAGACACTTGGAATGCTGGGGGCAATGACTGGTGAGTACCACGCTCTTTTGTGGATGGAGAAAAAAGAGGACAGCTGCGAGATCAAGCTTGTAGCCAAGACTGATATGGATGTTGATAAGAAAAAAGAGCTTCTGTCAGTGTCCAAGTCTGGCGGAAATGCGCTTGCAAAGGGCTTCATGGGTAAGATTGGTGAGATCATCGAAAATGGTATTCTCAATTATGAGAATATTATGAAGCTTCAGCAGGTTTACGGCGGCGGATATGTTGACTACGCTGCACTTGGCGGAAATCCGTCTGATTCAATGTTTGTATGGAGTCTTGATCAGTACAGAGATGCTCTGGACGAGGCAAGAGCGGATGATATTGCTGCAGGACATGCATGGGATGAGCTTGAGAAGTCCATCGTTGCTAGTCTTGCCAATGATGTTGTAGTTGGGGTTAAGATGGACCAGGTAGAACTGACTATCAAGGCGCTTCTAACTGGCAAATAATGCGTGCCTATGGAAAACAAAATATTTAGAGAAAAGAGCGTTAAGAAGCTATCATCGCCAGATAATCTGGATGAGTATCTTCGCGTGACTACGCCTGCTATGTGGGCTGTCCTGATCGGGATAATGATAGGTGTGATCGGCCTCTATATTTGGAGCTATTTCATGACCATTAACAGCTATGCTTATGGTGATGGAGTAGTTAAGAATGGCATTTTGACAGTTACCTATGAGGACCAGAGCGTGGCTTCAAATGTCAAAGACGATATGGATGTCATTATCGGCGGCGTTCGCATGCCGATAGATTCTGTGGGAAGAGATGAAGCAGGACATGTAATTTCTGTCTCACAGACAGATTTCCCAGATGGAGACTATGATGCTAAGGCTAGTTACAAGCAGACCAAGATGATCAGTATGCTCTTTAACTAAGGAAACTGAGGTGGCGTACATGAGCGCCAATAAAACTATAAGGAAGCCTTCCGTAGGTAAAAAAGTCAGTGTGCCTGTGGTCATGCAGATGGAAGCATTAGAATGCGGCGCTGCATGCCTGGACATGATCCTTGCTTACTACGGAAAGTGGATACCTCTTGAGAAGGTCAGGTTTGACTGTGGGGTATCCAGAGATGGCTCCAATGCAAGGAATATACTGAAGGCCGCAAGAAGCTATGGCCTTACGGCTACTGGATACCGCTTTGAACCAGAAATTCTAGTTAAAAGCGGTTCTTTTCCGTGCATAATTCACTGGGAATTCAACCATTTTGTTGTACTTAATGGATTCAGAGGCGGATACGCCTATATAAATGACCCTGCAAGGGGCCTTGTTAAACTGTCTATGGAGGAGTTTGACGAAGGCTTTACAGGGGTTGTGCTGTGCTTTGAACCGGGGGAGAACTTTGAGCCAAGTGGCAGGAGAACCAGAGCAATTGACTATGTTAAGCTCAGGTTAAAGGGAGCGTCACTTGCTATTGTATTTGTTCTTTTTTCTACATTCGTAGCATATCTTTTTAACACGCTTAATCCGGCCTTCAACAGATTCTTCATGGACAGACTCTTATCAGGTGAGAACAAAGAACTGCTGATGCCGTTTATAGTGCTGTTCTCTTTTGTTGCTTTTTTCAATATTGTCAGCAGCGCTGTGTCTGATATCTATTCCCTCAGGATAAATGGAAAACTTGAGATCATGACTCACAGTACCTATGTGTGGAAGGTACTGCATCTTCCCATGAACTTTTTTAGCCAGAGATTATCTGGAGATATCCTTCAGAGAAAAAACTCTGGTATTCCTAAGACGCTGGTAGAAACAGTGGCACCACTTCTTTTGAATATTGTGTTGATGATCTTTTATCTGGTATTCATGCTCAGATATAGTCCGCTTTTATCAGCAGTTGGTATCGTGACGATTATCATTAACAGCTTTATGGGCAGGGTAATAGCTCAAAAGAGAATCAATATTACGCGCCAGAGCCTTCGCGATGTGGCCAAGCTCGAGTCTACAACGCTTTCAGGCGTAATGATGATCGAGACTATAAAGAGTAGCGGCGCAGAGGCTGGCTTTTTCAAGAAGTGGGCTGGTTATCAGGCAGCAGTTAACAAGGAAAAGATTGAGTACGGACATATAAATATCTGGCTTGGAAGTATCCCGGCTCTTATCAATACTCTGGCAGGCTATATTGTACTGATCCTGGGTGTTGGCCTTGTGATGAGAGGTAAGTTTACTCTGGGTATGGTCATGAGCTTCCAGATGTATCTGGGGTATTTTACTGCACCAGCTATGGGAATCATTGGTGCCGGACAGGCGATTGAAGAGATGCGCTCCAAGATGGAGAGATACGAAGATGTAATGCAATATCCGGATGATGAGCTGTTTGATAGCGTGAGTCTTTCGGAAGACTCAGAGTATCAGAAACTCAAAGGTGATATTCATCTGGAAAATGTGACCTTTGGCTACAGCAGACTTGCTGCTCCTGTAATAGAGGATTTCAGCCTTGATATTAAGGCGGGCAGTAAGGTAGCTATTGTTGGAGCTTCTGGCTGTGGTAAGAGTACTTTGTCTAAGCTTATTTCAGGACTATATAAGCCTTGGAGCGGAGAGATTACTTTTGGTGATAAAAAGATAAATGAGATAGACAGGAATGTCTTTACCGGCTCTGTTGCGGTGGTTGATCAGGAAATTACTCTTTTCGAGGATACCATAGATCAGAATATCAAGCTCTGGGATAACAGTATCGAAGATTTCGAGGTGATCCTTGCTGCAAGAGATGCGGGAATTCACGATGAGATCATGGAAAGAGCTGCCGGCTACAAGGCAGAGGTTTCAGAAAATGGTGGTAACTTCTCGGGAGGACAGAAGCAGCGTCTTGAGATTGCAAGAGTTCTTGCCCAGGATCCTTCTATCATTATGCTGGATGAGGCCACAAGTGCCCTTGATGCTGTGACTGAAATGAAAGTCATCGAGGCTATCAAGAAGAGAGGTATTACCTGTATTGTAATAGCACACAGACTTTCTACTATAAGAGACTGCGACAATATTGTAGTATTGCAGGAAGGCAGGATCGCAGAGCAGGGTACTCATGAGCAGCTTATGGCATCGGGAAGCTATTATAAAGAACTGGTTACGAATGAGTGAGATTGGGCGATGCTTGAGGTGGATTTTTGTGAGTGTTGCGTAACAGTAATATATTAATAAGAGGAAAAAGAAGTAGTGGGTTGGTTTGACGAGCAGATCAGGCAGAGGATGAAAAGCGATCAGGATGTTTTTGAGGATTCCATTTTTAATATGGCTTCCTCTGTTATTGGCGTGAAAGCAGCCAAGGACATCACTGACAGCCGCGTTGTCACCAAAGCTGCCATCGAAGACATAATTAAATACTTTGGCTTCAAGCCCGCAGATGATTCTTTTAACGACCTGGGTGAAGATATCGATCTGGCCAATACCCTTAGGCCTTTTGGCATTATGTTCAGAGAGGTTAAACTGGACCACGAGTGGACTGGGGAAGCCTACGGGCCAATGATCGGGAAATTAAAATCCGATGGCACTGTGGTAGCTCTTTTACCTGGACGTGTTAAGGGATATTACTACTATGATTATAAGCTTGGGAAAAGAGTTGCAATAAATAAGAAGACTATCGGAAATATCGAGCCAGAGGCGATTTGCTTCTACAAGCCACTTCCTAATAAGAAACTGGGAATTCATGATCTGATCGCATATCTGCGTAATTGCATAGATATGTCAGATATTCTGGGATATATCCTTTTGATGGCGATTGTAACTGTGATCGGACTTATGACAACTGCCATTGTAGAGGTCGTGTCCGGATATGTAGTTGATATGCACAGCTACTCTATGCTGTTTGGAACTGGTGTCTTCCTGTTGGCGCTTGGATTTTCGGAGTTTCTGATAGAAGCAAGTTCGGATCTCATCATGGAGAGAGTTGAGCTCAAGACGGGAATATGTGTTGAGGCAGCAGTTATGAACAGGGTGCTGAATCTGCCTGCCAGGTTTTTCAGGAAATACACTTCCGGAGAACTGGCTGCAAGGATCAATTCTGTGACAGAACTCTGCGACCTGATCGTAAACGATATGATATCTGTGACACTTGGAATTCTGTTGTCCTTTGCATATCTGTTTGAAATTGGCACCTTTGCACCAGGCCTTGTGGCACCTGCGCTTATCATAAATATAGTGTCACTTTTGTTTTCTATTATCACTATTATTATTCAGACCGGAATAACCCAGAAGGTTCGACAGTATGATGCCGAGGAAGATGGTATCACTTATGCCTTTATAAATGGTATTCAGAAGATCAAGCTTGCCGGAGCGGAGAAAAGAGCTTTTGCAAAATGGGCAAACTCTTTTAATGAGAGCGCTAATCTTCTCTATAGCCCGCCATTTATCATTAAGCTTAATAAGACCATAAACATGGCCATTGGAATAATCGGAACTATGGTTATATATTTCATAGCGGTTAAGACAGGAGTTACAGCTTCTGAATATTTGGCGTTTAGTACAGCCTATGGACTTCTGGGCGGAGCTTTTGCTTCTATTTCAACTGTGGCTGTTCAGACTGCCAATGTTAAACCAATCCTCAAACTGGCAGAGCCGATACTTAATGAGATTCCTGAGTCCAGCGAGGGAAAGGTTGTTGTAAACAGAGTTAATGGAAATATTGAGCTGTCTAACGTAAAGTTCAGATATGACGACAATGGTCCTGAGATACTGAAAGGAATTACGACCAGAATCAAGGCGGGAGAGTACGTGGCGATCGTTGGTAAGACGGGCTGCGGAAAGAGTACTCTGCTCAGGTTGATGCTTGGCTTTGAAACACCAACCAAGGGCGCAATCTACTACGATGGAAGAGACATTAATAAGATAGATATGACCAGCCTTCGCAGAAAGATTGGTACTGTAACCCAGAACGGATCTCTTTTCCAGGGGGATGTTTATTCTAATATAGTAATAACAGATCCCCTTCTAACGGTAGATGATGCCTGGGAAGCTGCAGAGATTGCAGGAATTGCTGATGATATCAGGAACATGCCGATGGGTATGAATACTTATGTTTCTGAGGGCCAGGGCGGAATCTCCGGTGGCCAGAAGCAGAGACTCATGATCGCAAGAGCTGTTGCACCAAAGCCTAAGATCCTCATGTTTGATGAAGCGACCAGCGCTCTTGATAATATTACTCAGAAAAAAGTTTCTGAATCCCTTGATAAGCTGAAATGTACGCGCATTGTCATAGCGCATAGGCTCTCTACTATTAAGAACTGCGACAGAATCCTGGTTATAGATGACGGGAAGATAGTAGAAGAGGGAGGTTATGAGGAACTTATTAATAGGAATGGCTATTTTGCCGAACTTGTAAAGAGGCAGCAGCTGTGAAACGTGGGCGCTGTGCGTGATTGTTAAATTGTCTGATAACTTCTCGATATTTTGAAAATGTTCGAAAAATTATAAATTACAGAGCCATTGGATGGTTGATTTTAACCATTAGATGGCTCTTTTATTGTAGGAAAATGATAGAAGACAATGTATTAATGCGGCTTATAAGAATAAAAATGAATGTTATTGCATAAATATAATTGTTTTAAAATGCTAAAAAATACAGATATACAGAGGGAACAATTATAATAATGCGATAATGTTATTAATATCACATTTATATAAATGCGATAAAAAGAAAAAAACAATAAAAAAATTATAAAAAATCTATAAAATAATGCTTGAAAAAAATTTATTTCATATTATGATTATTGTGATGAAATTTTGTATTGGAGTGTGTTTTTTATGATTGAAACAAACGCTATTAGCGCTGTAGAGACAGATGACGAGATTGATCTTGCGGAACTTTTTTTCGTTCTGAGACGTAGGCTCTGGGTAATAATTGCAAGTGGGCTTATAGGAGCGGTAATTGCATTATTATACACTTTGTTCTTGGTCAAGCCTTTATATCAGTCTTCATCTATGATCTATATTTTTTCTAAGACAACAACAGTTACTTCTGCAATAGATCTCCAGATAGGTAAACAGCTTACAGTAGATTTCGAGATATTGGGTAAGAGTAGACCAGTACTTGAGAGGGTTATATCTGATCTGCAGCTTGATACGGATTATGAGTCCCTTCTTAGAACAGTATCAGTAGATAATCCTACAGATTCCAGAATTATCAAGATTACTGTTAAGAATCAGGATCCACAGCTTGCCTGCGATATAGCTAATAGTCTTGCTGAGAACCTTGCAGCTCGAGTTGCCGAGGTTACAGATACAACTAAGCCATCATCTGTTGAGGAAGCTGTGCCAGCGGTTGTCCCAATCAGCCCTAGCAAAAAGAAGAATACAATGATGGGCGGAATGGTTGGAGTACTAATTGCAATAACAATTATTCTTGTTATGCATTTTAGCGATATGTCCGTTAGAACAGAGGATGATGTCAGAAAGTATCTCGGGCTGGGTACACTTGCTGCTGTTCCATATGAGAAGAGCATTTCTGAAGGACATGAATCCAAGTCACCTAAAAAGAAGAAAGCCAAGAAGAAAAAGTCATGAACAATAAGAGTAAATACTTTTTGTGTTTAGCGGTTATTGTGTTAATTGTTGGTGTTGGCATAGGGAGTTATGCATACACGGACTATAGGAATAATAAAGAGGCTGTCAAAAGAGTTTCGACACTTGCTTACGGAGAGACAGTTGATGAGAAAACTGCTGTAGAAACACAGCAGGATGTAGTTATAACAGAAGATAATGCAGCTAGCAATACTGCCAAGGTCAAGGCAGCTGCTGTTGAGAAAGCTAGTAAGACTACGGTAGATGTCAAGAATCTTCAGAAGGCTAATCCAGATATTTTTGCCTGGATAAATGTTCCTGGAACAGTTATTGATTACCCTATAGCTCAGCATCCAACAGATGATACCTATTATCTCAAGCATGGACCGGAAGGACTTAAATCCTCTCATGGATGTCCATTTATTGAGGTTTGTGACTCCAAGACCATGCAGGACTATATCACAGTTGTTTATGGTCACAACATGAATGATGGTTCAATGTTTGCTGGACTCCATAAGTTTGAGGATAAGAAATTCCTTAATGAACATAGAGAAATAACAGTTACAACAGCTGATCATGTGTTGACCTATAAAATTTTTGCTGCGGTCATGTACAGTGATGCATATATACCATACTACTATGATGATACGGTCAAGACCGACAGATCAGCTTTCATTAAATCTCTTGGTACGGACATAGTGCCTAAGAGGAGCATCATTTTAGATGATGAGAAGGTTGGCGCTGATAAGAAACTTATCGTACTTAGTACCTGTGATAAGAAACTTAGAAGTAATAGATTCCTCGTTGTTGGTGTTCTGAAGCAGATTGATGGAGTGGATGTTAAGACTAAATGATGAATAACAGAAATAAGATCTTAATTGCATCAGGTGTTGTGATTCTTGCGCTGGCAGCCGCGATGATTGGTGAAACCTACGCCAACAATATTCAGGCTGACAGTGTCAGGAGGGCATCTTCTTATTCGACTGAGGAAGCTTCTGTAGCAGGTGCCAGTAGGCTTTATGAGAGAGACAGTTTCGATGGAAGTATTGTTTATGAAGGTGCACGCTACGAGATGAACTCTCATATAGACACTGTTTTGTTTCTTGGAATAGACAGCAGTAGTCAGGAGAGAGAAGGCGTTGGAATCACAGAAGGTGGTAGAAGTGACACCATCATTTTGTTTGTAATAGATAATGATAATCATATAATTACACCTCTTGAGATAAATAGAGACACCATGGTAGATGTTGATATTTATGATAATGATGGAAACTTCCTTGCAAAGGGAACTGAACAGCTAACAATGCAGTATTCCTACGGCAATACTCCACAGAAGGCCAGTAACCTCACAAGAGAAAAAATATCAGATTTGCTTGGTAGAAGGCGGATCGGAAGTGTTATTTCGCTTACCATAGATGGAATAGAGCCCATAGTTGATTCTATCGGAGGAGTGTCAATGACATTAACATCTGATGAAACTGACTTTGATCCGACCTACAAGAAGGGGACAACAATTCACCTAGATGGAGCAGCAGCCAAGGCATTTGTTCACAACAGAGATGTAAAGACAAGAGGTAGTAATATTTCCAGAATGTCAAGGCAGACACAATTCATGCTTGCAATGTTCCAGACTATTAAGAGTCAGGGAAGTTCCGTTGTAGAAACCATGGAGGATGCTGCAGGCGATTATCTCTACCAGGATATAGATGCTGATAGCATAGACCACATGACACGTTATGAGTATTCAGGAGAAGTACGTAGTCTCCCTGGAGAAAATGTGGAAGGCGCACTTCATGATGAGTTTTATGTTGACGAAGATAAGCTCACTGAATTGATACTTGATCTGTTCTATACCAGGTCTTGAGGATATTAGTGATAATTATAAATTTCTTATATAAAAAGGGAGAAGGATATGAAAAAGAAGTTATTAGTAAGTGCTGCTATGGCAGTAGTAATGATGGCAAATGTGCTCTTTTCTGTTGATGCACAGGCCGTAAGTAGGACAACAACAACAGAGCTTGGCGGGGCAGGCAGAACTATGGAAGAAGCAATCAATTTTGATGCTCAGGTCCTCGGTGCAAGAAGAAATACTGCTAATGCTCAGGGTATTACAATTGCTGATATTACTGATAAGAATGCACTTGCAGCTCTTTCTGATCTTGAGCTGTTTGCTAAGCTTATAAGCGAGTACACAGGCACAACTGTTACAGCTAAGGAGCTTACAATTCTTGATTCTATGGATGTAAATGCCAAGGAAGGCGTTGAGATGTCAGAGAAGAATCCTCTTTACATTTCATTTAGCTTCCCTGCTATTACAGCTAAGTCACAGGTTTATGTTCTGCACTATGGCAAGGATGGTTGGAAGATCGTTCCTGGTACAGTTGTTGAGGGCAAGATTGTTGGTGCATTCTCAGCACTTTCACCTGTTGCTATTGTTGCCAAGAAGAGCACTTTGAACGGATCTGTACTCGGTGCTGGTCGTAAGACATCTCCTAGAACTGGTGATAATTTTTGGCTTATCGTTATTGCAGGTGCAGGTGTTATTGCTATCTCTGCAGTAGCTCTTCAGAAGAAATTCTTCCATGATTGATTTTCATAAAACAGTAATTGGACTGGCTGATCTTCATAGTCATATTGTGCCCTATGTAGACGATGGCACTTCGGACTATGAAGAAGCAAGGGGCCTTATAGCAGAGCAGTACTCCCAGGGAGTACGCACGATTGTTACGACAGCTCACTTTAGAAATGGGATGTTTGATACACCCATTTCTAAAGTAAAAAGACATTTTGATGAGTTGCAGGAATGGCTACAAACTACAGAGATGAGTGATATAAAGCTTTACCTTAGCCGTGAATATCACTGCGACAAGAGACTATCTATTCTGCTTGATGGATACGTAAGCGGGCAGGAAGAGATAGTTTATGAAGATATAAGTTACATCCCAGGGGAAGAGATACTTCCATTTGGACAGAAGAAATGCATTTTGCTGGAATTTTCTTCAGACAGAATGCAGGATAGTGAATTTGAAATATTTATCCAGAAAGCTTCGCAGGCAGGACTTACACCTATAATCGCGCATGCCGAGAGGTGCCCTGCAGTGCAGGATAGACCTACGATTGTTTACAAGTTGAGAGACCAGGGAGCTTTAGTTCAGGTAAATTGTGAGTCACTTATTGCAAGAGCAGGTACCAGAGCAGGTGATACTGCCAAGGCTCTTGTTGATAACAAATTGGCAGATGTAGTTTCTTCTGATTGTCATGATCTCAAGAGACGCCCGCCAAATATAAAAAAATGTTATGCCTTTCTAAGAAAGAAATATGGCGTAACTACCGCAGATAGACTACTTCGTGATAATGCGAACTCGTTGATCTATGGTGAATAAGTAAACAATTGTGAGGAGCTAGTTTACATGTTAGAAATTACACTTGAGAAAAAATATCTTCCTTTTGCCATGGCAGAGGAAATTAAGAATCTTAGAACAGGTATCAGCTTTAGCGGTGAGAATCTTAAGACACTTCTTTTTACAAGCTGCACACCTAATGAAGGTAAGAGCACAATAGCTCTTGAGACGGTCAGATCTTTTGCTGAGCTTGGCAAGAAGACACTTTATATTGACTGTGACCTTCGTAAATCTATCTTTAACAGCCGAGTTGTTGAGGGTAAGCCCAAGTATGGACTTACACATTTCCTTACGGGCCAGTGTGACCTCGACGACATTATTTATAGGAATTACGACAGAGAAGATGATATTGAGTTTGATGTAATACCATCTGGACCTGTAAGTAACAGCCCAACTGAACTCATTGCTTCAGGCAAATTCGAGAGCATTCTAAAAGAACTTCGTGAAGAGTATGACATCGTGATCATTGATTCACCGCCGCTTGCATCTGTTGGCGATGCAGCAATAATAAGTGCTTTTGTTGATGGTGCGATTCTTGTAGTTGAGGCTGGTAATGTAGATTACAGACTGATTCAGAAGGTTAGAGATAAGTTATCTGCATCCGGAGCAAGAATTCTAGGTGTAGTTCTTAATAAAGTTGATAAGTCTAATAAAGGTTATGGCTATTATAAGCGTGGCTATGGTTACGGCTATGGCTATGGCTACGGTTACGGATATGGCCAGAACGAACAGTGACATCGGTGATTATTCTATAGAATTTATCCATGTATAGACCTAAATAGAAATTAACGCATTAACGTACATTTTGTGTACGCTGTGATTTTTGTACGCAAAAATAGGAGTTTTACAAACTATTCAAGAAAAATATTGTCGATATTATGCAAACTATGTGTTTCAGGGAGGAGAAAGTTGTGGGAAAGGAAAATAAGAAGAAGCTACTGATCTATGCGCATTATTATGCACCTGATGTTGCTTCTACAGGGCAGCTGTTACAGGATATGGCAGAGGGTATGCTTGATGTCTTTGATGTAACAGTTATTTGCACTGTACCATCATATGGTGGTAAGATAAGCCCCGAATATCAGGAGAAAAAATTTTACTATGAAGAGATAAATGGCGTTAAGGTTATCAGAATAGCAGTTCCAGAGTTTACCAAGACTTCTAAGGTATCTCGCATCAAGAATCTTCTGGCATATTATTTTGGAGCGCGCAAAGCTACTAAATTAGTTGGTGAACAGGACTACATATTTACTATTTCACAGCCTCCAATTCTCGGTGGAATGCTTGGCGTATATGGTAAAAAGAAATTAAAAGCTTCCAATGGTTCTTCTCCTTTGTTCGTATATTGCATACAAGACTTTAACCCTGAGCAGGTAATAGCTACCGGATATGTTAAGTTCAAATTTATCTTGGATATCGCTAAGTGGATGGACAACAGAAGCTGTGTTAAATCAGATCTTGTAGTAACAGTAGGTCGAGATCTGGAACAGACCTTGGTACAGAGGTTTGGTAAGAAGTCCGTTCCTAACCATACGATTATCAACAACTGGGTTGATGAGAAGGAAATACATCCTCTTGCAGCTGATAGTGAGGGTGTTGAAGAGTTTAACGAGACTTATGGTTTAAAAGATAAATTTGTCATCATGTATTCAGGTAATATTGGACTTTACTATGATCTTGATGGACTTATTGAAGTAATGGCTAAGTTTAACGGAGCTAAGACACCAGATGGAAGAGAAGTTGTTTTTGCCTTCGTTGGCGCTGGTGCTATGCTCAAGAAATTAGAGGAATACAAGGTAGAACATTCTCTTAATAATATCGTGTTCATACCTTATCAGGACAAAGATAAGCTTATCTATTCATTAAATGCTGCTGATGTTCACTGGTGTGTAAGTGCCAAGGGTATAAAGGGAGTATCTTGTCCATCTAAGTTTTATGGCATTGCAGGTGTTGGCAAGCCAGTAATCGGTGTTCTTGAGAAGGGCGCTGAGATAGAAATGCTTATTAATGAAATTGGTTGTGGCAAGATTGCAGAACCAGGAGATTACGATACAATAGAGGAGATTGTCAACTGGTTCATAGACAATGCAGATAGCTCTGAACTTGCTGAAATGGGAAGAAAAGCTCATGAATACCTTTTAGGAAATCTTACCAAGAACCTATCAATCAACAAATACAAGAAAGCGATGTTAAATAATGAACAGCAATTACTTCAAACTTCTACTGCGCCTGCAGAAAGTGAATTACGGAAAGAAATTACTGCTTAAAGGCGTTCCGGTAATATTCAATAAAAAGGGTGCAGAGATTTCAATAGGAGATGGATGTACTATTAAATCATCTTTTCTATCTAATCTTGTAGGACTATATAGCCGAACCATTATCGTTACTCGTAGACCTGGAGCCTATATTAGAATAGGTAATAATGTAGGAATATCTGGAGCTACGATTTACGCTCGCAAAGGAATAGCAATTGGCGATAATACAGCTATTGGGGGAAACGTTAAGATTCTTGATAATGATTTTCATCCAATAGAATTCGAAGAGAGAAATATGCTTCTCAATGATGAAAATGGTGGTAATTCAGATATGGTTCCTGCTAAAGAAATCTCAATTGGTAGGAACTGTTTTATTGGATGTAATTCCATCATTCTAAAAGGCACAGTACTAGGTGATGGTTGTGTAGTTGGTGCTGGAGCTGTTGTTGCAGGAAAGTTTAAAGATAATAGTGTTATTGTTGGAAATCCTGCAAAAGTTATAAAAACACTGAATTAAACAGTGTAGGAGTAAGGCTAAAATGACTGATTTAACCGTAGTTATTATTACAAAAAATGAAGAAAAAAATATACGAAAATGCGTTGAATCGTTCAGAGGGATAGCAAAACGTTTTGTAGTAGTGGACAGTGGATCCACAGATGAGACCAAAAGTGTATGTGATTCATTGAATGAAGAATTAAAGGCGTTTGGATCTTCTTTAGATTTCTATTTGCATGAGTTTACATCACATGCAGACCAACTAAATTGGGCTTTTTCAAATACTTTTATTGATACTGAATGGACCATGCGAATAGATGCCGACGAAGAAATAATGGAAGATCTTGCAGAAGAAATTCAAGAAAAGCTATGCAAATTAGAGGCACCTATAAATGGGGTAGTTATTAGGAGAAGAACTATTTTTATGGGACGCTGGATTAAACATGGTGGTAGATATCCAGAGTATTTGCTCAGAATATTTAGAACTGGAAAAGCTTCATGCGAAATGAAAATAATGGATGAGCATATAGTTCTTTCTGAAGGGAGAATAACTACATTTAAGCATGATTTAATAGATAATAATCAAAAAAACTTGGAATGGTGGACGGCTAAGCATAATTGGTATAGTAATAAAGAAGTGATGGATCATCAGTTAAGGTTATCTGGACAATCATATGTTGAAGCTGGTGGCTCTAGTGAGCAAGCAAAAATGAAACGAATAGTAAAGGATGGCGGTTATTATAAGTTGCCCAAGTTCTTTAGAGCACATCTTTATTTTATATACCGTTACTATTTTAAGTTAGGATTTTTGGATGGCCCTGAGGGAAGGATATTTCATTTTTTGCAAGCATATTGGTATAGATTTCTTGTTGATGCAAAGTTGTTTGAATGTGAAAAATATAATTTCGTGGTAAAGGAACAAAGAGATTTACGAGTATGATCAAGTAAATTGATGCTTTGTAGAATGCATATACTAAGAATTAGAAGAGGTAATTAAATGTCAAAATTAAAAATTTTGATAATTATGGGACGATATCTCCCTGGATACAAAGATGGAGGACCAGTAAGGTCAATTAAAAATTTATCGGATTATTATGGAGATAAATATGATTTTGAAATTCTGACATTGGATCGTGATCATGGTGATGATTGTCAATATGAAGGGATTAAAGAGGCTAATTGGAATGATGTAGGGAAGGCGCATGTTTATTATGTAAAGCCAGGTGGATTCAAAGTTAATATTATAAGAAGACTGGCCTCGGATGTGGATATTGTTTATTTATGTGGATGTTTTAGCGATTATGCCTTAAAAGCAATGTTGCTAAAAAAAATAGGCCTTATAAAAGCTCCAGTAGTTATAGCACCGATGGGATTGTTCTCACCACTTGAGTTTCATAGGAAATATGTGAAAAAAAAGACTTTTACTACTATTATAAATTTATTTGGACTGGTAGATAACCTCTATTGGTCATGTACTTCAGATATGGAAGTATCAGACTTAAAAAGAGAAATTAGGGCAGATAAATCTAGAATTTATATTGCGGAAGATTTGCCTAGAGTAGTAGATGAAGCTGATATATATAAAAAGAAAGAAGTTAATCAGTTAAAAGTAATATGGCTGTCAAGGATAAATCACCACAAAAATTTAATTGGGTCAATTAAAATGTTACAGAAGTGTCACGATGATATTGAATTATCAATATATGGCACAAACGAAGATTCAGACGAATGGAATGTATGTTTGGAGGAATTAAATAAGCTACCAGAAAATGTTAAATGGACATATAAAGGTGTTGCTGAATCAGAAAAGGTAGTCGATATTTTTAAACAATATCATATTTTTTTACTTCAAACAAAAGGAGAAAATTTTGGACATGCTATTCAAGAAGCTTTGTCAGGCGGCTGTCCATGTGTTATCAGTGACCTAACGCCTTGGCAAAATTTGGAAGCATATAATGCCGGATTTGTACTACCACTTGGGGATGAAAGTGCATTTTTAAAAGCAATTCATTATTACTCTGTTATGAATGAAAAAGAATTTAATGATTGTGTAGGATGTGCACATGCATATGCTATTAGTGCAAGTAATGCAAGAATTGATAATAGTGGATATGAAAAAATGTTCAAGGCTATTATAAATAATTAGGTTATTCTACAGAAGAGGTAGTTTCTATGAAAATTGTTCATATATGTTTGACTGGGCCTGTAACGGATGGGCTTTCATATCAAGATAATCTTCTTCCCAAGTACCATAAAAGACTAGGAATGGAAGTTTCTTTTGTAGCATCTAAGTGGATTTGGGGAAGTAATGGTAAGTTGTGTAAGACATCAGATAGTGATTATATTAATTCTGATGGCATAAAAATGATTCGTTTAGACATTGAAGGAAAAGATCAGCTTTCTAGAAAATTTAAGAGATTCAAGGGTGTGTATCAGACTTTATGCCAAGAAAAACCGGATGTAATCTTTTGCCATGGAGTTTGTTTTTTAGATTCACTAGAGATTGCAAGATATTGTAAGAATCACAAGCAAGTTAAGTTGTATGTTGATAATCATTCAGATTTTTCGAACAGTGCAACCAATTGGCATTCTAAGTATATACTCCATAAAATTATTTGGCGCTATACAGCCCATGCATTAGATAAATATGCTATAAGATTTTATGGTGTATTGCCTGCTAGAGTTGATTTTTTGGTTGATATGTATGGTATATCTCGTGACAGATGTGAATTATTGGTAATGGGAGCAGATGATGATCTTGTATATGCTGCATGTGACAAGATAAGGAATGTAAAAGATGAGCTAAGAATAAGCGATAATGACTTTGTTATATTGACAGGTGGGAAAATAGATTCAGCTAAATACCAAACATTGTTGTTAATGGAAGCGATTAACCGATTAGATGAAAAACATATTAAATTACTTGTTTTTGGGTCAGTTGAAGATAAATTAAAGGAAAAGTTTAATTCGTTATTATCAGATAGAATCATTTATATTGGGTGGCATAATTCAGAAGAACTGTATAGTTATATAGCTGCATCAGATTTGGTAGTATATCCTGGGAGACATTCAGTGCTTTGGGAGCAGACAGTGGCACAAGGGAAACCAATGATTGTTAAATATTGGGATGGAACTTCACATGTTGATATAGGTGGGAATGTTCAGTTCTTATACTATGATAGTGTAGATGAGATATACAACAAATTAGAGGCATTTATATACGATAGTGATATGAAGAAAATGATGATGGAAGCTGCTCTAGGTAGCAAAAAGGATACATTTCTATACTCTCGGATTGCATATCAAAGTATACGAGATGTAATAATTTAATTATAGGTGAGGCATCTTTAATGAAACAAAAAAAAACTATTAAGATAAAGTTTTCTGGAATGGGTGGTAAATTTGATCCGCAGAACAATTTTATTAGTAATATCCTTAAGAAGTATTATACAGTTGAATTATCTGATAATCCGGATTATCTGATATATTCTGTTAATTCAAGTGATTACTTGAAATATAACTGTGTAAGAATATTCTATACTGCCGAGAACATAGTACCAGATTTTAATATTTGCGATTATGCAATTGGTTTTCATTATATGGATTTTGGTGACCGTTACTGTAGATATCCTTTATACATGGTCGATGGTTTTAAGGCGTATAGTGGAGATGACTACGCTTCTGATCTTATTCGTGCACAGCATAAGCAAGAAGTATCACAAGACTATACAAAAACTGATTTTTGTTCTTTTGTATATTCCAACGGAGATGCCGCTATATGTAGGGAGAAAATATTTGATGCTCTTTCTAATTACAAAAAAGTCAATTCAGGTGGAAGGTATAGAAATAATATAGGGGGACCCGTAGTAAGCAAGTTAGAATTCCAAAAAAAACACAGGTTTGTAATAGCTTTTGAAAATTCGACTACTCCTGGATATACGACGGAAAAAATAGTTCATGCATTTGCAGCTGGATCAGTTCCTATATATTGGGGAAATCCTGATATTACTAAAGAATTTAATGCAGGAAGTTTCATTAATTGCCATGATTTTGGACTTAAGGCTGACGGTGATGATAATGTTATTCAAGAAATTGTTTCAAAGATAATCGAATTGGATCAAAATGAAAATGAATATAAAAAAATGCTCGCCACACCAGCATTTGCAGATTCGAATTATGTAAGTAATGTTCAGAAAACTTTTGAGGAGTTCCTTTTGAATATTTTTTCTCAAAGCAAAGAGGCATCATATCGAAGAAATTTACTATATTGGGGAAAAAGATATGAGAGAAAACAAATTATTGGAAATGCCTTTTATTGGCAATGCCGAAAATTTATACCAATAAGAGATTTTATGATAAAAATGCGAAGATTATTTACGCGAAAAAAATAACGCGCTTTCGACGCTATATGGAGTATTAATGAGAATTAAAGGTGAATACAAAACATTAACTGTTTATCTTTTTAGTATTTTAGTAGTTTTGCCATTTTTTTCTTCTGAAATAGGAATAAGTTTAGGAGAAATGAAAATTTGCATTTCGGATTTCGTCATTTTTTATGTGACAGCTATTTATATCTTAAATGTTATTAGCAATGGATATAGATTTAATGTTAATACCGAATTAAAATGGTGGATCGTATTATTATTATTATGGATAATAATGATTCCATTTGGGGTACTGAATGGAGGAAAAATTAGTGAGTGTATTAGATTGATTCGCGTTATATTATATATTCCAACGACATTTTTCTTATTCAATAAGTACATAAAGCGATATGTGAGCGAGTTGTTATCAGTAATATCGTTAATTGTTGCGGCTAATACAATTATTAATGCGCTTTTTTTATATAAGCAATACAAATGGTTTATGTTTTATAGGGCAAATGGAATACTAACAGTAATTCTATTTTGTTTTAAGTTTTTTGAGATTTTTAGCAACAAAAAATATGTTTATAAATATGTAAATGGTTTTTGTTGCCTTATTTTATTGGTTGCATCATTCTTTTCACAGGAGAGAACGCAGTTAATAACTATTGCATTAAGTTGCATGTTAACTAGCATTATTATGATTATAAAGAACCGAGGAGTTCATTTAAAAAAAAATAGGTTAGCAAACAGGATTATAGTGTTTGTGGCAGGATTCGCCGTGCTTCTTCTTGTTTACAAATTAGTTACGAATGTTGATATATTCAAAAAATATATTGATTATTATGTTGAATATAGGTTGCGCGATGGGAATATAGTCCAATTAAATGAATTGCACAATGATGGTAGTGCTAAAGGAAGGCTTTTCCAGTTTGAAAGTATTATTTCAGATAGTATGAATCCGGTTTATTTTATTATTGGCAGAGGAACTTGTGCTCATTATATTGCTCTTCAAGGTGATACTTATATTGTTGATAGTGCTGCTTTATGGGTTTTAAAGGATCTTGGAATTATAGGTTTATTTATTCTGATCATTTGTTGTTTGCAATTGATTCACGTTAATAAAAATGTCACATGTGATTATAGCGTTTTGTCTGCAGCAATAAGTATAGTAATGTTTATGTTTTATAATCCTTCATTCATCTATACTATTAGTGCTGCATTTACAGTAGGGATGGTTCTTTTTTTAAAGAACTACTCAATTGATAATAACAATAAAAGTTCAATTATTTGATTTTGGAAGGTAATAGTAATGTATAAAAATAATAGGACAATATTAATCAATTATGCTAATGATGCATATGCTAAGGCACAGCATTTTAATTCATGGACAGGTAAAAAAATAGGGTTATTTGATAAAGTTATAGAGTATCATCCTGAAGATATTGATGTTAGTTTTTATAATTCGCATAAAGAAATACTAGAAAAACCAAGAGGTGCTGGATTGTGGTTATGGAAACCTTATTTTATTCTTAAAACATTGGACCAAGTAAATATCGGGGACTATATTTTTTATTGTGATTCAGCCGCATATTTTATTAGACCATGTAAAAAAATATTAGACAGTATGAAAAATTCAGATATTTGGGTAAGTGATATTCCCCTGATAGAAAAAAATTGGAGTAAGAAATCAATGTTGGAAGGTATGGGGGTTCAGGCAAATAAAAATATTATTGAGAGCAATCAGATTCAAGGAACATTTATATGTGTAAAAAAAACAGACAGGGCTATATGCTTTATAAAGAGATGGCTTGAGTATTGCTGCAATTATGAGCTAATTTGTCCTGATAGTTTATATGTTGATACAGGGGATTGTATTGCCCATAGGGAGGATCAGTCTATTTTGAGCGTGCTATGCAAGTTAGAAGGTATTACTGCTCACCGTGATCCTTCTCAATATGGACGAATACCTGAAAAATATATGAGAGAAAATGCTATGTTTTCAATACCAAATCACATAGAAGACGAGTATCCTGTTATTATTGTATTACATAGGTCAAGAGAAGTTAACAAAACAGTGGCTTTTAGGCAATGGCTTAATGCTGTTTTGCCTAAGAGATTAATATATGCATTAAGATAAGGGAAAAAAATTAAATGGATCGAAAAACAATAGCTGTTAAAGGAGCTGGAATAGGGGTTGCTTCACAGTTAGTAAATCTTGTGGCTAAATTTGTAGTTAGAACATTTGCTATAAGATATTTGGGAATGGAACTATTGGGATTAGATAGTGTGCTAATTGATATTGTAAGCATGTTATCACTTGCAGAAATGGGACTTACATCTGCTATGCTTTTTAGGTTGTATAAACCTATAATAGATGATGATAAAAAGCGCGTAAGTGTGCTTATGGCATCATATAGGATGATTTATCATATTATAGCAGCTGTCATTACAGTATTGGGAATTATAATTTTCTTCTTTCTTCCCTATATAGTAAAGAATATATCTATTACATGGGAGCAGATATATTTTGCATATGTGCTTCAGTTGATTTGTTCAATAAGTTCGTATATATTAGCTTATCAAAGAATACTGCTAAATGCTGATCAAAAGAAACATCTTTGTTTATTAGTTGATATGATAGCTACAGTTATTTTTTCAGCTTTGAAAGTATTTGTAATAGTGTTACTACACAGTTATTTATTTTATTTAGTTTTGAATATTTTTCAAATTATTATAGCCAATATAGTCTTGAAAATATATTCATTTAGAACATATTCCTATATTGATTCTAAAGAAAAATGTGACAAAGCTGATTTACGTGTTATTTTAAATGATACAAAGGAAGTATTAGGGGGGAAAATTGCGGGATATATCTATAGTGGTACTGATAACATGATCATTTCTATAGTACTTGGAACAGGTATTGTAGGCATTTTGTCTAACTACAAGTACATATCAAGTGCTATGAAAGGTATTGTCAACAGTACAATGTCTACAATTCAGCCATTAATAGGAAACTATTTGAATTCTGACGCAACAAAATCTTCATCGTTTAGAACGTTATTGAGATATACATTTATAAGATATTTAATTGCTGGAATATCTACATGTGCTTTCACTACCATTTCTGATTCTTTTGTTCAAATATGGGCAAAAAGTGATGCTGTTGTGATGTAGTATTCTATTTCATTGCTCTTAGCTGGAGATTATTACATAGGTTGTGTTTATGGTCCATTAAATGAATATCTTATAGGATTAGGGGAGTTTAAACTTAGTAAAATTGCTATGTCTATTGGAGCTTTTGTAAACATTGCATTTTCTTTATTGGGAGTATTGACAATTGGATGTGAAGGGGTTCTTTTGGCAACAGTGCTAAGCCAGTCTGTTCTGTGGATTGTAAACGGTATTATTGTATTTAGAAGTTATTACAATAATGAATATGGATACATATATTTAAAGAAACAGGTCGCATACATTTGTGGACTTATCATTAGTATAGTTGTTAGTCTTGTGGCTACTAAGTTATTGCCAACTGATAACTTAGTATATAGATGCATTTTAGGGGGCTTAGTTTCGGGAAGTGTTTTCTTCCTAATAAGTGTGTTGCTATTTGGAAGAACAGAGGAATTTCGTTTCATTTATGGCTTATTAAATGCAAGACTCCGCGATAATTAGTGTGAGCGCACATTGGTGACAGACACCAACGTGTAGTTGAAAAAAGTAAACGTAGAAAGGAAAAAATCTGCATGTATAAGCGTAATAAAATCGGGGGGTATTAGCTATATACTAATTATATTATCTGTGATTCTTACAATAATTCTTGGTGTTCTTCTATATTATAGCCATATTCAAGAACTGCAGCGTGAAGCCAGCATAAAGGTTTTATTACAACAAGAGCATGAGAAGCAATTGGCGCAGAAAGAAGAGCAACAACGATTAGAATTAGAATTGCAAGAGAAGAAAGAAGTGGATTCATTTTACCAGAAATTAGTGGATGGGTTTGATGTAAATGTTCTTGTTGTTGGTGACTCTATTGGGGAAGGCGCAGGTGCATCTGATGCTGACCATATGTGGAGTACTCTTTTACAAAATGAGATCAATGAATCATTTGGAGTCTTGGTAAATCTTACAAATGTTTCTATGGGGGTAATGCATCATATGCTGGGTATGTTAGGACTATGGCATTAGATGATAATGTTGATTATGATCTTGTTGTTTTGTGTTATGGACAGAATGATATAGAAGAGAACATTAGCTTATATTATGAAGCTATGATACGTGCTGATAAAAACCGTTATCCTAAAGCTTCTCTTTTGGCAATACTCGAATCTAGCCAGAAGGAATATACTTTGAAGATGCAAACAATACAAGATATTGCTTCTCGTTATAGTATTCCTGTGGTGGATACTATTGCACCGCTTCAAAAGAATTATGAATCGCTTACAGCAGATGCAGTACATCCTAATGATGATGGATATAAAGTATACTGTGAGACAACAATGAATACTATTAATGATCTTGTTGCTGAGTCATATGGATTTGATCCTAATGATATTTCTCCTGTGAATGATAGAGTTGCAGAGTTTGATGAATTCCAGTGGATAGGTTCTGAGCAATTTACTCGTGATAATAATACTTTTACGTTTAATACATCTCTTCAAGGAGATATTCTTGGTATAGATTATGATTTTATATCCGGGGCAAATAGTTGCAAGATTATTATCGATGGAGAAGAATATGCTGCTCCAGAAGTTAGTTTCGATTATGATTTTAGTCAGCGACATATTATGGTTGTAAATAATTGGCTAGATGGTGATGTTGTTGATGTTAAGAATGAAATAAAAGTAGTATTTGCAGATGATGAGAATGGTCAGAAGCAAGCTGATGGTTTCAGAGGTCTTGCTATAAGCGGTTGATTTATTATAAAAAGATATCCCTGCTCAAAAGAGCAGGGATTAGTTATATAGCAAGTTATGGCTTAATGCCATTGTCCTCTAAAAGCTTACGGAGACGAGCATTTTCATCTGTAAGCTCTTTTATTGTTTCTTCTCTTTTGGCCTGATAACGGAGAAAATCTTCACGATCTCTGGCAACTTTGCGGATGTTCTCATCTGTGTTTGAGAGGTAGAGAGATTCAATAGCAGAAGACATGCATTCATTATTCTGTGCAACCATTTTTAGTTCCTCCCAGGTTTTGGGTTTGAAGAGGCGAACCCATTCAGTTATGCCATAGTCGATATCATCTTGTGTAGCTAACTCTTCATGGCTTAATTCTATCACAATCAGATTGAGCCTGTCAGTATAAAGGTAATTGTCCTTGGCATTTCGCAGCTGATAAGCCGCACAGAATTCCGGATGATCTTCGAAAAGTGTAAAGTTAAGGAAACCTATGTGATACACTGGAAGAACGTTTTTGTAATCTTCTCCGCGGTTGATGTTATCGTATTCACGGCAGATGTAAGCTACAGACCTGAACTGCCAGTTACCATAGTTGTTCAGTTGCATTTCGATGTTTATGACAATGCCATTATTCAGAGTTAGGAGGATGTCCATTCTGTATTCCTTGTCAGCGATACTTACGCCGGGCTGAACAACATTTTTTATCTCTATATCTGTGATCGAATTCGGTTTTAAGTGGAGTACAGATGAGAGAAGGCCTTTTAGCGCGAATTTGTTTTGCTGAAAGACGATCCTGAACATGTAGTCGTTGGTCATTCCGACCTCGACTTGGCCGGTGGCATTCAGATAGTCCTTGCCGGTAAATTCGTTAATGATTTTTGATTCTTGGCACATTAGTAAATCCTTTCTGTTTGTTACTATCTTTGGGAAATGGCTCAGAGGCCGGAAGAAAAGAATGTAACTGAAATTTTATGATGCTCAGAAATGAGCTATAGACTATGTTAACCGGAAATTATTAAGATTTACCGTCGAAATTTCTTATGATTTTATGTAGATAGAAAAACCCTGCTCAAATGAGCAGGGATTAGTTCTTGCATTTAAAATTTACATATGCTATTATAACCAGGCTGTGAAAATCTTTCACAGTTCTTTTTCCAATCTGGAGAGGCTGAGCAGTTCTTGCTGATGCCAATTTCAATGATGGAGAATTAGGATTTTTTGAAGGAGGCATATGTATATGCAAGAAGAAAACAAAGACAAAAAGGCATCACCGCTTTATTCTGAGTTCGCTTATGATGATGCTTACAGAACTATGGAGACGGAATGTGATGATATTGTAATTCCATTTGTGAACTATTTTTATAATGAGAATTATGATAAAAATGCCAAGATCACCAGGCTGAGAAATGAGCATTATATCGAACATGCTGATCAGTCAGATGAGAAGAGAATCACTGATTCGCATTTCAAGATCACGCAGAACGATGTCAGCAAGACTTATCATTTTGAGTGTGAGAGCAAGCCTTATGATAATTCGATCCTTGTAAGGATGTTTGAATATGATTCTCAGACTGCTCTGGATGAGAGTAAGAGTGAAGGGAATATTCTGAGAGTGAGATTTCCTTATGCAGGGTTGCTTTTACTGAGAAAGTCACTGTCATCACCTGATAGAGCAGAAGTCATAATCGAGACTCCTAAGGGTGAAGTAAGCTATGACATTAAAATTATTAAGATTTCTGACTTTTCGATTGACAGTATCTTTGAGAACCATTTGTATCTTATGATTCCATTTTATATTTTCAATTATGAAAGTGAATTTAAGTCAATTAATGAAGATGCAGAGAGAACAGAAGACCTTGCTGATGTATTCAGAAACATAATGGATAGACTTGATGAGGAGCTTGAGAAAGGCAACTTGTCAGCGTTATCCCACAATGTTATCATTAGGTTAACGCATAAAGTTGTTTATAAGCTTACGATGAAGCATGACAAAGTGCAGGATAAGGTAGGTGGTATTATGGGTGGTAAGGTACTGGATTTACCTGACATAAAAGTTTTTCATGAGGGTAAGGCTGAGGGCAGAGCCGAGGGACTTAAGGAAGGCGAAGCTGAACGTAAGAAATTAACTGATAAGAATACGGAATTAGCTGATAAGAATATGGAATTAGAAGATGAGAATGCATCTCTAAAGGCTGAGCTGGAAAAGCTTAAGAAACAGATGAAGTAATAACTGGATAAATACTATATTTGATTTAAGAATTAACTCCTAATACAGAGGATGAAAGCTTTTGTATTAGGAGTTTTTGTTATAAAAACTGATCGAAGGGGTAGATAATAAGCAGCCACATAATTTGCGGTAAAAATCAATTGAATTACCACAAATTGTGCGGTGCGAACAAAAAAGAATTATTGATAATATTCCGCGAAAGATTTATTATTTAAAGTCAGTACAATATGGATTTATATAGAGAGGAAATCATACTATGTGTGGAATAGTTGGATATATTGGCAAACGCCAAGCTGCACCAATACTACTTGATGGATTAAAGAAACTTGAATATAGAGGATATGACTCAGCAGGTATTGCTGTAAGAGATGGAGAGGATAAGGCTGAGGTTGTTAAGGCTGTAGGAAGACTCAAGAATCTTGAGGAGAAGACAGACAACGGCAAGAGTGTTCATGGATGCTGCGGTATAGGGCATACCAGATGGGCAACACACGGTGGTCCTTCACAGATTAACGCACATCCGCATGTGTCCGGTAACTGTACAGGCTCTGCATCCGGAACAGTTTTATCAGAGGTTGTAGGTGTACATAACGGAATCATCGAAAATTATCAGGAGTTAAAAGAAAAGCTCATTAAGAATGGTTATGAGTTCTATAGCGACACAGATACAGAGGTTGCTATTAAGCTGATCGACTATTATTACAAGAAATATAAGGTTGGCCCTATTGATGCTCTTGCTAAGACTATGGTGAGAGTTCGTGGCTCATATGCTTTAGAGGTAATGTTCGCTGATTATCCTGATGAGATTTATGTGGCAAGAAAAGACAGTCCTATGATCATTGGAGTTAACGAAGGCGAGACCTATGTAGCATCTGATGTTCCTGCAATCCTCAATCATACCAAGAATGTATACTACATCGGCAACAATGAGATGGGTAGACTTCTTCCAGGCAAGGCTGAATTCTATGATCTTAACGGTGATCTTATAGAAAAAGAGCTTGTGGAGATTAAGTTCTCTGCTGAATCAGCTGAAAGAGGCGGCTTTGAGCACTTCATGATGAAAGAGATTCATGAGCAGCCAGTTGCAATCCGCAATACTATTGGATCTCTTGTGACTAATGGAAGACTTGACCTTGTTAAGGTAGGTATCGAAGAAGATGTAATCAGGTCTTTTACCGGAATGACAATCGTTGCATGTGGAAGTGCATGGCATGTAGGAATGGCGGCGCAGTATGTTATTGAGGATCTTGCCAAGGTTCCTGTAAGAGTAGAGCTCGCTTCTGAATTCAGATATAGAAAGCCACTTCTTGATCCTAATAATCTTGTTATTGTGATTTCTCAGTCCGGAGAAACTGCAGATACACTTGCAGCTCTGCGTGAAGCAAAGAGCAGAGGCAACAAGACGCTTGCAATCGTAAATGTAGTTGGATCATCAATTGCCAGAGAGGCAGACTATGTAATTTACACTGTTGCTGGCCCTGAGATTTCTGTTGCTACAACTAAGGCTTATAGCTGTCAGCTTGTAGTTGCATATCTCCTGGCGCTTGAGTTTGCTTTGGTTCGAGAAGAGATTGATAAAGCTACTTATGATAATTATCTTTCAGAAGTTTCGAGAATTCCTGATTGCATCCAGAAGGTCCTTGATGACAAGGAAAGACTTCAGTGGTTCGCTGCTAAGATTGCCAACTCAAAGGATGTCTTTTTCATTGGACGTGGAATAGATTATGCGATTGGTCTTGAGGGAAGCCTTAAGCTTAAAGAAATCTCTTACATACATTCTGAAGCTTATGCTGCAGGCGAGCTTAAGCACGGAACTATCAGTCTTATCGAGCCTTGAACATTGGTTATTGGATTGTTATGCCAGGACAAGCTTTATGAGAAGACTGTTTCCAACATGGTAGAGTGTAAGTCTCGAGGAGCATACCTTATGGCTTTGGCACCTTATGGAAGATATGACATAGAAGACATCGCTGATTTTGTTACATACGTACCAAAGATGGATGAGCATTTCATTGGCTCCCTTGCTGTAGTTCCACTTCAGCTTCTAGGATATTACGTATCTGTAGCAAGAGGCCTTGATGTAGATAAGCCAAGGAACCTTGCAAAGAGCGTAACAGTAGAATAAAAATAAAAGAGCATCCGCTCAGTTCGGCCGGTAGACCGTTCTGAGGGATGCTTTTGTTTTATTTCGTATTTTTCAAATCATCAAGTTCTTTCTGGAGCTTGGCAATGACACTGTTGAGATCAGCAATTTGATCATCTTTTTCGGTGATGGTAGTTTGGGCGGTATCTAGTTGTTCCTTGGTGGAATTAAGCTGTTCAGTAGTGGAATTTAGCTGTTCGGTAGTGGAATTTAGCTGTTCAGTAGTGGAATTAAGCTCCTCTTTTACCGTATCAAGCTTTTCCTGGTATTCATCAATCATGTATTTAACTGTATTACGATCCATGAGTTGCAGCTCTTTAGAGAACATATTCATCACCCCTTCAATGTTTCTGCACATGTCGTACAGATGAGAATACAATGGCTTGAATTCAGGGTATTTCTTGATGAGTTCGACTATGTACGCTGGTTCATCGCATCCCAGGAATGTAAGCCATGCTTCAAGCTTAGTATTTATACCATCATTATGAAGTTTGTTGAGGAAAATATCAACATTTACGAAGATAATATTTTCAAGGAGATTGAGCTTGATGCCGGTATCGGAAGTTCCGTAAATATAATGTTTATATTCATCTGGGAATTCACTAAAAATATGCGGGCTCTTTTCCATGATAATGATTGTGTACACGGGAGCAAAATCTTTGTAGGAAAACTTATCCCTGCGCTCATCGCGAACTCTTTTGTACTGGCGAAGGAGAAGATCTGCTGTGTAGCAGGAGGCTCTTTCACCGGGGAAAGCATAACCGATTTTTTGCACTTCGACATTGGCAATAGTTCCATCTTCCAGTTCGACTACGATGTCTGTAATGACAAGTGACAGCTCATCAGCGATGCGCTCGCTGTCGTTGGGGAGCACTTGTTTGACGGTGACTTTTTTACCAAGTAGCTCACTTAGTAGTGAAGATAATCTTTCCGGAACATGCTCTGGACTTAGGATTTCTTTAAAGAAGCAGTCGTAGAGCATTTTGGCGCCTCGTGCACCGCTGCAAATATCCAAAAAGAGATCTTGCTTTTCTTTTTCCCAATTGCTAAATATAGAAGCCATGATTGGCGACTGGGTGATTTCATTTTGGATTACAGATCTTTCCCTAATCATAGGGAAGTAATCTTTAAGATTTGTGTTTTGAATAGACATAAATATACCTTTCTGTGTTTTATAGTTTTGCATGTAGCAAAGTGGAATCTCTGGCGAAGCACCGAGAATCATGACTTCATGTCAGAAGTCTTAGAATCGACTTCTGGAAACCTGAGCCAAGATTTATCTTACAACCAAATTCTTAAGATTTACCGTCGAAATTTCTTAATGTTTTCTTAAGCACTAGCGAAAATGAGGGGGAGTTTGGATGAAGTTTTGTGCAGAATATATAATTATGATAGTATTGTTATGTTTCACACGAGTATGGGTGTGACAATGCTGATTGAAAGAGGGTGTTTATTATCAAACGCTTATTTCCTATAATAATAGTTCTTGCTTTAATAGTTTTTCTGACATTGCAGTCACCAGAAGATACGATCAGGCTATCGTATGGAATGCAGAATATCTTCCTGGCATTATTTCCGAATGCTTCTGGACGATGGACGATTGATATGCATTGGTTTAGGACACTACTTCATTTGCCACTTTATTTTTTGCTAGGAGGTATTGTGAGCTTCGCTGTTCCTAAGTTTTGGAAAGCAGCCGGAATATGTTTTGCAGTTGCTTTAGCAGATGAAACACTTAAGATTTTTCTTCCTACAAGAGAGTTTGGTGCCACAGACCTGGCTTTTGATGCGATTGGTTTTTTGCTGGGGATTGGCATTGTAACTCTGTGCAGAGTAATAAAGAAAAAGTGTCTCAAAAATCGTTAAGTTCTTAAGATTCCTTTAAGATTACATCCAACCTATTTACATCACTCATCAGTAGTGATAATCTCTCTTTACTTGCTCATTCAGAGCAACCAGTCATGCAGGCAGCGCGTCTAATGCGCTGCGATATCGGAATGAATCTAGGCATGAGTGGGGATTTCCAAATAATAGCCCGCTAGAACGTTAGGGATAATGCAACAAATTCTTGAGCAGGCGATTAACAGTAAATCATTGTTGATAAAATAGGGAGGTGTTATACTGAAAATGAAAAGAGAATACAATGAAACAGCTGATGAACAGAGGCTGGATTGGCATTCTGCTTTTGAGGGGAGCTTACAATTAAGCCTTCGTAATTATTCTGCGGATATTGAAATTGAAAGAGAGCATTCTCTTTCCAAGGAACCGTTGAGAATCGATTTTCTTGTCGTGAAAAAGACTGATGGCGTAGTCATCGATAACGCCATAGGTAGAGATTTTCGCAAGCATAATATAATCGAGTACAAGAATCCACGAGACGAATTGAACATTGATACCCTGTGGAAGGTGATTGGATATGCTGGAATCTACAAGAGTCTCGGTTCAAAAGTCGATGAAATAAAGGCACAGGATATTACTGTTTCAATATATCGCGCCAGAAAGCCAGTAAAATTGTTTGAGCAGCTAAATAATGAAGGATATGTTGTTAGCAGACTTTATCCAGGTGTATATCAGGTAAGTGGAATAATAGATATTCCAATAAGTATTGTTATTACCAGAGAATTGGATGATAAAGAACTGGGAGCGATGAAGATTTTAACTATAAGCCCAGCAGAAGAGGATGTCAGATCTTTTATTGAAGAGGTAAGGCAGTATGAAAATCAGGGCGATAGAAAAAATGCCAGTGCTGTCTTGAAAGTAAGTGCCAAAGCCAATAAAGAGCTATTTGAAAAGCTAGAGGGAGATAAAGATATGGGTGACGTTTTTAGAGAAATTTTTGCAAAAGATTTTGAGAAGGCAGAACAAAGGGGCATTGATAAAGGTGTTGCTGGAACGGTCACTATCCTTAGAAAGCTTAATCATGATGATAAAACCATCCTTGAGCAAATCTGTGCCCAGTACAACCTGACAAAGGCACAGGGCAAGAAGTATCTTAAAGCGGAAGCTAAGTGACAAAATTTCACTTTTCCCCACCATTCAGATACATAATTTCACGTTTATAATCTGATACCGAAATGAGTTTATAATCGTTTTATATTTTGTTAATAATCACAAAAAATGACGCTGTAACCAGACGCAAATGTCGATGGTTACGGCGTTTATTTGTTTATAGAAAGTTTCCAAACAAAGCTAAAGTTCTGTGTTAATCCTAAAGTCCCGTCTTTTTATACCAAGGATCATGTCGGGACAGGTACTTCCATAAGCTCATAGAGCTTACGTTGTTTATTTGTTATCTCAGACAGGTGATGGGCCTTGCCGGGCTGCTGATAGTATTCAATAACATCCAGTTCGTCAAGCAGTGATTGCATGGTGTAATCGCTGAACAGACCATTTTCATCCATCTGTTTTTTGATATAAGACATCAGTTGCAGTGCAATGAACTGTACAAAGAGTTTGCCTTCAAAGTTTTCCTCGGATGCGACAGACATCCTTCGCATGGAAAGGCGCTCTTTGAGGTTGCCAAAGGACTTCTCAATAAGATCCTTCAGCCTGTATATACGCAGCGCTTCGACAGGGTCTTTGATGCCATTGGTCATAAGCGCAAAGTAACCATAGTTGCGCTCAGCCTTACGTATAGCATCCTCGTTGAATGAGTAAACTTTTCCTCTTACTGGTGTCTCATGTATTGTAAAGTACTTCTGATACAGCTTTGTATCTTCCGGATCAGGAGTGCCATTTACCAGGTTGTTTTCAAGGCGGTCAAGCATCGCATTGAACCGTACCTTGTCATCAGTAGCTTTCTGGTCATTGTAGTAGAAATGGAGATATATACGGCGTTTGTCAGTAATGACTTCACCTGAACGAGGCTTTTCCTCAGTGTACTCCCATTCTTCTGTGAATGACATAACATAGAGCTTTAGCTCAGAATTATAGTTAAAGCGGGTAACAAAATCATCACGGATCTTGTTAAGGCGGTTGCTTACAAGGTTAAGTGATAGTCTGGCCCCGATGAGAAACTTATGATGATGCTTCATCAGGTCATTTATGTTCTTCTCGCTGTAAAAGCCTCTGTCCATGACAAGCTTGAGCTTTTCAAGTTTAAGGAAATCCACATCCTTAACGAGGTTCTCAATAGTCTTAACATCAGTGATGTTACCTGCCAGTTTCCTGTAGTAAACAGGGAGCATTGATTCCTCTCCATACAGCAGAGCAAGATTTATCTGCGGAAGGGAATCACCTTCTTTGTTCTTTCCATACTTGGCTTGCTTTATCAATGTCGAGTATGAAGAGATAGATGTTGTATCAAAAGCGAGGTATTCATCGCAGGAATGGCGTTTTGCCTGGTACTTGAAGTAATCCATCTTGGATTCTTCAGTGATCAGTCCGAAAAGTTCGCTACTCCTTTGAGAAGGAATATCCTTGCCATAAGGATGCCTGTGGGTGCTGCCCCATTTAGTGAAACGGTATAATGGCAACCCTTCCTCAATAACGAGGTAGTAAGCTATGGAGAGTATCTGTGGTGCCAATGAGTCATAGCACTTTCCGAGATCAGCAGCGATGCCTGTCTTTTCAGCAATCCTGTCAAGGAGGTATGTGG
>NZ_JAFRGN010000063.1 GCF_017433805.1 Butyrivibrio sp. | reverse complement strand
GCTGCTGGGAAGGTCATGAACAGGTCATCCATCTCAGGAAGAATGAATGTATCTTCCTCTGGAATGTTCATATCCTTGTAAAGAGATTCTCTTGTGATGAGGAGTACGCTTGCACCACGAGACTGAACCTCACGAATATTTGAGTACTCCTTAGAAGCAAGTGCTGACTGTGTAACAAGAGCAACTACAGGAATACCGTCTGTGATAAGAGCGATAGTACCATGCTTGAGCTCTCCTGAAGCATATGCCTCTGAGTGGATATATGAAATCTCCTTGAGCTTGAGTGAGCCTTCCAAAAGAAGTGAGTAGTCAAGACCTCTACCGATCATGAATGCCTGATCATGTGAGAGGAACTTGTTGGTCATCTTCTGAATGAATGACTTCTTCTCGAGAATCTGGCTGATGATCTCAGGGATTCTGTTAAGCTCATCAAGGTAATGTGCAACTTCCTCAGGTGCAAGAAGACCATTAAGTCTTGCTGCATGAATAGCCAGGAGATAGAAAACTGAAGCCTGGCTTGTGAAAGCCTTAGTACTTGCTACAGCGATCTCTGGACCTGCATGTGTATAAATACAGTAATCACTGTTGTCAGCAATTGTTGAACCCTTAACGTTAACAATTGAGAGAACCTTGGCACCCTTTCTCTTGGCAAACTTGATAGCCTCGAGAGTATCGATTGTTTCACCTGACTGTGAAACTGCGATAACGAGTGTACCTGGCTTGATAACAGGATTAGTATATGTGAACTCTGAAGCAATAGCTACATCTGTGTGGATGTTAGCAAGTGTGTGGAAGAGCTGCTGTCCGATAAGTCCGGCATGCATAGCTGTTCCGCAGGCAATAACGACGATGTTCTGATTCTCTCTAAAGAGTGAATCTGGAATACCTTCCTCTGCAAAAGAGGTCTTGCCATTAATAATGTGAGGAGAAACAGTATCCTTAATAGCATCTGGCTGCTCGTGGATCTCTTTTTCCATGTAGAAAGGATATCCACCCTTGCCACCGCGGCTTGTATCCCAGTCGATTGTCATCAGCTGGAGAGGAACCTCGTGTCTCTTCTCGTCGTGAACGATGATGCCCTTAGAAGAGAGGCATGCAACGTGATACTCAGGAAGGAAAGCATACTCTTTGGCATGTACACCAAGTGCTGCAACGTCAGAAGCAAGGAGTGCGCCGTGATCTGTCATAGCAACAACGATTGGGCTGACATTACGTACAGCGAAAATCTTGCCAGGCTGATCTGCAAAGAGAATAGCAAAAGCAAATGTTCCCTTCAGAACCTTGATTGTCTCCTTGATAGCTGCCTCTGGATCACCATCATAGTAGTGGTCCAGAATAGAAGCTGCAACTTCTGTATCTGTCTCAGAAAGGAGCTGATCCTTGAGGTTATATTCCTTGATAAGTTCCTTGTAGTTTTCAATAATACCGTTGTGTACAAGTGTAACCTTGCCATGGTGATGTGGGTGAGCGTTTGCATCACTTACACCGCCGTGAGTTGCCCAACGTGTGTGTCCGATTCCTGCACATGACTCGTCTGTAACATCAGCACAGACCTCACGAAGATTAGAAACACGTCCAGCAATCTTCCTAACTATAGGTTCATTTGCACCTTCTGGGAAAAGAGCTATACCAGCACTGTCATATCCTCTGTACTCCAAAAGCTCGAGTGAATCAAGAAGAATGTCTTTGGTGCTTCTTTTACCAATGTAACCAATTATTCCGCACATATTATCTCCTATCGCGTATTAGTTTATTCCTTATATAATAGTGACAAATTTTGCTCATAAAAAGACATGCTACATTATAATAGCTTGATAGTTTTTAGTCAAATTTGACATATTATTAAGACCATTGTAAAATTTCACTGGTTGGGGAATGCTTTTTATTTATGCGAATCAGAAATAGGATTATGAACATGTATAAAGAAAAAAAGAAAAACCTGATTATACTCATAGCTTTTTCTGCAGTTTTTTGTACTGCTCTTGGATTTGGTATGGCTGTGAGTGACAAACCAGATATAGATACCTTATCAGCTACTAACTTTTCATCAGAGACAGTAGTCAGAACAATTACTGACGACACTATCAACGCAGTTGCTGAGACAGCCGATGAGTATGAGGAATATCTCGATACTACACTGGTTGCCAAGGAAGAGAATGCTGCAGAGCTTACTCTTACTGCTTTTACTGTCACAGAATATGAGAATGTAGCAAGGATGTTTGCCAGTGATACTGTTAATGTAAGAGCAGGTGCTGGAACGGATTATGACAGAATAGGTAAGGTTGCCTGGGGAACCGAGATGGAGGTTACAGGCGTTACAGATAACGGCTGGTTTGAGGTGTTATATAAGGATCTGATTGGATATATCAGAGGCGACTACATGGTAGAAGAGATGCCAGGAATCCCATATTTATTTGTGGGAGATTCCAGAACTGTACAAATGCAGATGGCTGTTGGCTCAACTGACAAGGCATATATTGCCAAGATTGGCGAGGGCTATAGCTACTTCAAGAATACAGCTATTGGACAGATTCCTAGTTATGCCGGACAGGGCACTATTATGATCATCAACTTTGGTGTCAATGATTTGTCTAATGCTTCCAAATATATCAAGCTTGTCAATGACAATATTGATACCTGGGAGAATGCAGGAATTACTGTTTATTATTCATCCGTTACTCCTGTAGGCAGCTGCAATGTATCTAATGCTCAGATAGAGAACTTTAATGCAGCTCTTCAGAATGGCCTTGATTCAAGAGTTCACTGGATAGACAGTTATTCTTATCTGATGCAGACAGGATATAGCACTAACGACGGACTTCATTATAATAAGGAAACTTACAAGAATCTTTATTCTTATTATATGTCAGTTGTCAGTCAGCAGGCTTGATTGTATCCGTAAGTCAGACTATTGCCCATGGTCTTGACTGTTAGTGTATACAAGCTATAATAATTACGAATACCTGCCCTGAAAGGTTTTCACCTTTCAGGGTTGATTTATGTAGTGGAGGTTTTTTGAAATGAATATTGTTCTTTTATCAGGCGGCTCAGGTAAGCGTTTATGGCCCCTTTCTAATGATATAAGATCCAAACAGTTTATTAAGATTTTTAAGACAGAGGATGGCTCATATGAATCTATGGTTCAGAGAGTTTATCGCCAGATCAAGAAGATTGATAAGGATGCTTCTGTTACTATAGCAACCAGTAAGACACAGGTTTCTGCTATACACAACCAGCTCGGTTCAGATGTTGGTATTTCTATAGAGCCTTGCAGAAGAGATACATTTCCTGCAATCGCACTTGCTACAAGCTACCTCGTTGATGTTCTTGGTATCAGCCCTGAGGAGTCAGTAGTTGTATGCCCTGTTGATCCATACGTTGAGGATGAGTACTTTGAGGCACTTAAGGCTCTTTCAGATCAGGCAGATAAGGGCGAGGCTAATCTTGTTCTTATGGGAATTGAGCCTACATATCCTTCTGAGAAATACGGATATATCATTCCTGCTTCCAAGGAAGAGGTGAGCGAGGTTTCAACCTTCAAGGAGAAGCCATCTGTAGAAGTTGCCAAGGATTACATCAGCCAGGGCGCTCTTTGGAACGGTGGTGTATTTGCTTATAAGCTTCAGTACGTACTTGATAAGGCGCATGAGCTTATTGATTTTACAGATTACAATGATCTTTTCGGCAAGTATGATACTCTTACCAAGATTTCTTTTGACTACGCTGTTGTAGAAAAAGAGGATAAGATTCAGGTAATGCGTTTTGCTGGACAGTGGAAGGATCTTGGAACCTGGAACACTCTTACAGAGGCTATGGAAGAGAGCGTTGTAGGTAAGGGAATCATGAATGAGACCTGCAAGGGCGTTCACATCGTTAATGAGATGGATGTACCTGTTCTTGCAATGGGACTTACAGATGTTGTTATCTCTGCATCTCCAGAGGGAATCCTTGTATCAGACAAGGAGCAGAGCTCATATATCAAGCCATTTGTTGATGGAATTGAGCAGCAGATCATGTTTGCTGAGAAGAGCTGGGGAAGCTTCAAGGTAGTTGATGTAGAGCCAGGTAGCATGACTATCAAGGTTACTCTTAATGCTGGACATGCTATGAACTATCACAGCCATCAGCACAGAGATGAAGTATGGGTTGTTATTTCCGGAGAAGGACATACAGTCATTGATGGAGTAGAGAGCGCTGTTAAGGCAGGAGATGTTATCTCTATGAAGGCTGGCTGCAAGCACACAGTTAGTGCAGAGACTGAGCTCAAGATGATCGAGGTTCAGATCGGCAATGAGATCAGCGTAGAAGATAAGATCAAATACAAGAATTAATTGATCAGGTTAATATACTCAGGATTGTGATATTGAGTTTTTCCATAAGGTCTATTACGGTACCATTTTCAAGCTTAACCTTAGGGCGCGAGAGGTTTTTGCCATTATTCTCAAGGACAACACCCTGTTGTCCGTTGGATAGGAGAATAGTGCAGCCCATAGGATAAGGCGCTATGTAATGAATGAAAGTGTTAACGACATTTATGTCGAACATTGTTCCACTGTTAGCCATCAGATATTCGATGGCATCAGCTGGATTCATGGCATCCTTATATGCGCGCTTTGTAGTAAGCGCGTCGTATACATCTGCTACATGGATGATACGCGCGTATTTATGAATTGCATCGCCGGACAGACCTCGTGGATAACCGGTTCCATCCCAATTTTCGTGATGAGAATAGACTGCGTTCTTGATAACAGCAGCCAGCTCATCACCTTCTTTTTTACGAAGGCGCTCCAGACCATAGAAGGGGTGCTTTTTCATTTCTGCATATTCTTCCGGAGTAAGCCTTGCAGGCTTATTCAGGATCTCAATCGGTACATCAACCTTACCGATATCGTGAAGAAGGGCAGCCTGTGAGAGCTTCTCAAGCTCGGCATTTGTAAGCCCCATGCCGATTCCTATAATAACTGAAGAAACATCTACATTTACGCTGTGAACATAGGTGTAGTTATCGTAGCTACTAAGTGAAACCTGTTCAATAATGAGAGATTCAGAACCTCTGATTTCCTGAACAATATTGTTAGCGAGGAAAATACAGGCGTTGATATCGAGCCTCTTAAGCTTTCTAATGGCATTAATTCTGGTTTCATCAGAAATAAGCTGTTTACCCTTTTCAATGTCATCTCCGTCAAAAATATAAACACCTTCATATTCAAGACGCGCAATTCTATTAATGTAGAACTCCGAAAGGGCAGTATTAGCCTTTAGAAGAATCTGCTCATTGTTATCATATAGATTATTCGCCAGGATCATTCCGGGCCTTAGATCTTTTCTTCTGACATATCTCATGATCACTCACCTTATATTAAACAGTAATACAATCGTGGCATACTATTCCATTAATGATGAGATTTCTGGTGGAAGTTGTAATCTCATACAGATCATTACATTTAACTTCTTCGATTTTGGCTATTCTTGTCTTTTCAAGACGTCTGTTTCTCATGGTGAGGTTTTCTACCATTCCGGTATTTACTGGAGTAAAGATATTGTAGAATCTTATAAGCTCTGTAGGTCCACCTATAAGAGTAATTTCCATAAACTCACTGTTATAGGAATATTCGAACTCATACAGTTCCATTCCGCGTTTCATAATTGACAGGTAATCCTGTCGTGGACTCTTTATGTGTTTTAACAGAGGGTTGATGTTTCCATCAGCGTCATAGACTCCGGCAACAAAGCCACGAATAAACTCCGCATTATCTTTGCGCTTGTAAGATTTTTCTGAGAATTTGAGCATGTCCTTATAAGAAACACATATCTGTTTGGTCATAAATGTTTCATTGGTATTGATATCAGTCGCCAGATAATCTGACAAAGTAGATTCTATGCCCAGATAGCATAGATAGTTATATGCTCGCCTGGCTACATCGACATTATGAAAAACAAAGATTCCGTGTTCTCCGCTTGGAAGAGGGGCAAGGTTTCGGCCGTAGATCTCCAGGCTGATAATATAGCCTTCCATGTACAGTCTTGTTTCAGGTAATCTTGCAGTTATATTCTGGGAAAAGCCGAACATTATCATGCCTCTTTTTAGGAAGCATGCTATGTCAGCAATTGATTTATCGTCAAAAGAAAAATGCCATCCCTGCTGGGTAAGCCACTGGTGGTCAGGGCTGCAGATGAGAGTGCGCTTATCTTTAAGAGTGATTTTCACGGCGCTTGCTCTTTTTTTGGAGATCTCCAGAACATATCCTTTTGTATATCTGAATTCTTCTCCGTCGTAGTTGATGGAATAGATGGCGTCTTCTTTCTTAAGATTGCGCACTTTCTTAATGGTGTTGTCATACATAAGAACATCCATATTTCCATCAATACAATCGTAGTTCTTATTCATAACAGAACCCCTTTCTGAGGGCTAAAAAGCTGTTGCCTGTTATTAAATGAGGACATAATAAGTCGCTCTATAGTCATTCTACTCTAACATTATAGCATTAATAAAATAACAGGAATCTGATAAAACTATAAAGAAAAAAGAAGCGATAAAGCATTAAGCTCCATCGCTTCTATATGGTAAAACAAGTGGTTTGCGTATGTAATTAACCCTTAACAGCACCTTCGATCATACCTTCCATGATCTGCTTCTGAGCAATAAGGAAAATAATGATCATAGGGATGATAGCAAGAAGTGCTGCAGGAAGGATTCTATCCCAGCTCTTAACGTAAGAGCCTACAAACTTCTGGATTGCTATAGGAATAGTCATAACCTTACCATTCTGACCAAGCATCATAGATGGCAGAAGGTAGTCGTTCCAGATCCACATACCATTAAGAATGGTAACTGTTGTGATAACCGGAGTCAGAAGAGGGAAGATAATCTGGAAGAATGTCTGCTCTGGTGAGCATCCATCGATTGATGCAGCCTCTTCAAGGTCATAAGGAACACCCTTGATAAATCCGTTTAAGATGAATACTGTCATCGCTCCGCCGAATCCCAGGTAGGCGAACACAATACCTGGAACTGACTGAAGCATAGGGATACCAATAAACTTACCAACATCACGGAAAGTAGAAATGAGTGGAAGCATTACTACCTGGAAAGGTATGATCATTGATGCGATGAAGGTAAAGTAAATAACTGTTGACCAAACTGTCTTGTTACGGCAGATAACCCATGCTGCCATGGCTCCAAAGAGTGATAAAAGAACCAGAGACAAAACAGTGATAAGTGCTGATGATCCAAAGGATGTAAAGAACATGAAGTTAGGATCATTAACAACGGCCCTGATGTTATCAGCGAACTGCGCAAAGCTTGCTCCTGAGAAGCTTACTGGATTAGCAGTAATATCTGAGGTAGCCTTTCCTGAGTTAATAAGAAGCAGGAAAAATGGGAACAATACATATGCCGCAATGATTATAGCGATTATAAATCTGATGATAACGCTGGAAGTTTTTTCCTTGGTATGCATTATAATTCCACCTCCCTCTTATTAGATATACGAACCTGAACAATTGAAACAACAGCAAGGATAACAAAGAAGAGAACGGCTTTGGCCTGACCAAGAGCGTAATCGTTGTTGATAACTGCTGTAGTGTAAATGTTAAGTGCAAGCATCTCGGTTCCGTTTGCGATGTAAGAACCAAGGAATTCTACTGACCCCTTACCATTTGTAAGAGCAAGGTTTACATCAAACTGCTTGAAAGCAGATGTAAGTGTAAGGAAAGTACAGATTGTAATAGTTGGTGCTATCATAGGAAGCTTGATGTTGAAAAGAGTCTGAGTCTTGTTAGCACCGTCAATAGCAGACGCTTCCAATACATCTCCTGGAATTGTGTTAAGTCCTGTGATATAGATCAGCATGATATAACCTGCGTACTGCCAGATATATACGATAATAATGGCAATGAATGCCGTATTTGTGTCCGAAAGCATTGAATAAGTTCCAGTGAACTTAGTTACTACATTACTAAAAATGAACTGCCAGATATAACCAAGTACGATTCCTCCGATAAGGTTAGGGAGGAAGTAAGCTGCTCTAAAGAATCCCAGACCTTTGATCTTGGATGTGCAGAGAAGAGCAAGTAAAAATGCTACCAGATTAACTAAGATCATGTTAAATACAACAAACAAAAAAGTGAGAAGAATTGACCACAAGAATGCAGGCTGTTTAAACATTCTGGTGTAGTTGGCAATACCAACAACACTCTTCATTCTGATACCGTCCCAGTCAGTAAAAGAGTATCCGATACCGAGAACAAGAGGAATGATTACTGTTACCATGAAGGCAAACAGAAGTGGAAATAGGAAAATGAAATTGATGATTGAACGGTGATGCTTGAGTGTGGGGAATAAGTATAGTCCGATAAAGAATAAAACTACACCGCCGATGAGCATTGCTCCCCTAGATGCGTTACCAGTCTTAGCAATTGACAATCCCAAACCGGCTATCGCAAGCACAATTCCTGCTATAAGGCTTATGAATGATACAGCCTTTCTCCCTATAGAAAATGTACTCATGTGAGATCCCCCTTTCATGGGTGTGGATAAAATAGATTAGTTAAAGAATGGGGCAGAGCACGTGTGCCCTGCCCCCAAAATATATCTTATTACTGTGCGTAATAATCAGCAATTACCTGAGCCATTGTAGAAACAAACTTGTCAGCATCGAGCTTGCCCTTTGCATAATCTGCAAATACGTTACAAGTTGAGTTCTGAAGTCCGTCCTTCTTGAGCATTGTGTGCCATCCTGAGTAGTTACCAGCTGTGATGTAGCTGTTCATGCTCTTGTAGAATGGGTTAACTGCTTCATACTGGCAATCATCGAATGGAGATACAAGACCAGCGTCATTAACGAGAATGTTCTGAGCTGAATCGCCTGCGCACCAGTTGAAGAATGCCTTAGCACCGTCAACGTTACCTGCTGAATATGCTACCCAATATGAAGGTGGTCCAGCGATGATTGTGTTGATACCATCTTCAAATGCATATGGGGCAAAGCCGCACTCGAATGATACGTCATCAGGAGATGTTACACACCAGTTACCCTGTGTGATGAAGACATACTTGCCTTCCTTGAATCCAGCAACCTGATTGTCATATGTTCCGTCGATGAGGAGTGCAGGATCTGAATACTGATTCATCATGCCGATGAACTCAGCAAACTTCTTCATTCTAGCCTCATCAATCTTACCACCATCGTTAAGAAGATCGATGTATGTTGTGTCGTCAGCCTTAAGACCTGCGTCAAGATACTGACCAAATACGTGTGTACCTGAAGACCAGCCAAGGTTTGTTGGCTCAGCACACCATCCAAATACAGCTGTGATTCCAAGCTCATCCTTCTTGGCATCAAGTGTCTCGCAAGCAGCCTTCCAAGCATCTGGGCTTGTAAGAGAAGCAGGATCTACACCAGCCTTAGCAAGGAGATCAGCGTTGTAACCAAGAGCTGTAGCCTCTACTGTGTAAGGGAATCCGATTGTTCCCATGCTAGCGTCAACAAGTTCGAAACCTGTCTTGTTTGTCCAATCTTCACCAGAAAGATCTGCAAGCATTCCGTCCCATGTTGCAGCCTGGTTAGCTTCGATAACGAAGATGTCAGGCATGTTGTCGGCCTGATACATTTTCTTAAGCTCGTCAGATGCGTTTGTATCACCACCGATTGTCTCAACTGTAAGAACGTTTCCTGTCTCTTCCTGATACTTGGCAGCAAGTGCCTGCATCTGGTCGTTGATTTCAGGCTTACCGTTAAGAAGACGAACTGGTTCTACAGATGATGCTGTAGCTGTAGTATCTGCTGCAGGAGTCTCTGTTGTTGTAGTCTCTGTCTGAGTCTGTGTGTTGTCAGATGTTGTTGTTGTGTCAGTTGTTGAGCCGCAGGCAACAAGAGATGCTACCATAGCGCCAGCTAAAAGAACTGACATGAGTTTCTTTTTCATTTGTAATCCTCCTTTTGTGCATTTTGCCATAACATATTTAACTTTTGGCGGTTCCTTTTGCGCATAAGTTGTACGCTAAATTCAAAATATCACACATTTGCACAAAAAACAAGTATTTATCGAGATAATGTCTTGAACTGCAAAACTCAAAATGGCTGTAATATAGATAAACACGGGGAATTGCTGAATATAATTTTTTTATAAAATAATGGTTTAACGCTTAATAAATATATAATAATTAGTTAATAATTGGAACTTATGCGCAAAAGTCTTTTTGTTCATGTTGTATAGATAAATGTGTTGTAAAAAGTTGATGAATATGTCAGAAATAGTCAAAAAAATACAGATAGGCAAGAGTTTTCTTGTCTATCTGCACTCAAAATCAGGCTTAGTTAATTATTAACTTATTTTTTTGACTGTATCTCTGATGACGAGTTTGGTTGGAAGCTGAATCTGGTTAGGTGTTTTATGGCCAGCCAGCTGTTTGAGTAGTGTATCAGCTGCTGTGACACCCTTTGCCTTAATATCCTGATGAACAGTAGTAAGTGCCGGCCTGTGGTACTTGCCAAGCATGTTATCATCAAAGCCGACAATGGAAATATCATCTGGTACAGAGATTCCTCTGTCCTCTAATGCTGCCATAAGAGTTACTGCATATAGGTCTGAAACACAGACAATAGCAGTAAATTCACTTGATCTTTTGCATATTTCATCCAAACTTTCTTCGATTTCGCTCGAACGAGGACGAATCTTGAGGAAGTTGGTGGATTTGTACTTGATTCCAGCATCTGCCAGAGCTTTTTTATAGCCATTAAGTCTTGCAAGATCGACGCCATTCATGTTATCTGACAGGAAAGCAATCTTTTTGTGGCCTTGTTTGATCAGGTAATTAGTGATGTCGTAGGTTCCCTGCTCATCATCAAGACCGACGTTTGTGAAATGCTTGAGCCCCTCAATACTGTAAGTGTCTATACATACGATAGGCTTTTTGTATTTCTCACTGACACGGATGCCATCATCGCCGATCATACCAAACAGGATAAGGCCATCCACATTCCAGGTTGATACATGACGCATGATTTCTACAGTATCACTGGAAATATACAACATCATGAAATAGCCGGCATTTCTGATGGTTTCTTCCACACCACCGATGAGCTCTGAAACGAAGGGATCCATTATCAGATTTTCGTACTTATCTGCTCGAGCTTTCAGAGCGAGGCCGATGATCTTGGATTCATTCTGCGCTAAGTTGCGTGCATTTATATTCGGCACATAATCAACTTTATCGAGGAAATCCTGAACCTTCTTTTTGGTATCATCAGAGACTTCGCCAGTCTTTCCGTGGATAACATTCGAAACTGTTGTAGTGCTCATGTTAAGTTGTTTTGCAATCTCTTTAATCGTAATCATAATTTTTTTTGGACTTTACAAAGAAAAAAAGTTATTGTATCTTGTGTTCAAAATAACATGGCGGAACATAAGTTGTCAAAAGACATGGTTTGTTATATGCATAATTATACAGAACTGTCTTTGATGTCACAAACATTTTTTATTCATTTCGGTATAAAAAGAAAGAGGAGAATTATGAATACAAATTACAACAGAATATCTGAAGCTGCAGATACTGTTATCGAGAAACTGCAGGCAGCACCTGAGAAGGTAGCTGGTGTCCAGATCCCTGCAGATATCCCTCATGGTGATATGCCAGGAGACAAGATAGAGATTGGCGATAGTCATACAGCCAAGGCCAAGACTATTTTCCCTAAATTAGTAGAAGAGCTCAAAAAGGTTATGGGTTCTAATAAGTACGGACGCGCTGTTGTTGCTGTATGTGGCGGTTCTGGTGTAGGTAAATCAGAAATTGCGTCATGCCTGTCATATTTATTGGAACAGGCTGGAATAGGCAGCTACACAATGTCTGGAGATAATTATCCACATCGTATTCCTATGTACAATGATGCAGAAAGACTTCATACATTTAGAGAGAGCGGCATCAGAGCAATGGTTGACGCTGGTGTCATGTCTCCAGAAAACATGGAAGTACTTAAGAAGTGGCAGATAGCTGAAGATGACGCAAATAAGGCACATGCAGAAACTGACACATGGTTCAAGTACTATTTGGAAGGCGGTTCAAAGGGACTTAACGACTACCTTGGAACACCTAAGGAAACAGATTTCGAAGAAGTAGATCAGATTATGAAGTCCTTCAAGGACGGTGCTGACAAGCTTTTCCTTAAGAGAATGGGAAGAGATGAAGCTTCTCTTTGGTACGATGAGGTTGATATGAGCAGCAAGCAGGTTCTCATCGTAGAGTGGACACATGGTAATTCAGATTATATGTCACAGGTTGATATTCCAGTTCTTCTCAACAGTACTCCACAGGAGACTTTGGAGCACAGAAGATCCAGAAATAGAGATGGCAAGCTCGACAGCCCATTCACAATGATGGTTCTGGAGCTTGAGCAGCAGAAGCTCGTTGATCAGGCGCACAAGGCCAAGATCATTATCACTAAGGCAGGCGAACTTATCAGCTATGACGAGTTCAAGAAGCTGATGGGCATCTGAGATCAGCAGGTATTTATTGGGTTACGAGGGTATAGTTGTTATTTGATGAGGAGATTAAATGAGTAAAAATTTCGTGGATAACGGACCAATGTTAAATGCATACCCTGATAGCATGGGTGGCACACTATCTGACATTGTTTCTGTTCTTGAAAAGAAGGACTTTGAGGATGTTTTCCAGTCTTTTTATATCCTTCCAAGTATCTTTAATACTGATCTGGATAGAGGCTTTTCTGTTATAGATTACGGTATCAACAAAGAGCTTGCTGATGCTAGGGACCTTGAGGCTCTTGATAAGCTTGGAATCAACCTTAAGCTTGACTTTATCCTTAATCACGCTTCAGTTCTTTCACCACAGTTCCAGGATCTTATTAAGAATGGTGAGAAGTCCAAGTACGCTGACTTCTTCATCAACTGGAATAAGTTCTGGAAAGGCTGCGGAGAAATGACAGCAGATGGCTACATTCAGCCAGATGAGAAGTACATCAAGGACATGTTCTTTAGAAAACCGGGACTTCCTATCCTGATGGTCAGAATGCCAGATGGCAAGGACGTTCCATACTGGAATACATTTTATCAGGAAGTACAGTACAAGAGACCAGATGCACAGGATCTGATGGACAAGATCGATATTCAGTATCTGGCAGCTCAGAGACTTTCTGAGAGAGTCTGCGAGGGACTTAATGAGGGTAAAAAGCCAGCGGAGATCGACTATACTGGCTATGAAGAATATAAGGATGCAGTAGTAGATCTGCTGGAATCAGGAAGGCGCTATCTTGGACAGATGGACCTGAATATCAAGTCTGACCTTGTTTGGGAGCACTATCGTAATACACTTAAGGCTCTTTCAGGCTATGGCGCCAGAATCGTAAGACTTGATGCCTTTGCTTATGCACCTAAGGAGCCAGGCAAGAAGAACTTCCTCAACGAGCCTGATACCTGGGATGTACTTGAAAAGGTTAAAAAGCTCGCTGACGAGTTTAATGTATCTCTTTTACCAGAGATTCACGCAAGCTACAAAGAGAAGATCTATGAGACAGTTGCTGGTAAGGGCTACATGACTTATGATTTCTTCCTTCCAGGACTTCTGATCTACGCTATTGAGCACCACGACGGAGAAGTGCTTGCCAAGTGGGCTAACGAGATTCAGGAAAAGAAAATCCGTGTAGTCAACATGCTTGGCTGCCACGATGGTATTCCTCTCCTTGATCTTAAGGGAATCCTTGCTGATGAGGATATTGAAGAGATGATCCAGACTATCGTTGGAAGAGGCGGATATGTCAAGGATCTCCATGGCGCCAAGAATATGTACTATCAGGTTAATGCTACTTACTACAGCGCTCTTGGTGATGATGACAAGAAGATGCTCTTTGCAAGAGCAATCCAGATGTTCATGCCAGGTAAGCCACAGATTTGGTACCTTGACCTCTTTGCAGGTAAGAATGACCATGAGGCTGTTAAGCGCGCTGGTGCTGGCGGACACAAGGAGATCAACAGAACTAACCTGACACTTGAGCAGATTGATGCTGCCATGGGAAAAGAGGTAGTGCAGAAGCAGCTTGAACTTCTGAGACTTCGTAACACAAATCCTGCCTTTGGATTTGATGCTAAGCTTGATATCGAGACAAATGGTAGCGTGATGACCTTCACCTGGACTAACGGTGACCACAAGATCTCACTTGCAGCAAACTTTGCAGACTATACATATGAAATCAAGTGATTCGGTGGAAATGTTGGTTTTCGTTTGCTTCGTGATTTACTAAAAACCAATAGGAACCATATATTTCTTGGGGCAAAACTCGGTGCTCTGCACCTCAGACATGTTGCCCCATAACAGAAATATATGGCTCCTATTTTGTTTTTGTAAATCATCTTGCAATACGAGAACTGCACATTTCCGACGAATCACTTTATGTATATGCATATGTCAGTCAAGTATGTTTGACAGTGCTTCATTCTTATAGACTTTTGATGTTATACTGTTACTGGTGTAGATATTAAGAATGCGATGAAAACGTAACTTTTAAAACATTTAGTTTGGAATACTATATTTTTGAGAGTAATAATAGATGGCAGAAACAATTAGTTTGAGTAAGCGGGAACAATTGGAAGAAACTGGGAAAAGGGTTCTGGGAGCGTCGAGAACAGAACTTTATATTGATATGCGTTTCTTTGGGGCGGCCCTTAATAGCTTGGGGTATGAGATGGATCTGTCTACGACTACTGTGGGTACAGATGCTGTGAACATCAGGTTTAATCCATCCCATGTGCTGAGGCTCTTTGTGGAGGAACCGGGGAAGCTGAATCGTACCTATCTGCATATGCTACTTCATTGCATATTTATGCATATGTATACATCTGCGAATTACTCTGATGAACGCCTTTTTGATATATGTGCTGATATAGTTGTTGAGTCAATCCTTGATGGAATGGACTATCAATGCATCTACAGAGTATCTTCTGACTATCGCGACAGATGGTACGAGCTTCTTGAAAAAGAAGTTAAGGTTCTGACAGTAGAAAAGCTCTATAGATATTTTTCTGAGGAGCATGAGCTTGATATCTTTGAAATAGAGAAGCTGGAGCGGGAGTTTGCGCTTGATGATCACGGGTTCTGGTCCAGATTAACGGATCAGCCAGATCAGAATAATGATCCTGATAAAAAAGATAGTCAGGATGATAAAGAGATGCCTCCACTTGATGAGGATTTCCAGAATCCCATGGGTGATGAATCAGAGGATACCAAAAAGAAAACTAAGTACATTAACCCTAGGCGGCTTCAACAGATTAAGGATGCCAAGAAGAACTGGGATAAAGAAGGAAAACGAATCCAGACTGAAATCGAGACCATTGGAAAAGAGCACAGTGACAGACTCGGAAAACTAACATGGCTCTTAGAGGTTCAGAACACCACTAGAACTGATTACAGAGAATTCCTAAAGCGCTTTAAGGTTCTAAGAGAAGAAGGCGGAGTGGATCTGGATAGCTTTGACTATGGAATGTATTCTTTTGGTCTTGATCACTATGGAAATATGCCTCTCATAGAAGAAAATGAATTCAGGGAAGTCAAAAAGATTCAGGAACTTGTAATAGCAATTGATACCTCTGCTTCCTGTAAGGACAGCCTGGTTCAGAGGTTTCTCGATGAGACAGCAGCCATACTTCTTGATGGGGATAACTTTTTTCAGAAGATTAAAATCTGCGTGATTCAGTGCGACAATCAGATTCAGAGAACAGTTTTTATTGAAAATACTGATGAAATGAATAAATATTCTTCTGAAATTCACGTGGAAGGCGGCTATGGAACAGACTTCAGACCCGTTTTTGAATATGTAGAAGAGCTAAAAAGTCAGAGCAAATTCGAAAATCTGAAAGGCCTTATATATTTCACTGATGGCTACGGAGAATATCCTGATAAGCCAACAACCTATGATACAGCCTTCATTTTCGCACAGGATGAGGACTATGACGACGAAAAAGTGCCAGACTGGGCACTTAGGCTATACATATAGAATAAAGACATCCTATATAATAAATCCCGATGCGGGCAGTAAGTACTACGCCATACATCGGGATTGTTTACATATATTATTTTTTATCGCGTGGCTCTTTTAACAGGGCAATCTTCATGAAGTAATTCATAAGTCTCTTGTCATGTCCTGGGAGCTGATGGTAATAGTATACAATCTCGCGATCTTCTATAGTTGCCCACTTATTCAACTGGGAGGGCGACATATCTGAACATTCATCCAGGAAATCCTGATATAACTTCTCAAACTGGAATTCCATGTCTTCATCTGAAATCACATATTCCGCAGCCTTAATATTCTCATTTTCCTTACCGGAACTAAGTACAGACAGCCTCACTAATTTGGATAAAGAAATCTTGTAGAAAGCAGATAGCTTGTACAAAGAATCTGTGGGTGGCATAAGCCTTGCATTTTCATAATGGGAATAGGTGGAACGTGTGACGCCAAGATATTTGGCCAGATCATCCTGCGTGTAATCAGTTTGGGTTCTAAGAAGTCTTAAGTATTTGGAAAGCGGTGAATCACTCATAAGATTGGTTTACCTCCATTTATTCACTATAAGAATAGTCCTGAAGGTACCGAAATAGTACAAATTGAGATTTATAATATCATCTAAGACTAAAAAGATACAACTTATATTGTAGAAGTTCGACAATCTTCTTGATATGAGTAGTTTCTTTGAGGTTGGGCTTTCCTTTGCAATATAGGAATAAATGCGTGATGGAAACTTGGCGGTATGAAGTGGTGAAAGCCTGCATTTTGGGATATAATGGCAAATGATGATATGTTCCAAAACACTAAGGAGTCATTATGAATATCGACCAGGCGAAAGAAGAAGTGAAAAATGCGGTTCGCGCCTATCTTGAGAAGGATGAGGCCGGCCAATATGAGATACCAACTGAGAGACAGCGACCAATCCTGCTGATGGGACCTCCCGGAATTGGTAAGACTGCAGTAATGGAGCAGATTGCCCACGAGCTTGGGATCAATCTGGTTTCTTATACAATTACCCACCACACAAGGCAGAGTGCCATTGGACTTCCAATGATCTCTGAAAAAGAGTTTGGTGGTAAAAAATATTCTGTAACTGAGTACACCATGAGCGAAATAATCGGTGCAGTGTATGAGCAGGTTGAGAAATCCGGAATTCATGAGGGAATTCTTTTCCTGGATGAGATCAACTGCGTATCAGAGACACTGGCGCCAACAATGCTACAGTTTCTGCAGTACAAGACCTTTGGAAGTCATAAGCTCCCTGATGGATTCATAATTGTAACTGCCGGAAACCCTCCTCAGTACAACAAGTCCGTAAGAGATTTCGACATTGTTACGCTCGACCGTGTGAGACAAATAAATATAGAAGAGGATTTTGAGTCCTGGAAGACGTATGCTTACAAGGCTGGAGTTCACGGCTCAATCATGGCATACCTTGAGATCAAAAAAGATAATTTCTATAGCATCCAGACCAATGCTGATGGCAGAAGCTTTGTGACAGCCAGAGGCTGGGAAGACCTTTCCAGAGTTATCAAGGTGCACGAGAAGCTCGGAATTGCTGTGGATGAAAATCTCACAGTTCAATATCTTCAGAATAAAGATATTTCCAGAGACTTTGCTACTTACTATGAGCTCTACCGTAGGTACAATGAGCTTTACAAGATTCCTGAGATTCTTGAAGGAAGATTTCCTGAGGATAAAAAAGCTATCAGAGAAGGCTCTTTTGACGAAAAGCTCAGTATCATAGGGCTCCTCACAGATAAGCTCATGGAGGAGTTCAAGGAATACGCTCAGAGTCAGGCAGTGCAGAAGGAACTCTTTGAGATAATCAAAGCTCAGGCGGCTAAAGTTGGTGCAGAGACTACTTCTGATAATGGTGTCTGGATTACTTCAAAGGCTGATAGTTTGGAAAAAGAGCTAGAGTCACAGCTTGAGGCTGGTCTTGTTAGCAGAGATGATGAGAAGGTTAAAAGGCTTGTCATTGCTGCGCTTAGAGATAGTATGACAAGTTGTAATAACCTCGATAGTATCAAGAAGTGGTTCAACGAAAGAGAAGCTTCACGTCAGGATAAGATGAAAACTACAGG
>NZ_JAFRGN010000062.1 GCF_017433805.1 Butyrivibrio sp. | reverse complement strand
CTGACAGTTTTTATTGCCGGATGTGATAATCCAAAAAGAGCCTCGCCATACCAATTACTCCCCTTATTATAAAAAATAAGTGCAGATGTCAGAGGTAATTACTCTCTAACAACTACACTTTTATGGTACTAAAAAGAGCCACAAAACTGTGACTCTTTCGAAATTCATTATTTAAGCGCATCTGCAATATCTTTTTTCATATCGAATACTGCTGCCCTTGCTGCATCTCCAACCTTGCCATCTGCGAACTGCTTGTAGTTCTCATTCTGCCATGCAGCGATAATTCCACGGGAAGAATTAACGATTGCTCCAAGGCCATCCTTGTTAAAGAAATGAACCAGGTCTTTGCCCTTACCACCTTGAGCACCATAGCCAGGAACAAGGATGTAGGCATGTGGCATAATGTCACGAAGGATCTTACCCATCTCTGGGTATGTAGCGCCAACTACTGCGCCAACGTTACTGTAGGAACCATCCATTGACTCAAGTCCCCACTTCTCAACCTGTTCTCCAACATGCTCATAAAGTGGTCTGCCGTCTATGAGACGATCCTGGAACTCTCCGCTTGATGGGTTAGAAGTCTTAACCAGTACGAAGATTCCCTTGTCTTCTTTATTACAAACTGAAATGAAAGGCTTAACGCCGTCAGATCCAAGATATGGGTTAACTGTAGCAAAATCCTCATCAAAGCCTCTGAAAGTCTCATCACCGATCTTGACGCTTCCAAGATGGCCAACTGCATAGGATTCAGAAGTAGAGCCGATGTCACCTCTTTTGATATCGCCGATTACGATAAGTCCCTTCTCCTTACAGTACTCAACTGTTTTCTTGAAGGTGATAAGTCCCGGAATACCAAGCTCCTCATACATAGCGATCTGTGGCTTAACTGCTGGAACAATATCGTAAATACTGTCAATAATCTCTTTGTTGTACTGCCAGAAAGCTTCGGCAGCGCCTTCAAGATTAACTCCTTTTTCAGAAAAAGCCTTGTCCTTTATCCTGTCAGGGATAAAAGAGAGCTTAGGATCAAGTCCCACAACAATAGGTGCACCTGTGTCTACAATTCTGTCTACTAACTTGGATATCATTTAGATTACCTTCCCTTGGTGTATTATGTATTTGCCTTTTTGGCTCTTCTATCGAAAAATTCATCAATAGCGCCTATAAGCTTCTCTTTTGGCATGGACTTAAGGAGGTACTTCTCAGGCTTAAGTGAAACTACCTTCAGAATACTTTCCTTATCATCCTTGGCTGTCAGGAAAATAACCGGCATATCTCTTAGCGCCTGAGTGTTCCTGATTTCTTTTAACACCTCAGGTCCATTCATGACCGGCATCTCATAATCCAAAAGGATTAAATCAACCGGATTCTGCATGAGGAAAGATATAGCAATCTTACCTGAACTAGCCATATAAACTCTATATTTAACAGAAAGCCATGTCTTCATCATTCTGAGCATAGCTCCGTCGTCATCAATTATAAGGATTTTCTTCTTGAGATTCTCATCAACAGCGCTGTAATCCACCACGGTATCCAGGGTCTCAGCAAGCATCTTGACATCGAGAGGTCTGATGTAAGTCTCCTGAATCTTCTCCTTACCAATAAGGGTAAGACCAAGTGAAAGCTCTTCCTGATTACCGATCATATACAAAAGAAATCTCTCTGTATCGATAGCTTCGTTGATATACCTGAGAACTTCAGAATCATCGAGCGTAATATCACCAAGATACAAAATATAGATACCTGGCTTATTCTCAATGTTTTTTATCTCAAGTGACAAAAGACCTGCAGGCACAACCTCGTACCCTTCCTTCTCAAGGCCCTTTGCTATTGCGTTAACCATAAAGCTCTTCTGATTACCAATAAGTAATACGCGCTTATCCATATTTAGCCCTCTCATATTGAAACGCTATTATTAAAGTATATTTAAAAGACCATCTCTGTCAACCGCAGCCATGAGTCTTTTTACTTCTTCATGCTTGTCTTTATACTGAGCCGGAATCTTGTAATCCTCCAGCATCTTCATGATGTCGTCCGCACTGTCAAAAAGTGATGCAGAGACAAATTCCTTGATGGAAGCATAGGCATTTTCAAGGTCGTCCGGTGGAATCTCCTCTTTGCCCTCATCGTCTTCCAGTGTCAGTATCTCGAGCTTACCAAGGTAGCTCCTGTACAGTGCCAAAAGCTCTGGTGTCATATCATGAATTTCTTCTACCCAGTTGTCATTACCGCATTTCTCAAGGTATTCAGCCTGATCGCCAAGGTCAACTGCGCCAATTGCGCGGGCTGAACTCTTAAGGCCATGTACATAGATAGTATAATTCTTGATATCGCCTTCTCTTTCGTACTTCTCAATAAGCTCTGCTCTCTCTGTAATGGCCATTCTGAAGTCCTTCATAACATCTCTGGCCGCATCTGCAGAGCCACATCTTTCGATTGCCACTTCGATATCAACACCGGGAACACGCAACAGATCCTGCATAGCTTTTTTCTCAGCTTCATCAACTTCCGCTGCATTGGATACAAAGCCTTCATCTCCAGGTCTTATTACCTTGTCCGCAGGCAGATAAGTAAGGATCATCTCTTCCAGCTTGCCGGGATCTACAGGCTTGGACATGTAGTTATCAAAGCCTTCCTTACAGTACATCTCTCTTGATCCAGAGATAGCGTTGGCAGTAAGGGCCACAACAGGCGTAAAGATCGAAGCATTATCATCCATTTCCTTCATGGCATGGAAGGTCTGAATACCGTCCATCTCAGGCATTCTGTGATCAAGGAAGATGATGTCATACTTTTTCTTTCTGACAAGATCAAGAGCCTCAAAGCCACTAATTGCCGTATCAATCTGTATCTGAGTCTTCTTAAGAAGTCCCACGATAACCGTAAGGTTTGTCTTGGTATCATCAACCACGAGGATCTTGCCCTCAGGCGCATGGAAGCTCTCTTCGTAGTTTTCTGTTTCCTGCTGATAGTTCTTGTAGGCACTGGCGAAATCGCCCATAGGCTCTTTATCAACAACTCTCTGCAAGAGGTCAAAAGAAAATTCGGAGCCCTTACCATATTCACTCTTAACAACAAGCTTGGATTTCATCATAGCAAGCAGGCTGTTGACGATATTGATTCCAAGACCTGTTCCTTCGATGGTTCTGTTTCTCTTTTCATCGATTCTCTCAAATGCTGCCGAGAGCTTATCTATATCCTCTTCCTTGATACCAATTCCGGTATCCTTGACCTTGACCTTAAGAAGAATATAGTCATCGATGATAACATCATCCTCCATGTTGGCTAGTTTCTCTGCGTCAACATACTCGTAATCGATGTTCAGATTGACACTGCCTTCCTCAGTATACTTGACAGCGTTGGTGAGGATGTTGAGTATACACTGCTTGATTCTGACCTCATCGCCATAAAGCATGTGCGGAATGTTCTCATTTACATCAACCGTGAACTCAAGCTGTTTGTCTTTGGCTCTCATCTTGGCCATGTTGACCAGATCATTGATAACAGAGCCCAACTCGTATTCTACAGGAATGATCTCCATCTTTCCCGCTTCGATCTTGGAGAAATCAAGGATATCATTTATCAGTGTTAAAAGAGTTTTACCAGAGCTCTGAATGTCCTTGGCATAGCCGATGATGGACTCGTCGCTACTCTCGCGAAGGATCATCTCATCAAAACCAAGAACTGCATTGATAGGGGTTCTGATCTCATGAGAGATATTGGAAAGGAATCTCGATTTAGCTTCATTGGCAGACTTCTCGATTTCCAGCTGGTCCTCAATGTTCTGCCTTGTCTTAACGAGTTCGATATACTCCATAAGTCTGTAGAAAGTTAGATCTACAGCGTGATAGAGTTCTTCAATCTCATCCTTTGTATCGATAGCAAGGTTATGAACATCAGTAACCTTCGCATTTAGCTGTAGTTCATCAGAGCTATAAATATCTGAAACTGCTTTGGACAGGTCTCTTATTGGCCTTGCAATTCTTCTTTGGGCATATCTGTTAACGAATACCGCAAGAGGAATGACGATAATAGATATGAGCATGGCAAGCTTAACGCTGAACTGGGAGTTTCTAAAGCCTATGTCTACAGAGTATTTTCTCTCAGTTTCAGCAGATTTTTCTGCCTCTCTCTGGAGCTTGAAGCTGACCCTGCTCTCTAATATTCCAGCATTCGTAACATGGCTATAATCCTCTTCTACGACTATTTCCTGCCTGTTGGGAGTAGTGACATACTTCATGGTAGGAACAAGAGTATTAGATGCTATCTCAGCCGAAACTCCAAGGACAATAGCTTCGAATACTACAATTCGAAGGATAACCTGCCCTATCTTGGACTTGCTGTAAATTTCATATTTTTCATCATCGGTCAGAAATTCCTCATCAATATAATACTTACCATTATTGATAAGTCTCTTTCTTTCAACTGGAATATACTTATATATAAAGTAGACGATAAAGCAGGCTGTATAGCTTCCTGGAAGCTCATTTAAGAAACAATATATGAATACCCTGAGATCAAGAGTAGATAAGCTTTTTCCCGCAAGGAGCCATAGCACAACGCCCCAGGATACGCCTGTCATAAACTGAAGGAAAAAGCCGGCAAGAAGGGTCGTATACCAGCGCTTAAAGAATCTCTTTTTAGCCATGGCTTCTACGACTATTACTACCATAAGATATATGAATGTAAGATAAGAAAAACTGCTATATGCAAAGGTTTTATGGAAAAAGACAATAAGAACAGCCATAAGTCCTGGCACTGACCCACCAAAGGCAGATGCCAGGATAAATGGTATGTATTTGAGTACGTAAACAAGTCCTGAAACAATATTGTTCTGCGGCGCAACCCTTACGATCTGCTGGCCATAAAGAATTGACAAAAAGGCCGTAGCAAATACTATTAAGGCATTAATGCCCACCATCCTTGGATCATCCGCAGAACCGAATATAGCTTGGAAAACCAGACTGTTTTTTCTCTTCATGAATCCTGTCCCTCATAAAAAGACAAATGAATCCGTAAGTGCAATCGATAGTTACATGTGTCCGTCCCTATGCATTGAGAATTTATCCATCGGATAGTTCTTAATGTTTTCCAAAACTTTTCTATCATCCGCCTTGGACAGCAGATGTTCCCTCGCCTTGTTGATCTCTCCAATTCCTCTGTGTCTTGAAGGGCCTCCCACGCAGCCCCCTGGACAAACCATTCCTTCGATGAAGTCCTCAGGAAGCTTGCCCATCTTGAGAAGAATAAGAGCTTTTTTACATTCAAGTCCGCCATGTGCTGCAAGAAGCTTGATGTCCCCAGTTTCTATACCTCGCTCCTGCATACACTCTATAACCGCCTTGGCAACTCCGCCGCTTCCTGCAAAGCGTTTGCCCCAGATTGAAGATTCCTGATACTCATCAGCTACAGGCTCAAACTTAACACCCTTGGATCTCATGAGAGCTCTCAGTTCTCCGTAGGTTACTACGTAATCCGCATTGTCTTTTACCGACTTATCAGCAGCTTCGGACTTCTTGGCGATACAAGGTCCGATGAACACTGTAACGCAGCCTGGATGTGTTGCCTTCATGTATCTGGAAATAGCGCACATCGGCGATATTGTTGATGACATGTTGTTCTCATACTGCTCAGGGAAGTGCTTCTTGAGCATATTGATGAATGCCGGGCAGCAGGAGGTGGTCATCTTCTTGCCTTCTTTATAGGCCTCTGCCCACTCCTCAGACTCGTAGGCCGCTGTCATATCACCGCCAAGTCCAACTTCGATCATGTCTGAAAAACCTATCTTCTTGAGGCCTTCTCTTATGGATGCCATGGAGATATCTTCTCCGAACTGACCTTCTGTAGCAGGTGCGCACATTGCGATAACTTCTTTTCCTGCCTTGATCTCTTTGATGATATCAACCAGGAAGGTCTTACTACCTATAGCTGCAAATGGACAACTGTGAATGCAGTGACCACACTGGATACATTTATCTTCGTCAATCTTGCAGTAGCCATACTCATCATAGGTGATGGCTCCTACAGGACAAGCCTTCTTACAAGGTCTTTCGAGATGAACGATTGCGGAGTAAGGGCAGGCAGCAGCGCATTTGCCGCATTCCTTACACTTGGCAGGATCTATATGCATGTGGGTATCACCAGGTGATATGGCGCCGAACTCACAGGAGTTAAGGCAGGCCTTACCCATGCAGAATCTGCAGTTATCAGTTACTGAATAAGCTGAAATCGGGCACTCGTCACAGGCTGGATCAATGACCTGAACGATGTTGCGTGAATCCGGATTGTAGGTTGGATTCTTGGCCATAGCGAGGTTAATTCGCTGCCTTACGATTTCTCGCTCTTTGTAGATGCAACATCTATACTCAGGTTTGGGGCCTGGGATAGTTTTGAGAACGAGTTGTTCTATATGTTCCTGGTCGTTGTTGCCCTCCCACTCAAGGCGGCAAACTTCCTCCATTATTTTGTGTTTGAAGCGGTTCATGCTTTCGTCGTTCGTTACCATAAAATCTCCCCTTGTTTTTTCTCATTACGATTAACTGGACGCTAAATCTTTTGTCGTGATGCAAATCTTACTCTCGTAGTGCTGGACACTCCTATGAGCCTGCAATGGCAGTCTCATATCCGCAGCACTAAAATCGATTAAGATTTTGCATTACTTCCAAATGATTTTAGCTGTCTACGGCAAATGGAATAAGAAAAATATTAAGTTGTCGATAAAGCTCTCTGCAATGTAAGCTATAGTTTTTTGCTACTTACTTAAGTTCTATGATGCGTGCGAAGTCCAGGTCAGTGGTGTCTCTGGTAAAAATTGTTAGTGAGCCCTTGCCTTGAGCATTTCTTATGTATGGTATAAGCTTGGCTTTGAGCTCTGGCTCGATTCCGTCGAAGGGTTCATCCATGATGAGGACGTCGCTTGGTATTGCACAGGCTCTTACTATCTGTACTACTCGGCGCTGGCTCTTTGTAAGGTTTCTCACTGGTACGGTGAGGGCCTCTGCAGGAAGGAACTTAAGGAGTTCCTCAGTTACAGTTTCGCGGAATATCTTTTTGCTGACCATTGTAACGTTGGTGATGGCGTTAAGGCTCTCTACGAGTCTGTCATCCTGGAATACAACTCCGGCGTTAATAAATGGATATTTGTAGTCTCCAAGGAGGCCAACCTTACCTTCATCTGGTGTATCAAGCTTGAGGATCAGGCGCATCAGTGTGGTCTTGCCACAGCCTGGCTCCCCGGTTATTACATAGGAATGTTCATCCTCTATGTTCAAATTAAAGTTCTCAAGTACCCTTTTCTCCCCAAAGGACTTGGAAACGTCTTTTATCTCGATTATCAATGTCTTATCCCCTAACTAACTTTTTGTAATTGCTATTTATTTCTTTTTGAATGCGTTTCTGATCTTGTCTAGCATCGCTGGAATGTAGATATATTTGATGATGCTGTCTGTTGGCATACGGTAAACCTTAGCCAGTTCTAGTAATTCCTTCATTTCCCCATTTTTCCTTTTTACTTTTTGTTGATCATGCTGGCCAGATATCCGGCTCCGAAGCCGTTGTCAATGTTTACAACGCTGACTCCGCTTGCACAGGAATTGAGCATTGACAAAAGAGCTGACAATCCGCCAAAGGATGCTCCATAGCCCACACTTGTGGGAACTGCTATAACCGGACAGTTGGCAAGTCCGCCAACCACGCTGGCGAGAGCTCCCTCCATTCCTGCAATTGCTATGATAACGTTGGCGCTCATAATCTCGTCCATAGCTCTTTTCTCAAGAAGCCTGTGGATTCCGGCAACTCCAACATCGTAGAGTCTTACAACCTTATTGCCCATGATCTCGGCAGTCTTACCAGCCTCTTCCGCAACGGGAATATCGCTTGTTCCGCCTGTTGCGATGACGATCTTGCCAACGCCCTTATCAGGATCTATCTGCTCTCCTGCGATACCAACCTTGCTGTAGGCATCGTAGGTAAAATCTGTAGCTTTTTTCTTGTTCTTGGTAAAATAGTCCGCTGCTTCCTGAGACATTCTGGTGATGAGAACGCTCTTTTGCCCATTCTCAAGGAGCTTCTCGGCAATCATCAGATTCTGCTCAGGAGTCTTGCCCTGTCCAAAGATGACTTCAGCCGCTCCCTGTCTGAGTCCTCTGTGTGTATCAGGGCGCGCAAAGCCCATGTCCTCAAAGGGTGCCTGCTTAAGCTGCAGCATAGCATCCTGGATGTCCGTTTCACCATTTTTAACTGATTCCAGTAATCTCTGTATGTCTTTTTCTTCCATGAAATCCTCTGCCTGTCTGCTGTAATTTTTTGGTCTATCCTAGACGGAAAAAATGTGTATAATGTTTATTGGTCTAAACTTATTTTCTTCGACAGAATAAGCATTTTAGCATACTCATACTTACTAACATTGTAACATAGTTTCATACAATTCCTTTAGAATATATATCTGAAAATTGTATAAACGTTATTAAAAATATAGTATGTGTAATTTCGTAAATATGCGTTTGGAAGTGAAGTCACGATTTGATTTTTTCCAAAGTGCATGTATCAGTAAGGAGATCGGTGTATGAATATTCATTTATGTAAAGGTGATGAAACTTTGGATCAGGCTCTGGAATTTATCAACAAAAATGACTCAGAAGGCCGCAAGTATACCTTCGATAAAGAAGCTGACCGCTGCTACGTTGGCGATGAGGCTTTTGTAAACGCCCCAGTTATCATCAACTACAAGAATCAGTACTGGGCTCTTCACATCGTTGAGTAAGCCCTATGCCAGAATTATGGCTGGCAGCAATATATAGTTTTTTAGGAGATTATTATGATAGCTTCACTTAAGAAATGGTTAACAGATTATTTTTCACAGAAGGATTTCACCAAGCGTTTGGTGCTCATGAACATCGGCGTATTTTTCATGGGATTCTTCTTATCTTTCCTTATCAAGGTTGATCTTGGTACAGATCCATGCACCTTCATGAACCTGACTTTATCAAAGTTCTTTGGGATCAGCTTTGGTAACTGGCAGCTTCTGCTTAATTCAGTATTATTCATACTGGTAATTCTTTTTGGTCGCAAATTTATTGGCTTTGGAACAATTGCCAATATGGTTTTCATCGGATACATCGCAGATTTCTTCTGCTGGCTTTGGGAAAAGACAATTCCAGAACACTATTTTACTGATATGCCTTCAAGGGCTGTGATCTTCGCTCTTGCTCTTTTTCTTTTCATCATATCAGTATCCTTCTATATAAATGCGAACATGGGCGTATCTCCTTACGATGCAATGCCTCAGATACTTTCTGAGCGCGTGCTCAAGAAGATTCCTTTCGCCGTGATCCGTATTGCTTACGACTTCCTTGTAATTCTCATCGGAGTTCTCTTTGGCGGAACACCTAACATCGGAATCGTCCTCATGGCTCTTTTCCTGGGACCTATCATCACCGTTGTCGGCAAGTTCCTTGGTAAGCACGTATTCCGTATGGCATAAGACGCTTGGCTTTTACTAAACATGCTATTTCAACAGGAATTGTTAGGGGTTAAACAGAGTCTATTAGGTGGTTAAACAGAGACTATTAGGGTTCGTGTTACAGCCTTTAACTGTTGTTTTTGATAGAATTGATAATTCCAACAGTAACTTTTGTGATCATGTTACTGTTGGTTTTTTCATATTCGAGAATTTCAACAGTGATTTTAGTCATCCAGATACTGTTGTTTTTTCATATTCTAAGATTTCAACAGTAACTATACTTTGTTTTTACTGTTGAATTTCGACATTTTTCATATTTCAACAGTACAACAGTTCAAATTATTACTGTTGGTTTTTGCAAAAATCCGAATTCCAACAGTTATACACCTCGTTTTACTACTGTTGGATATCGCAAAATTCCAGATTCCAACAGTTATACACCTCGTTTTACTACTGTTGGATATCGCAGAATTCAAGATTACAACAGTATATCTCGTGAAGCGCTGTCTTAGGAGGTGGAATTACAAGGCCCAAAGTCATAATTGATCAATATAAATTGCAAAAAGAGGCACGCTGCAGTACTGTAGCGTGCCTCTTATAATAAAAATTTATCTGTTCCTTTATCCAACTATCACAATGGTCACGAACATCTACTATTCTCAGTGTGCCATTGCGAATCTGTCAGCATATCTGATAAGTGCGATCTCGATGACCTTCATCTCTCTATCACTTAATCTGCCTCTGCAATCACCGATTGAAGACTTCTTATTGTTACCCATCTTTGTGTTGTTTACTGCATTATACATTCTGTCCATTTCTATGGCCTCCTTTTTTGCCCAACATTCATCTTTGCTATTTGTTTTTGTTATTAAATTTCACTTTCTGTATATATATACGAAACAAAAAATCCTGTGGCAAAAAAGTTTTAATTATTTATGCTGCTCGCTCATCCACTGCCACATGTTCACGCCATTATCTTCGCACTCATTGTTGAAGAAATAAATCCATGACCAATGTCCCATGTACTGATAAGCATTGCCATCCTGACCCTTGTAGGTATCAGATGTGTCGTGTACATCATCAAATACGCTTGTATGAACATTTGCTCCAATTGCATTAAGACGCGCAAGTGTTGGTTCTTCAATTACAGTAGGATCAACTGTTGTGTCGTTCTTAGCATATATAAACCATGTAGGAAGGTCCTTGATTGATGCAAGCTGCTCATCAGTGATACCAGAGTTATTGTAAGCTTCGCAGATAGGATAAGCTGCTGCAAAGTAATCAGGATAGTTCAGGATCATATCCATTGTCATGTAACCACCATTTGAGCATCCGCCGATGATGATTCTGTCTGCATCAACGTTCTCATGATCAGCTACATAAGCATCAATAAGCTCCTTGAGATCATGAAGGTAAATTGAATCTACGCCCTTGTTATCCATCCAGTTGCCTGATTCATCATACTGCATCCAGAATGTTGGGCACTGAGGAGCAAGTACATAAGCGCCTCCCATTACCTTCTGGAACTCATCACTGTAAAGAGCTGTAACCTCGTTGCCAAGTGTGTTAAGTCTTGGGTCATTTCCGCCCTCTCCAGCTCCGTGAAGCCAGATTACAAGAGGGTGCTTAGCACCATCAGCTTCTGGTTCATAGGAAGCATAATGAATTGTATGTCCTTCAGCTCCTGTAAACTCAAGTGAAATATCTGTCTTAAGAAGCTGTGGATAAAATGCATTATCAAAATCAATCTTGTCATTAACAGTTACTGATACAACCTCATCTCCAGCCTCTGCTGTAAGAGTCTGTCCATCAGCAAGAGTTACTGCCAGGTTATATGGGTTGCAGATTGTATTGTTTCCCTTGAAGAGATCATAGCAAAATGGTGATCCCTCATCAGGACTATAGTACAGCTCTACAGCCACATACTCAGAGTCGGATGTCTTTTCACCATTCTCGTCACAAGTATAAGCATCAACTACTTTTCTCTCTGATTCGAATTCGATGTGCTGGGTTGGATCAGCTGTTGACCCTTCAGCAAGAGCTGACCAGTTGAACATCTCCTTGGTTTCCATTACCTTGAAGTCCTCAGCTGATACAGAAGTCTCCTTTACCTTCTCATCAAATTTTAAAATTGTCTTAGTTACTGCAGGACCCCAATCCTGACCTACAATTACTGCTCTCTGACTTGCTGTTAATTCCTTGCTCACTGTATTCTCCTCTTTATCCGTTGTTTGCTCAGTCCCCTCATTACCCTCTGTACTTTCCGAAACCGCAGGCGTATCCTCGATACTGCGTTGTTGTCCAGCAACCTCTCCGACTTCTACAGCCCCGCACGCCACTCCCCCAAGTGACAGAGCACTGCAAAGTAAAATTACCAAAACTTTCCTTTTCATTAGTATAACCTCCCTTTTTGCATTTTTGATACCACAACTTTACACAAAAAGATAGTCATATAAAAGAGCCGTTTTTTGACTTAAGCCGCTATTTTACTGCATTTGCCATGGTCCACTTTTTGATTTAAACATCAAATTTTTGATTACTATCTTTTTCCAGAAAATAATCCTACGCCATCCCCCATAGCAACTTGCTTTGCATCAAATATCAATAAGATAACCAAAATAGATGCACAATTATAGGCAATACAAGCAGTAAGTGCATCATAAAACGCGAAAATATAGATTATCGATGCCATTACCATAGCATTGGGTAATAGAAATTACATCAATAATACTAATAATCAATTATTCCGATGCATTTGATAACAATCACACTAGGAAATGAGCATCGATTATGAACAAAATCAGAAAAGTAGATGCAAGTGCCCCCAAAAATCCATCCCCCAATATAAAAGGACCACTACGATAGCCTCGTAGTGGCCCCAACATTTCACCATATTCAGTTGTCAGAAAAAGATTTATCTAACTTTTACAAAAGCTACTGCTTTCTTGGTCTCAGTGTGCTCAGTCTTGCGAACGATGTTGTCCGTGTACACCTGGTACTCTGATTCGTAATACTCGTCCTGCATACTGCCGGCTCCTAACATATCAAGAGCCTTAAATTTGCCGTATGATAGGTTCTGCTCCATTGCCTTGATTGCGTCTGACATGATTTCGATGCAGCTCTGACTCATGCCTCTTTTTGCCTTAGCGGAACTTCTCATTATTTAATTCCTCCGTCTCATAAGAAATTGTTGAATGACTGGCTTGTAAAGGCCTCATGGCCCCTCAACCGATAACCTTTACAACAAAATTTCATTCAATGGGAACATTATATACTAATCGAAACTGAAAAGCCACTGCTTTAGCCCATTAAATCATTAAATTTTTATGAAATATTATTTCGATAGCATAAATGCTGGTTTGGCAGCATGCACCGCTTTGCAAATATACGTAAATAGCCACATTTCACGTTCGCTATATCGTGAATATGTGGCTATCTAATCAAGTATTTACTAATTCACTACTATCTTATTTGTACTTAGTTCATTTTCTCTGCCATTCTGTAGACTCTGGTCACATTTTGCTGAATCTGATGTCTGTCAATTGATCCATCAGCAAGTGCTGCAATAACTCTGTCATAGTCGTTCTTGCAGCCTGGCATAAAGAGATCTCCACCTGCCTTGATTACCTCTGGTGCGAGGGCTCCTCTGTACTTATTCTCAGGAGATGATGAAAGTGCATCAACTACCCAGTCAGTCATTACAATGCCCTCAAAACCATACTCGCAGCGAAGGATATCCTCGATAAGTCCTCTGTGCTCAGATGTATGCTGACCATTTAAGAGGTTGTAGGATGTCATAACTGCTGCTGGCTGAGATTTTCTTACGCAGATTCCAAAGCCCCTTAAATAGATTTCTCTCATAGCACGCTCTGAAACGTGGCTGTTTGAGTTATATCTGTTAGTCTCAGCGTTATTAGCTGCATAATGCTTGATTGTTGTACCACAGCCCTTGTGTTTCTGAACGCCCTGTGTAATAGCTGCTGCGCAAAGTCCTGATACAAGTGGATCCTCTGAATAGTACTCGAAGTTACGTCCGCACAGGATGCTACGGTGGATGTTAAGGGCTGGAGCAAGCCACAGCTGTACGCCGAATCTCTCCATCTCTTTTCCAACCATATCTCCGTAAGCAAGAGCAAGCTCGTAGTTGAAGGTCTGTGCAATAGCTGTGCCGATAGGAATAGCTGTTGCATACTGATCCTTAACTACAGTTCCTTCCTTAGGTCCCATGGTCTTCTTGGCTTCTTCGATAGCTGCAAGCATCTCATCTTCCATGAAGTCTACCCAGCTGCCAACTGTAAGTCCCATGCCATGTACACCGTTTTCATCCTCGAAATACTCAGGTGAAAGACGAAGACCTGCAGGACCGTCAGCCATAACCATGCTCTTAATGCCTTTATCCTTATATCTTGTTGTTGTCTCGCCTGCTGCCCCTGCTACTGCAAAAGCTGCGTTACCGATAATGCTAAAGCCTGTAGCCTCAGGATTGAAGGCTCCGATATTCATGAACGCAAGCTCTTCATCTGTAAGGCCAGCGATCACATCATCTACAGGATATTCTACGTCATGCTCTACAGTTACTGTCTCAAAGTCAGCGGCAGAAAGAGTGATGCATGGAATATTGTCGCAGGCTGCATTTATTTCTACAGTCTTTTCCTCTGGAACAAAATCTTCAAATCCTGGTGTTCCAAGGCAGTTTCTGGTCTTGATTGTTGTAACAGTCTCTGAAAGAGTAACAATAGCATAGAGAAGAACCTGGCTGCTGCTATTTCCTGCACATACAAGATAGTCACCCTCATCAAGAATATATGAAGCAGTTTCCTCATCATAGGAAACTATATCAGACAGCTTGAAGCTAGCCTTGACCACTTCGCTCTGTCCAGGTGCAAGTTCACTACTCTTAACGTAGGCAACAAGATCCTTGGAAGGCTTGTCGAGCTTACCATCAGGACAGGAAACATAAACCTGAAGTACCTCTTTACCTGCCATATTTCCAACGTTTGTGATCTTAGCTTCTACTGTGATCTCGTCCTTATCGTCAGATACTGCCACAGGCTCGATTGCAAACTCAGTATATGAAAATCCGAATCCGAATGGGAAAAGAGGCTTAACACCTACGCTGTCAAAGTATCTGTAGCCAACATAGATTCCCTCTTTGTAGTTGACGTCGTCATGTCCGCCAAAGTCGCCAACAGTGCTGTAGTCTTCCCACTTTGTCCAGGTAGTCGCAAGCTTACCTGATGGGTTCATCTTGCCAAGAAGGATATCAGCAAGAACTGTTCCTGTTACAACACCAAGCTGTGATAAGAGAAAGATATTCTTAACCTCAAGAACTGGTGAAAGATCTACAGGTCCGCCAACATTAAGTACAAGCATGAACTTCTCGAACTTCTCGTTGAGAAGAAGAATGTCTCTTACCTCAGAATCTGTAAGGAAAACATCGCCCTTTTCAACCTTACGGTCAGCACCCTCTCCTGAGTTTCTGGAAAGTACATAGATTGCAACGTCGTCCTCAGCATTAAGTGAAAGCTCGTGCTCTGGTTCAGGCTCGATCTTACCCATGCTGTACATCATTGCATTTACGCCAAGTGCCTTAGCTTCATCTTTAATCTTCTTAACAAAGGTCTTGTGATTCTCGCTTAAGATATCATCATAGCCATCAAGCCAGTTCTTGCTTGTGATCTCAAAGCCCGCATCCTTAAGTCCCTGCTCAACATTAACAGAAAATCTTGAATTAACCTCACCTGATCCTGTACCACCCTTGATTGTGTGGCGTACGCCATTTCCAAATGCTGCAATTTTGCAAGGTGCTTCAAGTGGGAACTTGTCATCCTTCTGCAAGAATAATGTACACTCTGCTGCGCTTCCCCTAACAAGTTCCAAGTGTTCCTGTTCGTATTTTTCCATCGTAACCCTTCCTCTCTTTTTCTTTGCTTTACCCCTATTTTTTAATAATCGAGTAGGCCTTGTCCTACTCGCGCGCAAGCCACTGGTCAGCGAATGCTGACATATTCATTTCAGTGGCTTTGCGTAAAAGAAGGGCTGCAGCCTGTCCCCGCAGGTGCAGCCTCCTAATAATTGTATTAAAAGAACCCTATTTAATTACTTAAGTTCTGTAAGACCTCTCTTGAACTCTTCCTCTAAGTCCTTGGTCTTAACAAGTCTTGCTGACTTGATCTCAAGTCCTCCGTTAGCGAAATAGAGCTTCAGGTAGAAGTTACCGATAAATGCTGGATACAGAGAAGCTGTTACTGTCTGCCACTCTTTGTCCATTCCAGTAAGTGTTACTGTCTTAAGAAGCATCTTATCCTGGAAGATTGAAAGTGGAAGCTGAGCTACATCAGGCTGATTGTCAGCTCTGAGAACAAGCTCAAGATCCATTGTACATCTTCTAGGTGTTGTCATAACAAATACTGTTGTTGACTTCTTGCCTACCTTGATATCGTTAACGTCAAGTTCAGTAACATCCTGATCAACTACAACATCGATCATTTCCTGAAGAGCCTGATCCTCAGCAGATACTGCATTAGCAAGCTCTTTATCAAGCGCTGATTCATTGCCAAGCATGTGCTGGAATGAAGGAGTCTTGAGAAGGAATCTGAGGATATTACCTGCGCATCTTGCAAGTTCGCTTCTCTCAAGCTTGCCATCCTTGAGCGCTTCTTCAAGGTTATCGTGGTTAGTATTCTCGCCCGCACATGTGTTAACCATGTTGAGGTCGTTCTGAGCACGAACCTGAGCTGCTACGTTCTGGTAGCTTCCTGGAGCATTAGCTTCATCGTTACCCATTGCCCACCAGTCAGTCATTGCAACGCCGTCAAAGCCCCACTCCTGTCGTAAAAGAGTTGTGAGAAGATCATAGCTGCTGGCTGTCCAGATACCGTTAAGAGGTCCGTAAGTAGTCATTACAGCTCTTGCATTTCCTTCTCTTACTGCAAGCTCAAAGCCCTTAAGGTAAATCTCACGAAGTGCCCTTTCTGATACAACGTTGTTAACAGTATGTCTCTTGAACTCCTGTGTGTTACCGGCAAAGTGCTTGATAACGCCTGTAACACTGTATTTGTGAAGTCCCTTGAGCTGAGCAGCAACAAGCTTACCTGTAAGGAATGGATCCTCTGAGAAATACTCAAAGTTACGTCCGTTAAGAGGACTTCTGTGGATATTCATACCAGGTCCTAAAAGAGCATCAATTCTGTGTCTTCTAAGGTCAAGTCCTTCCCATCTAAAGAGCTCTTCGTTAATCTCTTCGTTAAAGGTACATGCAAGACATGTTCCGTTTGGCAGTGAGAACGCATGTGTTCCGCAGTCCATACGGATTCCGCTAGGACCATCAGCGCAGCTTGCGATTGGAATACCAAAGCCAAGAAGTGAATCAGTAACTCCGCCGTAAGCTCCGGCTACACCAGGTGTAACCTTAGGTGAGCACATTCCCTCACCTCTCATCATTGCACAAAGATCCTCGTCTGAGAGCTGAGCAATGAACTTCTCCATGGAAACCTTGCCATCAGCCACATCCTTAAGCTTGTAGCCCTTATCTCCTGTGTACTTGTAAAGAGAAGCATCAGGAAGTCTGTCTTTTCTCTTAACATTAGGATCAAGAGTTCTTGTAGTAACCTTCTCTGATCCCTTAACGAGCTTGCCACCCTTAACTTGTGGCTTAAGTCTCTCAAAGCTGTCAACTGGTGCGTAAGCTTCCTCGCACTGCTTAACAACTTCAGTCTTATCTATAGTAAATGTTCCTACCGCCTCAGCGCTTCTAACGTCGCTTCCAACGTATACTGTGTACTCGCCCTTTTCCAGAACATAAGCTGACTTATTGCCAGTTACGCCGCTGTCATCATAAGAAGCGAACCAGTACTTAGGAATCTCAAATCTGATATTCTGAGCCTGTCCATTTTTAAGAACGTCTGTCTTATTAAATGCTACAAGTGCTCTTGCTGGCTTACCGAGCTCTCCCTGAGGAGCCTCAACGTAAACCTGAACAACCTCTTTACCAGCCACGTCGCCAGTATTGGCTACGTGAACTTCAAGTGAAATGCCATCTTTTTTGTCATAAGCAAACTCACCTGCTGCTATATCAAATGTTGTATATGAAAGTCCGAATCCAAATGGGAAAAGAACCTTCTCCTTATCAAAGGTCTCGAAATAACGATATCCAACGTAGATATCCTCTTTCTGATAGTTCTTGACATCTGAGCCAAAATTCTCAGAGGAAGCATAATCAGCGATGTTCTCAGCAATTGTATCAGCGAGCTTACCAGATGGATTAACTGCTCCGCTTAATACGTCAAGAACAGCGTTTCCGCCTTCCTGTCCGCCCTGCCATACATAAAGAACTGCTGATGGGTCAATCTCTTTAACCCACTTCATGTCAATGATATTGCCGACATTCAAAAGAACTACTGTCTTCTTGAAAGCCTTGGTAACAGCCTTAAGTGCCTTAGTCTCTTCGTCTGTCAGAAGGAAGCTTCCCTGCTCATCCTTGTTATCCTGATCCTCACCAGCTGTTCTGCCGATGATGAAAAGAGCTGTATCAGACTCCTTGGCAGCGCTCTTAACGAAAGCATCTGTAAGAGGCATTTCCTTCTGGAACCATGGCTCTGAAGCCCAGCCTGCGCCATAATCAAATGGATTCTCTTCAACGAACTTCTCGTAGGCTTCTCTTACTGTCTTGTTAACCTTGTAGAGACCAGAATCTGCGATTGCTTCGTAGATTCCAACTATATAGTCAACATTAACCATACCGCCTGAACCTGTACCAGACTTGTAGTAATTCATCTGGCTACGTCCGAAAACGGCTACCTTCTCGTTCTTGTTAAGAGGAAGTGCCTTGTCATCATTCTTGACAAGGACAATACCCTCCGCAGCTGCTGCTCTGGCAGTAGCCTTGAACTTCTCAATATCCCATGTTTTTCCCATAATATTCTCCTGCTAATACATCAGTGCTGGACATTTCCAAATCCCATCTGAGCATATTTGAAAAATGCCTCTCCGCAAACCTTAATTAATTCATGGTCATAATTATGTCTGCATTCACATTCTTTGTCAAAGACAAATGTTGCTTCGTCACCCTCTTTTGATGCATCCCAATGAGGCATCTTGTCGTTATTAGGATTTCCTGTTCTGGCAAAAGACATAACGCTTGCAAATACCTGCTCCTCAAGCTTATCTGATTCGCCTTCTACATTGGCAGATGGAACTCTGTCTACATTGTGGAAGAAGAATGGAATGTCTGAGCAGTGCCATGCAATCTTACCGTGCTGAATTGGGAACTCATAAGCAAAAAGATATGAATAAACTTCTGCTTCTGTTCTCTTTGAAGCCTCAGCAATAAGCTTCATTGTTGGTACTCTGAAGATGCAGTCAAGTGAAACAAGGTCTGTGATCTTCTTGCCTGGATATGCCTTCTTGAACAGGTCAATAAGCTGATCTGTGTACTCGTGGTATTTCTCTTCTACAACTGCTCTCTGCTCCTCTTCTGTCATCTCATACTTATTAAAGAAAAGTGGCATGAAAGCAAACTCACCGATAACTGAACCAACCATCATTGGAATAGTCTTGGCATGCTCTGTAAAGCCTGTGATGTGAGGCTCGCCAAGGTAGAAATCATTTACCATTGGTGAACATCCCTTATATACTGATGGATCTGTGATCTTAGCTGCTGCCTTCTCGTAAGCTTCTACAAGCTGTGGATAAGGAAGTGTCTCAAGCTTCTCTACATCTTTATCTGTAAGACCAAGCTCCTGTAACATTCCAGATACGATTTGCTGACCGCCTGTCTTGCCGTTACCCATGAAGCTAGGATCAAGAACACCACTCATTACAATAGCCTTGTGGAAAAGACCATCAGCTGCAGGTGTCTGCATAAGGCTTGTAACCTTCATTCCGCCGCCTGACTGACCAAAGATTGTTACGTTCTCAGGATCTCCACCAAATGCTGCAATGTTCTCGTGCACCCACTTAAGAGCTGCCACAAGATCTGCATTTCCGCAGTTAGCTGAGTTCTTGTACTTATCACCAAATGGCTCAAGATCAAGGTAGCCAAGGATGTTAAGTCTGTGGTTAACTGTTACAACAACAACGTCGCCCTTTGTAGCCATAGAATCGCCTTCGTAAGCTACCTGCTCTATAGCAGAACCAGCAAAGAATCCGCCGCCGTGAAGCCATACCATTACAGGCTTCTTGCTGTTCTCATTAAGTTCTGTTGTCCAGATGTTGAGGTTCTGGCAGTGCTCTGACTGTGGCCAGTAAGCATGAGGAACCATAAGCTCGCCCTGTGGATTGTCCTGGTGCATCAGGTTACAAACCATTCCGTAGCTGGTAGCCTCTTTTACGCCCTCCCAAGGCTCAACCTCTGTGGGCTGCATGAATCTCTCAGCTTCTGCATAATGTACTCCCTTGAATACATAAACTCCATTGTAAAAATAACCCTGCAGTTTACCTGCCTTTGTACTAACAATAGTACTTTCGTCGTGTATAAAAACTCCCATGTTTATACCCTCCTTGTGAACTCCTGTAGAATAAATTACCCCATTACAAGCCGGTTTCAAAGTGCATATTTTTTACATTCGTGTGTCTTTTTTTGATAATAAGGAACCTACCGCTCTCACTTCGTGAGCCGGTAGACGTTCGAACTAGGCTCGACAATACCTCGCCAAGTTCTCTCAGCCCTTCACCGCACCGATCATTACTCCTGACTCGAAGTACTTCATAACGAAAGGATATACAGCGATCATAGGTGCACTGGACACGATGATTACGGCGTACTTAACCAGCTGCTTGTATGCATTAGCATCAGAAACTGCATCCAGTGTGGACATACTCGCAGCGGTGTTGGCATCATTGACGATAAGGATCTCTCTGAGTACCAGCTGAAGTGGGAACAGCTCTCTGTTCTGAAGGTACATTGATGCCTGGAACCATGAATTCCAGTGAGCAATGATGTAGTAAAGTGCGATTGTTGCTACGCTTGCCTTAACAAGTGGAAGAAGTACCTGGAAAATAACTGTAAGGTCTCCTGCGCCGTCAAGTCTTGCTGATTCCTCAAGTGCTGGTGGAACTGTTGAGAAAGCAGTTCTCATAATGATCAGGTTATAAGTAGATACACACGCTGGCAGAATTACGGCCCATCTTGTATTAAGAAGGTGAAGCTTCTGCATGATGATATATGAAGGAACAATACCGCCTCCAAAGATCATTGTGAAAGAAATGAGCATCATGAGCACATCTGCAAAAAGAAGGTCTCTTCTGGAAAGTACATAAGCTCCAATAATTGTGATCAGCATGCCGAGTACTGTTGCTACTGTAACGTAGATAATTGTATTTCCAAAGCCTCTTACCAGGTCTTTGTTATTGAACACAAGCTGATAACCTGTAAAGTTGATGCCGTGAGGTGCAAGAACAAGGCCACTCTTAGTGTTGAGCCAGTATGGGTCACTTATTGATGAAAAGAAAACATGCATAACTGGCAGTATAAATGCAATAGCAAGTGCTGTGAGAAGTGTATAGTTGAAAGCAACGAAAATCTTTCTTGGAATGCTGCTCTTTATTTTATTTTCCTTAGGTGTATAGAAAACTGTTTTTTCTTTTGCTTTATCACCCTTAAAAGACAATGATAATGAATCCATGTTAAACCTCCCTATTAGAACAGTGATGTCTCTGTATATTTACGGCTGAGCTTGTTAGTTGTAACGATCAGCACAAGGTTAATAAGTGAGTTGAAAAGACCTACTGCAGTTGAATAGCTGTAATCGCCGTCCATAAGACCTTTTCTGTATACATAAGAAGCGATGATGTCTGCAGTGTCATAAATCTGTGAATTGTACATAAGGATTGTCTTTTCATAGCTTGATGCCATCAGCATTCCGACTCTGAGGATCAGCATGATGATGATTGTCTGGCTGATTCCAGGAAGTGTAACGTGGATGAGCTGCTTGAAATGTCCTGCTCCGTCAATCTTGGCTGCTTCGTAGAGCTGCTTATCAACGCCTGAAAGAGCTGCTATATAAAGGATTGTTCCAAAACCAAGTCCCTGCCACAGATCTGAGATAATGTAGATTGGTCTCCAGTAAGAAGCTACGCCCAGAAGGTTCTGAGTCTTACCTGTGAGTGCTGTCATCATTGTTCCAAGAACACCTGATGTCTTACAGAAATCAACAACGATACCACATACAACTACCATAGAAATGAAGTATGGCAGATAACTGATTGTCTGAACTGTTTTTCTGAAGTGCTTGTTGGCAACATCATTAATAAGAAGTGCCAGGATAATGGTAAGTGGAAATCCTATGATAAGGCTCCATCCATTAAGAAGTATTGTGTTTTTCATAAGTCTCCAGAAATAAAAAGATCCGAAGAACTCTGTAAAGTTCTTAAAGCCTACAAATCTTTTTACCAAGCTTCCGAAGATTCCAAGCTTAGGCTTGTAGTCTGAAAAAGCCATCAGAATACCTGACATTGGCAGATATGCAAACACAATGTAGAACATAATAAGAGGCAATACCAAAAGATATCTTTTCCAGTTTCTCCTCATATCCTTGGCGATGGCCGCCTTCGTAAATTTCTTTTCCTTAGACATTTGTAACCCTCCTGATAACATTCCCGAGCTCCTCCCCTTTTAGGAAAACGGGTTCGTTTTTTGCATACCAATACCATAGCGAAAAATACCCCCTCGAAAAAGCACCAGCTTTTGATTTAAAGCTATCAATTTGTGCTTTCCCGAGGGGGACAATTTTTGACTTCAATGTTTATTTTTTGCTGTCACGATAGGAACCAGGCGTGATTCCCTCGTATTTCTTGAAGGCTCTTGTGAGGGCTTTGGCATCAAGATAACCTGATCCAACAGCCGCATCATTAACCGAAGCGCCTCCTTCAAGGAGTTCCTTGGCTTTCTCGACACGGAGCTTCTGGATATACTCAAGAAGTCCGGTTCCGACTACGCTCTTAAAGGTACGAGACAGATGAGATACTGTAAAGCCGTACTCATCAGCGATTCCGGATACGGAAAAGCCCTGTTCTGTGTAATGTTCGTGGATATAAACCTGTACATCGTCCATCCAGGCTGGAATACCATCTTTTTCCTTGGACTCCATGTAGTCAATAATGGCTGAGAAGATGTCCTTACAGGATTCACGAAGCTCTTCCATGTTGCTGACATCCATGAGTCTCTCTTCGTAACCTAGCTTTTCAAGAAATTCTTTATCCTCATTCTCCATACGATGTGAGATCGTCATGGTCAGGATCGATGCAAGACCATACATACGGTAATTATTCTGGCGAAGGTACCTCTTATTATGAGGAAAGGCCTTATCAAGATAGGTATCAAGCATCTGATAGGCTTCCTTGAAGTTACCTGTTTCAAGACAGTTGAGCATCATCTTAACTGTATCTGTGTACTGGTCGAACTCAACCATCTGCTCCTCTGACTGCTCGCCTCTCATAACCCATACAGACTCAGGAACAACTTTGTCATTCCAGAAAATCCTGTACTCCAGCTCGCTCTGAAGAGCCAGATATATTTCTCTTACGCCACTAAAGGAAGTATACACATCGCCAAGCAGGATGTAGATTGGCTCTCGGAGCGCTGACTCATAGAAATCCCTCATTTCGTTGAGTTTTTGCTCTAAGAGTTCTCTTTTATCAGGGTTATTAATAGCACTGAATATAAGGTAATCATTACCGTACTTGTAAACTCTGCTGCTGTCAGTTTCTGTAAGCTCATCAATAATATTTTTAAGGGTAAAAGACATAATGTCTTTATCTGTGCTGTCTACTCCGATAGCCCCTTTCTTATTAATAAGCTCTCCCTGCTTAACACTCTGAGGTCTGACAAGAATAACTGACCATGGATGTCCCTCTGAAACGCCAGTAAAATCACTAAAGGTCTTAACTACAGACTCTTCGTTACTGATATCGCCATCCAGAACTCTTCTGATCCTGCTCTCATACATATATGGCTCAAGCTTGGTCACATTTTTCTGCATCAGAGAGTTCTCAGACACAATTTGGGAAACCTTGTCGTTGACTCCCTTAAAGGTCTCCATGAAGCCTGCATTTTCCTGCTCCTGAATGACATCCAGCAGCTCCTGCATCGGTTTCCACAGTCTGGAAGTGGATTTGAAGGACAGGAAAATAATTAGTATAAGAGCTCCGACAAGCTCAATTACAATGATTATCCAGAATATCCTTACTTCCCTGTACAGGCTGGTCTTGGGTGCCCCGACATAGCAATACCAGGGCATTGTTGATAGATCTGCTCTCACATAGTAGTAACCGTCCTTATCTATGCGGGCATTTTCTGTAGAAAGCACATCCTCAGAGAGATTGTGCCTGGATGAATCTGAGATATACACCATTTCCGCTGCGTCAGTTAGTACTGTAACACTCTCTTTGGCTTCTCCAACATCAATATCGCTCATCATGCCTTCAACAACGATAACCGCCTTTTTTTCATAATGGTTATCATAAACATTCTGCATGATCCAGATTTTGCCATCCTCAAAAATTGTCCCCTGGACAATTCCAGTAAAATCCACACAATCCAAAAATTCTTCCTTGGACATTCCAATACTGTTTATATAAGAGTCCACTACACTGGAATCCCAGTACCTTGAGTAGAGCGACATCATCGAATCTTTATCAAAGTAATAAATATGAGCATCCTTGATAGTACCACGGTCCATATTGTCCACAAGTACGTCCTTGAGCCCTGTTAGAACAGCCACTTCCCTGCCAATTTCAGCAGAGGTCATATCCAATGTCTTGATAAATCTGGTATCTGTAGCAGTGCTACTAAGAGAAGAACGATACTGTTCAAACTCTTTATCAAGATTAGCAGCCGTGATCACCGCTCTCTGTTGGGCAAGGGATGCTATATTGTTATCGATCACCTTATAATTGTAAATATATCCAGCCATTGTTCCAGCTAATACAATCAGACATATTACAATGTAGGAACTCATTATTGATTTAAAAATGTTACCACCAATTTTTTTATTGGTTTTCATTATCCATATCTCCGATAATAAATAATTGCAAAAGTCGTATCAATTTTGTCATAGGATAAATTTTCAAACTGTCTTTTGCGCTAAAATATTGTATCATAATAGGTCAAAAGAAAAAGAAAAAATTTCGAAAACACCTTGTGAAAACCGCATAAAATCAATAAATAGAACATAAAATCAATTTTTGGGTGCACCATTTTATCAAAAATAATACCCGATAAAAAAACTAGCTCTTGTGAGAATATTGCCTCCAAAATTATACTGAGCTCACAAACAAATCACCGGTGCAAAACCATCGCATTTAACCAACCAAATAATAAATGCGAAAATGAAACACTTAGGAGGGTAACACAAATGAAAAAAAAGGGTATAGCTCTTTTGCTCTCTCTGATCATGACATCATCTGTTATCGCAGGATGCGGATCATCTTCAGAGCCAGCAGCAAAATCATCTGAAACAACTGCCGCTGCAGCTGCTGGGGAGGCAGTAGCAGAAGCAGGGGAATTAACACTTCCTCTTACAGATGAAAAAGAAACCATCACAGTATGGATGACAAACGACACCACAGCAATGGCAAAAAATGGTGGTGACTACAACAACAATCCATATTATCAGGAACTTGAAGCTCGTACAAACGTACATGTTGAATGGCAGGTTCCAGCAGCTCAGACAGAGTCAGAGCAGTTCAACTTATTATTTACATCAGGAAATCTTCCAGATGTTATGTACTACAGTGCAACACAGAACGTAGCATACAAGGATGGTCTTGATGCTGCAGTAGAAGATGGATATTTCCTTGATCTTACAGATCTTCTTCCTAAATATGCTCCTCACTATCTCGAGGCACTTTCAAAGTCCAGCGAGAACGTTCAGAAGGCAGCTGTAACAGATGGCGGCAGATATGTTCAGATCTACTCAATTCTTCAGACTTCACAGCCTTCATTCTTTGGTTATGTAGTTCGTCAGGACTGGCTTGATGAGTGCGGACTTAGCACACCAGAGACATATGATGACTGGGAGAACATGCTCAAGACATTTAAAGAGAAGTATGGCGCTTCTGCTCCACTTAGCACAGTTCCTACATTCCTTTGGAACCTTGGCTATGGTATGGGCGTATACAACATAAATGATTTCTATCAGGAAGATGGCAAGGTTAAGCAGGCACTTCTTGATGAGCCTGAGAAGGTTCGTGAGTTCCTTACACTCCTCAACAGATGGTACAACGAGGGACTTCTTGATCCAGACTTCGCTTCTGAGACAAACTTCTGGGGCAACTCAGTTCTTATCGCTAACAACAACACAGGTGTTACATGCACAATGTACACAATTCCTTCAGCATTGTTCCTTCCTTCAATGAACAATGAGAACGCTTCTTTCACAGCTCTTAAGAGCCCTGTAAAGAACGCTGGTGACACACTTAAGGCTGGTTACGTAGTTCCTGATACAAACGCTTCATGGGTTATCTCTGCTGACTGTAAGAATCCTGAGCTTGTACTTAAGTGGATCGACTACATGTACACAGAAGAGGGAGCTCTTTTCGGAAACTATGGTAAAGAGGGCGAGACCTTCAACATGGTAGATGGCAAGCCTGTATTCACAGATGTTATCTCTAACAATGCTGATGGCCTTTCATACGACGAAGCAATGCGTATCTACACATACGAGCCTTCATGGCCTGGTATCTACTACGATTGGGAGAGAGAGCTTCAGTTCGTATCTGAGGACGACTTCAAGATGTGCTACACATGGGATGATTTCGATCACACAGCTACTTACTATCCTTCATACGCATCACTTACACTTGAAGAGACAGCTGAGTACTCTGACATCTTCTCAGATCTTAGCACTTACATTCAAGAGAACCTTCTCTCATTTGTTACTGGTTCAAAGAGCCTCGATGAATATGATGAGTTCATCGAAACTGTAAAGAGCATGAACCTCGAAAGAGTTGTAGAGCTCAAGCAGTCTGCTCTTGACCGTTTCAATAAATAATATTCTCCATTAAAAGAGGTCTGGCAACTTAATTGTTGTCAGACCTTATTTTTTGATTTTCTATTGTTACTTCTGCACTGAGATTCTCTCATCTCCTGCAAGATAGTTCATAAGCGCCATGCGGGCTTTTTCTTTGTCTGTAGCTTCGACACTTACTATAAACTGATAAGTATGAAGCTTGTGTCCCTCTTCCTGGCTACGTTTCTCTGCTTCTGCTATAGACCTGTCCTTGGTGTCTTCACTGGTCATTTCCATGATGTCTGCTATGGCAAACTTCCTGAAGCTCTCTTTATGGTGCTCATCAGACAGGTATTTGTCGATAAGTGCCAGTGTATTACCAAGATTTAAGTACTCACCATGTAAAAAAACCTCCATATCCATCAGGTCTTTTTCCCTGTTTACTGTCTCTTCGTCCCATTCAATTTCTTTATTGATGAGATCATCGGCAGATTCCTTGTGAGCAGTTTGCCACTCCATAAGGAACCACTTCCAAATCTGAAGTCTCTTGGCATTGACGTCTACGTCACTAAGCTCTGACATTTTCTGACACGCATGTCGTACTCCTCTGGATATGAGCGCATTGGAGTTTTTATTGATATCATAGCTTCTCTCTAATACGAGTGTCTTTTTTTCTTCGTTCATTATTCGAAGACCTAACTCGGTATCGGATTTCTTTTCCAAATAAAGAGAATAGTCCCCATGGCGCGCAATGATAACAGGCCTCTCAGAGAGCAGGGTATCCCTGAACTCTTTAAAAGACTTAAGAACGTCATCATTTTGAATGTACCTGAAGGTTCTACTCATCTAATAGTGTCCTTTATAAAGCGTTTTTGTATAGCTCAAGCTGTTTGAAAGCTTCTATTCTGCATGGTCTGCCATAGTAGTAGCCCATAAGATCAGATACTGGGTACTGTCTGGCGATCTGAGCTGTCTCCTCATCTTCTATTCCTGTAAAGCAGGTTCTGATGTGAAGTCTGTGGGTAAAAGATGTTATGCTCTCAATCACATACTTGTTGGTCATGTTCTTGCTGATGTTCTCAGTAAGGGCAGGAACGATGTTAACCAGGTCAATTGGCAGCTGTCTTGCGTAGTCAAGGGAAGCAAAATCTGTAACATCAAGTCCTATTCTGACTCCGCAGGCCTTAAGGAACTCAACCTGACTCTCCAGATGCTCGATAGAGAGCTGTCTGCTGCCCGATGTAAGCTCAAGGCACAGTCCCGTTGAAGGATAGCCGGTCTTGCGAAGGATATCTATCAGTGTGGTTCTGAACTCTGACCTCTCAAGCTGCATAAATGCAAGGTTAACACTGAGATAGAAATCTCTTATGTTTCTCCTGATCTCTGTTGCATCCTTAAGGGCATTTTCCAAAATCCAGTTGCCCAGATTGTAAAAGACCTGATCCTGTTCAAGCCACGGTACGAATTCAGCAGGAGAAACGCTTCCAAATGGCTCTTTTTGCCATCTGACAAAAACTTCCATTCCCACTAATCTGCCATCAACAGAAGAAACGATAGGCTGATATTCAAGGTAAAAGCCATCCATTCCGTTAATAACGCTGTTTCTGACTGCATCTACCATATCGATATTGCTCTTTTTGTTATCAAGCTCATCGTTATGGAAGATGATAAGATTACCGTGTCTCTGATGCTTGGAGAAATTCAGCGCATACTTGGCGCTTGTGTATATTGAATGCTCATCTACCTCAAAGTCAGCAGCAAGGATTACTCCACCGCCAATCTCGGCACCAACTTTTTTACCATTTATTGCAAGGGCTTCTCTGGTGAAGCTCCTCATGCGACCATAGAATTTCTTGATGTCGTCTATGGACATGGTCTCTGAAATAAGGGCAAGTGTCGTTCCTTCTCCTCTGTATACCTTGCCCACATCTGCTGCCTCACTGATCAGCTTCTTGGCTGTTGCCCTCAGGATATTGTTACCAATTCCATAGCCATACCTTCTGTTGATGTCACCAAAGTCCATGAAATTGATCATCAGTATGGCATACTCTTTTTTCTTGAGCTTGAGCTGTCTCATGTGGTTGAGCATCTCATAGTGATTAGGCAAAAGAGTTATCGGGTCATTATTATCAACAATTCCCTTGTTGATGATGGAACAAGCGTAAAACACAGGCTTACCAGCGTAATCCTTGATAACGACGCCTCTGCAGGAGCAGACAACGTATTCTCCATTTTTATTCTTGGCTCTGTATTCGATGTTGGGATTAACTTTTTTACCGGCAAAACTAGCCTGTATGTATTCGTTATAGTTGTCTCTGTCATCAGGATGGATTCTGTTCTCCCAAACTGATGACGCGTTATAGATATACTCCCCAGTAAGTCCGAAGTAATCTACTGCGTTTAGTGACCATCTGGAAATATTCTTTTCCATGTCATAAACATACACATAACGGCTTCTGGATGTAACTGCGAAGGTATCAAATATCCTATTAATTGTGTCGTAAGTCCCTTGAGCCATTTTTCTCCTCGCTAAGCAAAAATGCTATTCCCCCAAACAGCATGTTATCTAGAGCTTTTTGACGCTGCCCCCTCTCCATTTTCCTGGGCACGTCTTGCTTTTAAAAGCCTCTTGTTGTAGTACATGGCGTCATCAGCCTTCTTGATTACATCCTCAAGCTTGCTGCCATCCTCAGGACATCTCGCATAACCAGCGCTTATTGAAACCTTGAGATTGATCTCTCCGATCACAACATCTCTGGCAACGTTGTCTCTCATTCTGGAAATAACGCCTTCATAGAACTTTTTATCATGAGTTCCGTGGATAACTACCACGAATTCATCACCGCCGATTCTGAACGCTCTGTCTTTTTCTCTGATACTGTTCTGAAGTCTCTTGGCTACGATGTTAAGAAGTGCATCGCCGGTATCGTGGCCATAAGTATCATTGACCATCTTAAAGTCGTTCAGGTCCATATAAATTACGCCATACGGAAGCTTCTTTCTGGTGAGCTCATCCATATGTTCGTGATAACTTCTGGGATTGTATAGATTGGTAAGGGCATCTCTGTAAGAGAGCACCTCCAGCTCCTTGGCATTGGCCTGCATGTTCATATATGCATACATAAAGAGCGCTGCCAGTGCACTAATAACAAAGGCAATTGCCGTTGCACTGAGAACCTCCGGCCATCTGATCCAGTCTTTGGCAGGTGCGATATAAAGAGTCCAGAACGCACCACCTACCGTACTGATCATGGATTCTACAGGCGTCTTTAGCTCTTTATCCGAGCTGTTAACAATTACCCTGTTCTCGCCGCTAATGGAATTGTTGCCAACTAGCTCATACTCATAGCCCTGATCATAAAGTCTTGGAATATCAGCATCAGCCATGAAAATAGTCTGATCTACTGTAACAGTAGCAAAACCCCAAAAGCTCTCATCCTCAAGGAAAATAGGCTTGGTTATTATTATTCCTGGTGTATCGTCATTCAAAGTCGCAGGTGCAATAATGACTGACACCTTGGACATCTTGCTATAATCCGCATACACACCATAACGGGAATCTTCAAAGAAATTTGAGCCTGTACGAAGAGATGATGTTGAAGGATAGACGTACTCCACAATACCATCCGGCGCAAGTGAGATGTCTATGACATCAAGATAATCATTGAAAAGAGCATCTGAAATAGCATTAAAGCTCTCCTGGGTAAGTTCTCCATTGCTGCTGCGAAGCTGAATCTCAAAAACTCTTGCGATATACTCTCTGTTATCAATCTCCGCTTCAATCCTGTCGCCAATAGAATCCGCAATAAAGCTAGCCCTCTCTTTACGGGAGCTGGAAGTGCGGTTGACATAAAGGCCAGCCAGAGCCATTGTGATAACAAGAGTAATTACGAATGTAATAAGACCTAAAGAGATACTTTTTTGCTTAGTCATCTTACCCTCACAAGAATCGCTTTTGAGAACATTTATACGCCATATACAGTAATTATACCATACTTTGATAACTATATATGCTGTTTAGATACTCTTAATAATTAGCGTCCTTGCTATGGGTTGCTGTTCCATTCTAAATCAGATAAATATCTTACTTGGATGCTTCTCTTATGTAGTCCATGGCTTCAAGATAGCCGTTAAGGCCATGTCCGTAGATCTGTGTATCGCACGCGGGGGCTGTTACAGATACCTTGCGGAATTCCTCTCTGGACTGGATATCTGAAATGTGAATCTCAACCTTGGTTATGTTCTCGATACTCTTGAGGGCATCGTGGATTGCATAGCTATAATGGGTGTAAGCTCCTGGATTTATTACGATTCCATCTGTTCCATCGCTGTAAGCAGCCTGGATTCTGTCGATGATAGCTCCCTCATGATTGGACTGGTAGAGTTCTACCTCATCCCCATCGGCTGCTGCCTTATCTCTTATCATCTGGCAGAGATAGTTGTAGTCCTGATTGCCATATACTGCCTTTTCACGAATACCCAGGAAATTTAAGTTTGGTCCATTGATTACTAGAATTCTCATATTAGTCCTCGTTTTATGTTTTTCTGTATTATCTGATAATCATTCTTGATGTGAATTCCTATTTTATTTGGTTGTCTCAGATCCAGGTAACACGAAGGTTCCTATACTCTGCTACCATAGGTGACAGCTGCCTGAAGCCTATACAGCCACCTGTCAGGATATCCCCGTAGGATATGCCGTCGTCATCGAATTCAAAAATCTGGAGATGATTGATATTGAACCTTATCTTTCCTGATTGCTTGACAATCGTCATGGAATACCAGGGCGCATCTACGCTTGCATCAGGAATGGGATCTGCCCCCTGAGCAACCAGGTTAAAGCCATAGCTCTTTCTGAGGTTACAGGTATGGAAGGCTCTTTCACTTTCCTCTTTGCGTCTGAAATATGAGACGTGGAAGGCATTGATGTCTCCACTGTGATACTGTTGATATTCGCCTGTTCTGGGCTGAAGTGACTCATCAAATATAGAAGCCCCGTTTCTACCCTTGGCAGCAAAGAACATCATGGCAAGCCCCGGCTCCTTGATTGGCCGAAATTCCCACTCAATTGCCACGTCAGAAGGAAAAGCCACCTTGCACCACAACACGAAGTTGGCCCTCTGTCCCTCATCCGGCCCAAGCTCACTCTCAAGTCTCATAACTCCCTTGGAAAATGAGCTGTTGGCCCTGCCTTCAAGCTCGAAGTCCTGCAGGCAGCTCTCAGAATTAAGTGGATTCTCATATATCAGCTTAGCCATTTATTACCCCCCTGTAATTTCTGACCATTTGAATTCTTTACCGGTTCTCTGCTCATATATCTCAATAAATGACTTACCCTGATCATCAGGGTTAAAATCTACATCCTTGGACTTCTGCCTCCAGACATTGTCTTCAGGAAGAAACGCATAAGCGATGTTGTGCTGAAGCCACTCATAAGCCATGTCATCAGCTGTTCTGTAGCTCTCCATATCAGCCCCATGAATCGGGTACACATCAATAAGAGCCTGACAGATTATGATCATATCATTTGAATTCTCTATCAGGTAGGAATCCATGATCTTCCAGTGGTCTTCCCAGCGGATTGCAGTATATACCTTATTGTCGTAGGTAAATTCGTAGTTACTGCCCTTGCCATCCATATCTCTAAGGCCGATGTCAGCAGTGGAATTAAGGATGCCACTCTTTGTTGTGCTGCCTGAATTGCTTGAGTCTGAGCCTGATTCCTTTCCTGATTCATTGCCTACGTCAGAGCTTGATGTATCTTCATTACTTTCGCCATATGTGCTTGTTACTTTTTTGCCCTCTTCAATCAGTTGTGACATCAGGCTGGATGAAGCATCAGCAACATCTGATACCATCTCCGATACTACTTCACTGCCTTTTTCTACAATCACTGATTTTCCAAAAGATGCTATTTCACTGGCAGTCTCTTCGTCAACGTAGTCAGAAAGATTGAAGCTGCATCCAATGCAGCTAAATACTGCCGTAGCCATGGTAAGAGCTATGGCTACCGCCCTAAGATTTTTCTTTTTCATAATATCCCCTCGTGTTTGGTGCTAAACCAGTTTCTTGCCAAGTGCTCTAAGCGCAAAGCTGATGCAGATCGCAGCTATTGCAATTGCAAGGCATGTATAAAGAACTGGTCTGAGTGTTGTGGCATACCCCTCATAATCAAATATTCCTTCTGCATGGAGCTTGGCAGAAAAGTACATCCAATAGATTGTTGATGCAAGCGCTATGATCCACAGGCAAACTCTGGTGCCAAATAGTATTTTTTGTTTTTTATCTGTTGTCTTATTCATTGTATCCTCCCACAGAATCTATTTAGGCTCTGTAGTATATTATTTCTCTATGTCTTTTCCCATGATGAAAGTCTTGGTCTTCTCCATCACATCCTTGATGGTATCGAGATCTGATATTATGTCTCCCGTTTCAAGCGAATGATCAGCATCCTCGTAAATGTGAAGAGTTATACCAATCTCGGAAGCCAAGTCTATGATCTCAGCGATGTTGCTCCAGGGGTCGTTAGTTCCAATGAATGCAATCGCATTTTCTGCTCCCTGTGGTATCTCTTTTACCTCAAGCACCTTCATGGTATCAGCAAGCGGCGTATACAGAACTTGCCTGACATTTCTGAGTTCGTGCTCTTTTGCATAAGCTGCAGCTATTATAGTGCCAATGCTCTTGGACATGAAGAGTACATCATCATATTCATCCCATTTGATATCCTGTAGCTGCTCCTCGGTCTGCTGATACATAGACTCAAAGGTCTTATTCATCTTCTCTTCATCGCCGCGTATCTTATCCACAGGCGCGCTGTAGCTAACCTGAACACATTCCTCGTATCCAGCTTCTCGCGCTATTTTCCTGCCATAATACAGTAACGGTTTGTCGCAGTGATATCCCACCCCAGGGAACATCACAAGTAATCTCTTCTCTCCCATAACAATTCCCTTTATTATCATTATTCTCCATTATACCAATCAAAAAAGTGGTCCACAACTATAGCTGTGAACCACAAAAATCATTCATACGCAAAAGTCTTAAGGAATCTCTTTGCCCTGTCTGTAGATGGATTCTCAAAGAAGCCCTTAACATCTGTTGTTTCCTCGACAATCTCGCCCTGGTCGAAAAAGACAATTCGATCTGCCACTGCTTTGGCAAAGGCCATCTCGTGGGTTACGATTATCATTGTTGATCCGCTCCTTGCGAGGTCCAGCATGGTCTGGAGAACCTCGTGCACCATCTCAGGATCGAGGGCTGCTGTAACTTCGTCAAAGAGAATGACCTCTGGATGCATGAGAAGTGCTCTTACGATAGCAACTCGCTGCTTCTGTCCGCCAGAGAGCTGGCGAGGATAATAGTCTTTTTTATCAGCAAGACCAACCTTATCAAGCAGCACCAGCGCTTCTCTTATAGCATCATCCTTGTACCTTTTCTGTACCTTGACAGGAGCAAGGACTACATTTTCAAGAACGGTCTTATGTGGAAAAAGATCATAGGACTGGAAAACCATTCCAATCTTCTGTCTGATCTTGGTTATATCCTTTTTATCAGGTTCAACAGGAAGACCATCAACTGTGATGACTCCCCCCTGGATTTCTTCAAGTCCATTAAGGCACCTAAGGAAGGTACTCTTTCCGCAGCCTGAAGGGCCGATAATAACTACAACCTCTCCCTTCTTAACAGAAAGATCTATATCCTTAAGTACGACATTTCTGCCGTATTCTTTATGCAGGTGCTTAACCTTAACAAGCTCACCCATATCAAACCCACCTTTTTTCTAACTTAACTGCAAATCTGCTGATTGGCCAGCATACGATAAAATACAAGAGGAAAACTACAGCGAATACTCCAAATGCCGCATTGGGCGATGCTTTTCTGTTAGCCTCTATTATCTGCTGGGCAACCTTGAGTACTTCTACAATTCCGATCATCATTACAAGAGATGTTGTCTTGATCATTCTCGTAACAAGATTTATGGAAAGAGGAAGAAGCCTTCTTATTGTCTGTGGAAAGACAATATAAAAATGCACCTGAAACTTGTTCATCCCGAGTGCATAAGCCGAATCATACTGAATCCTTGGAATACTCTTTATTGAACCTCTGACCAGATCTCCCATCTCAGCTGTCCCCCAGAACACAAATACTATGATTGCTGAAAGCTCTGCTGAAATGTTGATTCCAAATACTCTGGTAGTTCCAAAATAAACTATGAACAAAAGAACCATCTGAGGCATTATCCTGACAACTTCCAGATAGCTTCTAAAAAGTAATCTCAAAGCCCCATTTTTGGAGGTCATCAAAACTCCAACTATAAGTCCCAGAACAATGCTGATGACAACTGATATAAGGCTTATCTCAACAGATACCCATAGTCCCTTAAGGAGTCTTAGCATATTGGTTCCTTTGAACAGAACATCAATCCCCAAACCCTGCATATCTAACTCTCCTCTCAACTACTGATCCCAGAATTGATACAGGAAGCAGCATTATCAGATAGTACACAACCAGCAGGAACAGGCACTCTATGGTCTTGGCATACATGCCTATCAGATCCTTGGCTGTAAACATCAGGTCCATCAAGCTGATAGTGGAAAAGACTGATGTCTCTTTTAAAAGAAAAATGACATTAGCCATAATACCGGGAATGCTGATGGAAATTGCCTGTGGCAGGATGATATTCCAGAAAACCTGTCCCTTACTCATTCCAAGTGAAAGAGCACTCTCGCTTTGAATAATGTCAATTGATTCAAGGCCACTTCGCATGGTCTCTATCATATAAGCTCCGCCTATAAGTCCAAGCCCCATTATTCCACAGGTCTGTGCTGATATTCTGATTCCGAGCTTGGGAAGTGCAAAATAAATAAAGAAAAGCTGCACAAGCAGCGGAGTATTTCTAAACAGCTCAATGTAAGCTGTAAGTATTTTACCTATAACGGGCACCTTGAAATATAGGGCTGCTGCCCCTGACAGCCCTATGATAAAAGCTGTCAGGATTCCCAGCATGCCTATTTTAAATGTCAAAAGGAGTGCTTCGTTATAAAGTGGGATATATGATCTTATTACTTCAATATCCATTTCAAGTCCTTTACTGAACCTTGCCACCCTCAACTACAAGTGTGTTCTCATAGTCTGCGCCATAAGTATCAAGAAGTGTTGCTTCATAGTCTGCATGGAAGAAGTTCTCAGCTCCAATTGCCTCGATCTCTTCATTGAGCCATGTAAGAAGTGATTCATTGCCCTTAGTAACTGCAGGAGCAATTGTGTCAGCATCGCCAAGTGATGGGATACCTACTGTAAAGCCCTCGTTCTCAATAGCAAAAGCGATAACCTCTGTGTTGTCATTAGCCCATGCAATAGCATTTCCGTTTTCAAAAGCTGTCTTGGCCTCTGCATAAGCATCGTACTTCTGAAGCTTAATATCAGGGTAGTTTTTCTCAAGATATGTCTCAGCAGTTGTTCCAGAGATTACAATGATCTCATCCTCAGCCTTAACATCATCAAGGCTTGAAAGAACTGCATCTGAAGGTGATACTACGCCAAGAGCTACGTTCATGTATGGAAGAGCAAAGTCAACTTCCTGAGCTCTCTCCTCAGTTACGGTGAAGTTTGCAAGAATGATATCAACCTTACCTGTCTGCAGATACTCGATTCTGTTAGCAGCCTCAGTGGAAACATAGTTGATCTTAACTCCCAGGTCCTGTCCGATTCTCTCTGCAAAATATACATCGTAACCAGCATAGTTACCGTTCTCATCCACATAGCCAAATGGGCTCTTATCTGAGAAAACACCGATGTTGATAGTTCCGCTATCCTTGATCTCATCTACTGTTCTGTATACTACAGATGAGTCAGGGCTGGCTGCCTTGGCTGTCTGGCCATCAGCGATAGCTGTTGCATTTGAACTTCCGCATCCAGTGAGAGCTACAGCGCCAAGTGTAGCTGCTGATAATACTGTGACTACTTTTGTTAAAAGATTCTTTTTCATAATTATTCTCCTCCGATTAAAATTATTTATTTTGCTGCAGCAAAGCCTTTTTCAAGGTCTGCAATAATATCGTCAACGTGCTCTGTACCAATTGAAAGTCTGATTGTGCTCTGTGTGATACCCTGATCAGCAAGCTCCTCGTCGTTAAGCTGTGAGTGAGTTGTTGTTGCTGGATGGATAACAAGGCTCTTAACATCTGCTACGTTAGCAAGAAGTGAAAAGATCTCAAGGTTATCAATAAACTTCCAAGCTGCCTCTTTGCCGCCCTTGATCTCAAATGTGAAGATAGAAGCTCCGCCGTTAGGGAAGTACTTCTCATAAAGAGCGTGATCTGGGTGATCAGGAAGGGATGGATGGTTAACCTTCTCAACCTGTGGGTGCTTGGAGAGGAACTCAACAACCTTCTTGGTATTCTCCGCATGTCTGTCAAGACGAAGTGACAGTGTCTCAACACCCTGAAGAAGAAGGAATGCATTAAATGGAGAAATTGTTGCTCCTGTATCCCTGAGAAGGATTGCTCTGATGTATGTAACAAAAGCAGCTGGTCCTACTGCATCATAGAAAGATACACCGTGGTAGCTTGGGTTAGGAGCTGCGATCTGTGGATAGTTGCCGCTTTCCTTCCAGTTGAACTTACCTGACTCTACGATGATTCCGCCAAGTGTTGTTCCGTGGCCACCGATGAACTTGGTTGCTGAATGAACTACGATGTCAGCGCCGTGCTCAATTGGTCTGATGAGATATGGTGTTCCGAAGGTGTTATCGATTACAAGTGGAAGACCGTGCTTGTGAGCAATTTCTGCTACTGCATCGATATCTGGAATATCACTGTTAGGATTTCCAAGAGTCTCAAGGTAGATTGCTCTTGTGTTCTCTTTGATCGCACCCTCAACCTCTGCAAGGTTATGAGCATCTACGAATGTAGTTGTGATTCCGTACTGTGGAAGTGTGTGTGCCAGAAGGTTGTAGCTTCCGCCGTAGATTGTCTTCTGAGCTACGATGTGTCCACCGTTTGCTGCAAGAGCCTGGATTGTATATGTGATAGCTGCTGCTCCGGATGCTACTGCAAGTGCTGCGCTTCCGCCTTCAAGTGCTGCAATTCTCTTTTCAAATACATCCTGTGTGGAATTTGTAAGTCTTCCGTAGATGTTACCCGCATCAGCAAGTCCGAATCTGTCTGCTGCGTGCTGTGAATTTCTGAATACATAAGATGTTGTCTGGTAAATAGGAACTGCTCTTGAATCTGTTGCTGGATCTGGCTGTTCCTGTCCTACGTGTAACTGAAGTGTTTCAAATCTGTAATTGCTCATACCTTTTTCTCCTCTTCGACATTTATATTTTTGTTTTTGCTGTATTTCCGTTGCGTTTGTGTTGAATTGATAATAAAATGTATTTACCTACTATGTCAATAGGTTTTGCGATAAGTAATTATTATCACCCCCGATAAATACTGCTTAATTCGCAGATGTCACGTAGTGTTATAATATATATGAGGAACATGCATATTAGATATTGTCTTATAGAGATGATTATATCTATAATGTACAGTACTCTTTTTTGATGGAAGGAGCATTTATGTTTTCTACAAAAGGACGCTACGCCCTTAGAGTAATGATAGATCTGGCTCAGCAGGAAAGCGACGAATTCATCCCGCTCAAGGATATAGCCGAGAGACAGGACATCTCCAAGAAGTATCTGGAGATCATAGCAAAAGAAATGGTGAAGGGCGGTCTTATAACCGGCGCCAGCGGTAAACACGGCGGCTACAAGCTCTGTAAAGAGCCAGCAGATTATTCTGTTGGTGAGATAATAGAACTAATGGAAGGATCCTTTGCACCAGTTGCATGTCTGGAAAATGACTGCTCTGAATGTGAGAAATCCGCAGAGTGCAAGACTCTCCCCATGTGGACAGAGTTCTATGAACTGGAAAAGAACTTCTTTTATGGCAAAAAATTAAGTGACCTGATCAACAATTAACCAGGCCGCGGGTAATATATAATTTACATTCATATAGTCTTACAATCCGGATGAAGTCATTTACATATATGGCTTCATCTTTTGTTTTTCAAAGAATTCATCTATGTTTGCGATAAGCTCCGTGGGGGGCATTGTCTTAAGAAGATATTTCTCCGGTTTGAGCGATACAACCTGCATGACACTGTCCTTATCGCCTTTGTTTGTGAGGAACATTACAGGTATATCACAGGTAAAAGACTCGCTCCTTAGCATCTCAAGTACCTTAGGACCTGGGGTTACCGGCATCTCGTAGTCAAGAAGGATAAGGTCCACCTGATTCTTAGCAAGGAAGGTGATCGCAGACATTCCAGAATTAACCATGAAAACCTGATACTTTTCTGATAACCAGCTCTTAATAGTTCTGAGCATTGTACCATCATCATCCACCACAAGGATTTTCTTTTTCTGATTCCTTATTTCTTCGCATTCAACGACCTCGTTCATTTTACGAGCCAGTTCCTTGACGTTCACAGGTCTCTCGAATACTGAAGCAATCTTTTCTTTGGAGATGATACCATATATCTTTTCAATCTCATCAGGTGATCCTATGGCGCTGATGGATAGGTCACTGTCAACTCCCTTATCCCGCAGATACACCAGGAATTCCATCATCTCGTCAAGATCATCCACATAAATGAGATAAACACTTGGCTTGTTCTCGAGATGTTCAATTTCAGTGACATTAGGCAGGGCTTGAACTACATCAAAGCCCTCTTCCTTAAGCTCCTTGGCTATAGAGGTCACCATAAAGCTCTTGCCACTACCTATCAGTAGTACTCTCTTCTCCATCTTAATCCTCCAGTAAACTGATCAGCGCATCTCTATCAACTGCTGAAATCAGCTGTCTTACCCTTTCGTACTTGTCCTTATAATCCTTAGGAATCCTGTATTCAGACAGCATATTCATGATTCCGTCTGCTGTATCATAGTCATAAGCTTCAACCAGCTCTCTGATATCGCCAAAGGCATTCTTTAGCTCATCCTCCCCTATTTCCGGAAGCTCACTCTCATCCACATCGCCGTTTATTGCTGACAGCTTCTCATTATAGCTTCTAAAAAGTTCCAAAAGCTCCGGTGTCTTATTCATGATCTCAGCTTCATCGTCGCTATTGCCGCAGTCCTCAAGATGAGCTGCCAGCTGAGACAACTCCATTGCACCGATCAGGCTTGCTGAGCTTTTCAGCGCATGGACATTTACTGTGTAGTTGCGATAATCTCTGTCCGCTGCAAATTTCTCTATACTGTCTGCCTTGGTATTTATCGTAGTCAGGAATTCTTTTACCACATCTACCAGAAGCTTCTGGCTTCCACAGTTCTTCTCTGCCTCGGATAAGTCTATCCCCTGAAGCTTATTGAGAACTGCAAATTCATCATCTTCAGCACCTTCAAAAGAGCTGTCACTTCCAGCATCCTTCGCTGTCAGGATAACCTTGTCCTTAGGAAGATACTGTTTAAGCATTTCCTCAAGACTCTCACCACTTACAGGTTTAGACAGATAATCATTAAAACCTGCAGCAATATATTCTTCCCTGGCTCCTGCTCCGGCGTTAGCTGTAAGAGCAATACATGGGGTATCCTTGGACAGGTTACCGCACATCTTCTTGAGAGCATCAAGGGTCTCAATGCCGTCCATCTCCGGCATTCTGTGGTCAATAAAAAGACAATCATATTTCTTTTTCTTGACCAGCTCTATGGTCTCCATTCCGCTCTCTGCAGTGTCTACTCTTATCTGAGTGGCTTTCAAAAGGCCTTTCACTACGGTGAGGTTTATAGGTGTATCATCCACAACAAGGATAGTCGCACCAGGAGCAATAAAGCTCTCCTGATATTTCTGCTGCTTGCCTAGATACTCTCTGTATCTTTCCCTGAAATCTCCAAGTTCTTCCCATGAAGCCACTTTCTGTTTAACTTCAAAAGAAAAATCTGAGCCCTTTCCATAAGTACTCTTAACTTCAAGCCTTGTATCCATGAGGGCTAACAGCTTTTTGACAATACTCATGCCAAGTCCGGTACCCTCAATAGAACGATTTCTGATCTCGTCAATTCGTTCAAATGGCGAATAGAGCCTTTCAATATCCTCTTCCCTTATTCCTATTCCAGTGTCAATAACCTGGAAACGCAGGTAAATGCTGTCATCATCAGCTTTTCTATAGGATACATTTAAGGTTACACTTCCTTTTTCCGTATATTTAACAGCATTGGTGAGGATATTTGTAACGCACTGCTTAATCCTGATCTCATCACCGATCAACCTGACCGGAAGTGTCTTGTCGATATTGAACTTGAGCTCAAGGTGCTTATCTTCTGCCTTGACAGCTATTAGATTTACAAGGTCATTTATAGTTGAACTGAGGTGGTACTCCACTGGGATAATATCCATCTTACCAGCTTCAATCTTAGAAAAATCCAAAATATCATTGACAATTCCAAGAAGAGTATTGCCCGCACTCTTGACACTGTTTGCATACTCAAGGGTCTGGGTTTCGCCACTCTCGCGAAGGATCATTTCGTTGAGTCCCAGAACTGCATTTATAGGAGTTCTTATTTCATGAGACATATTGGATAAAAAAACTGATTTAGCCTCAGATGCTTCTTTGGCAACCTCAAGCTCTTTTTCCAATTCATGTTCAGTTTTGATCCTGCCTATGTAATCTTCTATGGCATGAACCGTTTCCTTAATGGAATCATAAACTATGCGGATCTCATCATGTGATCTTACGGCTATCTCATCAACCTCGCGACCTACCTCAAGTTTTTTCTCATCGTCAGCCTCAGCATACCTCTTCATGAAATCTGACATATTTCCAAGAGGCGCACCGATGGCTGTCTTGGTATAGAAATTAGCGACACTGGCCATGGGAACGCCCACGCACAACATAAGCAGCATCATCTTGATATCATAGCTGATAGCAGTTGCATTCAGCGTATATTTCATGTTCTCGATGCGTTTTGCTATCTCAATAGCTTCCAGGTCTGAATTCACCTTCCCAACATGAATACCGGCAGCGAACATATCCTTGAGATCAGGGAAAAGAGCCACCATAAAAACTGCCACGAAAAAGGCAAGCAAAAACTCAACAGCAATGATAATGAATGTAATCTTATAGCTTACTTTGGTTTTTCGAAGCTTTCTTTTAACATCTTCTTCCAGATAATAGCCTGTATAAGCAGCTGATATAGGAAATTGATACTTCCAGCTATCCGGTGCTTTAGAATAATACAGATGAAAAAGCAAGGCTATCACATATATTACAATCGCTTCCTGGGATAAGCTCTTTAAAAAGTTTTTCATCTGATCAAGTGCATATCCATTTGAGGGAATCACAGAAAAGCATAGCGTTTCAAAAGAGGCGTCAAGAATCAGTGTTATAGTAGCTCCCAAAATAGTCCACTTTATGGTCTTAAACCACATATATTGCCCTATAAAAGAAAAGCAGAGTGTCGCCACAAGGTAAACCGACATAATATAGGCATAATCCATGTTATAGATAAGGGTATAAATGAAGCCAATAACAAAAACTAATGAAGATATAAGATAGCCGTAGAGCCCTCCGACAAGCAGATATGGGAGGAGGAAAAAAGAAAAGATAACTTCTCCGCCCATAGTAATTGACATATTCTCACTATAAGTAGACACGTTACAGCAGCCTATCCCCAAGAGAATCAGCACAATAACTCCTATTAGAGAATTCCTTATAACTATAGATTTTTTATACTTTTCCAGCCCTAGCATAGAAAACCTCATTTATAACAAGTATAATAAAGCGCATACAATTACACTTTATTATATCAATTGATACCCTGATTATTTATGTACAAATTATAATATTTAGATTAATTCTTTGCGTTTATAGCATTTATCATATTATAATGATGGTACACAGATAATGATCATTCGAAATTATGCCATTATCTGATAGTTCCTCGTATAAATAACTGTAGATTGATTCAGACCCAAAGGAGGAAGTTGTTATGAAAAAACGTATTGTATCTGTACTAAGCGCTATTGCAGCTGTTGTAATTGCTCTAAGCGGTAGTTTTTGGGGCGTAACAGCCAAGGCCGCTGACAGGGCCACCACTTATCTCAAGGATGCCAAATTCATCGAAGCTATGCAGGGACCTGCCAAGGACGAAAGCGACATTACAATCGCCCTGTATGAGAAAAAAGATTCTAATCTGATATATTTCAGTGATGGCTTTTCTGAAGGCTACTCTACTTACACAAAAGAGACTGTAAATACCAAGGATTATGGCGTTGTTTACAGAATAGCGATTGCCGAAGGATTTAAGCTTAACTATTATGAAAAAGATGGAACTCCTTATCTTGAGACAGATGATGGTGTAGTATTTAAATGCAAGCTCCTGACTGAGGATGAAGCACTGAAGCTTCAGAGTAAGTAAGATTGTATATAATTCTATAGAAAAGCAAAAAACGAGCATACCCAGCTGAGTATGCTCGTTTTATTATGCCTTGTCTGCAAATCTATCAGATTGTCTTCTCTAAGAACTCACGCTCTTTTTTGGTAACGCCTTTTTCTATTACCTCTGCCTTAACTCTGTTAAGAGCAACGCGGATTGCTGGAACAAACAGTATAGCTACTGTGATTGCTGCTTCTGTAAAAATGTAGCTGGCATTGTAGGATGCTGAATATGCAAGTGGTGACATGTTTTCAGGTGCATAATCGGCGAAGAAAACCACACCAGACAATACTGAGAAGAAGTATCTTCCAATCACACCTACTAAATATCCCTTGAACAGCCCCCATTTGCTGTTATGGAAAAATCCTGAAAGTCCAAGAGCTGTGAATGCAAGGATGTAGTCACACAGAAGCTGTGGAATGCTAATAATATATGGATCAACGATCATCTGAAGAAGTCCATAAGCAAAAGCCGCAGAAATACTAACTCTTGGTCCATATAAATATCCAATATATGTAACAAAGAACATGCTGAAAATTGTAAGGGATCCGCCAAATGGAAGCTTGAACAGCTTGATGTTGGAAAGGACAAAAGCAAGTGCCAGGCACAGAGCAGAAACTGTGATCTGTTTAACACTCATTTTTCCCTTGCCATCAGCATTCTTAAAAAAGCTGATCATTGCAAATGCAATCAGCGCAAGCACTATAACAAGCGCATATCCCCCTTTTGTTATGTTGTAAGTAACATACCCGTCTTCTACTACTTTTTCCAGAAAAAGACTCATTAAAAAATCCTCCCTTGATGTCTATCCGCATCCAGGGAGGATCCTAAGTTCCTCATATAATTACAAGCTTCCTGCACCAATCATCGCTTCTGATTCACTGCTCCTGATGCATTTATAGCTTGGCTACTAGCTTCCCTACGTCGGCATTATCCGAGTCAGGTAATAAGGGTTAGACGCACATGGCGTACACTCTCAGCATTGCTCCCCTAGCGGCATTATTTAATTCTATTTCATTAAACACTTGCGTGGGGAAGATGTCAAGAGACTAATCGGCCTTTTTAGTTTTCTCTAGTTCGTCATATATTTTTTCTTCGTCATATTCAGGAGCATAGTTCTGAGCCACATTTACAATCTCGGAAATTTCCTTCTCAGCTATCTCATCGTCAGCTTCAAGTTCATCTAATATGGTCTCTAAATCTTTTCCTTTAGACAGTTTCTTACAGATCAACCTGATTTGGTTCAGCAATTCACCCTTATCCTGGCCGATTTTCCGCTCTTCCATAACATTGAAGCTAGCCTTAAAGTTAGCAAATAAATCACTCATACGACGCTCCTTTATCTGACTTACAAAGTCTTGAATCTCATCCTCAGAAACACGATGTTTTCTGAGCAGTACTGCAATAACCCTTGCCAGAACATCTAATACATCTTCAGGCGCATTAGCTGACAGATTGTCAACGTATTCTCTAGGAAGATTAAGCGAGTTAAACTCCTCAGAATTCCGTACCTTATTCAGTATCATCAGTAAAGATAATCCATCGTTTTTCTCTATAAGTTCATCCTTATCATGATCTGCTGTATTCACCAGGTGGTACTTGTAATCTGGTACATAGGGTAAAAAGATATCGCTTAGGGCTATCCTACTCTTTAAAAAGTTATCAGCCGTCCAAGTCTCCTCACCATTATAATAAACAATAGGAAAAATCGGTGGGTACTTGAACCCTGCAAGTTTGCTAACTCCCGGAATCTTCTTCTCCTGTCTCTTCTCATAGTCTTCCCAAATGTAGACCATGTAGCGGAGTATCTGCATGCTTACATTATAATCCACCTGAGATTTGTGTTCAATCAATGTAACAAAAACCTCATCGTTGTCTCCTACTCTCACCTGCTTGACTACATCGGCATTTCTCTCCTCAGTAAACATTGGAATGTAGCGTTCTGTCACATCAGTGATATCTTCTGCCTGAACATTCTTAAGAAGATCAATGTTTGAATAGTCTCTTAATAACTGTGCACAAAGTGTAGGATTCTCAAAAATAAGCTTCGCACCGTTATCCTCCACTTTGCTGTTAGAAATCTGCTGATTGCCAGCTTCATCTGTAGTTTGTTCTTTTTCCTGCATAAAATATGCCTCCTTCATAACATTTCAAGTTAATAAATAATCTTAATAATATGGGCTTAAATAGATAATCCACCCGCCTATAGGGATCAAAAGACATGCACCCGAAAAAAGAGCGCACTAAAGAAGGCACAGAAAAATGTGCACGGAGTCTTGAGGATAATCCCTATAGACAAAGTGTTTGGTAGATTTTGGTCATGCAAGAATTCTGTTCAAGGAAGCTCAGCGAATTAGACACGCTGTCCGCATAACCAAATGCTCCGAATGGAGCTGATGTAGTTGTTGTTCGCACCTGTGACAGATTATCAAAAGAATAATCTGCTGTAAATAGATTCGGTGCAATCTTAAAGAAATCTTAAGAAAGCCTTAAGAAAATCGCAAGAATTTGACTCTATAGTGATAAAAGGTGTTTTGAATCGAGAATTTATCTGACGTTTCTCCAATTTGCATTTACATCTCCAGCCTCATCTAACGGTAAATCGCCCCTATTAATCTTGAATATCTCCCAAATACAACCTATAATATCTACATAGATATAAATATGAGGTTGTTTTATGTCGGAACTTTATTCTACTCTTAAGGCTACCAAAATCGATCTTCTCCGCAAGAGAAAAATGACTCAGACAGCGCTAACCAAATATGCACTGCCTGGATATATTTCGCTCAAAAACATACGGGGTAAAGAGACATATTATCTCCAGTACAGAGATGAATATAGCAAACTAATTTCAGTCCACCTTTCCAAAGATAAGCTAGCTCTGTGCCAAAGCGCTTTTTCTCAAAAGGCGAGTCTGGAAAAAGAGCTGCAGGAAATCGATGAGGATCTTCGTCTTTTAAGCCTTGTGGAAATAGATTCAAACCAAGATATTACAAGTGATGATAGCCAGTCTAGCCAGAGAATACTTGATAACGCCGTAGGAATTAGCCCCAGACATAAGTACCTCTTTTACCTTACTGCTGGAGAAGAAGCTGGAGACTACCAAATACACTTTTTCACCAAAAAAGAAATCCATAATGTTCCTATGATTTTCGTCAACGAACACCTAGAGAGCAGAATCGGCGATTACATAATCTCAGCATCATGTATTGTAGACGAAGCTGCAGATAACCTGGCCAAAGAGAACACGACATCTTCCGCATTAACTCCCCCATCAACGGGCCAGTACCATACAAAGAGCGGAATAACATTTAAATATCAGCCAAGCAAATCAGGCTATACCCTTAGTTTCTTTTATAAAAAGAAAAAATACAGTATCGACTATACTCCTTATGCCCAATATTCAGGAGATATCAACAAAATAGAATTAGCCAGAATGGGATTTAAAATAGAGCAATTTATAAGAATGAATGCATTTGCAAACGAGGTACATAAATATTATGAACGAAGACAAAATGTTCATACTGAAACACAAAAATCATGATGTCGCCATTCTCCAATTGAGTGCAGATGGTGACATAGAGAATTATCAGATCATAAATCCAGCAAGGATGCCATATGTCGGATCAACAGATGCAAGGAACATTCATACTTGGTGGAAGAATCGAGCGATTCCTGAAGGTAGAGCTCGTCTTGTTGAACTACTAAAACAATACGATTGTCAATCTCCAAGTGAATTTCTCATGAAAAATTTGGGATTGAGCTTATCAGATGCTTACTGGATTTCTCCGGCAGAGCTGGATCTTACTTGGGAAGAAGCCAATCTTTATGATAACGGAAATAAGACTATTCATTTTCATAGTGCAGATGGCAGAGTCCACTACTCCAATCAAAAGGATGCTTCATTAGGAGGAAATCTAGACAAATATTCCATCAAGGAAGATGATATCTGGTATCTTGATAAATATAGTGACAGCAAATACCCTGATGGCCTTCAGAATGTTAATGAAGGCTTTGTTTCGATGCTCCATAACATGCAGGGATTCAAAGAGTATACATCTTATGAGATCATCTCAGATGGCGCCAAGAATAGTATTAGTAGATGCAGATATTTTACCACCAAAGATTTAGAACTCATCCCAGCCTTTGAAGTTACAGGAGGCTATGATCTGAGTAATGACTATGATGGTGGAAAAGAGCTTGCGAAATTCATACGCAGTTGTATAAACAATGGATTAAACGCTGATTACGTGAGACATTTCCTGGATTATATGTTGATGACTGATTTTATAATAACCAACTCCGACAGACACTGGTATAACTTTGGCATCTTGCGTGATACAGAGACTCTGCGTTTTGTATCTATGGCGCCCATTTACGACAATGGTAACTCCATGTTCTATAACATTTACTCACCACTTAACAGAGCTTCACTCCTGCATCTCGAGGATAATGGTATTATCAAGCAGGAAGTCAAAAGACTTGACCTGGTGCAAGACAGGAACATCATAAATACATCTCTTCTCCCTACCCCTTCGCAGGTGGAAGAATACTATCTAAATCATGCCATAGATAAAGAGCGCGTAAACATCATTACACGCTCTTATAGTAATAAGCTTGATCTATTTATGGAATATCAACTTGGACTTCCGATTAGCTATAACACTGAGATGTATGACTATATCTCGGAAGTTCCTGTTGTAAATCAACAAATAAATTCTGCATTTTTTGAGGAAAGACCGCAGATGATGAATGAGGCTATTAAAAATATTATATCGTTAAAGCATTACCAAAACAATTAAACAAACAGCCTACACCTAGCATGAGCAATATTGAAATCATCTCGGTTCCTCATAAAATATACCGTTTCCAGCGTTTCACACATATATCCTATATATCGATCAGATCGCTCTTTTCCTCTAGGAACAGAAAGTTCTTCAACCTTTTTTAGAATAGGAAATAACCAACGACAATAATCAATAAGCACTTTCTTCTTAGCCAAGATTATATTGTAGTTATACATATATCTTTGCCCCAGTATATTATCCCAATCCTTGGCATACTCAGGACAAACCTTTTCTACAGCTTCCTTAAGGGCAGTATAATCAGAATCCTTTAAATATCTCTTGTGGTGAGAGTGAATATCAGGTTCATATGGCATTGGATAAGGGAGTACCACGTCTATTTCATTGTCATATAAGCGCAGCAAATCTTCATCAGATATTTCCAATACTCTCCTATAATGAGCAAGACCATAATATGCTCCCTTACCACTGAATTCATCCTTACTGCACTCCAGAACATTCTTCCATATCCAGTACAATCCAGTCAGTTCAGAATAGTTACCATTTTTGAAAGAAATGTTGTCTCCAGTATCATCTGTCATATCCGCAACTTTACTACTTGCCATACCAGCGCCAACCTGGATCGGAATCATATATTCTGGAAAATCGTATTTCCCGGTAAGCTTTTTATCCTTCTCGTGTTTGGTCATATATACATGTATTTCCGGCTTATTTCTCCCGACAGGGAAATGTGAAAGCGGCAAGAAATCACCCTTTAAGGCAAAATAATTGCCGATGCAATCAGAAAAAGAGCTTTGATTAAGCCCTTGATAATTTGTAAATCCATATTTTTCTAACGTACTAACTATTTGATTCTGAACATTTTCAGGCACAGCAATCAGGACAAATAATTCTTTCTTTTCATTCTCAGAAATTCCCGTGGCAAAAGACGCTATTTCTCTGACCGGAAGCCCTCCAAGAGTATCTGCATTGATACCCTTTTCAGTGACAAGAAAGCATTTGATATTATGCTCAGGATATATAGTTGTAATAGCTTCAAAGGCTCCCAGGGCAATTCCTTGAGCGCCATAGATAACCATTTCCATATATGATCCTCATCTAACTACTGTAGCGTTCAAAAAGCATATAGAACAGTTTCTGTTCCGTCAAAAGAATAATGTCTTAGGTACAATTTATAATCTGGACGTATTCTCAATATATATTCCGGTATCTCGAAAATATCCTCAGGATTATGATACACACATATGGCCAGCTTAGGCTTATTATTTCTTATCGAATTTTCTGCGCCATGTAGAGCCCGTAGTTCTGCCCCTTCTATATCCATCTTGATAAAAGAAACAGCCATATCCCCAGCCTCATTGTCTATCGAATTAGTCTCTATAGACTCAGTATCTCCTATGGCATCAGCAATTTCCCCTTCTACTATATGAGAAGTGGCATTTCCTGTAGCTACGAAGGATAATCTACACTGCTTATCCCAGGCTCCCTTAGGTACAATGCAGTATGCTTCGGCATTTACTTTTTTATCTTCCATGTTGGCTTTTATATTATCAATGTTTCTTCCATCTGGTTCAAAACAAAAGCTGTATCCATTGCCTTCACACCATTTCAGGAACTGTACAGTAGACATACCATCACAAGCCCCAGCATCAATGAACACTTCTTGGCCATCTATATGTGGAAGCTCATCAAGGTCAAAGTACTGTTTTCCCTCAGTGAGGTCGTACAACACTCTTCCATCGACAATCCTATCTACGTCTACTCCATTCTCTGTTAAATTTCTTACTATATCCTCATAATAACGTTTAGAAGAAACTACTATCTTACTATTCCCTAGTTTTCTCAGAAATTCTGATGTACTTACTATAGCAACACCGCTTAGTGTGTCAGTTTTAGGATTCTTATCAATAACACCTCTCCATGATATAGTGGGCGTCATCTTCAGCATTTTTTCACCGTAGGCTCCGGCACCATATAGGAAAAGGCCATCTCCACTCTGAGCCTTCTCTAATATAGAAATGTAATCCTTCCATAAAGAATCTGTTTCGACTTTTTTCTCGACTTCATGTCCAAGGCCATACAAATACTGCTCATCCAACGTTAATGAATACAGTACTCTCATAGCGAAGATTCTCTTTGACTCTTCATCTGCAAGCTTATCATTTACCTGTTTGATTAAGTCCAAATGCAACTCGAGTTCTTTCACTTAACACCTCATCCATATCAAAGCCATATATTCTATTGCACTTAAGCTTCTGATTCAGATCTGCGATAATCGCATCCCTCGTATGCTGATAGGAACTTGCAACAACTACCGCATCATAAATATGATCATCAATTTCTTCCGGAGAAATAACATTCATATCGTCGTCTTTTAGACGGGCATAATCTCTGTCAGCAATTGCTACTACATCGCAAAATCCTGTATCCTTTAAATATCTATAGAGCCTTGTTCCATATAACCCCGCTCCATATATGATTACCCTTTCACCTCTTTTTACTTCAGGAAATGGGAAAAGATAATCTAGTTTTTCTATACCGGCATACAAAACATCTGCCCTTGGAATCATGAGAAAAAGCACGTACAAAAGCCATTGATCTGCCAATAAATTATCTGCTGCCTTGGAAAAAATCTCATTAACTGACTGATATAGGACTTTGAAACGAAGTCTCTCAGACTCGTAATCTGCTACCTTTTTCTTCACCATGGAATTGCTGCTCTGTCTGTAATGGTAAAGACAATCCTGCATTATATAAATGCTCTCAGCTGATAAAAGGCATGGATAAACACCCGCTGCATCTTCACCCATTACAATTCTATCGTCTTCATTCATAAGATGCGGTTCTAATGTGCATCTACTAAACAGCTTATCCCAGTACCCAGGGTAAATTCCCCACTCAAAAAAACCTTCTTTAACAATCATCCGGGGAAATACCTGTGTCAGTAATTCATTTCTTCCATACCGCCCCGCCTCAATTCCCTGACATACTCGGCGGCTTAAGTCACCCATCTCTTCAATTCTACCGCACATGGATACTTGCACATTCTCATCCGTCAAGGCTCTATACAGCTTCTCATACATTTCTGGCTCAATCCAATCATCTCCATCGACAAAGCCTATATATTCTCCTCTTGATGCCAACAAACCGTTTTTTCTTGCCCTGACAATGCCGGAGTTTTCCTGGTGAATAACTTTTACTCGCGAATCCCTTGCAGCATATTCATCACATATCCTAGCACTATTATCGGTAGATCCATCATCAACCACAATAACCTCAATATCCATATAGGTCTGCATTATAATGCTTTTCAAGCAACATTCTATATAGTTTCCCAAGTTATATACGGTAACGACAATGCTTATCATCTTCGCTCCACAAGCTCAATAAAATCTCTTAAACAATGTATTCTATCTTCATCTATCTTGATGCCTTCGTTTTTATCATCAAATATACTTGATCTTAACATCATATCTAACGGATACTCAATGATGATTCCATTATTTAAATCATATTCAAAAAACACAGTCTTGTATTTCCATGCTTCAACATTGTGTTGCATTTCACAAATAGCTATTCCATCCTTTAACTTGCACCACATCAATTTTTTATCATGAACATTGATATTTAATTTTGTTACAGTCACCTTGTATTCATCCTCAATATCCATTTTAATAATTTCATTAGTAGATGACGGCATTATAAATAAACATTTATCATTAAATATCATCACGTTATTATTATTTGCTTTTATTCCCGTTCTAATAATTGCTTCACAAGTACCAGTTTGAAGTGATATTACATCAACATCACCTTCAGTCGTTAATACGTAACATTTCTCGTCATGAACAGCTGCACTCGAAATATTACCGTAATAATATTCATATGTTTTTAATTCTTTTTCTTCTTTTTGTATGATTCCAATTTTTGACGCTTCACTATTCCATAAACAAATATATTTTTCTGTTTGCGATAAATATGTCAACCAAATTGTATTATCTTCACATCTACGGTCCAGTATTCTCACCGTAAAATCTGGATCAACACAATATGTAATCTGAGATTCTGCTCCAAAAAGGATAAGTTCATTTCCAGATAAATATGGTATTAGCACTTCGTTATCTTTCTTTTGTGGAACGCTTACTGTGAACTCAGTATTATCAACGGGATCAAAAACTAAAATGCTGTTCATTGTTGCTGGAGCAAAGACGATTTTTCCTTGATAGCATATTGAAAAATGATATCCTCCCCACCCCAAATATGATTCATCATAAAATAATTTCTCATACGAAAGTAAATCAAAAGAAGCTATCCCAATTCCATAGCAGTACGCATAGAATATTCTTTCCCTAAATTCTATACATGAAGATAAGATTGGTATACTTTTTACAACGATCTCATCTATACTCAACATATACTTTTACCCTTTTGAAGCATATACAACACACTTTCTTATACTTAAACTGTGCCACACATCTTCATCCCACAAAAAGACAACATTGCCGTTAGAGCACCTAGTCTCATATCCGTACTCTTTAAATCTCCTTTCCAATAATTCCAGATCGTCATTTCTATGATAGCAACAAACTGATGCCTTAACACAGTTATTTCTAAAAGTATTCTCTGCGCCTTCTATTGCATCTGCTTCATGTCCCTCAATATCCAGCTTAATAAAAGTAACTTTTTCATTCTGTGAAACTATGCTATCTAGCCTAGTCGTTAATCGACTATCATAATTTGATAATGCTTTATGAGAGTATTCTATTTTGTCTTTAAAAGGCAAAAAGGTATAATAATTAGGTTCATCCCACCACCAATCCGGCTCAAATAAAAACATTTTAGCTGCTATAGACAAATATTTTAAAGCGAAATTCCCTTCACAGACACCTCCATCAACAATAACCCCTCCCTCGGATACTCCATGATCAGACGTCACATATAGATGCGGCGATGACGGCATTTGTTCCCAATTCATATCTTCGCAAAACTGCATTCCATCACGATTAGTAAATTGATAATTTCTAGGAAAATACATCCTTTGAATCTGATTTGTTACATCTTCAAACTCAATATAGGGAAGATTATTCTTCTTATCCCATATAACTGGATGATTATGTTCCCTCTTGGGAAGTGACTGATTAAACATAGTCAAATCATTTTTTTTCAAATACTCTATTGTTTTCTTTATCTCATAATCCTTAGTACCACTATATTTCTCAATTAGTAACAGTTTTAGAAAGAAATATTTATCTTTTACCTTTTCTTCTGGTATCCTATATCCATATTTGGCTTGAATAGACACATCCCACTCGTTTTCCATCAAAATAGCTATATAATCAAATCCTCCCTCTATCGCTTCTCCAGGTGACACTATCTTAAAGCCATGAAACAAGCATCCTCTCTTGGACAAATCATTATCAATAATGCCCTTTATATTAAAAGTCATATTACTACTAAGGCAAATATTATTGTCCTCTGCTCCTAGTAATGCTAAATCAGCTATGTGTCCCGCTCCCCAAAGATATATGTCTATCATTTCAAATTCTCCGTTATAATATCAGTAAAAATATAAGTTATGTATCATCTACCTTTTTTATCGCTCATGTAAATAAAACTCAAGATATTCAAGCATAAATTCAGGGTCAGAAATCCTAAGCATTACTTGATTTATTACCATCCCAAGCCTTTCCTTCGTTTCATCCATAAAATCATCAGGTATATCCTTCTTTTTTACGATATTGCACACCAATCCACCAAATGGTATTTCTGCCACATGATTCTCGTGAACATAAGTTGTTATTTCAACATACTCACCTAATAATTTGTTAATATCAATGCATGATTCATTGTTCCATACAACAAGATGTCCTTCTTCATTTGAGCAAATATTCCATTGATGCATATCTGCGTAAAATGCTTTGTAAGCCTCGTTAATATGGTGGAATGTAGATACTACACCATATTTTTTTACGACTCTTAGACACTCTAATATTGCACTAATAGGATCAATACAATGATCCAAAGCATTATCAATCAGTATAATATCTGCGCTATTTTTCTCAATCATATATGAAAGCATTTCAAACATTCCAAACTTTATTCCATCAGGCATTTTCCCATTTGTACATCCCATAGAAAAAGCCCTCTGATTAAGTCGATTATAAATATGTGCCAATGGGTCAACACCTATTAATGATAATTGTTTTCCATTCCATCCCTTTCCGTAATTACTGCAAATACCGCATCCCACATCTAATATTACCGAATCCTGTTTGACGAATTCTTTCACCCTATCACATTCAAACTCTTTTGATGAATCCACTCTGGCTAAATAATGGTTATGATAATAGCCTTCAGGATTAATAACTTCATCTCTCCAAAAATGCGCTTCAGCTAAAAAAGATTTAAACCATTGCTGTATTTTGCTTTCATAATCTATTACTTTTTTATCTTCACGTTGAAGTAATACCGGTATTTCATACATATGATGGAATTCATAAGTATCCATCAACTTCCCGGTAAAATTATTTTTTTCTAGAAACTCCGTAATCTGTTCCTTATTCTGTGGATTATACCCACCAATTATTATCAGTACATCATCTGCATTATACTTAGTAATAAAATTCACATCTGACAAAACATAAATGCCGTCTATTTGCTGGTCAATGAGATTTATATCTCTGTCAACAAAACATTCGGCGTCTATGTTCAATCTTTCTCTTAAAACTTTTAAAACAACACGCCCTCTATCCTTTGCTCCCCAGATAATAATTCTATTACCATTTAATTGCATATGATTCTCTCTATACTTTCTTATATATTTTGCACAAAAGAACCAGTATTTAAGCCCTATGTGCAATTGGTTAATAAGTTACAAACAATGATAAGCAATAAATAATGGGCGAAAACTATGTCATTTCAGGTACAATGCATATGTGT
>NZ_JAFRGN010000061.1 GCF_017433805.1 Butyrivibrio sp. | reverse complement strand
CCCATGTATCAAGAAGTATGGCATGACTAGTGATGAGTTCTGCACAAGACTCCTCACAGAAGAAAAGCTTGCTGTCGTTCCAGGTACTGCTTTCGGAGACTGCGGTGAAGGATACATTCGTATTTCCTACGCTTACTCACTCGACAACCTCAAGGCAGCCATGGAGAGATTCGAGAGATTCGTATCAAAATTCTAAAGAACGAAGCTTCGAGTCAAATATGCAGAGCCCATATTACAGCGGTTATAAAAAGAGACTATGAAGAAACCAATGTATTTAATCAACGGCTAATTCATAGAACAGCATATAAAAATAAATCGTAAGACTTGGTGTGTGCGACCAATCCGATTTGATTGGAACAATCATCGGAGGATTGGACGTGCACACTTATTCTTACGATTTTTTTTATATGCGTCCTTATTAATCAACCCTTGTTTCGAAAACATTGGATTCAAAGAACTTATTGTAGCCCTGCCAGCCTGGCTCAAGTGCATTGGCAAGAAGCTCTGTAAAGGTCTCCATCTTGGCATCTGTATTATCTGCAAGATTAAGCGCTACAGCTTCCATGATAGCTGGCTTTTTAGGTGATCCATATTCGAATTCACCGTGATGAGCAAGAATGCAGTGCTGGAGCTCATGCTTGAGAAGCTCAGGGAAGCCTGGAATATTTCTTGCCTTATCACTTATCATTTCTGATCCCATAACGATATGTCCGAGGAACTGTCCCTCGTCAGTGTAATCATTTATAGGGAAAAGACTAAGCTCTTTGGTCTTACCTATATCGTGGCAGATAGCTGCTGTGAGCAGAAGATCACGATTAAGTCTTGGATAAGAAGTGCAGAAGTAATTGCACAGCTTGGTAACACTAAGTGTGTGCTCCAAAAGTCCTCCGATAAAGCCGTGGTGAACAGTCTTGGCAGCACTGGATTTACGGAACAGTTCAATGAACTTGGTATCTTTTACAAAGAACTCCTCTAAAAGAGCCTTGAGATAAGGGTTCTGGATACTGTTAATGATTCCAAGAAGCTCGTTGTACATCTCATCAATATTTTTGCTAGTTACAGGTAGGTAAAGTGCTGGATCGTACTCACCCTCGTGGCATTTTCTGGCTCTTTTGATGTTGACCTGAAGAGCACCGTTGAAGCTTGTAACTTCGCCGAATACATCTATGCAATCAGTATCATCAAACTCATCGATACCATCGCTGTTAGGTTCCCAAACCTTGGCGTCTACTGTACCTGTCTTGTCCTGAAGAGTAACTGAATAATACTCTTTACCATTTTTGGTAGTGGCACTTAATTTGTGCTTGCACATGTAGATGTCGGCCACTCTGTCGCCAGGTTTCAAATCCTTGATAAACTTCATTAAAAAATCCTCATTTCTAAATACATATCTTGTATCAATTGTGTGTTGATTCAGTAAGCGTAGCTTCCAGATCCATTTCTATATAATCTGAAACAGCCTGTCGCATTACAGTTATTGATATTACATCATCAGGGCTCAGCTGGGCAAGTTTATTTGTCAGCTGTTCGTAACTTGTGATATCCATATCCCCGATTGCAGTAATAATATCGCCGCTCTGTATTCCAGCTTTCATGGCAGGAGAACTCAGCTCAGTCATAGTAATATATGCGCCGGAGGGAACTCCCTGAAGTGTCTGTATCTCCTGAGGAACCGTAGTTCCGTGAACTCCCAGATAAGCTCTTGGGTGATTGTTGGACAAATCCTCTAAGAGAGCTTTGAGCTCTGTAATACCTATGGCACAGATGCTATTAGTAAGATCACCAGGCTCTTTATCCATGTCTATGATGCCAACAACCTGTCCGCTTAAGTTGATGATTACGCCACTTCCGGACTTGCTGCCGAAGATGTCTGTTGTAATAAGCTTGTATGTACTGTCTGGAAGATCAAGAGTTGATTTTTCACTGGTTACAATTCCATAAGCAATGGAACCCTGAACACCTACGGGACTACCGATGGCGATTACAGGAAGACCAGCGATGCTGTTGGAATTGGAGCTTCCAAGTGCTGCTACGCGTATCTTATCTCTGGTATCTGAAGAAAGAGTGGACTTTCTGATAGACAATATACAAAGATCTGTGATGGTATCCACAAGATTGATGGATGCTTCTGACTTGGTGTTGTCACAGAAAGTAATACCTATAGTTTCTGCGTCCTTGAGCTCATCATAAAATGTCAGAACCAGAAGGTTACTGCCGTTATCTGCAACGATGAGGCCAGAAGCAGTACCACTACTCTCAAAGGATGGGCTGAACCAGTTGGTATCGTTGGAAATGGCAGTGATCTTGACAATACTGCGATTTCCCTCTGTAGCTACGGCCTTGAGAGATGACATCATGTTGCCATAGTCGCTGGAACCAAAGGTGTAGGAGGCAATAGCCTGATCGATCTGATCCTTCTGAGTGGCTTCAAGATTCTGAATCTCAGTCGCTGCAATCTCGTTGTCATCAGCGTACATTTCCTTAGGAATCAGCTCATCGCTGGCTGATTCTGCGGGAAAAGAAACCGCCTCAGGCTCTTTTTCCGGATAAAGAGTATCACTGAAAACAGGCTGCAGAAAAAGGAAGGTGAAGCATGCCACTCCGCCGAAGATAACAGCAAGAGAAATGGTGATAAGAGTTCTCCTTATGAGTTTCTTACGGTTAATTGGACGCTGTTTGATCTTCTCACTGATAAAGGCAGTATTGGCAAGATGGTCTTTCTGATTGTCGTCCTGATTAAGTGGCATATGTATTCCCCCAAGTTTACATTGACATAATATCTTTATAATTATAGCCGCTTTCCTCATAGAATTCCACTAGTCATGCGGTGATATAGATGTTAAACTGTACTTTGGGTAGTTATATGAAAATGAGGTTTTATAAGCAATGAATACAAAAGCATTACGCGTACTTGAGTACGATAAGATCATAGACAGGCTCACAGAACACGCCACATCAGAGCCTGGACGCAAGATGTGCCGTGAACTTGTGCCATCTGCAGATATAAAAGAAATCAGACTTAACCAGACCAAGACATCAGATGCTATAGCAAGAATCTTCAAAAAAGGCTCTATTTCTTTTGGCGATAACAGAGATTTTACCGGTTCTCTCAAGGCTCTTAAGATTGGAAGCGCACTTGATATGGCAGCGCTCCTTAGGCTTGCAGCATTTCTTGAGAACGTAGCAAGGGTCAAGAACTATGGCAGAACTCAGAGGGATGACGAGGCTCCTGACTCACTCACAGAGTCTTTTAGCATGTTGGAGCCACTTACCCCTGTATCTGTAGAGATCAGGAGATGCATCGTTTCTGAGGAAGAGGTCAGCTCCGATGCCAGCCCTGCGCTTAAGCATATCAGACGTGGCATCATGCTGACTAACGACAGAATACATGAGCAGCTCAACAAGCTCATTAATGGTTCCATGCGTACTTATCTGCAGGACTCTGTTGTAACCATGCGTGATGACAGGTACTGCGTACCAGTAAGAGCTGAGTACAAGTCACAGATAAACGGTATTGTTCACGACCAGTCATCCTCCGGATCAACTCTTTTCATCGAGCCTGCTGCAGTAGTAGAGCTCAACAACAAGATTAAAGAGCTGGTTCTTCAGGAAAATGCAGAGATTGAGAAGATTCTCTTAGAACTCAGCCTTCAGGTTGGCGAACATGTAGAGGCAATCAAATACAACGCAGACATCATGACAGATCTGGACTTTGTATTTGCCAAGGCTTCATATGCACTTGAGATCAATGCCATCACACCTATATTTAATGACAATCACTCTTTTGACATCAAGAAGGGAAGACATCCTCTTATCGATAAGAACAAGGTGGTTCCTATTGATGTTTATGCGGGTAAGGATTTTGATATGCTGATTATCACTGGACCTAACACAGGTGGTAAAACAGTAACACTCAAGACAGTAGGTCTTTTAACACTTATGGGACAGGCGGGCCTTGCGATTCCAGCAGGCGACAGGTCAGAGCTTTCTGTATTTGAGGAAGTTTATGCAGATATCGGAGATGAGCAGAGTATTGAGCAGTCACTGTCTACTTTCTCATCACACATGACCAATACTGTTTCTATTCTTGAGAATGCTGATGCTAATTCGCTTTGTCTTTTCGATGAGCTTGGTGCAGGAACGGATCCTACAGAGGGTGCGGCTCTTGCTATATCAATTCTCAATAACCTCCATGAGAGGAAGATCAGGACACTGGCTACAACTCATTACAGTGAGCTCAAGGTTTATGCCCTGAACACTCCTGGTATTCAGAATGCCAGCTGCGAATTTGATGTTGAGTCACTTCGCCCAACATATAGGCTTCTTATCGGTATTCCTGGTAAGAGTAATGCCTTTGCGATCTCTTCCAAGCTGGGACTTTCTGATGAGATAATCAATGCAGCCAAGGAGCAGATTGGAACAGAGGATAAAAAGTTCGAGGATCTTCTCGCTGATCTTGAGAAGAGCCGTAAGATCATAGAAAACGAGAGACTTGAGATTGCAGAGTACAAGCGCGAGGTAGAAGAGCTTAAGGCTCAGCTCGAGTCCAAGACTGACAAGCTCGACAGGCAGAAGGAGGAAATCCTCAGAGAAGCCAACGAGCAGGCAAGAGACATTCTTCAGGAGGCCAAGGATCTGGCGGATGAGACCATCAGAACCTTTAGAAAGGTTGGCCCTAACGCTACTATTCAGGATCTTGAGAGAGCCAGAACTAACGTAGGTCAGAAGATTTCTGCCAAGAACAAGGCTATTTCCGCTAAAAAGGAATCTGCTAATCCTACACATCCAGTTCTCAAGGAATCTCAGCTTAAGCTCGGAGAGTCAGTCAAGATCGTATCTATGGGACTTAAGGGAACTATTTCTTCCAAGCCTGACAAGGACGGAAATCTCTACGTACAGTGCGGAATCATGCGCACCAAGGCCAACATCAGGGACCTTGTTCTGGTTCAGGACGAAGATGGTAAGGCTGCCATGAAGAAGTTTTATGGCAGAAATACAAGCTCTGGCAAGATGGATCTGTCCAGAGCAGCCAGCATTAAAACTGAGATCAATCTCATTGGCAAGAACAGTGATGATGCGATTTCAGCGCTGGATAAATATCTTGATGATGCATACATGTCACACCTTAACAATGTTCGCGTTGTTCACGGTAAGGGCGCAGGTATCCTGAGGCAGGCAGTTCACAATTACCTTAAGTCAGTACCTTATGTTAAATCATTTAAGCTTGGGGAATTCGGCGAGGGAGATGCCGGAGTTACAATAGTTACATTTATGAAGTAAGTGAGGGGAAAATGGCAGCTAAACAGAAAATCTTAATCGTCGATGACGATAACAACATCGCAGAGCTTGTCTCTTTGTATCTGGTAAAAGAGTGCTTTGAGACAAGAATCTGCAACGATGGCGAATCAGCTATCAACACCTTTGATACCTTTGAGCCTAATCTGGTTCTTTTGGACCTAATGCTCCCGGGTATCGACGGATATCAGGTCTGCAGAGAGATAAGGACCAAATCTCAGGTGCCTATCATCATGCTCTCCGCTAAGGGTGAAGTATTTGATAAGGTGCTGGGCCTTGAGATGGGTGCAGATGACTACATGGAGAAGCCTTTTGATTCCAAAGAGCTTGTGGCAAGAGTTAAGGCAGTGCTTCGCCGTTACAAGCCACAGGTACAGGAAGTTCAGGAATCAGATGACAAGGTTGTAAGATATCCTGATCTTGAGATCAATATGACAAACTACTCTGTAACATACATGGGAGAGCGCGTGGATATGCCACCCAAGGAGCTTGAGCTTCTTTATTTCCTGGCAGCTTCACCAAACCATGTATTTACAAGAGAACAGCTCCTTGACCAGATCTGGGGCTACGAATATATTGGCGACACCAGAACAGTCGACGTTCACATCAAGAGACTTCGTGAGAAGCTCTCTGACCACGAGAAGTGGCGCCTTGCTACAATTTGGGGAATAGGATACAAATTTGAGGTACAACAGTAAATGAAGAGAACTCTTTATTTAAAATTCTTATTGGCGTATCTCTTGTTTGCCATCTTCGGATTTGTAGTGGTAGCTACCTTCGTTTATAGCATGACCTACGAAAGACTACGACGTGACAAGACCGACAGCATGTACCAGGTTGCGACGCAGATTGCCAATACATATGCAGCGGACCTTTATAACAGTGAAACTTCTCTTGATGCGGTTCACACACAGATGGTAGCCCTTTCCAAGTACATGGATAATGCCACTATCTGGATCATCAACCCATCAGGTCGACTGGTTCTTGATTCTTCCAGAGTAATCGATCAGGGAAAAGAAATTGTGATAAACGGTTTTGATCCCACGGTCCTTGGTAGTTCTTACTATACTACCGGCAATTTTTGGGGAAGCTTTCATGAAGATGTTCTGAGCGTGTTTGCGCCTATAACAGCGAACTTTAAGGTGCAGGCTTATGTTGTGATTCATACGCCTATAGCAGCTATTCAGAATACAGCCAATGAGTTTTTGAATATCTCTTACCTTATGCTGATATTGTTGTTCCTGCTGTCTCTGATCATTCTGATTTTCTTTACAGAGCTTGTGTATATGCCACTTAGGAAGATCACCAAGGCAACAGAGCAGTATGCAGCCGGAAATATGAGCTATGAATTCTCGGTAGAATCAGAGGATGAAATGGGTTATCTTGCTGCATCTCTTGCCTACATGGCAGGTGAGATCGCCCGTCAGGAGGATGACCAGAAGAAGTTCATTGCCAACGTATCTCACGATTTCAGATCTCCTCTTACTTCTATCAGAGGTTATCTGGTAGCGATGCAGGATGGAACAATTCCGGAGGAGCTGCATGGCAAGTATCTTGGAATTGTTATCAACGAAACGGACAGACTTACCAAGCTCACCAACGAGCTTTTGACACTTAACAACCTCAATACCAGAGGAATGCTTCTTGACAGGACTGACTTTGATATCAATCAGGTTATCAGGAATGTAGCAGAGTCTTTTGGCGGAACCTGTATCGACAAGAAGATTGCTATAGAGCTTGTCCTCACAGATGAGAAGATGCTGGTCAATGCCGATATGAGTAAGATTCAGCAGGTTCTGTACAACCTTGTGGATAATGCCATCAAGTTCAGCCACAAGGATTCAAGCGTCAAGATCGAGACTACCGAGAAACACAGCAAAGTCTTTGTATCGGTCAAGGACAGTGGAATCGGTATTCCCAAGGAAGACCAGAAGCTTATCTTCGACAGATTCTACAAATCTGACGCATCAAGAGGTAAGGATAAGAAGGGCACAGGCCTTGGCCTTGCCATTGTAAAAGAAATAATCAAAGCCCACGAAGAAAACATCAATGTCATCAGTACTGCCGGAGTAGGAACAGAATTCATTTTCTCTTTGGCCAAGGCTAAGGCAATGGATGAAGTGGACGAGTAATAGTTATTAGAATTGGAGTTATAAGTTAAAAAGTTATGCATATAGTTTTACATCAGCCAGAAATTCCACAGAACACAGGAAATATCGGTAGAACCTGCGTTGCTACAGGGACAAGTCTTCACCTTATTGAGCCACTTGGCTTCAGACTTGGTGAAAAAGACCTTAGAAGAGCAGGAATGGATTACTGGCAGCACCTGGATGTTACCAGGTACATAGACTATCAGGATTTTAAAGAGAAGCACCCAGATGCCAAGGTTTGGATGGCTACTACCAAGGCCAAGAAATGCTACACAGATGTGCAGTTTGGAATGGATGATTTCATTATGTTTGGCAAGGAAAGCGCTGGAATTCCAGAAGAAATCCTTGTTGAGAACGAAGAGAATTGTATTCGTATCCCTATGGGAAGCGATATCAGATCTCTGAATTTATCTAATTCAGTTGCAATTGTACTTTATGAGGCACTTAGACAGAACGAGTTTGCGGGACTTGAGCAGCAGGGAGAGCTTCACAGACTTCACTGGAAGGGTGAGGAGTAAAAAATGGCTAATAAAAAGAACCAGGAAGATGCTCGTTTCGAAAAGGGCGATCTTCTGACTGTGGAAATTACAGACATAGGAACTGACGGGGAGGGCATAGGCAAGATAGACGGCTATACCCTCTTTATTAAAGATGCGGTAATTGGCGACACTGTAAGCGTCAAGATCATGAAGGCCAAGAAAAACTATGCCTATGCTCATCTTGAAAAGGTGATTGATCCTTCTGAGTTTAGGACTGAGCCAAAGTGCCCTATCGCCAGACAGTGTGGTGGCTGCCAGATTCAGAACATGACCTACGAGAAACAGCTTGCCTTCAAGCAGAACAAGGTCAGAAACAATATCGTAAGACTTGGCGGCTTTGATGAGAACTTTGTGGATTCAGTTATGGAGCCGATTATCGGAATGGACGAGCCTTGGAGATACAGGAATAAAGCCCAGTTCCCAATTGGAAAAGATAAAAATGGCAAGATAGTAGCTGGTTTCTACGCAGGCAGAACCCACAGCATTATTCCTGTTACTGACTGCCTTATCGGAACCTCTGAGAATAAAGACATTCTTGATATTATCATTTCTCACATGGAGAAGAATAAGGTTGAGCCCTACGATGAAGTATCTGGTAAGGGGCTTGTGAGACACGTCCTTATCAGGAAGGGCTTTACTAGTGGGCAGATAATGGTATGCCTGGTGCTCAATTATAGGGGTAAGAAAGGCACCGGCATCGAATTCATTAAGGAACAGGGCAAGTTAACTCAGGCGCTTTCTAAGATAGACGGTATGACCAGCATTTCAGTCAGCATCAACACGGACAAGACCAACGTCATTATGGGAACAGAGATTCATACTATCTGGGGAAAAGATACTATCTCTGACACCCTCTGCGGTCTCGAATTTGATATATCACCTCTTTCTTTTTATCAGGTTAATCCTGTTCAATGCGAGAAGCTCTATGGTCAGGCCATCGAGTATGCGCAGCTCACAGGAAAAGAGACAGTGTGGGATCTGTACTGTGGTATAGGAACCATAACTCTTTCTATGGCTAGAACTGCTGGCAAGGTACATGGTGTTGAGATTATTCCAGATGCCATCGAAGATGCCAAGAAGAATGCCAAGAGAAATAACCTTGATAACGCAGAGTTCTACTGTGGCAAGGCAGAGGAAGTGCTTCCTGAATTCTATAAGAGAGAATCAGAGAAGGCCGGAGCTGATAACAGCGCTCTTCACCCTGATGTTATCGTAGTAGATCCACCTCGTAAGGGCTGTGACAGCGCATGCCTGGAGACCATGCTCAAGATGTCACCAGAACGTATCGTATATGTCAGCTGTGACAGTGCCACACTTGCAAGAGACCTCAGAATTCTTGTAGATGGCGGCTATGAACTTAAGGCTGTCCGTCCATGCGATATGTTTAGCCATACTGTCCATGTAGAAACTGTCTGCCAACTGGTAAAACGCTGATTTTCAGAAAATGCGAATAAAAATGTTCGCATTTTAGCGGCGTTTGTGGTAGGCTATTAGCTAAAGTCGGCATAAATGGGGATACTAATAGCCGTAAGAAAGAGGGAGAAGTATGGAAAAAGTTAAAAGTTTTCTAAAGCGAAAGGATATTGAGATATCTCTTCGCAGGTACGGAATCGATGCACTGGGGGCAATGGCGCAGGGACTTTTCTGTTCACTGCTGATCGGTACCATCATTAACACAATTGGTACACAGTTCCAGATTCCGCTTCTCATGCAGACAGTGGCAACAATCGCAGGTGTTGAGTATACTGTCGGCGGTCTTGCAACAGCAATGAGTGGACCAGCTATGGCAGTAGCTATTGGCTATGCACTTAAGTGTCCACCACTTGTTTTATTTTCAATGATCACAGTTGGATTTGCAGCTAACGCACTTGGCGGAGCAGGCGGTCCTCTGGCAGTTCTTTTTGTAGCTATCCTTGCTGCTGAGTTTGGTAAGGCAGTATCCAAGGAAACCAAGGTAGATATCCTTGTAACTCCACTTGTAACTATCGCAGTGGGCGTATTCTTCTCATGGCTCATCGCACCTCCACTTGGACGTGCAGCTATGTGGGTTGGTAATATCATCATGTGGGCAACTGAGCTTCAGCCATTCCTTATGGGAATTCTTGTATCAGTTCTCGTTGGTGTTGCTCTTACACTTCCTATTTCATCTGCAGCTATCTGTGCAGCACTTCAGCTCACAGGACTTGCAGGCGGAGCTGCTGTAGCAGGCTGCTGTGCTCAGATGGTAGGTTTTGCTGTTATCTCTTTCAAAGAGAATAAGTGGGGCGGACTTGTATCACAGGGAATCGGTACATCAATGCTTCAGATGGGTAACATCGTTAGAAATCCAAGAGTATGGATCGCACCTATCGTAACATCAGCAATCACAGGACCTATCGCTACATGCCTCTTTGGACTTAGAATGAACGGCGCACCTGTATCTTCAGGTATGGGTACTTGCGGTCTTGTAGGTCAGATCGGTGTTTACACTGGTTGGGTTAACGACGTAGCAAATGGAGCTAAGGCTGGAATCACAGCATTTGACTGGATCGGACTTGTAATGATTTCATTTGTTCTTCCAGCAGTTATTGCACCTATCATCCACGCTGGAGTTAGAAAGCTTGGTTGGGTTAAAGACGGAGATCTTAAACTATGACAATTGGCGTTTCATCGCTAATCTATGCAGCGGTCATCTGCATACTGTTTTATATACTTAGGGGGAATAGCAGAAAATACTTGTTAATGGTAGCAAGTATTCTCTACATTTACTCCCTTAATAGGCTTGCCGGAATAGCAGTGCTTCTTGTTTCTGTGCTCACATGGGCAGCAGGACAGCTCGTGTCTATCTGGCAAAAGAAAAATGAAAAAGCTGCAGCGGGCATTATGTCCGTTGCAGTTTCTATGTTTATTCTAAGTTTACTAATCTTTAAGTATGTTCCAGCATACTTTTCTGATGCGGCAAGCGAGGATGCATTTCTTACTAAGATCCTCATGCCAATCGGCTATTCTTTCTATGTTTTTCAGGCGATCAGTTACATGGTTGATGTGAAAAGAAAAAACATAGAGGCATCAGCTAATATCGCAGATGTAGTTCTATATCTTGCCTGGTTCCCTAAGTTTGTAAGTGGACCTATCGAGAGATGGGATGGTTTCTCAACTCAGGTGAGAGAACTTGGAAGAGTTCGACTCCTTGAAAAAGAAAGATGGAAGAGAGTATTGTACTACACTCTATACGGAGCGTTTATGAAGGTGGCTATTGCAGACCGCCTTGGAATATATGTTGATAAGCTCTTTGACGGAGCACAGCTTCTAGGTAGCAACTGGCTGCTTGTTGGAGCACTCTTTTACACGATTCAGATTTACTGCGATTTTGCAGGTTATTCATACTTTGCGATTGGCGTATCCAAGGCATTTGGAATTGATCTTGTAACAAACTTTGATATGCCATATTGTAGCCAGAACATTACTGAGTTCTGGAGACGCTGGCACATGTCACTGTCTTCCTGGCTTAGGGACTATGTTTATATTCCACTTGGTGGAAATAGAAAAGGTCCAGCGCGCAAGATTATCAACACCATGATCGTCTTCTTGATCTGTGGTATGTGGCATGGTGCAGGTAAGAACTTTATAATTTGGGGACTTTTACACGGAGTATTTTCAGCAATTGACAGCATCTGCAGAGATAAGGGCTTTAAGGTCATCAGAACTGGAATTGTAGGGAATATCATCACATTTATCGAGGCTTCTTTTGCCTGGATATTCTTTAGGGCATCATCACTTTCTTCAGGAATAACTTACGTGAAGTGTATGTTCACACGCTTTGCAGGATATATTTCTTTTGCCGAAAATATGGAAAACATGAATCTTGTCATGACAGAATTAGTTGTGATCATTGTATCGATTGTAGTGATAGCGATCCTTGATAGGCTTGCATATCATAACAAGTCGAATATTCCTGAAATGATCGCTTCTACCACGCAGGGTAAGAGATATATAGCATTTTATCTGCTCATAATGCTAATTGTTATATTTGGAATTTATGGACCAGACATCAGCACAAGGCTGATATATATGGAGTTTTAATATATATGAAAAAAGTTTTTGGCTTTTTTAAGTTCATAGCACTTATATTGGCACTTGTTTTGTCGCTGAGTTTTGTGGACAGGCTTCTTAGTTTTAAGACTGCCCATGGAATCAAGCAGGCAAGGTGTCTTTATGCGCAGCCAGAGAATACGATAGATGTAGCATTTCTTGGCTCCAGCCATATGCATGTAAATATCAATACAGCTCTTTTGTGGGAGAAATATGGTATTGCAGCTTATGATTACAGCGCGGCGGAGCAGCCACTTTGGATGACCTATTATTATCTGCAGGAGCTGTGTAAGTATCAGAGCCCCAAGGTGGTTGTGCTGGATTTCTATGCGCCAGCCATGTTCTACGATGATTATCAGTATAAGTACATAGCGGATAATTTCTATGGTATGAAGTTTTCTCTTAATAAGCTCAGAATGCTGAAGGCTAGCGTTGAGCCTGACAGAATCAAAGATTTCTTCCCTGCCCTTGTGAGCTATCATGCACGCTATCAGGAACTTGAGCAGGCGGATTGGGATTATCTGTTTGAGAGTGATGAGGATAAGAGCTCCTTTAAGGGATACACCCCATATTTTAAGATTGCGGAGTGGGAGAAACCTGAGTTTGATGCAGAGGATGAGGAACCTCTCACTGCAAAGTCTCAAGAATATCTTGATAAGATAATTGATTATTGTAATGAAAAGGGAATTCAGATGTTTTTTATCGTGACTCCCTATATAAAAGAGTACTACGCAGACCAGAGATTTCAGTATGTGGAAAACCTCTGTGCGCAGCGAGGAATAATGTTTGAGGATGGCAATGCCTGGTATGAGACGCTGGGACTTGACTTTAGTAAGGACTACTTTGATTTCTCACATCTGAACTATACAGGTAGCTGCAAGTATACAGATTATCTGGGAGCGGGACTCAAGTATAGATTCGATATTCCAGACCACAGGGGAGATCCAGCCTATGAGTCCTGGGACAGGAATGTTATTGAGATAGAAAAGGAAGTTGCTGAGCAGGGCTGGTAATATTTTTGATAAATGAGTTTGGTGTAAGAATCATGAATAAAGAACATATAATTGCATGTTTGATCGGTGCTGCTATTGTACTGGTAGCTGTTCTGATAGTACATATTGTAAAAAAGATACGAATGAAGCCACTTCCAATGGATGAGATGGAAGGTCATGACTTCGAGTATTACTGCGCAGACATATTGAAAGCTCACGGCTTTCTGGAGGTTGAGGTTACCAAGGGAAGCGGAGATTTCGGGGCAGATATCTTAGCTGAGAAAGATGGCGTGACCTACGCTGTTCAGTGTAAGTGCTACGATAAGCCTATCGGCGTTAAGGCTGTTCAGGAAATATATGCCGGCAGAGATTATTATGATAGAATGGTCGGAGTTGTAATGACCAATCAGTATTTTACTCAGCCAGCTGTAGAACTAGCCCAGAAGCTCAACATTATGCTCTGGGACAGAGGCTATGTAGATGCAATGGCTGATGAAGATAAGAAGTATTCGCTAAGGTAATTATGGCTGACATAGCCGGTATAACAAGGACTAAGTAAAAATGATAATTGAAATAAAAGATGATTTTGATCTTCAGAAAATTGCAGATAGCGGACAGTGCTTCAGATTCAATAAATGCGCTGATGGATATAGCGCAGTAGCTGAAGATAAGTATCTGTTTATAAAAGAGTTGGGCGAAGGCAAATATGAGCTTAGCTGCAGTGAAGATGAATACGAAAACTTCTGGAAGCAGTATTTTGATATGGATACAAGCTATAGGGATATCAGAGCTTTGATCGACGAATCAGAGGATGAATATCTCTACAGAGCTTCTGAGTTTGGTCAGGGAATCAGGATTCTCAGGCAGGATCCATGGGAGATGCTTATCTCTTTTATCATATCTCAGAGAAAGAACATTCCAGCCATCAAAGCCTCAATTGAGAAGATATGTGCACTTGCGGGACACAAGATCGCTGTAGATGCAGAAGGAAATGATGTATATTCTTTTCCAACACCAGAGGAACTATCCAAGCTGACTGTTGCGCAACTATCAGGATGTAGTCTTGGCTACAGAGATAAATATGTACATCAGGCTACACTTGATGTAGTAAGCGGAGCAGTAGATCTCGAGAGCTGGAAAGAGATAGATGATGATGCTCTTATGCAGAAGCTCCTGGCGCTATATGGTGTTGGGGTTAAGGTTGCCAACTGCGAGATTCTCTTTGGATATCACAGGCTGGATGCATTTCCTAAGGATGTTTGGATCAACAAAGTGCTTGATGCGCAGTATCCTCAGGGCTTTTTATTTGGTAAATACAAACCCTATAACGGGGTTATGCAGCAATATCTTTTCTTTTATTCTAGAAGTAATGGTCTATAATGGCATGAACAAAGGCAGCGCCTCGTGCGCTGCCTTTTCGTATCT
>NZ_JAFRGN010000060.1 GCF_017433805.1 Butyrivibrio sp. | reverse complement strand
TTCATCCTGAGCCAGGATCGAACTCTCACGTTTAAAAGTTTGATCTGGCCAGAACTCAAGCTTGGCTTTTTGTTCTGTCCGTTATTTACTAATCTTTGTTCTGAATAATTCTCTTGGAATTTTTCAGGGTTGCATTACTGTTTATTTGTCAAGGTACTTCTTGTTGTTGTAGCTCTCAGCCGCAACTCATTTAGAATATCACAGCTTTAAGTTCTTGTCAACAACTTTTTTCAAAGTTTTTTCGCCCTCTCGAAAACAGCTACTGGTTCAAAGCCTCTATCTATGTGGGTAGCTGCCCTCTCGCAACGGGCAAAAGTTATTATAGCAAAGCGATTTTATAAATGCAACAACTTTTTTCAGATTTTCTAAAAAAGTTATAATCTCACTAGATATGGGCATTTCAGCCACTTTTATCCCCAAGTTGTTGTATCAATCATTTAAGTTCGCTGGTATATCTTTATACGAACATAGTAATAAAATGGCAACAAAAAACTCCTAAGGATTTAATCCTTAGGAGTTATGTGCTAAACGGAGAAAGCGGGATTTGAACCCGCGCACCGCGCGAACGGTCTACACCCTTAGCAGGGGCGCCTCTTCAGCCACTTGAGTATTTCTCCATGCCTGAATCCCTCTACCAATATGTGGTTGTGAATTCTTACGTCTGATTTAGTCAAGACGCAAATGTAATTATACAAAGGAGTAAAGCCTTTGTCAATTAGTTTATAGCATTTTGTTTGCAGTCATCATTTATTATAGAGGTCATTGCCTTCTGAATCTATGACTACAATCGCAGGAAAGTCCTTGACCTGAAGCTTTCTTATAGCTTCTGTGCCAAGATCATCGTAGGCTACAACTTCTGATTCTGTAATAGCTTTAGATAATAATGCTCCAGCTCCGCCAATTGCAGCAAAGTACACCGATCCATTTCTGACAATAGCTTCTTTTACTTCTTTAGATCTTTTACCCTTGCCAATCATTCCGCCAAGTCCAAGGTCTAAGAGCTGAGGTGTGTATTTATCCATTCTGCTGGCAGTTGTAGGACCTGCTGATCCGATAGGTCTTCCCTCTCTTGCAGGAGATGGTCCCATATAATATATGATATTATCCTTGAGTTCTATAGGAAGTTCTCCACCGTCCGCCAGGATTTCCGCCATTCTCTTGTGAGCAGCATCCCTGGCAGTGTAGATAGTTCCTGTGATATATACCATATCGCCTATCTTAAGTTCTTTTACCACTGCTTTATCTAAAGGTGCCTGAATATTCTTTTCCATATAATGAAAGCACTCCGTCTGGTTATTATATCTCTCTGGTCACATGACGATTTACATGACAGCAGATGTTAACTGCAACAGGAAGACCTGCTATATGAGTAGCGTAGGTGTTGATGTTGACAGCAAGAGCTGTGATCCTGCCTCCAAGTCCGGCTGGGCCGATGCCTGTAGCATTGATCATATCAAGAACTTCTTTTTCCATCTCTCTGACGTATTCAATATCAGAATGCTCACCAACAGGTCGTGTAAGAGCCTCTTTGGCCATCTCTGCACATTTCTCGAAGGTTCCACCGATACCAACGCCTACTACCATAGGAGGGCAAGCGTTAGGACCTGCGTCCTTTACAGCCTGAACAATAGAATTCTTGACGCCTTCTTCTCCATCTGCAGGCTTGAGCATGAATACGCGACTCATGTTCTCGCTGCCAAAGCCTTTTGGTGCACAAGTAATAGTTACAACATCTCCTGGAACGATATCATAATGAACTACTGCCGGAGTGTTATCTCCTGTATTCTTCCTGATAAGAGGATCACCAACTACCGACTTTCTAAGATATCCGTCTGTGTAGCCCTGTCTGACACCTTCATTAATGGCATCAGTAAGGTTTCCTCCTGTAAAATGAACTTCCTGTCCTACCTTCACAAAGAAAACTGCCATTCCTGTATCCTGACAGATAGGAATCTGGTCCTCTTTGGCTATTACAAGGTTCTTTTGAAGCTGGGAAAAGATCTGCTTACCAAGCTGAGACTCTTCCGCGTTCTGCGCATTGTTAAGCGCTGTCTGCATATCTTTTGACAGTTCATAGTTCGCATCAATACACATCTGGCGAACTACTCGTGTGACTTCTGAAACATCAATGTCACGCATGGACTATCCTCACTCTCCAACAATTGTATTCTTGATTGCTACAAGCTCCTCAGCAGAAGGCTGAGTTGGCTTCCAAAGAATGTGCTGACAATCATTGCTATATCTTGGGATGATATGAAGATGGAAATGCATAACTGTCTGTCCTGCAGCAGAGCCATTGTTCTGCACGAGGTTAAGGCCATCACAGCCAAGCTTCTCCTTCATATTAGAAGCAACTTCTTTGGCAACCTTGGCAGCGCCTGCGAGAGTCTCCTCTGGAATTTCAAAAAGATCTGCATAGTGTGCCTTAGGAAGTACAAGAGCATGTCCCTTTGTAGCTGGGCCATTATCAAGAATTACTCTGAAATCAGAATTCTCATAAATAGTATTAGAAGGTATCTCCCCATTTGCTATCTTGCAAAAAATACAATCACTCATCACGCTATTCCCTCCATGTCTTTTCTATTATTAAATAAGATAATATTGATTATTCCAAAAACGAATCCTGCAATGAAGCCTCCCAAATGAGCTATTGTATTGGCTCCTTGCTGGAAAAAGCACGAATCTATAACAAATAATAAAAGAAAGATCAGCCTTATCAGCATTGACTTGTCCTGTACGAGAGTCTTGCGATTGACGATCAGCCAAACCACCAGAAAACCAACGATGCCCATAACGGCGCCACTTGCTCCCAGTGATATCCAGTCGAGACCATTTTTTACCTCGTAAGCCATAGACAGGAGATTGCCGAAAATACCGGCTGCAAAGTACATGACCACGTATGCTACATGACCAAGGTAGTGTTCAATGATCGCTCCTACCAAAAGTAACATCATCATATTATTAAAGAGATGATTTATATCCTGATGCAAAAACATGGCAGTTATAAGCCTGTGATATTCTCCATTCTGCAAAACAGCAGGTGTGTACATCATCCCAAAGGAATATAAATATGGGACAAAGATGCTACTTATCACAAATACTACCACGTTTATTGCCACAAGCGCCATAGTAACATATGACGCCTTATATATTTTTTTCTGCTTTTCTATAAAATCTTCGCTTCTAAATCCTGAATTATCTGGCATTTATATCCATTAAGCTCATTTAAGCCATCAGATCAAAGAGCTGATCCATGCTCCTCAAAAGCTTAAAGTCTCCCTTCATCTTGATGCTGCCAGCCATGAATGCCCTCTGGAAAGTCATTCTGCCTTCAAGCACATCCTCCAGGACATGCTGATCGGTGGATATAACAACATCACATTCCTCTTCATCTCCAACGCGACAATTGCATTTGCTATTGTCTACATCGATAATGATAGGCTTGGTCTTGGGACTGTCCTGAATGACAATCTTGTACTTAGCCCTGATTCCTGCAACTGGAGTGAATTTCTTGTTAAGTAGTTTAACATATTCGTCAACATTTCCAACAGCCGTATCGTCCTGTCCCATTTTATCTCTGAATATGCTGGCAAGCTCCTGAAGATCCTCTTTTTGTGTACGAACATAGTTGTCGTCTGAAGCGTACTCAGAGAGCTGCTCTGACTCCTGCGGAGTTAAGTCTATTCCCTTAGCAACTGCAACCTTATTTATTACAGCCTGGTTACTTGCAGGGAATACTGGCATTTTCTGATTAATTGTACGATAAATGTTCTCAGTCTTTTTCTCAATTATCTTACTGTATTCTGAGCTATTCTCAAGCTTGGTAGTATCAGCAATATAGCCACACATTCCATCGCAAGGAAGTCCGCCCAGCATTTCCCATGCAGCAGCAAGACTCATCATGCCTTCACGCTCTCCATGAGTTGTAGACATGACAACAGGCGCCATATAAATCTCTTTGATATGGTCCTTGTCTCCATATAACCAGCAGGCATCAAGAAACTGCATAAGATATCCGCCTACTCCATACCACTCAACAGTTGATGCCAGAATAACGCCATCTGCATCCTTGAGCGTATTGGGAAGCGCTGTTATTCCGTTGCGCTGCTCATATAAATTGTACTGCTGAACTTTTACATTTAATTCCTGTAGGATTGCTGTGATCTGCGAGATAACGTATAGCGTAGGATCATCAATTATTCCTCTGCCACCGTAATAGATATTAATCTTCATGGACACCCCTCCAACTAGTTAAGGGTATTATACCATAAATCTACGTTATAAAGTACATGGCAAGCGGCTGTAGCAGTTTTTTCATCTACAATCAAAGCATATTTTGCCGATTCTGATCTCATCGCCCTCATCAATACTGCATTCTTCCTGAGGATTGAGCCTAAGTCCGTTCCTGTACGTACCGTTCGTCGATCCGAGGTCGACAACAGCTGGTCTTCCCTCTCTATCTCTTACGAATCTGCAGTGCATTCTTGAAATGCTCACATCATTTATAACTTTATCCACGCAGCCCTCCATTTTACCTACGGTTAATGGGAGCTTATCCAAAGAAATCCTGATTGTTTTATCCGAGTTTCTACTATATAAAATAATATCTTTATCGGTATCATCTTCATCAGTGAGAACTATCGTTTCGCCACAGGTTGCTGGAGCCTTTTTAACAGATGAATTGGCAGCTGTGATTTTTACCTGCTTCCTGTAACCAGCCTCGTTCATGTAGGCATCTTCACTCATAAAGTCATTATCATAGGAAGTCTCCATATCGTATCCATAATAATCATCTTCATCGTCTCCCGTTTTCTCTACTTTTTTGGTTCTAAAGCGCGAGACTCCGTTTTCAGTGATATCCTTGATTCCCGTCAAAAGAGCTATGAGACCCGTTATCATAGAAAGAACTATCACAATAATTGACAGAATATCTTCCTCTTTGGAAAGAATATAATTCATTCTGATATACATCATGGCTCCTAAAAGTCCCATGAACAGCACTCCAAAAAGAATCTGAATCCTTCCATCAAGCTTGTTTTTCTTGGATTTAGCCTCTTCCTTTTGGATGTCATTGTTTTCGTCTCCAATATCTTCAGGGAAAAAATCCTCTCTAAAATCCTCAAGCTCCTGAGTATTTGCCTGCATTCTATATGTTTCCTGCTCGTCCTGATCTACACTTTCTTCATTCAGAACCTGTTCGATAACATCCATTACCAGCGTACTTTCTATCTGCATTTTCTCAGAACAGGAGTAAATCATTTCAACTGCTGCCTCATCCTCATGATCCACAAGTTCAAACAGCTCATCCACAAAGCTTTTGAAATCAGCCTGTTCAGTCTTAAATGGGCAGTACATAAACCGGTACTCAGATGTAGCCAGATCCACAAACACGCTCCTGCCATCAAGAACAACATTTTCCATTCCCAAGAGGTAATCTGAAAGAATCTCTAGCGAATTTCTAAGAGCTGATAACAATGCTCTTAATTCGGATGCACTCATACCCTTTACAGCAAATCGATCCTTTAAACTCTGCATTGAATTTATCTCATAGTACAGATACGCTTCTCCATTAATTGTTCGAAGATTGCAAGGCAAAAAGCCAGTAAGATTTCCTCTCTCCAGCATCCTTGTCTGGTAGCTGACACCTTTTCGAAGTTCGGGTTCCTCATTTTTGACAATCAAATAATTATGCTTAAGTTCTCTATAATATTTATATTCCATCTTATTTACTCCTTAGTTCCGATATCTCTGATACGTTTAACTGTTCTGATATGCCCTGAATAATCTCGTTTCTTGGCATATTGTCTGCTCTTAAGCTTCCAACTCCCCTTTGGTTTCAAAAAATATCCCCCCATCGCCGAGTGCCTTGTCTTTGTCTGTCCTGTCACCTCAATCTCTTTTCCTGATGTGGCACACCCAAATTCAGGATAGCTGTTTCCATAGTATTTTTTACCCGCCACCAGCTGCGCCTTATTAGAAACAACCGCTTCCGGCGACAGTTCTTTTTCCATTGAAGCTCTGAATGCGAGAATGTAACTATCCTGAGCAAGAACGCACCTTGCGTATACATAGTTTGTGCAGTATATGATCAGCGCAAAAACGCATATGACCATAGGCACGATAAAAGAGGCTTCAACCGTCATATAACCTGAAAGTTTGCGCATAACATTGCTACCCCCGTTCCAACCGTTAAAAAAGGTATGAATGCAAGCTTCGTTTTCCGATTGCCTTTCTTAAGTGCCAGTACTCCTATGGAAAAAATGCTGCTTATAAATAAAGAAATAAGAAGTCCTGCTACAGTCTGCTCCAGACCAAGCACAGGGCCAACGCATAGGAGCATCAGGCCATCTCCAAGACCAACTTCTCCTCTTGTCACAAGACTTATCAGAACCATCGCTCCTCCTGGTAAAAGAGCTAGCGCAGCCTCCGCACCTACCATGCCTCTAGCAAAGCCATAAACCAGCGAAATAATCGCAAGAATTGCCCCAAGTCCTATTAATACAAATGGGATTTCTCTTTTTCTTATATCTATAACCGCTGTGATCACCAGCAAGATCATTAAAAGAATCTGTATTATAATCTGCATATACATCAGCCGCACCCACTACAGGGGCCTCTACCTCCTACTTCTGAAATTGGAACCGTATAAATCTTTCTCTTTAATCCCGGACAACTAACGCTGGTATGATATCTTTCTCCATAATCAGTTATAAAGACATCGCCTCCAGCCACGCCTTCTGCACAGTACTCACAGCAATAATATATTTTTCTGTCTCTATTTCTAACTGTCTCAAGCTGCGAATAGGGAACACTCCTGACTTTTGGTTTAAGATACTTGCAGCCCACATCTCTGTGATAAACTTCGCCGTATTCTGTAACAAAGACCATTTCCTCCTGGATTTCCTCGCAGTCTCCAGCCCCCGAAATGTCGTAGCCAGTCCAGGCATGACCATAGTATCTGGATTCCACCATGAAATCTTTAAATCCAATAAGCGGAATAATGGGATGAACCCTGTAATCTACGACAATATCTACTATGTCCCCACTAGTCATGATCCTGGATGAAAGCATATTTACTCCTCCCACGCCATCCATTACAGCGTTATGGGCTAGTCTTTCCTCCAGTTCACTCTTTACCTGATATATTGCATATCCGCTAAGAGCTCCTGTTTCAAGAATCCCTCCTCCTGTACCGATCAGATCTTCTCCCTCTCGTATGTCATAGGCTTTGATAGTAACTTCATTTCCAACCTGATGAAGCACTGCCTCCATCTCGGATTGAACCCTGATTATTTCTATAGCTCCGATTATGTTCACAAAGAAAAAGATAAACAGCGGAAGTGCAATAGACGCCTCAAGTGTCATGGATGCAGATAAAGGCACTTCTTTTAAAATTCTGATTGTCTGGAGAAAATGTCTTTTTATTATCTTTAGTTTTATAGAAGTGCCCTTATTTCCACCCATAACTTCCCTTCGGCAGCTATCAGTTTTCATATCCATATATCCTCTCTATCTTGGCTTCATAGCCGTACCTTGTGCCTATTTCCAGCTCAGCTCTTATAATGTCGACACAGAAATCCATCATAAAAGAGCTGCTGCCTTCAGCTTTCCTTACATCCATCTCGATAACATCAGCCATTCTGCATAGTTTTTCATCTGTGCCCGTCAAAAACAATTTGATTCTGAGATAATCCTGGTAATACAGCCCCTCGCCGCAATCGCCGCTATCCATGTGGTCTCTAAAAGAGAGCATATTCAAAAGGCTCAATTTCCATGTGGAATCAGATTTAAAAAGCGGAACCCTTCCCCCTGAAAAGAGGATGTGAAGATCAGATATGGACTCAGCAAAAGTCCATGCAAAAAGAATTGAATATTTGATCGGTTCTTTTAATTCAGGAATAAAAAGAAGTATCGACAGCGCACTTGCTAACAGATCTGCCTCATCGACCTTGGCTTGGCATCCAAACAGATATATCATGTTGGAAGCCTGCCTCCAAAACAACAGCGTTCGGGCCATTTTCTCAAGATTGGCATAATCGCTTTCCTCTCCAAAGGCCAGATATTCGAGCTGATATTTCAAAAGAGCTTTCTCAAGCTCCGCTCCGTACCTGCTGCATTTCTCGTAATAATACTGGTCAAGAATGAGACTCTGCCCTTTTGAAGCGCCCGATTCATCAAGGCCTGTTCCTCTGCACAGTTTCCTGTGAGATGCATAATCAGACAGATTGACCACCGCTTCAGAAATCTTAGACTTATCCCTGATAGCCAGATTCAGAGCACCTATCCCCCTTTGAGAATTGACAGCATCCGCTGGATTACCTATCGAAATTACTTCTTTTTCTCCATTTTCATTCTCTATCACAGGAAGCTCATAGGAATCTATTATTTCCTGATTCTCCCTGGCAAGCTCATCCACATCAATAGAATCCAGCTCTCCAGCCTGCAGACTTCCTACATTTTCAAGAACACTGCTCATGAGATTTCCAACAGGCTCTCCTTCCATGTAAGCAATTATCTGCCTTGCCAGAACTGCCATCTCATTATCTGTAGCTACTGTATAGCCCGAGATTCTAGCATCCTTACAGTACATGGCCGTCATAGTCTGCGCATTTAAAAGGCCACCAGCTTTACTCCTGTCAAAGTTCTTTTGCGCATAGTTTCTAAGATGCTCCTGAACGTTAGTTATCGCATGAGTGCCGGTTCCATAGGAAGCATCAACCATGAGTAGCCCATACTGCTCATATAATTCCCTGCTATACTCCGAGAGCACTGAATTCATGGATATGTCCATTACACATTCCGTCTTCATCCTGACAGCTCCTATCCTGGCTCCCTGAAAGAGAGCCAGAACAAGTGACAGTATTATCATGATAGATAATGACAAAAAGACCGTTATATATCCCTTAGTTTGTGATCTCACGAGTCTCTTC
>NZ_JAFRGN010000059.1 GCF_017433805.1 Butyrivibrio sp. | reverse complement strand
GTTCCTGATAAGAGATACCAAGGCAGTATCAAACACCACAAGTAGCGTAGTTACAGTTTCAACCTTCTGGGAGACAATGACTCCTGAAAAACTGGTGGTTGCTGTATTATACTTCCTTGCTGGTCTGGCTCTTTTCTCAATTATTGGAGCCCTTACTGGCGCAAGCGTATCCAAGCTCGACGAACTACAGGATGCATATAAGCTCTACAGCTTTATACTGCTGATCTGTGTTTATGCGGATATGTTCTATATAATCCTGATGTTTAACTCAAGCGGACATGAGGCGCTTCAGACTTTTTTTGCTATGTTCCCTTTAACTGGTGCATTCATTACTCCAGCCCTTATATTAGCTGGCAAGCTCAGTGTAATTGCGGGTCTCATAGCACTTGTCATCATAATAATCACAGCAGCCTGTACATTTATCCTTGCATCCGCAGTATATGAGTCAATGCTTCTTTTCCAGGGCAAGAGACTTGGCGTTAAAGACATAATTACACTTATGAAAAAGCAGGTGGTCGTATGAAGAACTGGCTAAAAATATTAAAATTCACATTGCAACAAGCCATCAAAGGCTCGAAATTCATAACTTCTACAGCTATCGCAGGTATAGTAATCCTTGTAGGTGTTGCAGTCACAAATATATTCCTTGCAGGAGCCTTTAATAAGGAAGAACAGATAAAAGCCCTGAAAGCTGTATACATAGTAAATGAAACAGATTATTCCATTGATACTGACAGCTTCGTTCAAAAACATCAAAAAGATTATCCAAACCTTCAGTTCAGTGAACTAAATGATGTAGACCCGCAGAAAGCTGCTTCTGATCCAGCAACTTACCTTGGTGATAACGCTGATTACTCTATTGTCCTTCAAGTTGCCGAGAGCGAAGACAGCTGCGACCTTACAGTCTATATCCCGAAAACAAGTCTTATTAACAGCGACGAAAGCGCAGATTTCATAGAAGATTTTGCTGACACAATTAAAAATGCCAAGATCAAAAGCACTGGTATTTCCGAAGAAAAGCTCAACATGGCTATCAGCGACATAAGCTTCGATGAAACCAAAGCAGATGCCGTAGAAGAGGAAGATGACTACTCTTTATTATCTTACCTTGCTCACATGCTAGTTATGCTTGTTCTGTACTTCCTGGTAATCTTCTATGGTCAGAGCATTGGTCAGATAGTCAGCATGGAAAAGACATCCAAGCTCAATGAATATCTTCTGACTCTTTCAGAACCCTCAGGAATTATCTTTGGTAAAGTAACTGCCATCTTCTGTGAAGCAGTTATCCAGATAGTCACCTGGGTAATATGCGGATTTGCAGGACTGCTATTAAGTAACAGTATGATCAAGAGTCTCACAGGCGAAGCTCCAAAGAGCCTTATCTCCACATTCATGGAGGCCATGCCTGAAGGAACAATTTCAGATAACTTCGGAGTACTACTGATTCTGGCTATCATCGCTTTACTTGCAGCATTTCTTTTCTACTGCTTCGTATCCGCACTGTTTGCTTCCTTTGCTGCTACAGCAGAAGAGCTCACACAGACTACAGGAATGTCAGTAATGACAATGCTCTTTGGCTTCATCGCCGCATTGTATGTTCCTTCATATACAGGTTCTGAGGTTGCAACAACAATCATTCGAATCATACCATTTACAGCAGCCTTCGCTTTACCTGGTGATATCGCAAGTGGACATATCGGTATTCTGGAATTTGTATTGTACTTAGCTATACTCCTTGTATTTACAGTTCTTTTGGCACTCCTTACAGGAAGAGTTTACAAGAGCAGATTGTTCAAAAAAGGTACCAAGGGAATGTTTGCAGAGATTGTAGCCGCCATTACAGGCAAGGTTACAACCAAGGCAGAGGACGAAGAGGATAAGAGCACCACAGTCTATGATCCAACAAGCTACGAAAGATATGACAAAGCCAAAAAGACCTATACAATTGTCGGCTTTGCACTTCTTGCCTTTATGCTAGCTGCGAATGTACTTGGTGGTCTTGTAGGAAGCGTTATCGGCAATATGATAGCAGCACAAAGGCATATAGGCCTTACGGATATGTATGAGGATACAACATTTCTTGTTATCAACAACTGCATTGCCATTTACCTGATTGCCGTTCCGATATCTTTCCTCGTAATGAAGCTCACAAACGACTCTGTGGTTACGGTAAAAGAGAAAATGAAAGCCAGCATGTATCTAAGATGCGTTTTCGTTGTGTTCCCTGTAGCCTACGCACTTAATATATTCAGCCAGCGACTTGCTTCTCTGATGACAAGTGGCGAAGCTGAGAACACAATGATCAACACACTTATCGCAGGCGACAATATACCAGCATTTATAATGGTTTCATTCCTTGCACCAATATTCGAAGAGCTTGTGTTCAGAAAGTTCATTATAGACAGAACAAGGCGCTATGGAGAATTTACAGCTATTATGTTCTCCTCAATTGCCTTTGGATTATTCCACTGCAACCTGTATCAGTTATTCTATGCATTTGCAATTGGTCTCGTTCTTGGATATGTATATGTGAAAACAGGAAATGTTCTTCTGACCATCATAATACACTTGATCGTGAACACATCTTCATCGCTGGCACCGATTATTCCTACAGCTTATCAGTACTTTGCTTATGCAATGTTGGTTCTTGGAGTACTTTCACTTGTTTATACACTGATAAAAAGAGATGTTAAGCTCGAACCTGAAAGAGATGAAGTTCCATCCAAGGAACTTTCAGCCATAGCCTATAGAAACTCTGGAACAGTCCTTTTTGCAGTCGTTTGCATCATGATCATGTGCTACCAGCTGTTCGCTCCTATGATACTTAAATAAGCCATATAGGCACTATAATAGGGCATCCCGGTCGGGATGCCCTTTTAATTATATGGTATACGGATTGCTCCATTTCATTCTCGCAATCCTACAACCATTCGGAAATCGAAATTTACTTCATAAATTTCTTTTTTCCTCATGTTTGTTCGGGTCATTAATACATAGATTATTTCATGCAAGCATGAATAATCTATGCATTATGACACCTATATCATGGCAGCATTTCAGCATCGCCGAAGTACTCAGCCCACTTCTCTGCACGCTCGTCCATGATTGCCTGGCCACCTGCTGAGAGGTAATCTGCCATGAAGCTATCCCATGTAGCATCGAAATCAGCCTCAGAAGCAACTACAGCGTTGTCATAGATCTGATCTCTCTTAGATGAAAGTGTATCACCTACACCAGCTTCTGCTGTGATCTCACCAACGTTAACGTTCTTAGGCTCAAGACCATCTGCCATAGCAAGCTTGTTAGCCTGATCTACAAGCTCAGGATCAGCCTCAGCATAACCATATGCAAGTGAAAGAGCTGCAAGCTTCTCATCGCCGAAGTATGTTCCGTTACATGTGATTGTGTAGTCGATGTTCTTACCAGAGTTCTGGATTGCATCGCCTGTTGCTGCAATGATCTGGATAGCGCCGCTATCAAGAACTTCGTGTGTTACGCCCTCATCACCAGCCTGAAGGTACTTAATAACGTCTGGCTGTGAGATGTAGTCGAGGTAAAGAAGAGATGCACGAGGCTCTGTGTTTGTTGTAGGGAAGAAGAGCTTTCTGTCTCCAGCTGAGCTGTAAAGCCACTTAGAATACTTGCCTGCTGAATTCTGGAAGCAATCTACAGGAACAAACTTAGCGTCTTCGCCAACGTTTCTCTTAAGGTTAGCGTTGATTGAATCTTCACCGTTTCTGAATACATAATCCCAGTTGTGCTGGAATGCACCAACATAACCAGCCTTGATCATATCATCCTCAGTTGTGTCTCCGCTTCCATAAAGAGCGAAATCTTTCCACATAAGGCCTGCGTTGTACCACTTGTTAAGGAGCTTAACTGCATCCTTTGTAGATGCCTGTGTAACCATTCTGTCATCGAATCCGTTGATGTAGTACTCTTTGTCTGAGATGTTAGGATCCATGAAAGATGTGATGATGTTAGATGCTCTCCAACCTACATCATAGCTTGTTGAGAAAGGAACCATCTTAGAAGCATCGCTTCCAAGGAGTGTATCAGCGTTGTCTTTGAATGCTACGAGCATATCCTCGAACTCCTGAGTTGTTGTAGGAGCCTCAAGTCCAAGCTTATCAAGCCAGTCCTGACGAACGAAAGTAACGATTCTCTGCTGCTCTGCTCTCTTTCCTTCAAGAGCCCATACAGAACCTGTCTTAGGATCTTTGTCCCAAAGCATGTTTGTATCTCCAAGCCATCCCCAAAGGTTTGGAAGATCTGCCTTGTAAGTCTCGATCATCTCGCTAAGATCGATAACACCGCCCATCTGAGCGTATGTAAGAACTGTAGGATATGAATATGTTACGCAGATGTCTGGAGCTTCGCCAGCTGCGAGAAGGTTGTTGATATCATCAACCTCTGTCCATCTAGGAACCTTCTTGAAAGTAACTTCTACATTGTGCTCTTCAAGCATTCCCTTCTTGATGAACTCTGTGTACATGTTGTTCTCAGGATCTGATCCGCCATCATTTCCTCTGTCGTAGATCTCTACTGTGATCTTTCTTGTCTCTGCAAACTTACCATCTGTAAGTTCAGATGCTACTTCTGGCTCTGCTGCCTCTGTAGCTGCTGGTGTTTCTGTGCTAGCGGTTTCTGTCTTAGGAGCAGTCTCTGTAGCTGCACCTGTGTCAGCGCCACCGTTTGATGATCCGCAGGCTACTACTGAAAGAGCCATTGCAGATGCAAGAAACATGGATAATACCTTTTTCTTCATAACTATACCTCCGTTTTATAAATAATTATCCCACTACTGGGTTGGTACCATATACATCATCTCCCACAATACATGCAACGACCCTCATAGTTCTATACATTCCAATAAGCCAAAACAATGGTTTTGTCTTATCTCCATAGAACTAAAATCGTTCCTTATGCATGTATTTGTGGTCGATTCCTTCTCTTATCACTACACTAATAGTCGGTTAGTGATTCAGAATCACTCTTTCACCGCTCCAAGAGTTACTCCATGGATGAAGTACTTCTGAAGGAACGGATAAATGCATAGGATAGGTACTGTAGAGAACATTACGATAGCTGCCTTAAGTGATTCAGCAAGACCAGGTGCTGAGAAACCTTCCTGTGTTGCTACTTCTACCTGGTTGATATTGTTGATGATGTTGTACAAAAGAAGCTGCAATGTATAGAATCTGTCATCTCTCATGTACATCAACGCATCTGAGTAACCATTCCATCTTCCTACCGCATAGAAAAGAGCCAGTGTAGCCATAACAGGCTTGGAAAGTGGCAGGTAGATCAGCACAAGAATCTTGAAGAAGGATGCTCCATCAATCTCAGCTGATTCTCTCAAGCTATCTGGAATTCCATAAAAGAAACTCCTCATAATGATCATGTTATAAACACTCATAACACCTGGGATGATCAGAACCAATGGGTTACTGAGAAGTCCCAGTTTCTGCATCAGCAGGTAGTTAGGAATTGTTCCTGCATTAAAGAACATTGTGATAGTGATAAAAATATTGATTGCACGCCTTCCTACCAGATTCTCAAATATAAGAGGATATGCACAAAGGGTTGTCATAGTAAGAGACAGGATAGTGCATACAGCTGTAAGAAATACTGTCCATATAAATGCTCTTATATACTTTGGATCCTTAAGTACTGTTGCATAAGCGTTAAAGTTAAAGCCCTTAGGTATAATGTATACTTCGTTTCTTACCAGGAAATCTGTTGAGCTAAGTGACTTGGCAAGAAGGTTCAGCATAGGAATTACGCACATTGCGCTTACGATAAGACAGATGATAACGAATACGATATCCCACACCTTATCTGCATTTGATTTAACTTTCATTTCTCTTGTCCTCCCTTACCAGATTCCTCTCTCACCAAGCTTGCGTGAGATGAAGTTTGCCATTAACAGGAAGAACACACCAACTACAGACTGAAACAATCCAACTGCTGTTGTCAGTGAGAACTGAAGTCCCTTAATACCTACTCTATATACGAAGGTTGCGATAACGTCTGCAACTCTCATTACCAGGTTGTTCTGGAATGCAAATGGTCTATCAAAACCTCCGCCAAGGATGTTACCAAGGCTCATGATGAGAAGTACTACGATTGTAGGCTTGATTCCAGGAAGTGTAATGTGCCACATCTTACGGAATCTGCCTGCTCCGTCTACAGCAGCTGCCTCGTAAAGCTCTGG
>NZ_JAFRGN010000058.1 GCF_017433805.1 Butyrivibrio sp. | reverse complement strand
ATAGCTGTATATATATGGAAATAAACTCCGTAGAATCAGTAGCACTTCCGTGTGCTGTATTCCACACATTTCCACTTTTCAGCATTTATTTACATCTAAATACATCTCCTGTTACTTCTGACTCTTCAACGTTGGGAAGAGTAAAACGTCCCTTATGGTTTCACTGTCTGTTAACAGCATGCAGAGACGGTCGATACCGTAGCCGATACCACCTGTAGGAGCCATACCAATCTCGAGGGCATTGAGGAAGTCCTCATCTGTGTGCTCAGCCTCTTCGTCACCAGCTGCCGCGTTAGCATCCTGTGCTGCGAAACGCTCACGCTGGTCGATAGGATCGTTAAGCTCTGAATATGCGTTACACATCTCCCAAGTATTGATGAAGAGCTCGAAACGCTCAACCTTCTCAGGATCTGTAGGCTTCTTCTTGGTAAGAGGTGAAATTGCAAGAGGGTGATCCATGATGAATGTAGGCTGGATCAGGTTCTTCTCGCAGAACTCCTCGAAGAAGAGATTGATGATATCACCCTTAGTGTGACGATCCTCAAACTCAATGTGGTGCTCCTTGGCAAGAGCCTTAGCTTCCTCGTCAGTCTTAACTGTATCGAAGTCGATGCCTGCATACTTCTTGATAGCATCGTTCATTGTGAGACGCTCAAAAGGCTTGCCGAGGTCAATCTCGTTGTCGCCGTACTTGATGAGTGTTGTACCACACACCTTCTCAGCAAGGTAACGGAACATAGACTCTGTGAGTTCCATCATTCCTTCATAATCTGTATATGCCTGATAGAGCTCCATAAGTGTGAACTCTGGGTTGTGTCTTGTATCAACACCCTCGTTTCTGAATACACGACCGATCTCGTATACTCTCTCAAGACCACCAACGATAAGTCTCTTCAGATAAAGCTCAAGAGAGATACGAAGCTTTCTCTCCTCATCAAGAGCATTGTAATGTGTGATGAATGGTCTAGCTGCTGCTCCACCTGCGTTCTCAACGAGCATTGGAGTCTCAACCTCAAGGAAGTCTCTATCAGCAAGGAAGTTACGGATCTCACGAAGGATTGCTGATCTCTTCTTGAATGTCTCCTTAACATCCTCATTCATGATAAGGTCAACATATCTCTGTCTGTAACGAATCTCTGTATCTGTAAGTCCGTGGAACTTCTCTGGAAGTGGCATAAGTGACTTGGATAAAAGAGTCAGCTCCTTAACATGAACTGAAATCTCACCAGTCTTAGTTCTGAAAGCAAAGCCCTTAACACCGATGATATCTCCGATATCCATCTTCTTGAAATCAGCATAAGCCTCGTCTCCAAGGTCATTTCTGGAAACATAAAGCTGCATACGTCCGTCTCTGTCCTGAAGGTTAGCAAATGAAGCCTTACCCATAACACGCTTAGACATCATACGTCCAGCAAGTGAAACCACCTTCTCTGCTGGTACATCCGAAAGAGCTACTGTAATTGCCTTGCCCTCTTCATCTGTAGGAACAACAAACTCAAGAGAATCGAAGTTATCTCTGATTGTCTGTGTGTGATGTGTCTGATCGTACTTAACGATCTGGAAAGGATCTCTTCCTGCTGCCTGAAGCTCAGAAAGCTTATCTCTACGAACCTGACGAAGACGTCCAACGTCCTCTGCTGGTGCATTCTGCTGATTGTTCTGCTGATTATTCTCTGCCACTTTTCTTCCTCCGTTATAAACTACGTAAATTCTTAGTTAAAGAGCCAGCGAAATCTGTTAAATCGCTGGCCCCCTATAATTATCTTAATATAGCTAAATCAAAATGCATCTGCCATCAACTGACATTATGCCTTAATCAAACCTCTGATCTCTCGATGCTGATTACCTTGTACTTGATTGTGCCAGCCTGTGTCTCAACTGAAACAGTCTGTCCCTTCTTGGCACCGATAAGAGCCTTACCTACAGGTGACTCGTTAGAAATCTTGCCCTTAAGTGAATTAGCCTCTGATGAACCTACGATCTTGTACTCAAGTTCCTCGTCAAACTCAAGGTCCTTGATCTTAACCTTACATCCGATGCTGATCTTGTTGAGGTCAACGTCCTCTTCTACAACAACCTCAGCGTTCTTGAGTATCTTCTCGAGAGCTTCGATTCTAGCCTCGATATCTCTCTGCTCGTCCTTGGCTGCATCGTACTCAGCGTTCTCAGAAAGGTCGCCCTGTTCTCTAGCTTCCTTGATCTTCTCAGCTACTTCCTTACGCTTAACAACTTTCAGCTCATGAAGTTCATCTTCATACTTCTTGAGTCCTTCATAAGTTAAAATGTTCTTCTTTTCTTCCATTTCATAACCTACCCTTCATAATAGATTAAACCGCGCAACTGCGGGCTCTATGAGCATCTTTATTGATATATTATTTCTATAAAAAGCTATTTTAACTTTGCTATTATATAGTCTATAAAAACATCTGTCAATCACCAAAAACGCCCCTTTTGAGCTATTTTCGATACATTTATTCGTTCATGTGCTTGTGATATGCCGCTATTTCTTTACATTTTGACAATTTCGTAACACAATTAATAGCGAGTATAAAATATTTATTAATAAGAAAAAGAATCCACGCTTTCGATGATACAAGTGGATTCGGGGAGATTATTATGAGGAAAAAATTTCTATCTGCCAGCAAAAGAGCTATGGCACTTGCTTCTGCTCTTTTTATCCTGACAGCTACTGGATGCAGCTTCAGATCAGCCGATTCTGACGAGAGCCAGACACCAGACTCTTCATTGACCACAGAATCAACTGCAGAAACCAGCGCAAGCGCCGATAACACCGAAGCTTCGGCAAAAGACATTACGCTGACAACCTTCCATTTCTCATCCAAGGTTGACGGTGTAGAAAGAGCTACCGGCCAGTACACTGATATTACTTTTTCCGAGGATATCAAACAGAAATATCCAAAGCTCGTTGAAACTGTTGATGAAATGACATCTGAATGGAAAACTGATATCAGTAACGGTGTCGGCGAATATGCTTCCTGGTACGATCCTGAGTACAACGATGGCATGGATTTTAATGACGACATGGGTGTTGATATAGTCAGATTTGATGAGAGGATGTTCACTATACTTGCCGCATATTATAGCTACGCTGGCGGTGCTCATCCAAACCATTATACAAACATTTTTAATATTGACCCTGTTACAGGTGAAACTTATGAGCTCAAGGATATTCTGAAAAACCCTAATGAGTTTCCTGCAACTATCAGAGCATGGCTTAAAAAGACTTACCCAGAAACTCTTGAAGAAATTGACAGCTTCTATTTTGAAGAAAGTGATATTTTTGAGGACAAGCTTAATGATGGAACCTATGATTTCTCTGTAGATGACGCTGGACTTCACATTCTCTTTTCACCATATGAAGTTGCAAGCTACGCTACCGGTTACATCGGAGTTGATTTCTCCTATGAAGAATACCCGGACCTCGTTCAGGATGCTTTCAAGATGAACGAGCACGTTGACATGGAGAGTCGTATAGACCAGGTCGAAGGCGGCACTGCTGATGTAGAAGCCAAAGCCATTGAATCCGAAGATTATTCTAATGAATATAGTTCTATACTCATTGAGAACCCAACCTGGGATTACTACTTTAATGACTCTTGCAAGAAAGATACAGATCGCCACTACCTGACACTCACACAGACCAAAGAAAATGTTACAGACTGGCTCGACACAGACCAGTGGGCTACTGCTCATGGCATTACAGTTGCACAACCAAATTATTCTGACGAAAGCTACAACTACGAGCCCTACAATCCAGTCGAGTACAACTACATGTATAACTCGCTCTGTGTCTCATCAGCTAGTGATTACTCAATTGTAGCTGACTACGATCTCTCTTCACTCTGTAACGGTCCTGATCAAAAAGAAGGTAAGACCTCTGATTATACCGAGTATATTCGCTATGCCAAGATTGTTGATGATATCCTCTATGTGGAGATCAGCCACTGGGGCTACGCTTCAGAGGAACCTGACAACGCTTATATCGTTGCAATTGACATGAATACAGGCGAAGTTATCTTCAGATCTCAGCCACTTGTTGCTAACGGCTTCAACTTCCTCGTTGTGGACGACACAATCATCTGCGGCTATGGATTCACTTCCGAGCCTGATTTCATCTATCTCCTGGACAGATACGATGGTTCGGTAAAAGAGAAGATTCCTGTTAAATCAGCTCCTTATCAGTTCGAGCTTGTGGATGACACTCTCTACGTTGCAACCTACAACACAGAATATGAATTCAAAGTAATAAGATAACAATACAGAATATGAATTCAAAGTAACAAGATAACCAATACAGAATATGAATTTAAAGTAACAAGATAACCAAAAAAACACTATGAGCGCAGGCATTCACCCTCGTTCATAGTGTTTTTATTAGCTCAGCATTACTCTCTTACAAGCTTCTTTAAGCGAGTCCATATCGGTCATCTGATTTATCTCATTTCTGAATCTTGCGCTTCCAGGCATTCCATAGGTGTACCAGGACACGTGCTTACGCATCTCGCGGATACCGATGTACTCGCCCTTGTACTGAAGCTGCAGATCTGCATGCCTGATGACTGTATCGTAAATTTCCTGAGGAGTTGGCCTCTCGCAGGTCTCTCCTGTCTCGAAGTAGCTCTTTATCTCACGGAAAAGAAATGGATTACCCTGGGCAGCTCTGGCAACCATTACGCCATCGCACCCTGTTTCTTCAAACATGCGCTGCGCGCTTGGTCCATCCACTACGTCGCCATTTCCGATAACTGGAATCTTCAGTGCCTCTTTTACCTGCCTGATGATTGTCCAGTCGGCCTGTCCTGAATAGTACTGCTCTCTTGTTCTGCCATGAACAGCGACTGCTGCCGCTCCGCCTTCCTGGGCCGCAAGTGCACACTCTACTGCGTTCACGCTCTGCTCTGTAAAGCCTCTTCTGATCTTGACTGTGACAGGCCTATCTGAAACCTCTACTAGAGCCTTCACAATCTTCTCTATAAGCTCAGGATTCTTCATAAGAGCTGAGCCTTCACCGTTTCCAACAACCTTAGGAACAGGGCAACCCATGTTCACATCGAGGATGTCGTAGGGCCTGTCTTGTATCATCTCTACTGCCTGCTGCATTATCTCTGGTTCTGAACCAAAGAGCTGCAGCGAAACCGGGTGCTCATGCTCATGAATCTCCATGAGCATGTTGGTATTCTTGTTCTTGTAGGTGATGGCTTTGGCGCTGACCATTTCCATGCACACAAGTCCCGCGCCCATTTCTCTGCATAACAGACGAAAAGGCAGGTCTGATACACCTGCCATTGGTCCAAGTATAATATTATTGTCCAGGGTTACGTTCCCTATCTGTAACTTGCCGTAGCCTGACATAAAACCTCTTTCTAAATATCACGAAAACCAGCGATTATTCTCAGTCCTCATCCCCGAGTATATCTGCTGGATTCTCGTGCAAAACATAAATCCTGTAATAAAGTCCAAGCGCCTCGAAGAGATCCTGTCTCTTACGTCTTACTTCACTGACAAGAAGTCCGGCTGTGATCTCGTCGTAGGTGATATCCTCTTCATCTGCGTTAGTCTCGATGCTGATAGCGCCGTCCTCTTCGAATACGATTGTGAAGATTCCGCCTGCCTCCTGGGTAAAGAGAACGCTGATGATGTTCAGCTCTTTTTTGATGCTCTCAGGAATCTGCTTAAACACTGGGTTAAAGTAGTATTTCTGCTCGTAGGCATTAGCGCCACACAGAACAACTCTGCCACCTGCTGCCTGCTCGAAGACTCTTCCCTTGTTGGTCTTCTGCATTTCATCTATCTTGAAATCTTTTTCCTCTTCCGTTGTCATGTCCTTGTCACGGAATTCTTTATTGTACTGTTCTTCAAAATCCTTAGCACTCATTTCCTATTGCCCTTACTACTATATTTATTTTCACCAATACTGATACATTATACATCATCAGTATTATAACCATCTTACTCAGGCGCGTTCTGATTGTCGAACTCCTTGAGCTGTGGTTTGGTTCTGCGGTTCTTTTCATAGAGAATCTGAAGACCGCGAAGTGTGAGAATCGGATCGTATACGTCGATCTCCTTGGTCTCGTCTGCGATAAGTCTTCCAAGACCGCCGGTTGCAATAACCTTGGCATTCTCAAGTCCGGACTCTTTCTTCATCTTCTTGACGATATACTTGGTCTGTCCGATCTGTCCGTAGATGAGTCCAGCCTGCATGCTGGAGATCGTCTCTTTGGCCAAGATGCTGCCCGGGTTCTTGATCTCGATCTCAGGAAGCTTGGCTGTATCCTGCCACAATGCCTTGGCTGAGATTCTGATTCCTGGACAAACCACTCCGGTAAAAAACTCACCTTTTTCATTTATCATAATATAGGTAGTTGCGGTTCCAAAGTCAACCACTATAACAGGACCGCCATAAATCTCGTATCCTGCAACGGCGTCGACGATTAGGTCTGGGCCTACTTCCCTAGGGTTATCAAGAGCAATCTTGATTCCTGTCTTGATGCCAGGGCCAACAAGATAAGGCTTCTTGCCGATGTACTTAACAATGGCATTGACCAGAGCATGCATAACCTGAGGCACAACGCTGGCAATCATGACGCCTTCGATTTTGTCTTTTTCCACGCCATTGATATTCATAAGGGCCAGAAGCTCGATTCCGAATTCGTCGGAAGTTCTCGTTGTACCAGTTGTCATTCTAAAAGAACTGGCAAGCTTATCCCCTTTGAATACGCCAAATGTAATATTCGTATTGCCTACATCAATTACCAGAATCATATCCAAAATCCTCTATTACCAATTACAAATCAATACTCTTCTTATAGCTGGCACAGATAACCGATACTCAGCTTCAGGTGTATCCGTATAAGCCTCGCACTGAGACTTCGCCTGCATTTATCTCGTATTCGTCGCCATCCTCATCAGAAACAACAAGTGCTCCAAGCTCCGTTATTCCGTGGGCAATAGCCTCGTACTCTCCCTTAGGATCCAGCACCTTGACCAGCTTGTGCCTGTTGATGAGCCTTGCTTCGTACTGCTCCTGTAAAAGAGAAAGATCATACGAAACACAGTACTTAGTGTAGTTCTCCTCGAATCGCCTCATGGTACATGCAATGACGCTCTCTCTGGACAGCTCTACTCCTGTAGTACTGCGAATTGATCCTGCGATTTCCTTGATCTCATCAGGAAAATCCATCATGTTCACGTTTATTCCAACACCGATAACAACGTCCCTGATGGTGTTGTCACTATTCATATGGAGCTCTGTCAGTATACCACATATTTTTTTACCGGCAATGACAATGTCGTTAGGCCACTTGATCTGCGGAAAACTCTTGTATTCCGCGATGATCTCGCCCTGAATATTAACCTCTGTCGACTTGCTGAGATCAATGTCTCTTGCCTCAATGAGCGCATCTTCGATGCCTTCTGCCACAGACATTCCCGTGATCAGCGTCAGCATCGATATTCTGTCAGGTGGTGCTGATGGTCTTATCAAAAGACTCATCGCTATATTGCCATCCTGTGGAGTTTCCCAACTCCTGCCTCTTGAGCCCCTGCCCTTAATTTGGCGGTCAGCAACAACTAGAGTTCCATGAGGAGCGCCCTGCTCCCCCAGCTCTCTAGCATCATCGTTAGTCGACCCGGTCTCTTCTTTATATATGAGATTGTGTCCTGCCCATGTAGTATGTAGTTGTTCTGCGATACTCCCCTTGTTCATATTATATTTTTCTTCCCTTATGCCTTAATATTCCGTCGATTGTATTACTGTTTATTAATGTCTTAGTTCTATTGATTATTATTACACATTTATGCCTGATTTTCACACAATTTATTGCATAATTATGATATTAATTGTCCTTTTTAAGAGTAGCAAGCATTACAGCCTTGATTGTGTGCATACGATTCTCCGCTTCCTGGAAGACAATTGAACGTTCTGACTCGAAAACTTCATCAGTAACTTCCATCTCATTGAGGCCGTATTTTTCCTTGATCTCTTTGCCAATTCCTGTATTGAGATCATGGAAAGAAGGCAGACAGTGCATAAATACGCACTTATCCCCAGCATTCTTCATGATATCCATTGTAACCCTGTATGGCTCAAGGTCCTTGATACGCTCTTCCCAAACGCTGTCAGGCTCGCCCATTGATACCCAGATATCAGTGTAGATAACGTCTGCGCCCTTTGTTCCCTCGATAGGATCCTCGCAGAAGTCGATGATAGCGCCAGTCTTCTCAGCAATCTCCTTACAGGTCTCAACCAGCTCTTTTCCCGGAAAATACTTCTTGTTAGAAACAGCTGTGAAGTGCATTCCCATCTTGGCGCATACTACCATCAGGGAGTTACCTGTGTTGTAGCGCGCATCGCCCATGTATACCAGGTGGATTCCGTTGAGCTTACCGAAGTGCTCCTTAATTGTCAAAAGATCTGCCAACATCTGCGTAGGATGGAACTCGTTGGTAAGTCCGTTCCATACAGGTACTTTACTGTACTTGGCGAGCGTCTCAACAATCTCCTGCTCAAAGCCCCTGTACTCGATTCCATCGTACATGCTAGCCAGAACCCTTGCTGTATCTGCAATGCTCTCTTTTTTGCCAATCTGAGAATCAGTTGGATTTAAGTATGTTGAACCCATACCAAGATCACTTGCAGCAACTTCAAAAGAACATCTTGTTCTTGTACTTGTCTTCTCAAAAATCAGCGCAATATTCTTGCCCTTTAGCTCATCGTGAAGAATTCCGTTTTTCTTCTTCTCCTTCAGCTCTGCAGCTAAATCAACAAGATAAGAGATTTCTTCAGGTGTATAGTCCAATAGTTTCAAAAAATCACGTCCGTACAGGTTCATACTAATCCTCCTTGTTCTCATGCATTCTAATCGTGTGTAATTACATTGATAATATCACATAATTATGCATTACGCTACCTTTTATTCACTATTAATGCATATTTATGCACCAATATCTTTTGTAGACGAGAAAACAGGCCAATGGCATTGCGCCACTGGCCTGTCAAAAACTCTTTTACCAGAATACGTGTGCTCCGATTATAATACCTTCTCTACCGTTCACTCTTCTGAAATGGAGTGCACCACCAACAGTTGTCTCACCGTTGATCGCAGCCTGAGCTGCCTGGTAGTTCATATCGTAAATCTTGCCACTGTTGTATACTCTTGCTACTGTTCCGTTGAGAGCAGGAGTGAACTGACCTGAAGCATAAATAACACTGTAAATACTGTTAGGATAAGCACCACTCTTAACTCGGTTAAGAACAACTGCTCCGACAGCAACTCGACCTTCATAAGGCTGGTTACCTGCTTCGCACTGGATAAGTGCTGCAAGGAGCTTGAGCTCATCAGCATCGGCACTAACAGCTCCGCGATTTCTTGTAAGTGCAGCCTTCTTCTCGGCTTCCTCACGAATCTTGATCGCTGCGATTGTCTCGCCCTGGTCAATCTTGAACTCTGATGTTACATATTCTGACTGAACATAACCTGTTTCATCGTTATAATCTACGCTGATCCAGCCATTGCCGAGATCCTCGATCATATCGACGAATACTTTTTCCGTGAGAACTCCAAGAACCTCTGCGCTCTCATCGGCTTCTTTTCTAATATTAAGCGCACTGCTCTGACTGGTAACAATCTGCTTACCTACGTCAGATGCGAGATTAAGTGCATCCTCGTCAAAGAGAAGATAATCATCCTTGGCCCATCCGATAAGGTCTCCGGACTGTAACTTGGTCCAGCCATCTTTTCTCTCGAGAATCTTGCCACCACAGTCTTTGTACAACACGCCGACCTTGGCTGAATCCTCACTGGGCTCTTCCCTGACATTCATGGCCCTTGAAACGTTGGCCATAACTATTTTGGTCTCTGTCTCCTCCGCAGTACTCGCTGCACTACTGGAATCTGATGATTTCTCTGCGCTATTAGCAACTTGAACTTCATAAGCGTCAGCATCAATACCAAGTGGTGAAACAGGACTAATGATGTTTGAAATACCTGCAGCAACTTCACTTATTGTTTTGTTACCTCTGGCATTTACGGTTAATCCCTGGGAAATCGTAAGAACAAAGACGAGACCACAAATAATGAATAGTCTCATTACCCTTAGGGATAACGTCGCCACTTTATTCATATCTTTGCTATCCTCTGAATATTTCTATATTTAGTAATATGTCTTGCATGCAATTATTACATAATTATTGCAATATATTACTATCACGAAAACATTAAGATATTAGCAAAAAATGTTTTCTTTGTCAAATTTGAATACATTTTTGGATAAAATAATGAAACAAAATTACAGGCTTTTACTCTTGTCAATGCAGGCAGTTACTGCATCTATCACCGCTGCACGGAAGCCTTTTTCCTCAAGAACCCTTACAGCCTCGATTGTAGTACCTGCTGGTGAGCAAACCATGTCCTTGAGCTCGCCTGGGTGCTTGCCTGTCTCGAGAACCATCTTGGCACTTCCAAGAACTGACTGAGCAGCGAACTCATAGGCCTGCTTTCTAGGCATTCCACCGGCCACAGCTGCATCTGCCATAGCTTCTATGAAAAGAAATACATAAGCAGGTGAAGATCCGCTGACACCAACAACTACGTCCATCATTGATTCCGGAACTGTATAAGCCTTACCAAAGCTCTCCAGCAGCTCTTTTACGAAATGATAATCATTGTCGCTAACCAGGTCATTTCTGCAAACAGCAGAGCAGCCTTCAAGTACAAGAGCAGGAGTGTTGGGCATTACTCTTATGAGCTTAACTGGTTTCTCGAACTCTTTTGCCAGCCAGTTGATAGTCTTGCCTGCTGCAATGCTGACGATGACCTTGTTCTCATCAACGCTGTCCATGATGTCTGCGATCACAACCTTGAGGTACTGAGGCTTAACTGCCAAAAAGATAATGTCTGCTTCCTGCGCTACAGCTGCGTTTGAGCTGCGAACCTGAATGCCGTACTTGTTGGACACCTTAAGTCTTGTCTCTTCTGTCGCTGCTGTACCGATGATCTCGTTAGGTCCCATAAGTCCCTTGGCTAGAATTCCGCCAATCATGGCCTTTGCCATATTTCCAAGTCCGATAAAACCGATTGTCATTTCACTTCTCCTCCTGTATGTAGTAAAGAATTACTTGCCTCGGCGCTGTCTTGATGCCTCGAATGTAAGAATTGCAGAAGAAGTGGCAGCATTCATTGACTCCACCTCTCCCTTCATTGGAATCAAAATATATGTATCAGCCGCATCAGCTGTCTCTTTGGTAAGTCCGTTTCCTTCGTTGCCGATAAGGAAGGCTGTTGGCTGAGTATAATCGAATTCGTCATAATTCTTTTCACCCTTGAGATGAGCAGCATAAGTGTGAATGCCGTTATCCTTGAGTGTCTTCAGAACTTCTGGCACGCTCTCTACGTATATAAATGGCATTCTGAAGATAGATCCCATGGTTGATCTGATAACCTTAGGATTGTAGATGTCTGCTGAGCCCTTGCTAAGGATGATACCTGTAACGCCTGCGCCCTCGCCAGATCTGAGCATAGTTCCCACATTACCTGGATCCTGAATGTTCTCAAGAACGAGAATAAGTGGCTTAGCGCCCTCATCATCCTGATTGTAGCCCTCAAGAACCTCTTCCATTGTGTAGTGGTACTGGCTGATAACCGCAATGACGCCCTGTGGTGTCTGGGTTGCAGCCATCTTCTTCATAACTTCGTCAGATACCTCTTCTGCGCCATATCTCCAGAGAATCTCTTTATCTTCCTCGCTGGCTTTATCAAGAAAGCGTGTTGTCACATACACTTCCCTAACCTGCAGAACTGGGGCCTCGCGCAGCATCTTCATGCCTTCTATTACAAAGACATCGTCCTCACGACGAGCCTTGCTCTTTTCTATATAGTTAACGACCTGCTTAACTCTATCGTTATTAACACTTGTAATCATAAAAACCTCTATCAAATAAATCTAACTCAAGAAAATATACTATAGTATAACACACTTTGTCGGTCACACTTAAACTTTATCGCGAAGTATTCTGTATTTGACTTTGGCAAAATCTGCAGAAATGTGCAGTTCTCGGACGAGGACGATAATTCATAAGACGAAAAAAGACAGATTTGCTGACTGTTCTGAATAACATGAAAGGAAGCAAATCTGTCTTTATAAGTCTTAATGAATTACGCCGCAGACGAAAACCAGCATTTCTGCGGACTTGCCTTTATCAATTACAGGATACGAGCGATCTCGTACATGTACTCGTTGATGTTCTTCTTCATTGCAAGAGCCTCGTCGATGTCGTAATCAACAAACTGGCCGTTGCGATAGCTTACTACTCTGTTAGTCTTGCCTGCTGCAAGAATATCAGCTGCGTAGCATCCCATCATAGAAGCATATACACGATCCTTACATGTTGGGCTACCACCACGCTGCATGTATCCAAGGATAGAAGCTCTTGTCTCAAGACCTGTAGCAGCCTCAATACGGCGAGCCATTGATGTTGAATGTCCGATACCCTCAGCGTTTACGATGATGTGGTGAGTCTTACCCTTCTTACGGTTATCGATGATGTTATCGATAATTCTCTGCTCGTTGTAGTCATACTTCTCAGGAAGAAGGATGTCATCAGCGCCGTTAGCGATTGCGCACCAAAGAGCGATATATCCAGCATGACGGCCCATAACCTCTACGATACTAACTCTCTCGTGTGAAGATGAAGTATCACGAATCTTGTCGATAGCCTCCATTGCTGTGTTGATTGAAGTATCAAATCCGATTGTGTAGTCTGTACAAGCGATATCAAGATCGATTGTTCCAGGGATACCTACTGTGTTGATACCCTGCTGTGAAAGCTTCTGAGCTCCACGGTATGATCCGTCACCACCGATAACTACCATTCCATCTATACCATGCTTACGGCAGATCTCAGCGCCCTTAGCCTGACCTTCTGCTGTTGTAAACTCCATACAACGAGCTGTACCAAGGATTGTACCACCCTTCTGGATGATATCGGATACGCTACGTCTGTCCATATCAATGATCTCTTCATTGAGAAGACCCATGTATCCTTTCTTGATACCCTTAACCTTAAGTCCATTTGCAAGTGACTTACGAACAACCGCTCTGATCGCAGCGTTCATTCCAGGTGCATCACCACCACTTGTAAGTACTCCGATTGTTTTGATCTGCTTTGCCATAATTATTTCCTCGATTCCAACCTTTGAATTGAACTAATTCAATAATATATAATTTCTCATAAAAATCTAATTAAATATAATACAAAAGCCTTGAATTGACAATACTTTGTCATACTTATTTTTATATTATCGCAAGTTTTTTTAATCTGCAATGCTATCCCATGTGATTTCAATCTTTTTTAATGTTTTATCGTGCATATCTAGCCATTTATATAGTAAATTCTTTTCCCAGCATATGTGATATAATTTCTTCAATAGCTTTACGAAAAGTTTGGGGGAAACATGGGATTTACTCACTTACACGTCCACACGGAATACTCTCTTCTGGACGGTTCCAATAAGATAAAAGAATATGTGAAAAGACTTAAAGACCTGGGCATGACTGCTGGTGCTATCACAGACCACGGTGTCATGTACGGAGTTATCGATTTCTACAAGGCCTGCCAGGATGCACAGATCAATCCTATTATTGGATGCGAGGTCTACGTGGCTCCCGGCTCCCGCTTTGAAAAAGAGACCGGTATTTCCGACGATCGTTACTATCACCTGGTTCTCCTTGCCGAGAATAATGTGGGCTACGCCAACCTGTCCCATATCGTCAGCCGCGGCTTTACTGAAGGTTACTACTACAAGCCCCGTGTTGATATGGAGCTCCTTGAGCAGTACCACGAGGGTATTATCGCGCTCTCAGCCTGTCTTGCAGGCGAGATCCCCAGGAACATCGTAAAGGGAACTCCTGATAAGGCCAAAGAGGCAGCTATGCGCCTCGACAATATCTTTGGCCACGGCAATTTCTTTTTGGAGCTTCAGGATCACGGAATCCCAGAGCAGCGCATGGTTAACGCTTCTCTCATGGCTCTTTCACAGGAGCTTGATATTCCGCTGGTTGCAACCAACGACTGCCACTACACCTACGCTGACGATGCGGAGGCCCATGACCTGCTTCTTTGCATCCAGACTGGTAAAAAAGTGACAGACGAAGACCGCATGCGCTACGAAGGCGGTCAGTACTACGTTAAAAGTGAAGAGGAAATGCGTTCTCTTTTCCCATATGCACAGGAAGCCCTTGATAATACGCAGAAAATTGCGGACAGATGCCACGTTGAGATTGAGTTTGGCGTTACTAAGCTCCCACATTTCGAGGTTCCTGAAGGATACGATTCCTGGACTTACCTCAACAAGCTCTGTCTGGATGGCTTGCACGAGCGCTATCCTGACGATGATGGCACGTTAAAAGAGAAACTGGACTACGAGCTGGGCGTTATCAAGCGCATGGGCTACGTTGACTACTTCCTTATTGTTTGGGACTACATCAACTACTGCCGTGAAAATGGCATCGCTGTTGGCCCTGGAAGAGGCTCTGCTGCCGGAAGTATCGTTTCCTATTGCATGCACATCACCAATATTGATCCTATCAAGTATGATCTTCTCTTTGAGAGATTCCTGAATCCTGAGCGTGTATCCATGCCCGATATCGACGTGGACTTCGAGTACGAGAGACGTCAGGACGTTATAGATTATGTTACCGAGAAGTACGGCGCTGACAAGGTTGTGCAGATCATCACTTTTGGTACGCTTGCTGCCAAGGGTGTTATCCGCGACGTTGCCAGGGTTATGGACCTTCCCTATAGCTTTGGAGACACGATTTCCAAGATGGTTCCAACTGAGCTGAACATCACATTGGATAAGGCTCTTGAGATGAACCCTGAGCTTCGCAGCCAGTATGAGACTGACGAGACTGTTCACAAGCTCATCGACATGTGTAAGAAGCTTGAAGGCCTTCCTCGCCACACTTCAATCCACGCTGCAGGTGTAGTTATCTGTCAGGCACCGGCTGAGGACCTTGTTCCTCTGTCACGTTCTGCCGAAGGTAACATCACGACTCAGTTCACCATGACCACCATTGAAGAGCTTGGTCTTCTCAAGATGGACTTCCTGGGACTTCGCACCCTTACTGTAATTAAGGATGCTACTGAATTTGCTAATCGTTCTCTTGGCGCCAAGCCTGGAGATGCCAACTATATTAATATAGATGAGATTGATTACAATGACCCTGCGGTTCTTGCTTCTATCGGAAGCGGACACTGCGATGGTATATTCCAGCTAGAATCTGGCGGAATGCAGGGATTCATGAAGGATCTGCGCCCTCAGTCACTGGAGGACATTATCGCGGGCATTTCTCTTTACCGCCCGGGCCCAATGGACTTCATTCCCAAATACATTGCGGGTAAAAATGACGCTGGTGCCATTTCCTATCAGACACCTGAGCTGGAGCCAATCCTGAAGCCTACCTATGGCTGTATCGTTTACCAGGAGCAGGTTATGCAGATAGTTCAGCAGCTTGGTGGCTACACTCTTGGACGAGCTGACCTTGTTAGACGTGCCATGAGTAAAAAGAAACAGCATGTCATGGAGGTTGAAAGAGCTAACTTCGTAAATGGTAATGCTGAGCAGAACGTTCCGGGCTGTGCTTCCAAGGGCATTGCTCCAGATGTTGCCAATGCAATTTACGATTCCATGATGGATTTCGCCAAGTATGCGTTTAACAAGTCCCACGCTGCCTGCTACGCCGTTGTTGCGCTTCAGACTGCATGGCTTAAATACTACTATCCTGTTGAGTTTATGGCAGCTCTCATGACTTCTGTTATTGATAATCCGGGCAAGGTTTCCGGCTATATCATGAGCTGCAGGAATATGAACATAGCTCTTTTACCACCGGATATTAATGAGGGCTTTGATGGCTTCTCAGTTACAGAGATTGATGCTGCTGAGTCGGATAAGCCAATCCCTGGCGCTGTTGTGACTTCAGCTCCCGGGCGTAAAAAGGCTATCCGCTACGCTCTTACTGCTATCAAGGGCGTTGGCAGACCAGTTATCGCTTCAATCGTTCGTGAGCGTCAGCTCCACGGCAAGTTCAAGAATCTCAATGATTTCCTCATGAGAATGCAGGGCCGAGAGAACGACGTCAACAAGCGCGCTGTGGAGAACTTTATCAAGGCTGGTGCCTTTGAGTGCTTTGAGGGAACACGTAAGCAGCACATGACTATTTATTCACACATCATGGATCAGCTCCACACCACAGGCCGTAACTCCATGGCTGGCCAGATGACTCTGTTTGATTTTGCAGGAGAAGAGGACAAGAAGCAGTACGAGGTTCCACTTCCAAACGTAGGTGAATTCCCACGTGAACTTCTTTTGGAGCTTGAAAAAGAGGTGCTTGGAGTCTATGTTTCTGGACATCCACTTGAGGAATACGAGGGAATCTGGAAAAAGAAGGTAACTAACAAGACTACAGATTTCTATATAGAGGATGAAACTGGTGAGCCAAGAGTTCATGACAACGCTATTGTCACAATCGGTGGTATCATCAGCGACAAGAAGATCAAGTACACCAAGAATGACCAGATCATGGCATTCTTGACACTTGAAGATCTTGTAGGTTCCGTGGAAGTTATTGTCTTCCCCAAGACCTACGAAGCTAACGCTCCTCGCCTCTCAGATGATGCGAAGATTTTCATAGAAGGCCGCGTCTCCGTCGAGGAAGACCGTGATGCCAAGCTCATTGCTAGCAAGATCATGCTCTTTGATGAAGTACAGAAGACTGTCTGGCTCCGCTTCCCTAACAAGGAAGACTACGAAGCTAAGATTGATGCAGTGAATAAGATAATCGCAGGAAGTGATGGCCGCGACGAAGTCGCTATCTACCTCACCGACACCAAGCAGATCAAGAAGCTTGGAAAAGCTCAGACCATAAAGGCGGATAAAACAACCCTCGAAGCTCTAGAAGAGCTCTTAGGTAAAGAAAATGTTCAGGTAACATGATATAAAAACAGGCGGCTCCAGTTATGATATTTGCATACAAACCGATTTGATACGAAGTATCATCGGAGGTTTGTATGTGAATACATAACGGAGGCCGCCGTCCTATATCAGTAACCTAAATTACTGCACTGCTGCCTTAAGCTCTTCAACCTTGTTTGTCTGCTCCCAAGGAAGGTTAAGGTCGTTACGTCCGAAGTGTCCATAAGCAGCTGTCTGCTTGTAGATAGGACGACGAAGGTCGAGCATCTTGATGATACCAGCTGGACGAAGGTCGAATACCTTACGAACTGCCTCTGTAAGCTTCTCATCAGAGACCTTACCTGTTCCGAATGTATCAACAAGAACTGATGTAGGCTGTGCAACACCGATAGCATAAGAGATCTGGATCTCTGCTCTGTCAGCAAGGCCAGCTGCTACGATATTCTTAGCAACGTATCTTGCTGCATAAGCTGCAGAACGGTCAACCTTTGTGCAGTCCTTACCAGAGACAGCACCGCCGCCGTGACGAGCTGCTCCGCCGTAAGTATCAACGATGATCTTACGTCCTGTAAGACCAGCATCACCCTGAGGTCCGCCGATTACGAAACGTCCTGTAGGATTGATATAGATCTTAGTATTGTCATCAACGAGAGCCTGATCTACAACTGCATCGATAACGTACTTTCTGATATCTGCGTGGATCTGCTCCTGTGTAACCTTCTCATCGTGCTGAGTTGAGATAACGATAGCTTCAAGTCTCTTAACCTTACCGTTCTCATCATACTCAACTGAGACCTGGCTCTTACCATCTGCTCTAAGGTAAGCAAGTGTGCCATCTTTTCTAACTTCTGTAAGCTTCTTGGTAAGCTTGTGTGCAAGGCTGATAGCGTATGGCATGTACTCTTCTGTCTCGTTTGTAGCATAACCGAACATCATACCCTGGTCACCAGCACCGATAGCCTCGAGCTGCTCATCTGTCATCTGGTTCTCTCTAGCCTCAAGAGCCTTATCAACGCCCATAGCGATATCAGCTGACTGCTGATCAAGTGCTACGAGAACTGCACATGTGTTGCCATCAAAGCCCTTAGCTGAATCATCATAGCCGATCTCTTTGATTGTCTCACGAGCGATCTTAGCGTAGTCAACGTTAGCCTTTGTTGTGATCTCACCTGTGATGAGAACGAAACCTGTACATGTTGCTGTCTCGCAGGCAACACGGCTCATTGGGTCCTGTGCCATGCAGGCATCAAGGATAGCATCAGAGATGTTATCGCAGATTTTGTCTGGGTGTCCTTCTGTAACTGATTCGGATGTGAAAATAAACTTATCCATTCTTTTTTCCTTTCTTTGCGATGATAGACCTTGGTCTTATCGCACAAAAAATTCCGCTCGTTGCGTGCACAAACAAGCGGAACTGATTAACGATTCAGATCCTCTTATTGCTCGTAGAAACAACATCTAAAATGTCATCTCGTATTCCACAAGGGAATTGCACGCTCAGGTTGGCACCTTCCTAAAAGGGGTTGCCGTGGCTTCATCGATCCTATGTATCTCCACCACTCTGAATAAGAGAACAAACAAATATTAAGTTGGAAGACGGAAACTATCTTACGTATCCGATTTCCGTTATCTGATATTAAACCATAAACAAAATAAAAGCAATAGCTTTTTTGATAATATTTCTTATGAACTACCCTCACCGACTCCACGTCGGAAAGGGTTTCTGTTATGCCGCATGGCGGCATGAACCTGTAGGATGCTCTATGCATCCTGCAGAACAGGGCATGTCCACTATGCCCCTATCCCATTGGCTTACCTTTGGGAATACTTTCCTTAAGATGTTTGCAGCTCCATTTATGT
>NZ_JAFRGN010000007.1 GCF_017433805.1 Butyrivibrio sp. | reverse complement strand
TGGTAAGAAGGTAGATACCAAGGAGCTTGGTAAGTTCCTGGCTAAAGAACTTACAGACTACATGATTCCTACAGTCTACGTACTGATGGATGACATGCCTCTTACACCTAATGGCAAGGTTAACAGAAAAGCTATGCCTGAGCCTGAGATTGAAGGCTTCATGAAGGTTGAGCCAGAAACAGAGCTTGAAAAGCAGCTCCTTGACCTTGCTTACAAGGCTATCGGAAGCTCGAACTTTGGTGTTACAGATGATCTTCTGGGAGCAGGAATGAGTTCTATCGTTTCCATGAGATTTGCTGCAGCGATAAATAAAGAGCTCGGCAGGAAGATTACTGTAGCAGATATATTAAAGACTCCTACAATCCGCGATGTGGCAACTATGCTTGATGGCGGCGCTGATAAGAAGGCCCTCGGCATCCCTGATTATGAGGAGCAGGAATATTATCCTATCTCTGAGAACCAGCGCGGTATCTACGTAGAGTGGGAGCTTAACAGATCAACTCTTCAGTACAATGTGCCTAACCTGTACGTATTTGAAGGTGTTGATGCTAAGCGCCTTGCAGGTGCTGTTGCTAAGGCAATTGATGCCCATCCATATCTTAGTACAAGGATTGTATTCGAGGATGGTGAGCTGATGCAGAAGCGAAGAGATGAGGAACCTCAGATTCTCTTTAACGCTTCACCGGAAGAGCCACCAGTTGAAGAATTCCAGAAGAGAGTTCAGCCATTTATCCTTATTGGTGACAGACTCTACAGAATCGGAGTAATTGCCGGACCTAAGAAGACATGGCTCTTTATGGATATCCATCACATTATCTACGATGGAATTTCCGCTGGAGTTCTCATGCGCGATATTATGGCAGCCTATAATGGACAGACTCTGGAAAAAGAGACTGTTTCAGGCTGTGAGTATGCACTCTTTGAACAGGATTACATAAAGGGACAGGCCTACAATGACGCCAAGACATACTTTGATAAGCTTCTTAGCGGCGCAGAGGCAGCTTCCTACATGGATTCTGTTAAGCCTGATGGAAAGGCCTACGGAATAATCAACACTAAGACTAGTGCCAAGACAATAGATAAGTACTGCAAGAAGAATAAGGTTACTGCTGCAAGCTTCATGCAGGCTGCATTCTCAGAGACCTTAAAGAGAGTAACAAGACAGGATAAGTCCTTCTATGTAACTATCAGTAGCGGACGTTCTGCTGATACAAGACTTATGAACAGCGTAGGTATGTTCGCAAGAACACTTCCTGTTCTGGTAGACAGAAGCGCTTCTCCTGCAGATACACTTTCCTTTGTAAGGGATATGAATGAGCAGATGCGTGCAACAACAGCCAACGAGCTGTATCCATATACAAAGATCGCTACAGACCTTGGCGAGCATGCGCAGATCATGTACATCTTCCAGGGCGGATTGTTCGAAGGTGGACAGATTGATGGAATAGAGCAGATAGCTCTTTCAACAGATACTACTAAGTTTGCGATTGCTGTAACTGTATATCCAGAGGGCGATGATTACAATATCGCTATCGAATATGACGGAAACAGATATTCTGAGGAAGATATGAAGATCTTCGCAGAAGCCATCGCACAGACTTCACAGTCTCTTGCAAAAGAAGAGCAGCTTTCAGCTGTTCAGACTGTTGATAAGAAGACAGAAAAGGCTCTGTTTGAGCTGTCTAAGGGAGAAAAGGCAGCCGAGAATAAGGCTACATGGATTGATATGTTTGTAGCATCGGCAGAAAAATATCCTGAGCATGTGGCAGTTATTGATAATAAGGGAAGTTTGACCTACAAGGAGCTTAATGAGAGATCGGATGCCCTTGCACGTTACCTTATTTCACAGAAGGTCAAAGAGAACAGCTTTGTTGCAGTTAAGATGGACCGCTGCAAAGAGCTTGTAATAGCAGCGCTTGGTATCATGAAGGCAAGAGCAGCTTATGTTCCTGTTGATCCTGAGTATCCACCAGAGAGAATCAGATATATGCTGGAGGATTCAGGAGCCAGGGTTGTTGTGACTCAGGAGATCATTGACGAAGCAGTTGCAAGAAATGGTAAGGAGAAGATAAATCTTCCTACTCTTAATAACTATGCTTACATGATCTATACCTCAGGTTCTACTGGAAGACCTAAGGGCGTTGTTCAGAGCCACAGATCACTTGGACATTTTGCAAGCTGGAGAACCAAGGCGCTTGAGATAAGTGCGGAAAAGAGCTATGGACACTTTAACAGCTTTGCATTTGATGGATCACTTGATGACCTTGTTTGTCCACTTGCGGTTGGTGCAACACTTCACATCTTCAGTGAAGACCTCCGTAGGAATATTCCTGAGATGGATGAGTATATAGCAGAGCACAAGATTGCTGGTCTTACTGTATCCACACTTATTGGTATGGAACTTATGAAGTATGATCAGGATCTTGACCTCGATTACCTGATGATGGGTGGCGAGAAGCTTCTTCCTTCTGCTGCTACATCCTTCAAGGTAATAAACGGCTATGGACCAACTGAGTTTACAGTATGTTCTTCCTACTATGTAGTAAACGGAGATGAGGAAGATATTCCTATCGGTAGAGCTGTTCCGGGAACTTTGAGCCTTGTATGTGATCCTTATGGCAAGCTCCTTCCTCAGCAGATGGTAGGTGAGCTTTACCTGGCAGGACCTCAGATTGCAGAGGGTTACTGGAATCAGGATGAACTTACCCGCGACCGTTTCGTAGAGATAACAGTTGCTGGAAACAAGCTTAGAGCATATAAGACTGGTGACCTTGTAAGATACAATGCTGACGATCAGCTTGAGTATGTGGGCAGAATAGATAATCAGGTTAAGCTTCGCGGCTTCAGAGTAGAGTTTGGTGAAATTGAGAAGATTGCTGATGATCACTACGCTGTAGAGCAGGCAGTAGCTGATGTCAGAAAGAATCAGCTGATCCTGTACTTCACACTCAAGGAAGCTATGAAGGCAAGCCTTGAAGCAGATAAGGTAAGTGAAGATCTGCGCAAGTATATGGCCAAGAAGCTTGCTGATTACATGGTTCCATCCATATTTGTAGCACTTGATGCTATTCCTATGACAGTCAATGGCAAGGTTGACCGTAAGGCTCTTCCTATGCCAGAGATAATGAACGAAGACGCTTATGTTGAGCCAGAGACCAAGTATGAAGAGATAGTAGCTGATGCTATGCAGGAAGCTCTTGGAATGACTGATAAGGTTAGCGTAACAGCAGGCTTCCAGGCACTTGGCGGGGATTCCATCAAAGGAATCAGACTTGTAAGTATCCTTCATAACAAGGGAATACAGCTCAGGATTGGCGATATCCTCAGCCTGCAGACCGCACGTGATATTGCTGCCAAGGTTGAGAAAGAAATGTTCCTCATCGACATAGATCAGAATCCAATAGAGGGAGAGATTGAAGACAGTGCGATCGTAGCCTTCTATAAGGACCTTGATCTTCCACAGGGCGCACACTTCACACAGCAGATTCTGCTTGGTATGAAGAAGCGTGCAGAAATAGATAAGTTAAAAGAGTCACTTAAGGCTATTTTCTATCAGCATGACCTGTTAAGGGCAGTTTATAGAGATGGTAAACTCCTTGTAAATGGCGTAAGTAGTGACGTGCCACTCGAGGAATACACAGCCAAGTCAGATAGTGATGTGGCAAGGATCTGCAGTGATGTAAAGAATGGTATCAACATGGAGAAGGCTCTTGTAAGAGTAGCACTTATTCATGGTAATGATCAGGATATGATCTTTATTGCAGCGCATCACCTTATCATCGATGGTGTATCCTGGAGAATCATTGTTCAGGATCTTGAGAAGGCTTATAAGCTTACACTCAGGGATAAAGAGATTACTCTTGATTCCAAGACAAGTACTTACAGAGATTATGTAAATGCTCTTAAGACTTATAGAAACAGTGACGTTCTTGCATCAGAGATTCCATATTGGAATAAGGTTCAAGAGAAGCTTTCTTCAATGCCATATTCAGATGCCAAGGATTATAACAGAACCTTTGGCTCTGTAAGCTTTAAGATGGACAAGAGCAATACAATGGCCCTTCTGGGTGCTAAGAGAGATGTGATCCATCTTGATATGAACGATGTTCTCATCACAGCAGTTGCAAGAGCTTATTGTCAGGAAGAAAAAGTATCTGACGTTTCTATTCAGCTTGAGGGCCATGGACGAGAGGATATCTCTGAAATGCTTGCTACTGACAGAACAGTTGGATGGTTTACTTCTATCTACCCAGTTGTACTGAGCGGAATCACAGGTGGTAAGGGAGATGACCTTAAAGCTGACCTGGTACTTACCAAGGAAACTCTTCACAGAGTTCCTGTTAAGGGTGTTGGCTACAACATTCTCCGCTTCATAGATGGAGATAATAAGGTTACATACTCAGCAGATCATATTGCCAAGATCAGCTTTAACTATCTGGGTGAAATGGATGATGCCGACAGGTCAGGCGGATACTTCGAGCCAGTTCAGGGAGTACTTGAGCTTCCAGAATTTGCAGATAGTAACCTCGGCGAAAATGGCTTTGGCTCTGATATTAACATTAACTGCGTGGTTACTGGCGGTAACTTCGGAATCGATATTACTTACAATGAGGCTATTTACAGTAAGAACAAGATAGAGAGTATTGCAGAGAATATCTTAACTCAGCTGCAGGATGAAGTTCTTTTCCTGAATGCTCAGAAAGAAACTATCTACACTGCTGAAGATTATCAGGAGAAGGAGTGGTCACAGAAAGAGTTTGACTACGTAATGAATGAGGTAACTTCTGCAGGAGAAGCAATTGAGAGTATAAGACCTCTGTCACAGGCTGAAGCAGATGATCTTACTCAGATACTTGAAGGCAGCGACATTAGTAAGTACAACTACGCAGGAGTATTCAAGGTTGGCACCAAGATTGGTAAAGAAGACCTTCAGAAGACTCTTGATAAGGTAAACAGCAGATTTACAGTTGTTAATACTGCCTTTGCTCATGAGAACGTGGAAGCAGACAGGCTCGTATTTACAAGCCGAAGGCTCACTGCAACCTTCATAGATGCTGGTAAGACAGATCCGGAAAAAGAGGCTATGAAGCTTCATACAGAGCTTCTGGATAAGAAGGTTAATACTCTTACAGAGCAGCTCTTTAACGTATTCTGCATCACAGGAAAGGGCGATGAAAGCTTCCTTGTAATAGCGTGCCATCCAGTTATCAGTGCTTGCACAGGACTTACAGGATATCTTTTGTCCACCAAGGTAATGTCCTATCTTGCAGATATAACCAAGGATAACTTTGCTCTTACAGATATGCTGGGCACATCCTTTGTCAGAAAGCTTGAGCGCAAGGGAATGAGAGTTTTCGAGTACTACAATGAGTATGTTCCAGAAAAGCCTACAATGGTAATTACTCTGGGAATCGTTCTTCAGATGAGTATTCAGCACTTTGTGGATGACTGGTGCAGGAGATTTAACGTAATCGTAGTTGAAGATATTAACTACAACTACAACGAGTTGTATCCAGGTGAGAACTTCGATGAGGTATCCAACTCTGTTATGACTCTTCTGGAGCTGTCTATTCCTAAGGACGACGGCATATTCGGATTTATCGGATATTCCTTTGGTGGAGAGCTTGGACACAGTCTGGCCTCCAAGACCAGAAGAATCAGAGGAAGTGCACCTACTGTATTCCTTGGCGACTCTGACATGGTTCCTTCACAGGGCGAGAGCTTCGCTAAGACTTATAAGCATGAAGATCTGGATGAGTTCCTTGTTCAGAAGTTTGAAGAGAACAATATTCCTGAGGAGAACATGCTATTTGCGTACAGTATGCTTAGTTTCCTCAATGCTGGACCTAAGAGCTTTGAGTGCTATGAAGGTCTTACAATACTCCTTCTTGCAATGCAGAATAATACCCAGGAGGAGATTGAGATCAGAGTAGCCCTTGCAAAGCAGAACTCTGCAGATTTCAGGGTTATTGAATTCCCTGACAGAGATCACTTTAGTTTACATAACGATCCTGGCATGATACCTACTTATGACAAGATCTTTGTAGATGTAATGAATGAAAGAGGACTAGGAAAACTTAAATGATATCCGGAAAGGAGGAATTCATCATGGCTGATAAAAATGCTGCTATGGCCGGAAAAATTAGGCGCGGAGCTATCCGTATCGGACTCGAGGTGCTCCAGGGATTAAACACAGGTAGTGTTGCGCAACCATCAGAGGAAGAGGTTCCCAAGAATGTCAGGGAACTTAGGAACAATCCGTATATTAACCGTGAAGGAATCCCTCTTGCCATGGATATTTTTGAACCTTCAGGCAAAGAGTATGAAGGCAGAGAACTTCCTGTAATCGTTGCTATTCACGGCGGCGGACTTATTACCGGAGATCGTAAGATTTCCCTTAATCTGTCAAGAGAATTGGCTTCAAGGGGCTATCTTGTATTCGCTATAGAGTACAGGCTTGCGCCTAGAGCCAATGTCTGCGAGCAGCTTGATGATGTCTGCGCCGGACTGGATCTTGTGGGTAAAAAGCTGGTTGAATACGATGTTGATTACTCCAGAATATTCCTGACAGCCGATAGTGCAGGAGCATTCCTTGCTATCTATACAGCTGCCATGAAGAATTCAGTTAAGCTTCAGAAGGTTATCGGCCATGAGCCAAGCCGTATGGTATTCAAGGCTCTTGGTATTTCCTGTGGTATGTTCTATACCAACAGGGACGATATTTTGGGAGCTCTTTTATCTGAGCAGTTCTACGGTGACAGGAAGGATGATCCTAATTTCATCCAGTACATGAACCCTGAGCACCCTGAAATTGTTAATAACCTTCCGCCTACCTTCCTTGTTACAAGTAGGGGCGATTTCCTTAACCAGTACACTATTTCTTTTAACAAAGCATTAAAGCGTGCGGGCAAGACTTCCAAGATGCTCTATTACAGCGAAGATTACCTGATGCATACCTTTAACTTTGCACATCCCGACCTTGAGCAGAGTATCGATGCCAACAATAAAATGCTGGAATTCTTTGAAAAAGAGGCTGCTATCTATGCAGAAAGACAGCTTAACTCTGTTCAGCAGGAAAAGGATTTCAAGGCTCTTAAAAAGCAGATGGAGACAGGAAAGCTTGGTAAGATCAAGCTCCATAAGGCTATCAGAACAGTCAATTCCTTTGGAGATGACAGACTTGATGCACCTGCCCTTAAGAGTAACGACAAGGCGGTCAGCTACCGTCAGATGTTCAGAAAATGGGATAACTATGCAGAAGTATTTTCTGCTATAGGTCTTACAGGCAAGAATAAAGCCCGTGTTGCGATTCCGGGTGCTATGACAACGGAGGCAATCTACAGCTTCTACGCACTTAATATGACAGGCGCGGTAGTATCTCTTTGCCCATATCAGATTCTGGGCTATCCTGAGCAGCTTGCTACCTTGATACAGAATGAGAAGATCACAGACGTGATCCTCACAGATTATGCGACTCCTCCAAGCTATGCTAAGTATCTTGTGGATAACAAGGACAAGCTTGGTCTTAGAAATATTATAGTTCTGGAATCCAAGCTCGAGGAGAAAGAGATTGCTGAAGCTAATCTCAATCTGATGAAGAATAACGTCAAGCTCCTTAAGAAGGTTCAGGGAATAAGCTTCATGTCAGAGCTTATCCAGAAATATGAGGCGACACCAATCGTTACTTCTGATAACACTGATGAACCTACTGTCATTTTCCATGAAGTTAATGACACTGAGGATAAGTATAAAGTAGTGGAGCTTTCTGATGATCAGATAAACAAGAGTATCTATGAGCTTGGCTCACTCTACGCCAAGGATGGAAGGACAGCGATCACTGCATTGTCCTGTGATCTGTATGCGCGTGCAGCCATGATCAATCAGCTTCAGCTTACATTTTTCCTTGGAAATCAGCTTGTTATCACTCATATGGCAGGCTATAACAAGAAGTTCTTCAAGAATGTGTGCAGAAATCACGTTAACTACCTGTTCCTGAGGAGAATCGATATCGAGAGAATCGTAAATTATGCCAAGGGACATAAGATGAATGCATCCAGCCTTGATGTGGTATATCTTTTCACAGAGAAGATGGAAAAAGAGAAAATGGCAGCACTTCAGGCTTTCTTTGCTAAGCATGGAGCCCACCCTCAGATAGTAGTCCTGAATAACTATCTGATGAAGGCAGTTGGCAGAAGAACGAAGTCAGATAAGGATTTGTTCAGTATTGGGCCAGTTAAGCAGATGCAGGCGCCTCGCATGGTGCCTATGGTAAGACCAATGGCTGCTCCTGCAGTTAACAACCCATTAATATGGAAAGATATTAATGGAAATGTCCATGACATGAATAAAATTCTGCAGAAGATTGGAATTATTGTCATGAATATCATTGGACAGGCTGGTCAGAAAAAGAACGCTAAGCCTGCAGCTGCGGATGTGAACCCAGAAGAAGAGTCCAAGAAGCAGCTTATGGCAATGCTTGCAGTTCTGTTTGAGCCTTCCAAGACTGACTATTACTATGAGGATTAAGCTATGAACAGCTTTATGTACTACTTTTCCAAGCTTGTTCAGAGGAAAGCAGACCCGATACTGGAGTCAATTACTCCGGTTATAAGGGATGATATTTCAGCGGAACTTAATCTGGAATACCGTGGAGATGATGGAAATCCTCTTAAGGTGGATGTCTACAGAGGTAAAAAGTATGCTGAGTCTGGTGCAAAACTCCCAGTTATCATCATGGTACATGGCGGAGGGTTGTACACAGGCAATCAGACCATCGAGTATAACCTGTGTCAGCTACTGGCTATCAGGGGATTTCTGGTATTTGCTATTTCATATCGTCTGATGGATGACGCAACACTCATGCAGGAAATCGCAGATGTGGCAGCAGGTTTTAGATATGTAGACAAGCATCTGCAGGATTATAATGGCGACAGGGACAGGGTAAATGTAGTGGCAGAGAGCGCTGGAGCTTATTTGTCAATCTACACTGTGGCTATACACAGATCTCAGGCTCTGTGGGAAAAGATAAACTGCAGAACTTCTACACTTAATATAAGGAAAATGGCATGTTTTAGCGGAATGTACTACACAGATAAGCTAGATCTCATTGGGGTACTTTATCCGCAGCAGATATTCAAGGAAATGCGCAAGGACAAGGAATTCATGAAGCTCATGAACCCGGAAAATCCGGAGATAATAAATATTCTCCCGCCGATGCATCTGACATCCAGTGATGTGGATTTTCTTGGCAAATACACTTTGTCTTTTGCTGATGCTCTTAAGAGAGCGGGAAATAAATGCAAAGTCATGTTCTATAGAGGGAACAAGGAACTGACACATGCATTTCCTGCACAGAAGAGCTTTTTGCCGGAAAGTATTGAAGTTCTTGATGACGTGACTAAATTCTTCCAGGAGGACTAAATGAGCTGGTTAACATTAAAGGACGGAGAACAGCTTTTTTACCAGGATATAGGAAGTGGCAGGAAAACTGTTGTAATGGTGCATGGATGGGCAAGCTCTCACGAGATCTATTCAAGACCGGTTGAGCTTATGAAGGAAAAGGCAAGATTTATCATCTATGACCTTCGCGGACATGGAGAGAGTAAGGATGCCAACAAGGAACAGGTTGGAATAGAGACTCTGGCTTCAGACCTTAATGAACTGATCACTACCCTTGGACTTAAGGATATCAACCTCTTTGGGTGGTCCATGGGCGGCGCTGTAGCTCTTAAGTACATTGATATGTATGGCTGCGGCAAGATCAAGCAGACCATTATCTGTGATATGTCTCCCAAGCAGCTAAATGACGCGGAGTGGAAGCTTGGCAGTAAGATAGAAGATTCATTAATAAAAGAAGCAGATGATTACGAGAAGTATGATTTCTATACTATTTACAAGGACTTCTCCCTTAAGTCAATGCCTGAGCTTATTGAGGTTCCCAAGCCTGTTCTGGACAGACTGATCAAAATGAGACTTGATGATTGTGATGAGACCGTACTTAGAAGCCTTATCAAATCACTGGATGCGCAGGATAACAGAGCTGTTGTCAAAAAGATGAATGTTCCTTTGGTATATTTCTATGCTAATCCGGGGTCTATATTTTCTCCTAAGCTGGTTAACTGGTATAGGGAAAACACAGCCAATAAATTTAGATCTGAAGAATTTGAGGGTAACCATATGTTTATTATGGATAATCCGGATATTTTTGCACAGAAACTCGTTAATGTGCTACTATAAAAATAACCATTAAAAAGAACATGGAGGAGATAACCATGACAATCAACAAGACTCAAAACGGTGATGAAGTTATTATTGCTCTTGAGGGTAAGCTGGATACTACAACAGCACCTAATCTTGATGCAGCACTTAAAGAATCCTTTAGTGGCACCAAGAAGATGGTACTTGATTTTACTGACCTTAAGTTTATTTCCTCTGCAGGCCTAAGGGTAATCCTTAATGCTCAGAAGGTTATGAATGATCAGGGCGAGCTTGTTATCAAAAACGCAGGCCCTCAGATTCAGGAAGTATTCGAAATTACAGGTTTCTCAGACTTTTTGAAGATTGAATAATGGATAAAAATATTAAATTAGAAGCTACGATGGACAATTTAAACGTGGTTACAGGTTTTGTCGATGATATCATAAGTGAACACATTACCGACGAACTTGTCCATGACCAGATAATTGTGGCTGTGGAAGAAATCTACGTTAATGTGGCCCACTATGCCTATGGGCAACTGGATGAAAACGGAGATTCCATCCCGGATTCGGGAACAGGGCCGATTGAGGTGATCGTATCTGATGAGAATCAGGAGGTTACGATTACGTTTATTGATGGTGGACTTAAGTATAATCCACTGGAAAAGCCTGATCCTGATGTCACAAAGCCTCCAAGTGAGAGGCAGATTGGTGGCCTTGGAATATTTATGGTCAAGAAGACAATGACTTCTATGACTTATAAATATGAGGACAACCATAACGTTCTGTCCTTCAGCAAAAAATATTAAAATTATCTTAAGATTTAATGTAGTAATTATGAATTTAATCTGTTAGAATATTAAACGCACCCCTTGAAAATAATAATTCAGGCGTGCGTTTTTTATCGGTTTTTAGTCATGTATTTTTAGAGGAGCTACTGTCGAATAATGGGGAATGTTCGGGGGACAAGGACTCTTAATCCTAAATGGGACTTTAAACGTATTGCGGCCATTACTATTCTGGTGGCAATTTTTGTCGTGTCTGTTTGTCTGATCAGATTTGGACTGGTAGAGAAGTCCGATACCAGTGCCACATCGCATTTCGTCAGAGCGCGTGTAACGCAGCTTATTCAGGATAATACCCAGAGAGATGAGAATACAGAAGGAATCCTTCGTGGATCACAGGAAGTTATAGTACAGGTGTCATCTGGAGCCTTTAAGGGCAAACAGTATCAGACCACTAATTACCTGAGCGCACTGTTTAATATAAATGCGCAGGAAGGGACGAGAGTTATTGTGCGTCTTGATCCTCAGGGCGAAGGCTATAGTGCTTTTATCTATAGCTATGACAGAACCGGGATACTTTTGGTGATGTTTGGAGTGTTTGCGTTGTCTCTTATATTAATAGGAAGAGGCAAGGGCGCTATGGCGCTGGTTTCTCTGTTGTTTACTCTTTTTGCTATAGTGTGGATATTGTTCCCGCTTCTTGAGTATGGTTTTCCAGCCATACCTGCTACTGTTCTAATTGTCTTTTATACTACGGTATTCACTTTTGTTTTGATTGATGGGATCAATAAGAAGACCATCAGTGGTGCACTCGGAACTCTTGCGGGAGTTTTGATCGCAAGTATTTTTGCGGCATTCGCCGGCTATGTTTCACACATTTCAGGATTTCAGACTAATGAGGCTGAAGAGTTATTGTTGATCGGTACAGACCATGGAATGAAAATTTCAGGTCTTTTTACAGCGGGTATTCTGATCGCATCTCTGGGAGCAGTAATGGACGTTGCAATGAGCATTGCATCTGCCGTACATGAGCTTCACGAGGTTAACGACCAGATGACGGCCATGGAGCTATTTCGTTCAGGGATGAACATTGGACGTGATGCTATGGGAACTATGGCCAACACCCTGATCCTTGCTTTTGTAGGATCATCCTTTACACTTCTCCTTCTTATCTATTATTACAACGTTGGTTTTACGCAGCTTATCAACACTGATATGGTTGCGAGAGAAGTTATTCAGGGGCTGGCAGGCAGTATAGGGATAGTACTTACAGTACCGATAGTGGCAATTCTCTCTGCCACTATAGAGAAAAGAAATTGAGAGAGGGAAGAAAAAGTATTGAAAGGTGGGAGCGTATGAAGAACAGAAAGCGTTTATTGGCCCTTATCCTTGCTGGATTTGTGTCAGTAACAACAGCGTTTCAGTCTACAAGCACTGTAGCATTTGCTACAGAGGGAACTGAAGTTGCTGTGACAGAAGCTAGCCTGGAAGCATCATCTGACGAAGAAGTTGTTGTGTTTGATGCTAGTAGCGAGGCTACATCTGAAGAAGCTTCTGCTGAAGTTACCGTGGATGAGGCTGCACCTGCTATAGAGCAGACAGATGTAGCTACAGAAGGTACTCCAGTAGAGGTAAAAGAGGAGGCAGTTGAGCCTACTGAGATTAAAGAGACCGAAGAAGTGGCAGCTGCAGCCGTAACAATTACTTCTATTAAGGAAGTAAAGGAAAAGGCATCTGGAGAATTTACTGTAAAGGGCGTTGTTAACTATGTAAGTGGCAAGAACGCTTATGTGCAGGATGATACTGGTGCTATTTGCCTGTATGGTATTACAGGACTTGCTGTTGGCAATCTTGTAACAGCAAAGGGAACATTCCAGGATTACAACGGACTTCTTGAGTTGTCTGGTGCAACTCTTGTAGAGAATGACAAAACTAACACATTAGACTATGGATTTACAACCTTTGATGGTGACGAGATTGCAACACTTGTAGCTAATCATGATGACTATGAGTGCATGAGAGTTATTCTCAAGAACGTAACTGTTTCATCTAAGGCTGATATTACAAAGGGCAAGGTAACACTTGCCAGTGGAGATACAACAATTCTTGTTTATGACAAGAATAATGTTACTAAGGCTTTTGGCGAGCTCGAAGAAGGCACCAAGGTTAATGTAACAGCCGCTGTCAGCGATTATAAGGGCATTCAGATAGTTCTTTATTCTGATGCTACTCATGAGATGGTAGAGGTTGTTAAGGATGAGCCTGTAACTCCACAGCCTTCACAGCCTGTAGACCCTGTTGTAGATGACACTGTTACAATGAACATCGCAACATTTACAGGAAGTGACGTTTCAGCATTTGCATCAGACCTTGTTATTTATGCAGATGGTGCTGCAGTCAACGATGGCAAGAACAAGGATCATGAAATAACAGCTTATCAGAGTGGCAAGCAGGTTTCTCCTGTTTATACCTATAAGAGCGGAGATAACAATGTAAGCATTCTTGGTTCAAAGGGAATGACTTCAGGGGATTATTACCTTGTAACAGTAACTGGTAAGGGTTATGGTCTTTACAAGCTTACATTCTCCATGAAGGGTTCAAATACTGGTGCCAAGAACTGGACAGTAGCTTACAGTACAGATGGCGAGAATTTCTCAAATATTGGAGATAAGTTCGAAGTATCTACTAACTGGAAAGAGTATACTTTCAGCGTTCCAGCTACAGTTAAGCATGTTGATAAGCTCTACTTCAAGATTGGACCTGCAGATTCAACATCAATCAATGGAAAAACTGTAGCAAGTGGCGGAGTAAACCGCTTTAATCCAATCACGATTACAGGTAGCCCTGTAGCAGCTCCTGATATCACTGCTTCAGTAAGTATTCTTCCAGAAGAAGGCGAGACTCCTTTTGGACAGGAACTTACAATGAGCTGCGCTACAGAAGGCGCTACAATTCTATATTCAATCAATGATAGCGAGTTCGCAGAGTATAGCGATGCATCTAAGCCTGTTCTTACACAGGATATGTTTGTTACTTCTTCTGCACTTGATGTTGTCAAGAAGGCTACAGTAGTAGCATATGCTACAAGCGAAGGCCGTTCAGACAGTGTTAAGAAGACATTTGTTTATACACAGGCACAGGTTGCAACTGTTAAGGCTAGTCCTAACGGCGGTGCAATCAGAAAGAGCAATGTTGTTACTCTTGCAACAGCAACAGAGGGAGCTAAGATATTCTACTCTCTTGATAATGGCGAGACATGGCTTGATTATGAGGAACCATTCAAGCTTGAGACTCTTCCAGCAACTGTACTTGCTAAGGCAACTTGCGAGAATTACGCTGACAGTGCAGTAGCTACTTTCACATTTACTGAGAGAGTTAATGAGTCTTACAACATTTATTTTGGACAGCTTCACTCACACACAAGCTACTCAGATGGTGCTGGTACTTGTGACGAAGCATTCAATCACGCTGCTAACGAAGTTGAGAACCTTGACTTCCTTGCAGTAACAGACCACTCAAACTCTTTTGACAATGATACACAGGCAACTATCACAGATGGTTCTGTATCATCAGAGTGGGTTGAGGGACATCAGCTTGCTGATAAGTACACAGCAGATGATTTCGTAGCTCTTTACGGATACGAGATGACATGGTCAGGCGGAGCTCCTGGTCATATGAACACATTTAATACAGGCGGATTCATGAGCCGTAACATGACAGGTTATGAGAGTAAGTCCAGAACAGCTCTTCAGAACTACTATGCACAGCTCGTTAACACACCTGATTCAATCAGCATGTTCAACCACCCAGGTACAACCTTCGGTGATTTCTATGACTTTGCTTACTATACTAAGGCTAATGACCAGCAGATCACTCTTATCGAGGTTGGTAACGGTGAAGGTGCTATCGGAAGCGCAGGTTACTTCCCTTCATATGAGTATTACACAAGAGCACTTGATAAGGGCTGGCATGTAGCTCCTGCAAACAACCAGGATAACCATAAGGGCAGATGGGGAGATGCTAACACAGGAAGAACTGTAATTCTTGCAGATACTCTTTCACGTGAGAACATCTACGATGCTATCCGTAACATGCGAGTATATGCAACAGAAGATAATGACCTTAGTATCTACTACACACTTAACGGTGAAGATATGGGTACTATCCTTGAGGAGACACCTTCAGAGGTTAACATCAAGGTTAAGACATCAGATCCTACAGATTCAGGCAGAATGACTGTAGAGGTTATTGCAAACGGCGGTGTTTCTGTAGCATCTAAGACTGTTGCAGAGGCAGAAGCTGAGACAACCTTTACACTTGCTCCTAACTATAACTACTACTACATCAGAGTAACTCAGGCAGATGGTAACATTGCAGTTACAGCTCCTGTATGGCTTTCAGATGTAGAGGCAGTTGGTATCGGATCAATCACAACTGAGACAGCACTTCCTGTTGCAGGAGAGCCTTTAACGGTTAAGGCTAACTTCTACAACAACGAAGCATCTGACTTTGAAGTAACATCTATCACATACAATGTTTCTGGTGAAGTTGTTCGCAGCCTTGAGCTTGACGAGAACACATCTGTGATCAAGAGCCAGAGTGAGTTCGATGATACTTTTGAGTACACTTGTAACGAAGTAGGTAAGAAGTACGTAGAAGTAGTTCTTACAGGTTATCTTAACGGTAAAGAGAAGAAGTACACAGCATCTATGGATGTTGTATTCGTAGCACCTGAGATGGTTTCACACGTGGTTGTAGATGGTTCACACCTTAACGACTATGTATCAGGTTACTATGCTGGTAACGTTGGAAACTTTGCAGATATCGCTGCTGGCGATTATGTTAAGGTTGATGTTGTTAAGAATGAGATTACAAGAGAGACTCTTGCAGATGCAGCTGTTCTCGTAGTTTCAGCTCCTAACAAGAACACCAGGTATGGCGATGTAAAGCACTTTGAGGATTCATTTATCGAAGTGGTTAAAGAGTTTGTGGCTAATGGCGGAAATCTTATTGTCTGCGGTATTGCTGACTATCAGGATACCAAGGATGGACAGTCATCAGTAGAGATCAATAAGCTTCTTGAAGCTGTTGGTGCTACAACAAGACTTAACTCTGACGAGATCGTTGATAATGACAAGAATGGCGGTCAGGAGTACAGACTCTACTTTGATAAGCATAACAGAGACTGCTACCTTACAAAGGGAGTATCAGATACTCAGGTATATAGCGCATACAGTGCATGCTCAGTTCGTCTTGACGAGAAAGCTGTTGCAGCTGGTACGGCAGAAGCTATTGTTTATGGTCATGCAACAACATACACCAAGGACTGCAAGGAGTTTGGCGGTCAGTATGTTGAAGTTCCTAAGGGAAGCGTAGTTGCAGCAGCAAGAGAAACACTTTCAAGTGGATCAGAGATCATTGTTGCTGGTACTGTATTCCTTTCAAACTTTGAGGTTAAGACAGAGCTTGATTACGGCGGACAGGAGTACTACTCTAACCGCAACATTCTTCTGAACTACCTCTCACAGAACAAGAAAGAAATCAAGGTTAGCACAATTGCTGAGCTTCGTGCTGGTGAGCCTGGTGATATTTTCACAGTAGAAGGTTATGTAACAGCAGGAACAGCAGTAGAAGGAAATAAGTTCTTTGATACAATCTATATTCAGGATGAGACTGCTGGTACAACAGTATTCCCTATCGCTGATACAGGTATCGAACTTGGAACTAAGGTAAGAGTAACAGGATTTGTAGATGGATATCAGGGCGATAAGGAAATCCAGATTTACAACTACAAGGTTCTTGATGCTGAGAAGAAGGTTATTGAGCCTAAGAAAGTAACAACTGCGCAGGCTGCTGATTACAACGCACTTGGCGGATCACTTCTTAAGGTTGAAGGTAAGGTTACAAAGGTTGTAACTAACTCTTCAGGTGTTGACTACTTCTACGTTGTAGATGAGTCAGGCGTTGAGGCAAGAGTATTCATCGATGGTTATATCCTTGCTTCTGACGGAAATGATACAGTAGCTGCAGATGCTGTAGTTGGAAACACTGTAAGCGCAGTTGGTCTTTCATACTACAATCCTGACGGAGCGTGCCTGAGAGTTCGTGACAGAGCAGAAATTGAACTTGTTTCAGTTGGATCAGATGAGCCTACTCCAGAGCCAACAGCTACATTGGTTAAGAAGTATGGCAGATACTACCTCATTGATGAGAATGGCGATAAGCTCAGAGGCTTCCACTATGTAGACGGAATCCGTCGTTTCTTTGATGAAGAAACTGGTGTAATGGCTGTTACTAAGTGGGTTAACTATGATGGCAAGAAGTACAGAGCTCTTGCAGATGGTAGAATTGCTCAGAATGAGATTGTTACTGTTTACGGCTCAGATTACTACCTCGATAATACAGGTGCGCTTGTAACATCAGCTATCTTCGATTACAACGGCGATAAGTACTATGCTAAGGCAGATGGTAAGATTTCCAAGTCAGGCCTTATCAATATCGGTGATGACTACTACATCTCACTTGCAGATGGTAAGCTTGCACGTAATGTAAAGATTGAGAAATACCACTCAGAGTACATCATGGGCGATGACTGCAAGGCTGTTAAGGGCATTGTTGAGTTTGAAGGACAGAAATATTATGGTAAGGCGAACGGTAGACTTGCCAAGGATGCTATGTTTACAGTAGATGGTTATACATACTATGCTAAGAAGGATGGAACACTTGCAAGAAACGAGACGATCACAAGATATTTCCACAAGTATACATTTGATGGAGAAGGTAGACTTATACCATAATTAAGGCGTTATAAAAGTAAATATGCTTTAGTTTATAAACTCCGTGATAGAGATTTCTATCACGGAGTTTTGTGCTATACTATAGTAAGTGATAACATGTCCAAATTTTTGGGGAAGAGGACTTAGAATAATGCCTAACAAGAACAGAGTTAAGTTAAAGGGGAAGCTTAAGACATATCTTCGTGTCTTTACATATCTTGGAATTCTGCTGATTCTGATCAATATAGCGGTGTTTACTGTTGATTTCACAGCAGGTCTTATTTTGCTAGCATTCACCGGTCTATATTTCGTGGTAGTTCTCTACCTGAATTTCTATAATAAGCCGATTATCATGAATGAGCTTGTGAGCTTTGCCACGGAGTATGGGCAGATTCAGAAGAAGCTCCTTAGAGAGCTGGACCTGGCACATGCTGTTCTTGATGACACTGGTAAGGTTGTGTGGACCAACCAGGCTTTTGAGAGAATTGTTCATTTAGAGAGAGGCTACAGAAAGTCTATTACAACTCTTTTCCCGAGCATTACTCCGGACAAGTTCCCGGAAGGCTATGAGGAATTATCCTACGAGATAGATTATGAGAACAGCAATTACACCATGAAGATAAAGAGAATCTCCCTTCATGAGATGGCTGTTAACAGCGATATTATTGATGCTCAGGAATATGAAGGCAGTCTTATTGCAATTTATCTTTTCGATGAGACAGCACTGAGGCTTGCTATTGAAGAAGTTGATAATCAGTCACTGGCAGCAGGTCTTATCTACCTCGATAACTATGAAGAGGCTCTTGATAGTGTAGAAGAGGTTAGAAGGTCTCTTTTGACAGCCCTTATCGATAGAAAGATCAACAAGTACATTGCTTCCTGCAATGGTATTGCCAAGAAGATTGAGAAGGACAAGTACTTTGTAGTAATGCCCAAGAAGTCCTGTGAGATGCTTAGAGATCAGAAGTTTGATCTTCTTGAGGATGTTAAGACTGTTAATATCGGTAATGAGATGGCGGTAACACTGAGTATTGGTATCGGACTTGATGGTCTTTCCTACGCTCAGAACTACGAATTTGCCAGAAACGCCATCGATCTTGCCCTTGGTCGAGGCGGAGATCAAGCGGTTGTTAAGAGTAATGACAATATTTCTTACTATGGTGGTAAGAGTCAGCAGATCGAGAAGAGCACCAGAGTTAAGGCGAGAGTTAAGGCTCATGCCCTCCGAGAGATCATCTCCGGCAAGGATACAGTTATTGTTATGGGTCACAGAATCGGCGATGTAGACAGCTTTGGTTCATCAGTTGGTATCTATAGAATAGCCAAGACTCTTGATAGAAAGTGTCATATCGTTCTGAATGACGTGACAACTTCCATGCAGCCATTGGTTGACCTGTTCAAGAATAATCCGGACTATGAAGAGGATATGATCATATCCAATCAGCAGGCCATTGATATGGCAGGCAGCAACACAGTTCTGGTAGTTGTCGATGTTAATAAGCCCAGCATTACAGAGTGTCCTGAGCTTCTCAGATTCTGTAAGACTATCGTGGTGCTGGATCACCATAGAGCTGGTACAGAAGTTATCGAGAATGCAACTCTTTCATATGTAGAGCCTTATGCTTCTTCTGCATGTGAAATGGTTTCAGAGATTCTGCAGTATATTGGAGAAAACGTCAAGATCAAGAACGAAGAGGCTGACAGCCTGTATTCAGGTATGATCGTTGATACCAATAACTTTATGAATAAAACCGGTGTTCGTACCTTTGAGGCAGCAGCATTCCTCAGGAGAAATGGCGCGGATGTTACCCGTGTGCGTAAGCTCTTTAGAGAGGATGCCCTTGAATACAAGGCTAAGGCTGATGTTGTCAGTCAGGCACAGGTTTATAAAGGAAAATTTGCTATATCCGTTCTCAAGAACGATGAGCTTCAGAGCCCTACAATCATTGGTGCTCAGGCAGCCAATGAACTTCTTAATATCAAGGGCGTAAGAGCCAGCTTTATCTGCACTGAGTATCAGAATCAGGTATACGTAAGTGCCAGATCAATTGATGAAGTCAATGTACAGGTCATCATGGAGAAGCTTGGCGGCGGTGGTCATATGAGCTCTGCCGGATGTCAGATTGAGAATGTTAATGCTGAGCAGGCTATAGAAATAGTCAAGCAGACGCTGGATAGAATGATGGAAGAAGGAGAACTATAATAAATGCAGGTAATTTTATTAGAAGATGTTAAGACACTTGGCAAAAAAGGCGAGATTGTTAAGGTAAGTGATGGTTATGCCAAGAACTTTGTAATACCCAAGAAGCTTGGAGTTGAGGCAACTCAGAAGGCACTCAATGAGCTCAAGAATCAGCAGAAGAGAGATGGTATCGTGGCACAGCAGCAGCTCGATGAGGCTAAAGCTTACGGCGAGAGAATCAGCAAGGAAACAATCCAGGTTACAATGAAGGCTGGAGAGGGCGGAAGAGTATTTGGCTCCGTTTCAACCAAGGAAATTGTTACAGCTGCCAAGCAGCAGTTTGGATTTGATATCGACAAGAAGAAGCTTCAGCTTGCTGAGCCAATCAAGTCATTTGGAACTTATGAGATACCTGTTAAGCTTCACCCACAGGTTACATCTACAATTAAGGTATGCGTAAAGGAACAGTAATATGGCAGAAGAAACGCTGTTAAAAAGGGTTGCGCCTAACAGCCTTGAAGCAGAACAGTCTGTTGTAGGTGCTATGCTGATGGATAAGGATGCCATCGAGATAGCAGCCGAGATAGTAACTGCTGATGATTTCTACAACAGGCAGCTTGGAACACTCTTTGAAACAATGGTTGAACTTAATAGAGAAGGCAGCGCGGTTGATATTGTCACACTTCAGAACAGACTTCGTGAAAAGAATGTTCCACCTAATGTCAGCAGTGTAGAATTTATTGGAGATCTGATCAATGCAGTTCCTACATCAGCTAATGTTAAATACTATGCCAAGATTGTAGCTGATAAATCTACTCTAAGAAAGCTTATTCATGTAAGCGAAGAGACAATCAATGCCTGCTATAATGACGCAGATGATATGGAAGGCGTACTTAACGACGCTGAAAAGAAAGTCTTCCAGATAACACAGAAGCGTAACACTGGTGATTTCGTTTCTATCGATCAGGTAGTTATGAATGCCCTCAACAGAATTGAGATTGCAAGCAAGATGAAGGGTAATGTTACAGGTCATTCCACAGGATTTACAGACCTTGACTTTAATACAGCTGGTTTCCAGCCATCTGACCTTATCCTTATCGCAGCCAGACCTGCTATGGGTAAGACAGCCTTTGTTCTGAACATTGCTGAGTATATGGCTTTTCATGATAATAAGTGCGTTGCCATGTTCTCACTGGAAATGTCTAAGGAGCAGTTTGTAAACCGTCTCCTTTCCATGGAATCACACGTTGATTCACAGCACATCAGAACTGGTAATATGTCAGATATGGACTGGGAGAAACTGATCGAAAGTGCAGATGTTATAGGATCTTCCAAGCTGATAATCGATGATACACCTAGTATTTCAATTCAGGAGCTGAGATCCAAATGCCGTAAGTACAAGATGGAGTTTGATCTTCAGGTTATCATGATCGACTACCTTCAGCTTATGTCAGGAGGAACAGGACGAGCTTCAGAATCAAGACAGCAGGAGATTTCAGAGATATCCAGATCTCTTAAGGCACTTGCCAGAGAATTAAATGTTCCTGTTATAGCTCTTTCACAGCTGTCACGAGCAGTTGAGCAGAGACCAGACCACAGACCTATGCTGTCTGATCTTCGAGAGTCCGGAGCCATCGAGCAGGACGCAGATATGGTAATGTTCCTGTACAGAGATGATTATTATAATAAAGATACTGAGAAGAAGGGTGTTGCAGAAGTTATTATCGCCAAGCAGAGACACGGCCCAATCGGAACAGTAGAGCTGCTGTGGCTTCCTCAGTATACGAAATTCGCCAATTTGGAAAAAGGACATTAAGACAACAAAAAAAGAGCTTCTCGCAAGAGAAGCTCTTTTAATATGCGTTTATCAACCCTGTGAGATAGCACTAACAGGGCACTGAGCTGCACATGAACCGCAGTCGATACATGTATCTGCATCGATAACGTACTGAGCGTCTCCCTGAGAAATAGCTGAAACAGGGCACTGAGCAGCGCATGAACCGCAGCTGATGCAACCATCACTAATAACGTATGCCATAATAAGTCTCCTTCCATCATATAAAATGCCATATTGTGTAACAAAACGAAATGGCTAGCCACGCCATTTCTGATACATGATAATGATAATATAACAAAAGTTTTTGCGCAAGACCATAAACGAAAACTTTTATCAGCGCAAAACATAAAATAAATATAAATTAACTGACAATACGGATAAATTCGGTAAATGTAAGCGTTTACATAAATTGGCTTCAAACCCTTGAAAACATTGACATCAGTATAGATTTGATGATACTATTGAATACGGCAGAATACGAGTGAAATATCGGTCACATCTGTTTTCCACGGGAGGAAGAAAATGTGAACGGTATTTTTGCGCGGTTTCTTAGGTTTTCTATACAACTTATTATATAAGCCAAAATAATCCAAAAATTTAAGGTAGGAGGAATCAAAATGGCAAGAAACATGAAAACCATGGACGGTAACGAAGCAGCCGCATATGCATCTTATGCGTTTACTGAAGTTGCTGCTATGTACCCAATCACACCATCATCTGTTATGCCTGAGCATGTAGATGAATGGGCAACAGCCGGAAAGAAGAACATTTTCGGCCGTACAGTACAGATTACAGAAATGCAGTCTGAGGCTGGTGCAGCTGGTGCTGTACACGGATCACTGGTAGTAGGTGCTCTTACATCTACATACACAGCTTCACAGGGACTTCTTCTTATGATCCCTGACATTTACAAGGTAGCAGGTGAGAGACTCCCTGGCGTATTCAACGTATCAGCTCGTTGCGTAGCTTCTCACGCGCTCAACATCTTTGGTGATCACTCAGACGTATACGCTTGCCGTCAGACAGGTGCTGCTATGCTTTGTGATTCCAGCGTACAGGAAGTTATGGACCTTACTCCTGTAGCATATTGCGCAGCTATTGAGGGAAGAATTCCTTTCATCAACTTCTTCGATGGATTCCGTACATCACACGAGATTCAGAAGATCGAGGTTTGGGACTACAAGGATCTTGACGAGATGGTTAACCATGAAGCAATTGATGCTTTCAAGGCTGGCGCTCTTAATCCTAACCACCCTTGCCAGATGGGCTCAGCTCAGAACCCTGATATCTTCTTCCAGACAAGAGAAGCTTGTAACACAGGTTACAACGAGCTTCCTGAGATCGTTCAGAAGTACATGGACAAGGTTAATGCTAAGATTGGTACAGATTACAAGCTATTCAACTACTACGGCGATCCTAATGCAGAGGTAGTTATCGTAGCTATGGGTTCTGTAAACGATACAATCGAAGAGACTATCGATTACCTTGAGAAGCAGGGCAAGAAGGTTGGTGTTGTAAAGGTTCGTCTTTACAGACCATTCTCAGCTAAGGCTCTCGTTGATGCTATTCCTGCATCAGTTAAGAGAATCGAAGTTCTTGATAGAACAAAGGAGCCTGGATCATATCGTGAGCCTCTCGCTCTTGATGTTATCGCAGCTCTTAAGGGAACTAAGTTCGAGTCAGTTCCTGTATTCTGTGGCCGTTATGGTCTTGGTTCTAAGGATACAACACCTGCACAGATCGTTGCTGTATTCGAGAACGACAAGAAGGAAGAGTTCACAATCGGTATCGAGGATGATGTAACAAATCTTTCACTTGATGCTGGTGCTCCTCTTGTTACAACTCCAGAGGGAACAACAAACTGTAAGTTCTGGGGTCTTGGTGCTGACGGTACTGTTGGTGCTAACAAGAACTCAATCAAGATCATTGGTGATAACACAGATATGTATGCTCAGGCATACTTTGACTATGACTCCAAGAAGTCTGGCGGTGTTACAATGTCTCACCTTAGATTTGGTAAGAAGCCTATTAAGTCAACTTACCTCATCAAGAAGGCTGACTTCGTAGCTTGCCACAATCCATCATATATCCGCAAGTTCAACATGGTTCAGGAACTTGTTGATGGTGGTTCATTCCTTCTCAACTGCCCATGGACAGTAGATCAGCTTGAGGCTGAGATTCCTGGACAGGTTAAGAAGTTCATGTATGATCACAAGATTAACTTCTACATCATGAACGGTTCTAAGATCGGTGTTGAAGTTGGAATGGGACCTACAAGAATTAACACAATTCTTCAGTCAGCATTCTTCAACATCACTAAGATCATTCCTGAAGCAGACGCTATCAAGTTCATGAAGGACGCTGCTCAGAAGACATACGGCCGTAAGGGTGAAGACGTTGTTAAGAAGAACTGGGATGCTATCGATGCTGGTGCAGATCCTAAGAACCTTATCAAGGTTGAGATTCCTGAGTCATGGGCTAACGCACAGGATGAAGGTCTTGACTTCAAGAAGGCTGAAGGAAGCCGTAAGGACGTTGTAGACTTCGTTAACAACATCCAGACAAAGGTTAACGCTCAGGAAGGTAATACTCTTAAGGTATCTGATTGTCTTCCATATGTTGACGGTGCTACACCTTCAGGATCAGCTGCATTCGAGAAGAGAGGTATCGCAGTTAACGTTCCTGCATGGGATGCTACAACATGTATCGGATGCGGATTCTGTTCACTTGTATGTCCACACGCTGCAATCCGTACAATCGCTCTTACAGACGACGAGATCGCTAAGGCTCCAGAGGGACTTCAGACAAAGCCTCTCGCTGGAATGGATGGATATAAGTATTCAGTTGTTATTTCTGCTCTTGACTGTACAGGTTGCGGATCTTGCGCAAATGTATGTCCTGGTAACAACAAGGGCGAGACACTCAAGATGGGTGCTATCGCAGCTAACAAGGATGAGCAGAAGTACTTCGATTATGCTGTAACACTTCCTATTAAGGATGATGTTGTTGCTAAGTTTGGTGAAGGCTCAATCAAGGGCTCACAGTTCAAGCAGCCACTCCTTGAGTTCTCAGGCGCTTGCGCAGGCTGTGGTGAGACTCCTTACGTTAAGCTTGTTACTCAGCTCTTTGGTGACAGAATGTACGTTGCAAACGCTACAGGATGTACATCAATTTGGGGTAACTCTTCACCTTCAACACCATACACAGTAAATGCTAAGGGACAGGGTCCTGCATGGGATAACTCACTGTTCGAGGATAATGCTGAGTTTGGTATGGGTATGGTACTTGCTCAGAACGCACTTCGTGATGCTATCAAGGAGCAGGTTGAGGCTGTTGTAGCTGCTGGCGGCGCTGCTAAGGATGCTGCTCAGAAGTGGCTCGATACATTCTCAAACGGCGCTGAGAACTCAGCTGCTACAGATGCTCTTATTGAAGCTCTTAAGGGCGACAACTCAGATGCTGCTAAGTACATCATCAAGAACAAAGACTTCGCAGCTAAGAAGTCACAGTGGATCTTCGGCGGTGACGGATGGGCGTTCGATATCGGATTCGGTGGTCTCGATCACGTACTTGCTTCCGGTAAGGATGTTAACGTTCTCGTTGTAAACACTGAGGTTTACTCAAATACAGGTGGACAGTCATCAAAGGCTACTCCTACAGGTGCTGTTGCACAGTTCGCTGCAGGTGGTAAAGAGATTAAGCAGAAAGACCTTGCTTCTATCGCAATGAGCTATGGCTACGTATATGTTGCTCAGATCGCTATGGGCGCTAATATGCAGCAGACAATCAATGCAATTAAAGAGGCTGAAGCTTATCCAGGACCTTCACTTATCATCGCATATGCTCCTTGTATCAACCAGGGTCTTAAGGCCGGCATGAACAAGGTTATGGATGAGGAGAAGAAGGCTGTAGCTACAGGATACTGGGATATGTTCAGATTCAATCCTCAGGCAGAGAACAAGTTCACTCTTGATTCTAAGCCAGCTACAGAAGACTTCCAGAGCTTCCTTGACGGTGAGGTTAGATACCTTTCACTTAAGCTCAAGAATCCTGAGAGAGCTGCTAAGCTCAACGCTGCTGCTGCAGAGCATGCTAAGGAGCACAGAGCTTACCTTGAGAAGCTTGTTGCTCTTTATGGTAAGGATTGATTCCGTCAGGAATTAGTTTGATAACAAATAATAAGGGAGTCGGTTCAGTAATGAACCGGCTCCTTTTTATGTGGATAAGTATTCAGGCAATAAAAAAAGACAGGAGATAAATCTCCTGTCCTTAGATGCATTATCAGATCTTGGAAAGTGCCTGTACTGCATTATCCTTGACCAATGTTGTGTAGTGCTCTGAGAGATACTGCTCTTCAGCTGTACTACCGATTTCTGTCTTGCCATACTCTGTAAGAAGTGAGCAGATGTTGGCGAAAACATTATCTTCGAGATCGCCCTGATGAAGGATCAGGTAAAACTTACCATTTACTTCATTCTTGTACAGGGTGTTGCTACCATTGAATTTCCTGCTAACTATTGCAGCGAATCTAGTAACCTCATGAAGGGAGTCGAATGAAAAGATTCGTGAGCCCTTTCTGCTAGGCTGGCCCTTCTTGCGAGGATTAGTAGTTTTCTCCTTAAGCTTTTTGGAATCTGCGAAAGGACTGCTCATTGAGGAATCAAGTGAATCTCCAAGATTACTATGCTGTAATCTTCTGAAGAGTCCCATTACATCCTCTTCCTCATCCTCCTCGTATTCTTCATCCTCATCATAGTAGTCATATTCTTCTTCATCATCTTCTTCGTGAACAGATGGAGCGAAATTGGAAAAACGAGTATCAAGCTCTTCCGGATCCTCTACCTTGGTGATGACAAGAACAATACATTCTGAATTGATGGGGATAGCCTCGATCATAAGAGGAGTATCCTCTGCGTCAAAACCATATTGTAAATTTGCTTGCTGCATCATATCCTGAAACAACTCTTTAGCCTTTTCAGTTCCATATGCAAGCTCTGTAATCTTAAGGTCGCGCTTCGCAAGGTCATCTTTGGTAAGTGTGCATCTAATCTGGTGATCATTGACTTTTTCAATTTTCATGATGCTTACCTCCTGACTTTGGAATACATAGATACTAAGTTATTGAGTATTCTATGTCAATAGAGTTATCGTCAGATTTTACAAAAAAATTAAATTTTATACAATCAAACGATAAGGAAAAAGGAAATTATTTTCAATCTTAAGAAAATCTTAAGAAATTTCGACGGTAAATCTTAAGAATTTCCTGTTACCATAAATTTTGTGAGGCGCCTGCCTGGACATCACAGTCCGGAAAGGAGGCGAGAATCAGAAACATAATCGTTTTATTTCTTTTTTTCATTGTTTCATACCGATGTATGAAATGTCTTACTAAGATTTTTTCGATTTAAGTTTCTTAAATTAATCACAACAACAACACTAATTGCATAGACAACTTATGGTATTTTCCTAACTTTATTATACCATATTTGGTGAGCTCGACACTCATCAAAACAAAGGACTAGGCTAGTGGCGCCTCAAATATTAAAAAACGTCAATAATAAGAGTGTATTTTATGGAAATGCTTCAGAATTTATCACATGGAAGAAACCTTTTGGTTGCGTGAAATACACAATTTGAGAAGTCAAAAGTGGGTAAAAACTATCAATCTTTTAACTAATAAATTTATGTAAATCGAGAGGACCCCGCCTTGACATATACAATTCATGATGGCTTTTTGCCCATAGACTTTGATAATGACGTAAACTTAATAGTCTGTTATAATATAGAGCGATTGTAAAGGAGCTAGAGCATGAAAAAGAAAGTGATTCCAGCGATTATTATAATCGCTCTTATTTTAATTATTGGCGGAATATACGCCGGACAGATAGCTTATCAGCATTATTCCTATAGTACTGAGAGAGCTGATCTCAATAGTTACTTCGATATTAGTGGAGATACAGATGTAGCCATTATCCTTGGCAATGAGAGGATAGAAGAGAGAGCCAGACTCCTCGATGGCCACTATTACATGGATTTTGCATCAGTTCAGAAGTATCTTAATAGAAGATTCTACTACGGAGAGGCAGATAATACCTTATTCTATACAACAGCTAGCAAAGTGATCATGGCTGAGATTGGATCTTCTCTTATGACAGATTCTACAGGTTCATCTGAGGATCTTGGTTATGTTATCGCCAGAACAGAAGGCGAGGAGCTCTATGTGGCTCTTGACTATGTTAAGAAGTTTACTAATTTCTCTTATGAAGGCTTTACAGAGCCTAATCATATGCAGCTTACTACAAGCTGGGAAGAGGAACAGGTTGCTACTATTAATAAGAATACACAGCTTCGTTTAAGGGGCGGTGTTAAGAGTGAGATCTTAGAGGATCTTGCCAAGGATGACACAGTTGTTGTTCTCGAGGTACTTGAGAACTGGTCTAAGGTCAAGAGCGCTGATTCCTACATCGGTTATGTAGAGAATAAGAGGCTTTCAGATACTACAACCAGAAGCCCTATTCCAGTAACTGATTATGTGGAAGAGGAATACACATCTCTTAACAGAGGACACAAGATCAATCTTGGATTCCACAATATTGGTGGCCCGGCTGGTAATGATACACTTTCATCAGTTGTAGCACAGGCTAAGAGTCTTAATGTTGTTTCACCTACATGGTACAAGCTTAATTCAAGCGCTGGTGATGTAACTAGCTTTGCATCAAGTTCTTATGTTAAGACAGCTCACGATAAGGGGCTTGAAGTATGGGCTCTTTTTGATAACTTTACAGGTACTGGAGATTTCTCAACATCTGAGTTCCTCTCACGTTATAGCAGCAGACAGAATGCCATCAGTCAGCTTATGGCACTTGCTGCAGAGAGCGGTGTAGACGGTATTAACCTCGACTTTGAGCAGATCAATACTGCAGATGGACAGGCTTATGTAGAGTTTGTAAGGGAATTATCAATTGCCTGCAGAGCTAATAACCTTGTTTATTCTATAGATGATTATGTACCGCTTCATTTCAATGACCACTACGACATTGCCGAGCAGGGCGTTGTTGCTGATTATATTATTATCATGGGCTATGACGAACATTATGCAGGTTCAGCAGAGGCTGGTTCAGTAGCTTCTCTTAGCTATGTAGAAAATGGACTTATCAGCACAACTGCCAAGGCAGATCCTTCCAAGGTTATCAACGCAGTGCCATTCTATACCAGAATATGGCATACTTCAGGCGGAGCACTTTCAAGTGAAGCTGTATCAATGCAGACAGCCAAGGAGTATATCTCTAACCACAGCATTCAGATGAACTGGGATGCAGAGGCTGGACAGAACTATGGTGAATTCACTTCATCTGATGGTACACTTAACCAGATATGGATGGAGGATGCAACTTCTATCGGACAGAAGATAGATTCTATGAGAGCACAGAACATTGCTGGAATAGCAGCATGGTCTCTTGGCATGGAAACAGCAGATGTCTGGGATGTGATTGCAAGTTATATTGAGGAATAAAGAAGTGGAAACAGAAGTAATAGTAATAGAAGAAAGTGATATGGATGAAGAGGCCCTTGAAGGCCTTAAGAAAGCTGGACAGATAATCAGAGACGGCGGTCTTGTAGCTTTTCCAACTGAGACAGTTTATGGTCTTGGCGGAGATGCACTTAATCCTCTTTCATCCAAGAAGATATATGCAGCCAAGGGCAGACCATCTGACAACCCACTGATAGTGCATGTTGCCAATATGGATGATCTTGCAGATATTGTAAAAGAGGTTCCAGAAGCTGCAAGGAAACTGGCTGACGCTTTTTGGCCTGGCCCGCTTACAATGATAATGAACAAAAATGACAAGGTGCCTTACGAAACAACTGGTGGCCTTGATACTGTAGCAATCAGAATGCCTAACAATAAGATAGCTCTCGAGCTGATAAGACAGTCTGGGGGCTATATTGCTGCGCCTTCTGCTAATACATCAGGAAGGCCAAGCCCAACAGTTGCAAGATACTGTGTAGAGGATCTTTCTGGCAAGATCGAGATGATAATTGATGGAGGCCAGGTAGGTATCGGTCTTGAGTCAACAATTGTTGATCTTACATCTGAAGTTCCTATGATATTGAGACCAGGCTACATTACAGCACAGATGCTGGAAGATGTACTTGGCAAGATCAGTATTGATAAGACCATTATTGATAGCACATCTACTGAGAAGCCCAAGGCTCCTGGTATGAAATACAAGCACTACGCACCTAAGGGCGATCTTATGATAGTTCAGGGCGCTCAGGACAATGTTGTTTCATATATTAATGATAAGTCACAGCAGGCTATGGCAGAGGGAAAGCGTGTTGGCGTAATAGCTACGGATGCTACCAAGGCCATGTACAGAGCGGATGTTGTTAAGAGCGTAGGAAACAGAGAGGATGAGAGCACTATAGCTCATGAGCTTTTCAAGGTTCTCCGTGAGTTTGATGATGAACAGATAGATATAATGTTCTCAGAGTCTTTTGACGACAGTGGAATTGGTCAGGCTATAATGAACAGACTTCTCAAGGCAGCAGGACATAATATTAAGTCGGTATAGCATAATATGATATACGAATTGCTCCATGACCATATCATATATGTTCAATATTGCGTAAAAACATTATAATATATAAGGAAAGAGGAACGAGAAATGATAGCATTAGCAAGTGATCACGGCGGATTCGAACTTAAGGAATCAGTTAAGAAGCATCTGGATGAGAGAAAGATCGAGTACAAGGACTTCGGTACTTATGGTCTTGATTCCTGCGATTATCCTGATTTTGGAGCTGCAGCAGCTAAGGCAGTAGCAGCAGGTGAGTGCGAAAAGGGAATCGTGATCTGCACTACAGGAATTGGTATTTCAATTGTTGCTAACAAGATTAAGGGAGTAAGATGTGCTCTTTGCTCAGAGATTTCAACAGCAAGACTTACAAGAGAGCATAACGATGCTAACGTACTGGCAATGGGCGGTGGATTTGTAGGCCCTGTACTTGCTAACGAGATTGTTGATACATTCCTTGATACACCATTTTCAAATCTTGAGAAGCATAGCCGTAGAATTGCCAAGATTTCAGAGCTTGAGTAATTAAGACAATAGCAGATCCTAGGATCTGTGCGATAAAAATAATACTAAGAGCATTTTAGGAGGCATGTATGGGAAAAGTAGTTATTATGGATCATCCACTGATTCAGCACAAGATAGGTTATATCAGGAGAACTGATACAGGAACTAAGGACTTTAGAGATACAATCGGAGAGATCGCAACACTTATCTGCTACGAGGCAACAAGAGATCTTCAGCTTCAGGACGTAGAGATCGAGACTCCAATCTGCAAGACTACTGTTAAGGAGCTCAAGGGTAGAAAGCTCTGCGTAGTGCCTATTTTAAGAGCTGGTCTTGGTATGGTAGATGGTATGCTTGCTCTTATTCCAGCAGCAAGAGTTGGTCATATCGGTCTTTACAGAGATCCAGAGACACTTAAGCCAGTTGAGTATTACTGCAAGATGCCAGCAGATGTAGCTGAGAGAGAAATCTTCGTAGTTGATCCAATGCTTGCTACAGGCGGATCATCAGTTGCAGCTATTCAGATGCTCAAGGACAGAGGCTGCAAGCATATTCACTTCATGTGCATCATTGCTGCTCCAGAGGGACTTAAGGCAATGCAGGAAGCGCATCCAGACGTTGATATCTACGTTGGTTCACTTGATGAGAAGCTCAATGACCATGGCTATATCGTACCAGGTCTCGGCGATGCAGGAGATAGAATCTTCGGTACAAAATGAGTGATATAGGGACGAAAAGTCACATTTATGCATGCTTGCATGTATATAAATGTGACCTTGAGGACCGAACATACATGAGGAAAAAATATGCGAATGTAGAGAGCATATTGATTTCCGAATGTATGTAGGATAGCGGGAATGCGAAGCATGAAGCTATCCGTTTATCACGGAGTGAAGACATGCATTTATCACGGACTAACTAAGGGAGGATACATGAAAAGAGAAGACTACATATCTTGGGATGAGTATTTTATGGGAGTTGCCAAGCTTGCAGCCATGAGATCCAAGGATCCTAACACACAGGTTGGAAGCTGCATAGTAAGCGAAGACAACAATATTCTTTCAATGGGATATAACGGTTTTCCTAAGGGATGTTCTGATGAGGAATTCCCATGGGAAAGAGACGGCGAAGACGAGCTGGGTACCAAGTATCCTTTTGTTACTCATAGTGAGCTCAATGCCATCCTCAACTACAGAGGTGGAAGCCTTGTTGGTGCCAAGATTTATGTATCTCTTTTCCCTTGTAATGAATGTGCCAAAGCTATAATACAGGCGGGTATCCGTACTGTGGTTTATGACAGTGACAAGTACAGCACTTCTGCCAGCACCAGAGCGTCCAAGAAGATGTTTGATGCTGCAGGAGTGAGGTATTATCAGTATCAGCCAAGTGGCAGAAATATTAAAATTACCATTTGAGACAATTATGATGAAGACTAACTGGGTTTGTGGTAAAAAAATAATAGCGATTCTGGCTGCGCTTGCCATTGGCGCTGCATCTGTGCCTTCTGTGAAGGTTATAGCAACGGAGTCAACCAAGAAACAGTTGGAAGAAGCTAAGGAGAAAAAGAAACAGTCACAAAATGATCTGGATAACACCAAGGACGACATCGCCGAGATGAACGAGGAGAAGTCGTCACTTCAGACTCAGCTCAACACACTTAATAATCAGCTTTCAGAGGTCAGCAGTAACCTTGAGGACCTGGAACAGCAGATTGATAACAAAGAGACTGAAATAGAGAATACACTGGCAGAGCTGGATTTAGCCAGACAAACTGAGACTAATCAGTATGCCAGCATGAAGAAGCGTGTTCAGTTCATATACGAGAAACAGAACTTTGTGCTGTTTGATATGCTCCTTGGAGCCACAAGTTTCGCAGATTTCCTTAATCAGAATAATTATATTGAACAGTTATCCGCTTATGACAGGAAGATGTTCCTGAAATATATCGAGACCAGGCAGAACATCGAAGCCAAGGAAGCCAAGCTTCAGGAAGAAAAAGAGCAGCTCGATGACTACAAGGTCAAGGCTCAGGCAGAACAGAGCAGGGTGTCAGGTCTTGTTAATCAGACATCCGGAACCATCAAGCAGTATGCCAACGATATTTCTGATGCTGAGGCCAGAGCTCAGGCCCTGGAGGATCAGATCAAGGAGCAGGAGGCAGATATCAAGAAGCTTGAGGCCAAGCTTGCTGAAGAAATGAGACTTTCCAAACTGGCAGCATCATCGGCTTGGAGGAACATTTCTGAGGTTCAGTTTGCTGAGGGAGATAGATATCTTTTGGCGAACCTGATCTACTGCGAGGCGGGATCAGAGCCTTACGAGGGTAAGGTTGCCGTAGGAGCTGTTGTTATCAACAGAGTGCTGAGTTCAGTTTATCCGGATACTGTTGTGGGAGTTATTTATCAGAACAAGCAGTTTTCTCCAGCTAGCAGCGGAAGACTTGCGCTGGCACTTGCTGAAGGAAAAGCAACAGCAGCCTGTTATCAGGCTGCCGATGAAGCTATGAAAGGTTATTCAAATGTTGGAAACTGTGTTTATTTCAGAACACCGGTTCCAGGACTTAGCGGAATAAATATTGGTGGTCATGTATTCTACTGATCGTTGTTTTCGATGAGTTTTTCTATCGGCTCAGCAAGTTGTTGTATGCCACCTTCATACAGATCATTAAGGAGCTTGTTCAGTGAGAGCAGGCTCTTTTTCAGAAGGGCTTCGTCAATAAGGCGTTTTTCGAAGGCCTCGGATAATTCATCCAGGTCAACAATACGCTGACGACCATCTGGATATATTTTTACATCAGCTAGAAGATCTATTACTAATAGGGAATTTTTCTCAGAATCATATTCGCAGGTTATGATATCGCAGTACCAGCATAGGAGAGATCCATCAGAGCGCAAGAATTTGCTGATTTTATAGCCGCGATCGATGTAATAACAGGAGTATCCTCTGGCCAGATCACATCTGGCGTGGATAGTGTTCCATTTAGTTATGATTAGCTTATCGTTGCATTCCAGGATAATGTCGTCCTTGAGTTCTAGGCACTCGTCTGGAATGAAGCGCTTGCGGTACAAGATTGGATGATCCATATTCTCTCCTTTCGAGAAAACTGCAAACAACCTAAATTGTATTATCAAAATCTTACTATCATTCAAATTGAAAGTCAATTATGCAGGGTAAATCAGTAAAACTTACTATAATAAAGTCCATATATGCAGTATTGATCTTTGTAATAGCCGTTTTGATCATCAGCAGAGTCTCTACTGGTGATAAAGCGGATATGACAGCACACATGCCAGAGGCTACGCTGCCAACAGTTACATTTATCAGTAATTTCAAAGAAATCAATCCTCTTCACGGATACCTGGAGGAAATGGATATCAGCCACATCAGAGGCACTGTTTTTCCAATAGGAAGCGGAAGAGATATCAATTATAAGATAAACACCTATGGTCAGAAGGTTTCAAACCTTAGTTTTGAGGTCAGAAATATTGATGGCTCCGGACTGGTTGAGAACACTGTGCTCCAGGATTATATGGAGACTTCTGATACCATCACAGGTACTTTTCAGTTAAAAGACCTGATTACTTCCGGATCGGAATATATGCTGGTAATGCTCATGGATACAGAAAGTGGCAAAGCCAGATTCTATACAAGAATTGTTTGGACTAACGATGATTTCAGGTATCACCTGGATGATGAGGTGGACTTTGTCAGAAACTTCAGCCTGGCAACCTTTGATAAAGAGGCAGCTACAGAGTATTCCAGATATTTGGAATCCAATTCAGAGGGTGACAATACTACTTTTAACAAGGTAAATATCCACAGCAGCTTTAACCAGGTTACATGGGGAGATCTGCAGATTGTGGAGCATACAGACCCTGAGATTTATGTAACAGATATTCATGGTCAGACAGGAAGCTACCTTTTGAGATACAGGATCAGTATCAAGGAAGGAGCACTTAACAAGGTCTACAACGTGTGCGAGGCCTACAGACTCAGGTTTACCAGTGACAGAATATATCTTCTCAACTTTGAGAGAACAGTTAATTATATTTTTGATGTTAAGTCTTTTTCTATTACCAAGAACGTGATCGGACTTAGTATATCTGATCCGGAGCTTCAGCTTGTTGAGAGTAGCAGTGGTAGTGCCTTTGCTTTCGTATCTGAGAACAGACTCTACATGCTCAACAACTCAGAGAACAGGCTGGCTTATCTGTTTGGCTTCTATGATGATAATAACAATGACATCAGGACCAGGTGGGATCAGAACAGGATCAAGATACTCAAGGTCGATGAAGCTGGAAATGTTAAGTTTGCTGTAGCTGGCTATATGAACAGGGGAATGCACGAAGGTCAGGTTGGAATAGCTGTCTACGACTACAACGCAACAATAAATGCAGTGGAAGAGCAGGTATTCATTAAGAGTAAGAGCGATCCTCAGATCCTGATGGAGTATGTGGATACTATTGCTTATGTTAATAACAGCGATGTCTTTTTCGTGATGCTGGATCAGAACATTTATGCCATAGATCTTCACGACAGAACCTATTCATCAGTTGTTGATGATATTGGCTCAGGCGAATACAAGATTTCAGAGTCCATGAACACAATCGCATGGCAAAGTGGAGACCTTAAGAGTCTTAACATGATGAATCTTGGAACCAAGACTGTTTCTGAGGTTACTGCTGATGATGGAGATTTCATTAGAGTTCTGGGCTTTATGGGCGAAGATATGGTATATGGCATGGTACATGAAAGCGACGTACTTAACGACCAGATGGGCAATCCGGTTTATGCCATGTACAATATCAAGATTCAGGATGGTGATGGAAATATCCTGGAGAACTACCATCCCGATGGAATATATGTAACATCTGTTTCTATCAGTGATAATCAGATCAGGATGACCAGAGTTGTCAAAGATGAAGATGGAGCCAAGTACGTAAGCACCTATGATGACCAGATCATGAGTACTCTCAAGGCTGAGAAGGGCAGCAATGTGGTTTCTACAGTTTCTGTAGATACATATGAAAAGATAGTACAGATTTCTGCTAAGAGTGAGATCAAGACCAAGCAGATAAGAGTTTTGACTCCTGCGCAGACTCTTTTTGAAGGTGACAGAGATGTCAGCATAGATTCTAAGCGTAACACAGATGAGAAGCCATTCTATTATGTATATGGTCTCATGGGAATAAACGGAATATACAGTGATCCTGCGGAAGCTGTTAAGCTTGCATATAATGCTCCTGCCACCGTAGTTGGTGACAATAACAGATATGTCTGGATAAAGGGTAATCTCCTTAGATCCAACCAGAATATGTCAGTTACGAGAGCTGCAGAAGTATATTCAGATATGACCAGCAAGGATCCGGTATCTGTGTGTCTGGACCTGATACTGACCTACGAAGGAGTAAACAGAAATGTTGATGCTCTTTTAAGTGATGGTGATAGTGTTTACCAGATTCTCAAGTCATCCCTTCCAGATGCAAGGATTCTTGACCTGGATGGATGCCCGATGTCAGCAATGCTCTATTACACCAATCAGGATATTCCTGTAATGGCGATGCTCAACGATGGCACAGCAATGCTGATAATTGGTTTCAACGATCTTAATACAGTACTGATGAACCCAACGACTGGTACTGTTTATAAATACGGAATGAATGATTCAGAAAAGCTTTTTGAGGAAAACGGTAATCATTTTATTACCTACATTATGGAGGAAAAATAATGGAGAGATTTGACTATTCTTTTATCGCAAATCCTGAAATTTTTAAAGACAACGTACTCCCTGCTCACGGAGATTTTGTGAGCTTTGCTACAGAGGATGAGCTTGCAGAGGGCGATACTTCTCTTAGAATTTCATTAAACGGACTGTGGAAGTTCCACTACGCCAAGAACTACAGAGCAGTAGTACCAGGCTTTGAAAAAGAGGACTATGACTGCAATTTCTGGGATGATATTCACGTTCCAGCACATATGCAGATGGAAGGCTATGACATTCCTGCCTATATAAATGTTCAGTATCCATGGGATGGACATGAGAAGATTGAGCTGGGCCAGGTTCCAGAAGAGTTTAATCCTGTTGGAAGTTATGTTAAGTACTTTAATCTTCCTGCTCAGTGGGAAGGTCAGGACGTTCATGTTGTATTCGACGGAGTAGAAAGTGGCTACGCACTCTGGCTCAATGGCCAGTATGTTGGCTATAGCGAGGATACTTTCACTCCTTCAGAGTTTGATCTTACACCTTTCCTTAAAGAGGGTACTAATAAGCTTGCTGTTCAGGTATTTAAATGGACATCTTCAAGCTGGATGGAGGATCAGGATTTCTTCAGATTCTCTGGAATATATAGAAATGTCTTTTTACAGGTGATTCCTGCTGCACATCTTGATGATGTTAAGATCAGAACTGTGCTTAACGACGATTTCTCAGAGGCAGAGCTTGAGCTTACACTTAATACAAGCGGTAAGAACGTTGGAGAGACAGAGTTTACACTGTTTAGAAATAATCACCCTGTTGTTAAGGGAACAATCCCTGCAGGGGCAGATCAGGTGGCCAAAGAAAAAGTGCATTCCCCAATGCTGTGGAGCGCCGAGGATCCTAACCTTTACCAGCTGGTTCTCAAGGTTAAGGATGCAGACGGAAATGTATGTGAGGTTGTAAGCCAGAATGTGGGCTTTAGACGCTTCGAGATGAAGGATGGCCTCATGCTGATAAATGGTAAGAGAATCGTGTTCAAGGGTGTTAACCGTCACGAGTTCTCCTGCGACAGCGGACGTGTTGTTTCCTACGAGGATACTCTCAAGGATATCATCACTATGAAGCGCAACAACATCAATGCTATCAGAACAAGCCACTATCAGAACTCTGCTGCAATTTATGAGCTCTGCGATATTTATGGTCTGTACATGATCGCTGAGAATAACTTAGAGTCACACGGCAGCTGGTCTCACCTTGGTAATGAGCCTGCTATTCCATTTGCGATTCCTGGAAGTCGTGACAACTGCATGTCCATGATGCTTGATAGGATCAATTCAACCTATCAGCTTGATAAGAATCATCCTTCTGTTCTGATCTGGTCAATTGGTAATGAGTCTCACGGAGGCAAGGTTCCTTATGAGATGTCACAGCTCTTTAGAAAGCTTGATCCAGACAGACTTGTACACTATGAAGGAATCTGCCACGACAGAACCTACAACGATACAAGTGATATGGAGAGCCAGATGTATCCACCAGTTAAGGACATCGAGAAGTTCCTTGCTGAGCATCCTGACAAGCCATTTATCTGCTGCGAGTATTCACACGCCATGGCTAACAGCTGCGGTGGTATGTTCAAATACACAGACCTTGCTGACAGAGAACCACGCTATCAGGGCGGATTTATCTGGGATTATGTAGATCAGACAATCAGAACCAAGAACTGCTTTGGTGAAGATTATCAGGCATATGGCGGAGATCACGGTGAAAGACCTACTGACTATAGCTTCAGTGGTAACGGAATTGTTAACTCAGAGCGTGAGCCATACGCCAAGATGCAGGATGTTAAGTTCAACTATCAGAACATCAAGGCAATTGTAGAAAGAGATAAGGTTAAGATCATTAACACTTCTCTTTTCACTAATACTAATGAATATGACTGTGTAGTTATCCTTGAAAGAGATGGCAAGAAGCTTTTAGAGAAGCGCATGGCTACAGATGTTGAACCTCTTTCAGAAAAAGAGTATGAGCTTCCAGAAGCTATTACAGCAAGAATGTCAGTTATGGGAGTAGAGGGCTATAACGAGAATGGTCCATTCCCTCTTGATGAGTACGCAGTAACAGTTTCCTTCAGACTTCGTGATGATACAATCTGGGCTGAGCGCGGCCATGAAGTTGCTTTCGGACAGGGCGTATTTAGAATTGCAGCTTCTACAGTTATCAGCTGTGGTGGTCTTAAGGTAGTTAAGGGTGACTACAACATCGGAGTTAAGGGCAATCACTTCAGCGTGATGTTCTCAAGAGAAAAAGGCAATATCACTTCATATAACTATGCTGGCAAAGAACTGATCCAGGGACTTGGACTTCCAAGACCAAACTTCTGGCGTGCACCAGTTGAAAACGACAGAGGTAACAACATGGCTGGCAGATATGCTCAGTGGAAGATCGCAAGCGCATATGCAACAACATCTCCTATCATCGAGGAGTCCAACGGATACGTAAACGGAAGCTATGATGAGAGACGCGAGTATCCTAAGGTAGTAGAGGATGAGAACAGCGTTAGCATTACCTGCAAGTTCTATCTTCCTACAACTCCAGCAGCTTCTGTACTCGTAACATATACAGTTACTGGTGATGGAAGAGTATGGATCAAGGAAGAGTACGAGCCAGTTAAGGGACTTACTCCTATGCCTGAGTTTGGTATGCTCTTTAGATTCAGCCCTGAGTTTAACAAGGTTGAGTACTACGGAAATGGCCCTATGGAGAACTATGTTGATAGAAACAGAGGAGCTAAGCTTGGCATCTTTAATACAACTACTACAGATGCTATGGAGAGCTACCTTCTTCCAGAAGAGACTGGTAACAGAACCGGTGTTAGATGGGCAAAGGTTACAGATAACAGAGGAAGAGGATTGTTGTTCGAAGCTCCTGATACAATGAACTTCAGCGCTATTCCATATCTTCCAGATGAACTTGAAGCAGCAGATCATCCTTATGAGCTTCCAAGAGTGACTAAGACTATCGTTCGCTGCAGCAGCATGCAGATGGGTATCGCTGGCGATGATACCTGGGGAGCTAAGACTCATCCTGAGTTCCTGCTTCCTAATGACGAGAAGCTTACATTCGTTATGAGCTTCAGAGGAATCTGATATATACAGGTTTTGGATGTGAAGATTGTAGGAGGTATGGCATGAACGAGAATATTGTTAAGAGAAACGAATTATTGGCAAAAAAGGTTATCGCAGGCCTTGAGTCCAGAAACATGACCGGCTATTACGCAGCTAATAAGGAAGAAGCCCTCAAGAAAGCTCTTGAGCTTATTCCAGAAGGCAGCAGCGTAACTATGGGCGGAGCTATGAGTGCTCACGAGATCGGCCTTGTAGAAGCTGTTAAAAATGGCAATTATAACTTCATCGACAGAGATAAGGCAGAGGATAAGCGCGCTGCAATGCTTGCTGCATACGATGCAGATGTATTCCTTGTTAGTGCTAATGCAATGACTGAAGATGGCGTTATTGTCAATATTGATGGTAACTCCAACAGAGTATCTGCTATAGCACAGGGACCAAAGAAGGTTCTGTTCATCGTTGGTATGAACAAAATCTGCGACGATGTGGATGGTGCCATGAAGAGAGCCAGAAACGTTGCTGCTCCTATCAATGCTCAGCGTTTTGGACTTAACACACCATGTGCCAAGACAGGCTCTTGTATGAACTGTAAGTCACCAGATACTATCTGCTGTCAGTTCCTTATCACAAGATTCTCAAGACACAAGGACAGAATTCATGTAATCCTTGTTAACGATAATCTGGGATTCTAATACAATATAAATACTTGAAATGCAGACGGAGTGCGGATTTGATTGACGCACTCCGTCTTTTTGAAATAAAATATTCTAAAATTCTAAATTTTTCCAACACTTTTTAATTTCCAAACGTTATATATACAGAAAGTACTTTTGATTACTGCTTATTTTGGGGAGCATGGGGAAATGGAGCAGGAAATAGCATACCTGTATGAAAAACTGAATCCTGAACTAGTCAAATGGTGCTCTATGATGACCCAGAATGAGGATATGGCAAGAGAGATTGTCCAGGAAGGGTTTCTTAGGGCTATAAACCACTATGGCGATATCAGTGGACTTGATTTTAATCAGCAGAGAGCCTGGCTTTATCGGACTATCAAGAATATTTTCATTGATACCATGAGAAAACGCAAGAATGAAAGTCTTTTTGCTGATACAAGTGGAATGGATACTGGGCCAGTACCAGGAAATTCTTTTGACAATTACTCAGAAAAAGAGCTTATGAGTGTCCTTGCTTCTATGGATGTACAGGAGGCTAAGCTACTGATACTTCGGTATGTGGATGGATATTCATCTGGGCAGATCGGTACTATGCTGGGAATTCCTGCAGGAACAGTCAGAAGCAAGCTCCATGAAGCCAGAGAACATTTAAAGAGGTTATTGTAAAACAGATTGTTTACAAGGGGATGCGAAATACGAAAGGGGAAAAAAGATGAAGCTTAGAATTAACTGCCAGAAATGTGATGCGAGAAAGATCAATGAAGAGAATTATAGAGAGTTCAGTCAGATAAGGATATATACAGAAGAGCTTATTGTTGACGATAGAAGTAAAGAGATTCTTAATAGATTGCCCTTCAATATCAAGGCTGAGGAAGTCAGAAGTAAGGATATGAGCGAGGATCCTGGCAACAAGAACCTCAACATCAATGGCGTTTATGAGATAACACCACAGACAGATGTTGCTGAAGGAACAGCTATCACTATAAATGGACTTCTCAAGATTGCGCCTGGTGCACAGGATGCGCTTAGAAAGTTTAGCAGAATCTCTATCAATGGCCTTATTCTGTGTCCTAAGAGTATTGCAGCTCTTTTGCCATTCCCTGGACTGTCCATCAACGGTATGACCAAGTCATATCCCGATGATTATACACTTATGGACAACAGGTATAAGCTGGATAAGTATTTTCCATTGCGAGCACCTGAGAATACGGGCTATTTTGCAGCGAATTTCATCTATGATGGGGACAAAGAGACAGATTTTGCAAAGCTGGCCGAGAAGAATATAAAGTTTAGCACAGAGAAAGTGTACATTAGAAAGAAAAACATTGAGACAGCTCTTCCTCTTTTTAATATTGAGGCTGAGATCGTGGAAATTCCTGATAACTGCACAGTTGTTGTGTCTGATCAGAATGAGATTGATGAGAAATTTGTAAATGCCAATGGAACAAGCCTTTACATCATTGGAAATGCGGATATTGCAGCTTCTAATCTGGGAGCACTAGAAAAGATTGAAACTCTTATTGTGGAGGGTGATATCTGTGCTGAGAAAGCGTGCGTTCAGAGACTTGAGGAGATCGGAGCTAAATGCGATAAGCTCATTATTAAGCAGGGAACAGAAATCAGAGATGTTGCCATAGCTAATATCGACAGGGCTACCTTGGAAGCAGCGGCTGGTGGAATGGTTGTAAGCGATGTAGCACTTCTTAAGATTGATAAGGATGTTCCACCTGAGCTTATCAGACAGCGCCTTAAGATAAGAGACTGTGCTAAGGTAAGCTGCTCCAACGACCAGAAGGGCGCTGTTAGCTCTGTTTCCAGCGATGTTGCGCTTATCGGAACAAACACCATAAGTTCGCTATTTGAGGGATTATTTGGCAGCGCGGCAGAAGATAGTAATGTTAGTTCTGAGCCTTCAGCCTTTGAAGATGATACCAAGTATATCAATGCGGAGTATTATGAGCTATAATCTAATGATATAAGCGTCGAAAGCCATGGAGCAATTCGTATATTATTAAATATGTTGAAGCATCCGAGGAATATATTTGATGAACAAAGACATTAAGGCAGTAATCTTTGACCTTGACGGTACACTTACAGATACAGAGAAATTCTATCAGAAGGCCTGGCCTGAGGCTCTTGCACACTTTGGATATAAGTGCGAGCCATGGATGCCACTGGAACTAAGATCTCTTGGAAGGCCTTTTGCGCCTGAGAAGTTCAAAGAGTGGTTTGGACAGGACTTTGATTACAACGAGGTCAGAGAATATCGTAAGGGCCTTGTTGCAGATATTATTAAAGAGCAGGGAATTCCCCTTAAACCTGGAGCAAAAGAGATTCTCATATGGCTTCGTGAGCATGGAATATTAACCTGTATCGCTACAGCCAATGAATATGAGAGAACCAAGGGATACCTTAATAAACTGGGATTATTTGACCATTTTGACAGGATTATCTGCTCTGATATGGTCAAGCTTGGTAAGCCGGCGCCAGACATATACGCATACGCCTGCGAGCAGCTGGGCCTTCCTCCAAATGAGACCTTTGCTGTAGAGGACTCACCTAACGGTGTTACAAGCGCTTTTCTTGCTGGTTGCAACGTCATAATGGTACCAGATTTATCGCAGCCTGATGAGGAACTAAGAGGTAAGCTCTACTCCTGCGTAGATTCACTTCTTGATATTAAAAAACTTTTTGAATAATGAAACCTGTAACAAAGCCTGATTCTACCTGAGGAGTCAGGCTTTTTAAATAAAGTTTTTATAATACTTTATATTTTATTAATATCATTGGGGCAATAAGAGGAGTAATATAATCTTCAATGTAACATTATTTCACATGAGGGGCGAGATAGTGAAACATAGTTTTTATTTAGGAGGGAGAAATATTATGAAAAGTCAGTCTTCAAAGAAGTTACTCACACTTACTGCAATCTTATCACTTGCAGCAATGACACTTACTGGCTGTGGAAGCGCTGAAGCTGCATCAGACCTTGCGGAGTTTGAGGTTTCAGAGATCACAGAAGAAGTGATTGAAGAAGAATCTGTAGCACTTGCAGCAGAAGCTGAGACTTCAGAAGCTGCAGAAGCCATACAGTATTTCAAAAAGGGCGTCTATGTAAACTATGCAAAAGATGCTGAAGATCCTGCCAAGAATTATTTCTATGTCTTCAATGGTGATGACTGGGGGCGTACAGAGGAAGGATCAAATGGCGCAGGAATTCCATTTGACTGTGTACAGGAAGATGGACAGGTTCGCTTTTCCTTTGGCAGTGTTGACGTATTAGAGGATGTATTAGTGGTAACAGGCGTAGAGGACAGAAATGTCTATGGTTACTACGACGATGATATGAAGCTTGAGCTTGTTTTTGAGTATCTTCCAGATGCAGATCCTGATACCTTCAACGCTATCAACTATGTAAGCGATGGTGATTACATCTACGAGAATCAGAATGGATGGAGCATCAAGTATGATCCTAATCTGTTTGATATAACTCAGGATGGTAACAAGGTAGCTATTGTCTACAACGGAGAGGGCGTAGGAACCAACATGATCATGGTTACCTATGATGTAGATAAGAGTGCCAAGGAAGCCAGAGATGCATTTGTTCAGGAATATGGTGAAAACGCAACTACATCAGAAGGTGTTTTCCCAGGAACAGAAGAGATTCATGGATACTGGGCTTCATGTCCTCCAGCAGAGACAGGTTCAGGTCTTTATATGGAAGCTGTAACAAGAGATTACATGGAAGGATATCTTTCCTTTGAAGTAATTGGCCACAAGAGTGGTAATGAAGAGTTGGATATGGAAGTATCTGATAGACTTGCAGGAATCATTGATTCGCTCACATTCTTGTCATTCTAATCAGATTCAGATTATGGGGTTTAGAGGGTATAGATATAGAAAAGCCTGGTTGTTAGAGATAACAACCAGGCTTATATTTGCTGTAAATTATCAGATTTTCTTTTCTGCCTCAAGTGAAGCACGAAGCTCGCCACTGTTGTAGCGCTCGATAATGCTGTTGATACGCTCTACAGGATTCAGAAGATCGCTGATAGAAGCATCGTGGTTAAGTGTATCGATAAGGTAAGCAATGTACTTACTCATATCGCAGCTAATGTACCACTCACGTGATAACAGCTCTGGAGTCTGATATACAAGGTTAGTAGTAAGTACTCTGTCGATAAGACCTTCCTCATAAGCTTTATCAAACTCTTCAAGTCCGTTTGTGAAAAGACCGAAGGTTGAGAATGCATAGATTCTGGCTGCCTTACGCTCTTTGAGTGCCTTGGCAACATCGATAAGGCTCTCACCTGATGAAATCATATCATCAACGATAATAACTGACTTGCCCTCAACGCTTGTTCCGAGGAACTCGTGAGAAACGATAGGGTTACGTCCGTCAACAACCTGTGTATAATCACGTCTCTTGTAGAACATACCTACATCGAGACCAAGTACGCTGGCAAGATAGATAGCTCTTCCCATTCCGCCTTCATCAGGGGAAATAACCATCATATGGTCTGAATCAATCTTGAGATCCCATACATTGCGAAGGAGAGCCTTGATAAACTGATATGTAGTGCGGACTGTTTCAAATCCGTTAAGAGGAATAGCATTCTGAACTCTAGGATCATGAGCATCGAAGGTAATAATGTTATCAACACCCATGCTAACCAGCTCCTGGAGAGCAATAGCGCAGTCAAGAGATTCTCTTGAGCTTCTCTTGTGCTGTCTTGACTCATAGAGGAAAGGCATGATAACTGTGATACGTCTAGCCTTACCACCAACAGCTGCGATTATTCTTTTGAGATCCTGGTAATGATCATCAGGAGACATGTGGTTCTCCTGACCAAAAAGAGAATAGGTCTGTGAATAGTTACATACATCTACGAGAAGATAGAGGTCATCTCCACGAACTGAAGTCCTGATAACACCCTTGGCTTCACCAGTTCCGAATCTTGGAACCTCAGCATCCAGAATGTAAGATGGACGCTCATAGCCTGTAAAAGCAAGACTTCCTTTGTGCTCGTTCTCCCTCTCAGCTCTCCATTTAACGAGATAGTAATCAACTTTTTCTGCAAGAGGCTTGACACCCTTAAGTGGGATGATTCCAAGTGATCCTACAGGAATTGTCTCCAGATTACGTTTCTCTTCTCTCTTTGGCATTACTGCAAATCCTCGCTTTCTTTTTTAGCAATTTTCTTTAATTTACGGATATCTGGACCAGATAGTTTGAGAAGCTTGTAATTGCTGACAATTCTCGACACTATTCGATCCGAGTAAATAGCCTGTAAGTCTTCAAGAGAAAGGTTTGTGGTTATGATCGTTGATTTCTTCCTGATATCACGCTCGTTGATACAGGAGAAAAACTCAGATAACACAAAATTGTTGATTCGTTCCGTGCCAAGGTCATCTATGATAAGAAGCTCACAGTTGTACAAATCTTCGTAGATATCGTGGAGCTCCTGCTTGGCCTTGTAGTCAAAGGCATATTCGGAAAGCATTGTGAATAGGCCTAGGGAACTGAAATATATGACTGAATGCCCTTTCTTAAGTAGTTCGTTGGCAACGCAAACCGATAGGAATGATTTGCCAGTACCAACTGTACCATAAAAGAATAAATTTTGGTAGTCAGAGTTGAAATTCTTAACAAAATCTTCACTAGTGCGAACAGCACCCTGGAATCTTTTAAGGTCTTCTCCAGAGTAGTACTTCTCGGAAAGAAGCTTGAAATTAGCGGATTTTGTCATGATTTTAAGATTGGATTTATCATAAAGAGCTTCAATGATCTTTTGTTTGAAGCAATGACATTTTTCGTTACCTACATAGCCAGTATCCTTACAATCCTGGCAGGTATAACCCATATCAAGATAATCAGAAGAAAAGCCTGCCTCTGTTAAAAGAGTAAGCTTTTGCTTGGAAAGCTCAGCGATTTCATTTCTAAGTGCTGATCTGTCGAGACGTTCGCCAGAGAGAAGTCTTTTACCAAAGTTGACACTTGTTGTAGCAATGGCATCTTCTAACTCCTTGTAGCCTGGAACGTTATCATATACATAGCGCTGTCTGTCCTCCAACTCCTGTCTGTGGAGAGAGCGCCTTTCTTCGTATTCATGCATTATTGCGTCATATTGAGCGTTGGTTAATGCCATGATGTCTCCTTAATTTTCCAAGTTATGTAGTAATGTGCACAATATAGCCCCGTACGTGTTCCGGGGAAGGTAGTACTACCGCCACCAAAACAAAGTACAGGGCTGGGCTCTTGTGATGCTCATACCTGATTCCCAGGCCAGATATGAGAAATGCATATATCAGTTGTCCAGAAGCTTCGACTCGAGCTCAGCAAAATTATATGTATTCTGCTGGAACTGATTGAAGTGATTCTGGGAACCGTTAGGACGAATATATGATTCGTCTAAGCGGGCCTTAACATCGATGGATGAAACGGAAGCCTTAGCCTTCTTTTTACGAAGGTCAGCGGTATGCGCATCGTCTAATCTGGCAATATCCTCCCTTGATGTTACTTTGCTCTTATGCCAGGAACGAAGAATGCTGTCGCAATACTTCAAGCGATTCTTCTGTGTGGCCATGACAGTGCGTTCGCAGGCTTCCATAATGATATCCATCGAAAATTCGAGCTCCCCACGCCACGAACTGATAACGGACCCCTCCGTTATAGTTGGTGAATTTTCCATACCCAGGGCCTTCATTACTGAAATAATGTCCCCATCATGTTTGTAGCTTTCCGCACGAGCCTGTCTTGGCGTCTTGATGCCTTCCTGATTCCAGCTAATGGCAACCTTCTCCATATATCTGAAATCAGATTTATGATTATCGACGCAGTACTGCATCAGATAGTCCAAAAGTTCATCGCTAAACTTAAGTTCATCATGAATATAATAAATTGTAGACATCTCTGAAGGATTAAGAGGTCTGCCATAATACTGCTCAGCTACGAACATGATTCCGCTTCCTGAATTCTCTTTGAAATTACGGAGCTGAGCTGCTGTGTAATGTGGCTTCTCATAAACCGGTTCAGCAACCTCGTTAGCAGGGGCTTTCTGAATAGAAGGAAGAGCGTGGATAACGCTGTCTTCTTTTCTTCTGCCATAGCCTCTGTGAGAAGAAATCTCTTCCATGTGGATACTGGTCAGATTCTGATCTGCATCATAAACAAGACTGATGAGACCCTTTTTCTCCCAGTACTTGAGAGCACGGATTACATCCTTCTCTGTGTGGTTGAACTTATCAGCAAGATCTGGAACGCTTGTTGGTAAGTTCGATGCCATCATACGCAATAAAAACAAGTAAACTTTGAGCTGCGCATCATTTGCATCTTGCATGTATTCGTCAATGAAAATATTGGAAACATTGGTAGAATCCTCCCCCATACTATGACTTATAGTTACTTTCCCCATCATATATCTGATCACCTCTTATAAATATTTAGGTGTTCTGAGGTCATATTACTGTCTGATCCGACGTCAGACGTAAATCAAGCTTTTTCACCTGCACTCCCTTGAACAATTGAAATTATAGCATGACAATTTTTTAAATGATATTGGAAAAAGTGACGAAGAAATCCAGTGCCCATGCGCGGTTTCCGATTTTGGACCACTTTGTGGACAATGTGGATAACGTGGATTATTTTTTACCTGAATAATCAAAAACAGCCTAACCATCAACCCTTACCCTTTAAAAAAGTAAGTGGAAAATGTCAGGCTGTTATCCACCGAAATCGTTTAATATTTTGACTTATCCAAAGTGGAAATGTGGATAAGTTTATCTTCCAAGGAGTTCATCCCCTATTTTCACAACATCGCCGGCTCCCATGGTTATCAACAAATCTCCTTTAGTGCAATTTTGCAAAAGAAATTTTTCTATTTCACTAAAGTTTTCAATTGTTGGAAAATAATTACACTCATGTCCATTTTCTACAATCTTATCGCGAAGAGTTCTGGAACTGATACCAAGTGTATCTTTTTCTCTGGCTGCGTAAATATCAGCAAGAACAACGTGATCAGCAAGTGAAAGAGCTTCAGCAAACTCATTCAGAAGAGCCTTGGTTCTGGTGTAGGTGTGTGGCTGGAATACGCACCAGATCTTGTTGTGTGGATAATTCTGAGCTGCTGTAAGTGTAGCCTTGATCTCTGTTGGGTGATGAGCATAGTCGTCAATAATAGTAACGCCGCCAATCTCGCCCTTATACTCGAATCTTCTGCTGGTTCCGCCAAACTGTGAAAGAGCGGATACCATGTGCTCCTTGGAAATACCAAAGAGATTAGCTACTGCTATAGAAGCAAGAGCGTTATACACATTGTGCACACCTGGTACAGCAAGGCTGATGTTAAGAGTTTCGCCTCCCTTAAGGTGAGCTACAAATGAAGGATTGCCCTGTTCATTGTAGGTAATATCAGTTGGATAATAGTCGAAGCTATCCTTGGAGCCGTAAGTAATAATGCTGCAAGGAAGTGAATCTGTGATCTCGCCTACGTTTTCAATATCGCCGTTGATCACAAGTGTTCCGTCAGCTGGAAGGAGCTGAGCAAACTTCCTGAAGGAATGTCTGATATCATCAAGGTCCTTGAAGAAATCAAGATGATCTGCATCGATATTAGAAATGATGCTGACCTTAGGGAAGAAGCTAAGGAAGCTGTTGGTATATTCGCAGGCCTCTGTTACGAAGTATTCAGAATTACCTACGCGGATATTACCATTGATATCCTTGAAGATTCCACCGATTGAAAGAGTAGGATCTGTATCTGCCTCCAAAAGAATCTTGGAAAGCATTGATGTTGTTGTAGTCTTACCGTGAGTTCCTGCTACTGCTACTGGAAGCTCATACTGTTTCATGATCTGACCAAGAAGCTCAGCTCTTGTGAGCATTGGAATACCGGCTTCCTGGGCTGCCATAAACTCTGGGTTGTCTGGATGAACTGCAGCTGTGTAAACAACTACATCTATATCGCCGGCAGCAGCAATGTTCTCGGCCTTCTGACCGTAGAATACTGTTACGCCTCTTTTCTCAAGTGATCTTGTAAGGTCTGATTCCTTGTTGTCTGAACCTGAAATCTTGAAGTTCTCTTCTATTAAAATCTGGGCAAGGCCGCTCATTGAAATTCCGCCAATGCCCATGAAATATACGTGGACAGGGTTTTTGAAATCTATCTGGTACATAAAATAGTCCTCGATTCTACCTATAATTAATATGTCTTTTACCGGATTATATTCTAGCACTTATAACAACAATGTCAAAATTACAATTATTAAGTAATTATAAATTTTAAAAAACATGCAAAATCACGTCACCAAGGTAAATAGTTATGATATACTTTTATATAGGGAAATAAAGCGATTTTTTGCAACGAGGTGGAACATGATAAAAAAGGAAATGATCGCAATGCTACTGGCAGGGGGCCAGGGCAGCAGATTGGGCGTGCTGACAGCCAAGATGGCTAAGCCAGCCGTTTCGTTTGGGGGGAAGTATAGAATAATCGATTTCCCGCTCAGCAATTGTATTAACTCAGGAGTCGACACTGTAGGTGTCCTTACACAGTACAGACCGCTTCGACTCAATTCTCACATTGGAATTGGTATTCCGTGGGACCTTGACCGTAACTTCGGTGGTGTAACAGTCTTACCACCATACGAGAAGAGTTCCAACAGTGAATGGTATACCGGTACAGCCAATGCTATTTACCAGAACTTAGAATATATGGAGAACTACAATCCAGATTATGTACTGATTCTCTCAGGAGATCATATCTATAAGATGGATTATGAGACAATGCTTGATTTCCACAAGTCAAGTGGCGCAGATGCTACCATTGCAGTTATGCCTGTTCCTATGGAAGAGGCTAGTAGATTTGGTATCATGATTACCGATCAGAACAAGCGCATTGTAGATTTCGAAGAGAAACCTGAGCATCCACGTAGCAACCTTGCTTCTATGGGTATTTACATCTTCTCCTGGAAGGCACTTAAGGAAGCTCTTATCAAGAACAAGGACCAGGCAGGACTTGATTTTGGTAAGCATATAATTCCTTATTGCAAGGAACAGGGACAGGCTCTCTATGCTTATGAATTTGATGGTTACTGGAAGGATGTAGGAACACTTACATCATACTGGGAAGCTAACATGGAGCTGATCGATATCGTTCCAGAGTTCAACCTTTATGAGGAGTACTGGAAGATCTACACAGCAAGCGATGTTCAGCCACCACAGTACCTTGGACCTGACAGCGCCATTGAGCGCAGTATCGTAGGTGAAGGCTGCGAGATCTATGGTAAGGTTTATAACTCAGTTATCGGACCTGGCGTCAAGATTGGCAAGGATACAGTAGTCAGCCACTCTATCATTATGAATGAGACAGAGATCGGCGAAGGCTGTAACATAGAAAAGGGCATCATCGCAGAGAAGGTTAAGATTGGTAACAAGGTTACAATCGGAGCCTTCGAAGAAAAAGAGAATGAGACCAAGCCCGGAATTTATTGTGAAGGTCTCTGCACTATCGGTGAGAAATCAGTTATTCCAGACAATGTACAGATTGGTAAGAATACAATGATTTCAGGTAAGACCACTGAAAAGGATTACCCAGGCGGAATCCTTGAAAGCGGCAGAACATTAGATAAGGCAGGTGATTGACATGAGGGCGATTGGCATTATTTTAGCAGGCGGTAGCAGTAGCAGAATGCAGGAGCTCTCCAAGCGCAGAGCGGTTTGTGCTATGCCAGTGGCAGGTTTTTACAGGAGTATCGACTTTGCTCTTAGTAACATGACCAACTCACACATTCAGACAGTTGCCGTATTCACACAGTATAACGCAGGCAGTCTTAACACACACCTTAGCTCCTCCAAGTGGTGGGACTTCGGACGTAAACAGGGCGGTCTGTATGTATTCACTCCAGCAGTTAAGGCTTCTGGTAACCTCTGGTACAGAGGAACAGCAGATGCCATTGCACAGAACCTTGAGTTTTTGAGAAGTTGTCACGAACCATACGTAATCATTACTTCAGGTGACTGTGTTTACAAGATGGATTACGCTAAGCTTCTTGAATATCACATTCAGAAGCAGTCAGATATCACAGTGGTTTGCAAGGATATGCCAGCAAGCATTGATACAGAGAGATTCGGAACAATCCGTATGAACGAGGAGAGCCGAATCGAGGAATTCGAAGAGAAGCCTGTTGTATCAAGATCTAACACCATTTCCTGTGGTATTTACGTAATCAGACGTAGACAGCTCATCGAGCTCATCGAGAGGGCTGAGGCAGAAGAGAGATATGACTTCGTTAGAGACATCCTCGTTAGATACAAGGATATGAAGCGTATCTACGGCTACAAGATCAAGGAGTACTGGAACAATATCGCATCAGTTGAGGATTACTACAGAACCAACATGGATTTCCTCAAGCCAGAAGTTCGTAACTACTTCTTCCGCGATTATCCAGGAATCTACACCAAGGTAGTTGATCTTCCACCTGCCAAGTACAACGTAGGTGTTAACGTCAAGAACAGTCTTATTTCCAGTGGATGCATTATCAATGGAACTGTAGAAGATTCATTGGTATTCAAGGGGGCTTTCATCGGAAATAACTGCTATATCAAAAATTCAATAATACTTAATGATGTGTACATCGGGGACAATTCACACATTGAGAACTGCATTGTTGAGAGCCATGGTACAATCCAGGCTAACTCTTATTATAAAGAGGATAACGGCATCAAGGTTGTTGTCGAGAACAATGAACGGTACGTACTGTAACAATTGACAGCTTCAGTCTAACCAAGAGGGGGTTACAAAATGAAGATTACGGATGTTAGAGTAAGAAAAGTCACCAAGCAGGGTAAGATGCGCGCAGTAGTTTCAGTTACTTTTGATAATGAATTTGTAGTTCATGACATCAAAGTGATCGAAGGCGAGAGAGGCTTGTTTATCGCAATGCCTAGCAAGAAATCAACTGATGGAGAGTATAGAGACATCGCACATCCTATCAACTCCGATATGAGAAAGGTTCTTCAGGACACCATATTGGAAGCGTACGATAAGGCTGCTGACGAAGTTGCAGAGGGGGATTCTGCAGCACCTGTAGCAGAGTAAATCAGAAAATTTAATATCAAATAATGTATAAGGGGGCTTAGATTTCTGAGCTCCCTTATGTTATTATAGGATTGCAAATACGCAGGGGGCATCATTTTGCTTCCGGCGCATATACGCATGCCCATAAATCGGGCTATTTGTGGGAAAAGACATTTTGTTGTGTGGAAATAGGTGGGGAAATGTTTGATTTTTTAAAGAGATTGTTTGTAAAAGAGAAAGAAGAGGAAACAGGTAAGATGTACGTTATAGCAGGACTTGGTAATCCTGAAAAGAAATACTTTGGAACAAGACACAACGTGGGCTTTGATACTATCGATGCCCTTTCTGATAAATATCATATTGAGCTCACTGAGACAAAGTTCAAGGCAGTATACGGAAAAGGAAGAATAGGAGCTGACAGAGTGATCCTCGTTAAGCCCCTTACATATATGAATCTTAGTGGAGAGGCTATTAGACCAATCTGCGACTACTTCAAGGTGGATTCCAAGGAGGAACTCATCGTTATTTCTGACGATGTTGAGCTTGATGTAGGAAACATCAGAGTTCGTCCTAAGGGAAGTGCCGGTGGACATAACGGACTTAAGAGCATTATTGCCCAGCTCGGACACAGCGAGTTTAACAGAGTTCGTGTCGGCGTTGGCAAAAAGCCCAAGGAATGGGATATGGTGGACTGGGTTCTGGGCCACTTTGAAGGCGAGGATGCAGTATCCATCAAGGAAGGAATTGAGTCAGCTGTAGGCGCGGTTGAAGAGATAATAGCTGCCGGCGTTGATTCTGCAATGAACAAGTACAATTCCAACAAGAAAAAAGATAGCGATAAATAAGTAGCAGACTGATTGTATATTTTTTATGGTGTAAAAATATGAGAGCGATTCAGACTCCTTTAACAGAACTAAGGCAGTTCCAGGAAATAAATGAATATCTTGATAAGCCCTTTGCCTGCGCAGAGGTGACAGGATGCGTAGACTCCCAGAAGCTTCATTTTATTGACAGCCTGGGAGCTGGTTTCAAGTACAGAATAATTGTCACCTATTCTGACCTCAGAGCCAAAGAGATATACGAGGACTATAAGTTTTATGACAGGAATGTCACAGTATATCCCGCCAAGGACCTTATCTTTTACCAGGCAGATGTTCATAGCAACGAGATAGTAAGACAGCGAATCCGCACCATGAGAAGACTTCTCGAGGGAAGACCAGTCACAGTTGTCACTACCTTCGCTGCTCTCATGGCACCACAGATCAGGCCTGAGATAATTAAGGAACATATCCTAGAAATTGACAGACACAAGCCAATCGATGAGATAGAGATTGCAAAGCGCCTTACAACCATGGGCTATATCAGGAACTACCAGGTTGAAGGACCAGGCGAATTCTCTGTTCGTGGTGATATTGTGGATGTCTTTGATCTGACAGAGGATAACCCTTTCCGTATTGAGCTCTGGGGAGATGAGATTCAGTCAATCAGAAGCTTTGACATTCTGTCACAGAGATCTCTTGAAAAGCTTGAGTCAATCGAGATATATCCAGCTTCCGAGATCATCCTTGATGAGAAACTACTGTCAGAAGGTATGGACAGGATTCAGGAAGATACCGATAAAAGAGTTGAGCTTCTTCGCTCTGAGTTTAAGACCAAAGAGGCGCATCAGCTCAAGACTCAGACAGAAGAACTTCGCGAGCAGCTCTTTGAGCTTAAGTCACTTGTTAACCTCGAGAGCTACATCAGATATTTTTACCCTGACACAGTTACAATGCAGGAGATGTTCCCCAAGGGAAAGAGCTGCATTTTCATAGACGAGCCACAAAGAGTTCAGGAGCATGCCTGGGCTGTAGAGACAGAGTTTAAAGAGAGCATGACCCACAGGGCTGAAAAGGGCTATATTCTGCCAGGTCAGATGGACCTTCTTTATTCTATAGATAACTGTATTGCCAGAATGGGAAATGGAAGGCGCGTTCTCATTTCAGCACTTCAGATGCCAAAGAGCCAGAACCTCTTTGAACCTGAGAAGACCTGGGACATTCGCGCTCGCAGTATTGCGCCTTATAATAACAGTTTTGAATCACTCGTTTCCGACCTTAAGAAATATGTTAAGGAAGGCTACAGAGTGCTTATTCTCTCAGGCTCCAGAACAAGGGCCAAGAGAATCGTTGATGACCTTAGGGACAACCTGGTCACAGCATTTTACAGCGAAGATCCGGGAAGAGTTCTTAAGCCCGGCGAGATCATGACCTACTACGGCAGGATTCTCAAGGGCTTTGAGTACCCTGAGATCAAGTTTGCCGTAATTGCTGAGAGTGATATCTTCACAGAGCACGTCAAGAAACGCAAAAAGAAGAAAAAGAGCGAGTATCAGGGCGAGAAGATTTCAAGCTTTTCAGACCTTAAGATCGGTGACTACGTTGTTCACGAGGATCACGGCCTTGGAATCTACAGAGGTATTGAGAAGATTGAGACCGACCATGTAGTCAGGGATTATATCAAGATCGAGTACGGAGATGGCGGTAATCTCTATGTTCTTGCTACCGGCCTTGGGGTTATCCAGAAGTATGCTTCAGGCGGCGATGACAGCGAGACAACTCATAAGCCCAAGCTCAATAAGCTGGGAAGCGTTGAGTGGAGCCACACCAAGAGTAAGGTTGAGGCAGCAGTTGAAGAGGTTGCTCAGGATCTTGTGGAGCTCTATGCTAAGCGACAGGAAGCCAAGGGACATCAGTTTAGTCCAGACACTGTATGGCAGCAGGAGTTCGAGGATGCTTTCCCTTATCAGGAGACAGAGGATCAGCTCAATGCCATCGAGGATACCAAGCGCGACATGGAATCCAGCATCATCATGGACAGACTTGTCTGTGGAGACGTTGGTTTTGGTAAAACTGAGATTGCCATAAGAGCGGCCTTTAAGGCAGTTCAGGATGGCAAACAGGTTGCAGTTCTAGTGCCTACAACAATTCTTGCTCAGCAGCACTACAACACCTTCTCTGAGAGAATGCGTGACTTCCCTGTAAGAGTGGATCTTATGTCCAGATTCAGGACAGCAGCAGAGCAGAAAAAGACAATTGTAGACCTGAAAAAAGGTCTCGTTGATATAGTTATTGGAACACACAGACTCCTTTCCAAGGATGTGCAGTACAAGGACCTTGGCCTTCTCATCGTAGATGAGGAGCAGCGTTTTGGCGTAACTCACAAGGAAAAGCTTAAGACCCTCAAAGAGAATATTGATGTACTTACTCTTTCTGCAACTCCTATTCCAAGAACACTTCATATGTCTCTTGTAGGAATCAGGGAGATGAGCGTTCTGGAGGAAGCTCCAAACGACAGAATGCCTATTCAGACCTATGTCATGGAGTACAACGACGAGCTCATAAGAGAAGCTATCGCAAGAGAGCTTGCCAGAAATGGTCAGGTTTACTACGTATACAACAGAGTCAATACTATAGCTGATGTGGCAGCCCAGATCCAGAAGCTCGTTCCAGAGGCCAATGTTGCCTTTGCTCATGGACAGATGAAGGAGTCTGAGCTTGAGAGGATCATGTATGACTTCATTGATGGAACAATTGATGTTCTGGTGTCTACTACTATCATCGAGACCGGACTTGATATTCCAAATGTTAACACCATGATCATTCACGACTCAGACAAGATGGGACTGTCTCAGCTCTATCAGCTTCGTGGCCGAGTTGGACGATCCAACAGGACGGCTTATGCCTTCCTAATGTACAAGAAGGATAAGATGCTCAAAGAGGTTGCGGAAAAGAGATTGTCTGCGATCCGCGAATTTACAGATCTTGGTTCGGGCTTCAAGATTGCCATGAGAGACCTTGAGATCAGAGGCGCAGGAAGTCTTCTGGGAAGAAAACAGTCAGGACATATGCAGGCAGTCGGTTATGATCTGTACTGCAAGATGCTTGGAGAGGCGGTCAGACACAAGAAGAGTGATGACGCTGATGGAGATTACACACTTGATGATATCCACACCAGTATTGATCTTGATGTCAGCGCCTTTATTCCTGACAATTACATCCTCAATGAAGAGCAGAAGCTTGAGATATACAAGAGAATTGCCAGCCTTGAGAATCAGGGCGAGTGCGATGATATGAAGGATGAACTTATCGACAGATTTGGAGAAGTTCCAGAGACGGCGATCAACCTCCTTCGCATATCTCTTTTACGCACAAGGGCGCATGCCCTCTATATTCCTGAGATCAAGGGCGGAAATGGTAAGATTGAGATCAAGGTCAATCCTAATGCCAAGATCGATTCAGGTAAGATTCCAGGTTTTGTTGCCAGCTACAAGGGCAAGATGACCTTCCATGCTGCCGGAGTTCCAGTATTTGTCTATACTTATGACAAGGACAAGAACCCTACCAAGGCAGAGCAGAAGCTCCTTGAGGATACTGAGAATATTATCGAGAAGATGCAGGGGCTCCTTGTTAAATAAGATAATAATCCAGACAGATGTATGAATTATGTTAACTTGAATGGTATTGTGTCAGTTGCATAAGACTGAAATGGTATGAAAAGTTTTAGGGAGAGTTGATATAGATGAAGTATAAGTGCTTGGTCTTTGACCATGATGATACAACAGTTAATAGTACAGCTACGATTCACTATCCAAGCTTTGTTGAGTATATGAATAAATATCGTCCGGATGTTCAGTATTCGCTGGAAGAGTATGTCCGCTACAACTTTGATCCGGGCGTTATCACCTTTTTTAAGGACATGTGTCAGATGTCAGATGAGGAGCTCAAACAGGAAGAGATTTTCTGGTACAACTTTGCCAAGAATCACTATGCAGATGCATTTCCTGGGATAAAAGAGATCATGGATCGCCAGAAGGCAGAGGGTGGCTATGTTGTTGTGGTTTCTCATTCATATTCTGAGAATATCCTCAAGGACTATGCTCATAACGACTTACCTGAGCCTGACATGATCTTTGGGTGGGAGCAGCCTCTTGAAGAGAGAAAACCTTCACCAATTCCAATCTACAAGATCATGGAAAAGTATGATCTTAAGGCTGAGGATATCCTTATGATTGACGACCTTAAACCAGGTCTTGATATGGCCAAGGCAGCAGGCATTGATTTTGCTGCAGCATGCTGGTGCTTTGATATTCCAGAGAACGAGAAACATATGAGAGAGAATGCAACCTATTTGTGCAAGTGCGTTGCGGATCTTGAGAAGATTCAGTGGGGTGAATGATTATGAAAAAAGAGGATTTACAGGCACTGTTAAATGATATGTCCCTTGAGGAAAAGATAATGCAGCTGGTGCAGCTTCCAGGACAAACCTTTGAGGAAACTGCCGCGGTTACAGGTCTTGCTGACATGGAAAAGGCTAAAAAGATGAAGAGCCTAGCTGGAAGTGTTTTGGGCCTTCACGGGGCAGATAAGATAAAGGCAATTCAGAAGGAATATATGGAAAATCATCCTCACCATATTCCTCTTATGTTTATGCTTGATGTTATTCACGGACACGATACTGTTTTTCCTTGTCCGCTGGCCCAGGGTGCAACCTTTGATCCTGAAGTAGCCAGAGTAGGAGCGCAGGTGCAGGCTAAAGAGGCAGCAGCTGATGGAGTTCAGGTTACTTTTTCTCCAATGGCAGACCTTGTAAGAGATGCAAGATGGGGAAGAGTTGTTGAATCCACTGGAGAAGATCCATATCTTAATGGTCTTATGACTGCAGCCATGGTCAAGGGCTATCAGGGAGATTCTATAGCAGATAAAGAGCATGTGGCAGCCTGTGTTAAGCATTTTGCTGCCTATGGTGCAGCAGAGGCAGGACGTGATTATAATACCTGCGAAATATCTGAACACACACTAAGAGATCAGTATCTGCAGGGCTACAGATTGCCTATTAGTGAGGGTGCCCGTCTTGTTATGACCTCTTTTAACACATTAAACGGAATCCCTTCATCAGGAAATAAGTGGCTCATGAGAGATGTTTTAAGGGATGAGATGGGATTTGATGGCGTTCTTATTTCTGACTGGGCTGCTATTGCTGAGATGGTGAACTGGGGCTTTGCTCAGGACCTCAAGGAAGCAGCTGCACTGGCAATGGATGCAGGCGTAGACATAGACATGTGTACAGAAAGCTACAGCGGAAGTCTTGAGGCTTTAATCAAGGAAGGTAGGGTTTCTGAAGCTCTTTTGGATAAAGCTGTAATGCGTGTTCTCGAGCTTAAAAATGACCTTGGACTTTTTGAAGATCCGTATCATGGCGCTTCGGAAGAGAGATATAAAGAGATCACACTTTCAAAAGACAGCAGAGAAAAGGCAAGGGATGCTGTGAGAAAATCGCTTGTTCTTTTGGAGAACAAAGAAGGAACACTTCCTCTTAGTAGCAAAAAGATTGCGCTTATCGGTCCATATGTTGATGATAAAGATACACATAGTGCCTGGGCTATCACATGTAACAAGGAAAATAACATTACCTTGAGGCAGGCTTTTGAAGAAGAGTTTGCAGGAAGTGATGTAGAGGTCAAATATTCCAATGGAAGCCTTATGGTAGACAATGATTCAGACCTTGGCTTTTTGAAATTCCATTCGGATACTTTTAGAGAAGACAATGACAGACTCATGAAAGAAGCTCTTGAGATTGCGGATGAGTGTGACACGATAATCATGTGTCTTGGAGAAAGTCTCATGCAGTCCGGAGAGTCTACAAGTAGAGCAAAGATAACTCTTCCTCAGGTTCAACTGGAGCTTTTTGGCAAGGTAAAAGAAAAAGGCAAGAAGCTTATTACTCTTATCTTCACAGGAAGACCACTTGATCTCGGGGATATTCCAGAGGTATCTGATGCGCTCCTTATCTGTTGGAGACCTGGAACTGAGAGTGGACACGGAATAGTAGATGTCCTTACTGGAAAGACCTCACCACAGGGAAAGCTTCCTATGAGTTTCCCATGGACTGTAGGCCAGGAACCTTTATACTACAACAGATTCAATACAGGAAGACCAAAGCCTTTTGAAGGAGCATCAATATTTACCTCAAGATATCTTGATTGCCCAAATGAAGCAAGATATCCATTCGGATTCGGACTTACATATTCGGAGTTTGAGATTTCTGAGGTGAAATTGGATAAAACAAGTATTACAAGAGGAAGTAGCGCTTCTGACAAAGCCATTGCATCTGTAGAAATAAAGAATACAGGCGCTTATGCAGCAACCCAGACTGTTCAGCTCTATATTCGCGACATGGCAGGCAGTGTAGTCAGGCCAATCAAGGAGCTGAAAGGCTTTAAGAAAGTATCCCTCGGACCAGGAGAGAATTCTCAGGTTTCATTCGAAATCACAGAGGAAATGCTGAAATTCTGGACTGCTTCAAACAGATTTGAAAGCGAAGCTGGAAAGTTCAAGGTATTTATAGGCTTAGACAGCGCTACAGAAAACGAAGCAGAATTTGAGTTGGTGTAAATTATTACCCAAAAGTAATTGGCGAATGTGTGTAGATAGTAAGAGGAAGATCAAGTGAATTACACATATATATTAGAATGTGCAGATGGCACATTTTACTGCGGCTGGACCAATGATCTGGAGAAAAGAGTTGCTGCGCATAATGCTGGTAAGGGCGGAAAGTACACCAGGGTAAGGCTTCCCGTGAAACTTGTTTATCGCGAAGAGTTTGATACCAAGGAAGAAGCCATGAGCCGTGAGTGGCATATCAAGCAGATGACCAGAGCGCAGAAGGAAGCGCTTATATTACGAGATAGAAAACTGAGTGTAGTAAATGGAAAAGAATCCTGATAAATGCAATATTTGTAGAGGCAAATAGAGCATCCGATAAAAAAACTTTACCGCAAATTTAGTATTACATATGATGCGGTAAAGTTTTTTTATAATAATTATTCTTTATTTTACCGCAATATAGATTTCGCCTAGCATGCGGTAAAGATATTTATATATCAATCTTTCTTTTCTATCATTTTTTTTACCGTAAAATTATCTTTGCCAAGAATGCGGTAAAAGTATCTAAGATCAAGGGGCTAATTCTTTTACCGCAAATGAGGTTTTATGTAAAAAACGGTAAATGATTATTCAGGTTTGAATACTCCTGGTCTTGGCTTGTTGACCTGGATGAAATGATTCTTTTCAAGGTTATGAAGGAGAAGGAGTCTGGCCTCTCCAACATACTCAGGCTTGATCATAAAGAAACAATAGGTCTCAATGAGAGAGAAGAGGTTAGCTGTTCTACCCTCGATCTTGAAGTTATTGATTCCCATTGGAACATATTTCTCCCAGATAAGCTCTGGAGAAACGAAAGTGCAGTAATCCTGGATGGTGTAGAGATTGTTCTTATCTCCGTACTCGCAGGTCCAAGGAATGATGTGCTTTCTCTTTTCAGGAGGAAGAGTTCTGTTCTCCTTCATGATCTCCTGGTTAAGGGCGATGTTCTTGTAGTGATCGCCACGTCTCTTACAGTTAGGAACGCAGAGAGCGTTTATCAGTACCTCGAGTTTCTCTTTGTGGTCCAGATTCTCAATTATATCCAACTGATTGTTCATGTTGTAATCAAGAACTACGTATTTGTAGTACTTCTCGAGCTCTTTGTTAAGAGTATCCACATCCCTGATCTCTTTGCAGGTTGTGGAATCTATCTTGTAGGAAGGATAGTTCTTGCGGATGTATTCTTCCAGTATTGGTGAAAAGACAAGGACCTCGTTCTTGCCGTTATCTCCAGCCTTCATGCAGAAATTGCAGAATTCATCATCAAGATCCTCTTCCTTAATAAGCGGATTTGTGAAAGTGAAACGAACAGGAATACCCTGAGCGTTAATGCTGCTGATGACGTGCTTAACAAAGCCTGCATCGCACTGATCATCTGAAATGAGTCGTCCGCCATTCCAAAGAGAGAATGGGAAACAACCGAAGAAAGAAGCAATCTCAACACCTTCTCTGAAATAATGTGGATACTGCTTCATCATGTTCAGCCAGAACATGTTCAGGGGGAAATTGTAACGTAACCCCGGTAAATGAAACTTAACTTGTGACATTGTAACCTCCCATGTATATGCACAAAAAACTGGTCCCCCTAATACATATACAAAATTCTCGACCAGCATAAATTAGTATATCAGTTCGGCACACAAAAAGACACCCATGCATTTGCATAGGTGTCTTGAAAATTGCTAATAAGTATTTATTAAAGAAGATGAGCTCTAAGCTCTTCGCCGCTCTTATCTGAAAGATATGCTGGTGGAATATCAAGGATTGTCTTGCAGCCCTTCATACCCTCATCCTGCATTCTCTTAGCTGCTCTGGCAACTGCAACAAGAACGCTTGTTGTGAACTCTGGGTTGGAATCAAGCTTGAGGCTGTACTCAATGATGTGGTTGTGCTCTTTGTTGGCACCTGTCTTACCACTTCTGAATACGAAACCGCCGTGAGCCATTCCGCTGTGGTTTGTAAGAAGCTCTTCCTCGCTGATGAAATGAACTGTTGTGTCGTAGTCTGCGAAGTAGTTAGGCATTTCTTTGATCTCTTTTTCTACAGCTGCTGCATCTGCGCCGTCCTCAAGAACTACAAAGCATTCTCTTGTGTGCTTCTGGCGTGTTGTAAGCTCAGGATTCTGACCACTTCTAACTGCCTCGAGAGCTGCATCAACAGGAATTGTGTACTGCTTGGCATTCTTGACACCCTTGATACGACGGATTGCATCTGAATGTCCCTGTGAAACGCCCTTGCCCCAGAATGTGTAGTCGTTACCATCTGGAAGAATAGCGTTAGAATAAACTCTTGCAAGTGAGAACATTCCAGGATCCCAGCCACATGAGATAACTGCGATCTTGCCAGCCTCTTTAGCTGCTGCATCAACGTTAGCAAAGTGCTCAGGAATTCTTGCGTGAGTATCAAAGCTATCAACTACATTGAAAAGCTTAGCATATTCAGGAGTCTGTGTAGGAAGGTCTGTAGCACTTCCGCCGCAGAGAATCATTACATCAATCTTGTCCTTCCAATCAGCTACATCGTTAACTGATACAACAGGAACGCCTGCAGTCTGAATTGTAAGTGTAGAAGGATCTCTTCTAGTAAAAACTGCTACAAGCTCCATATCAGGTGCTTCTTTAACAGCAAGTTCAACGCCTCTACCGAGGTTACCATATCCCAAAATTCCGATTCTTGTACTCATCTTAGTCCTCCGTAAAACTATAAATTTATGCTAAGCTATGTTATCTTGGCCTAACGGAAAAAATTATAGCACAGGATTTTTTTTACAAAAAGAGTTTTATAAAATTTAATAATATCCGCCAGAAAAAGACATTTTTTAGTTTTTGTCTTTGTAGCTCTCACGGATGATAGTGTCTACAACCTCTTCACGATACCACTTGAGATTCTTACGATCGAGGATTGCGAATTTCTCGCCCTGTTGAGTGTAGATTCCGTTGTCCCACCAGAAGCATGGAATACCTCTTTCTGTAGCGCGGGAAACATAGGCTTCAGCCCACTTAACAACTTCCTCGGTGTTCTCTTTCTTGTTCATAGCGCCATATTCTGTAAGGAGAACAGGAATATCGTTTTTGATAAAAGTTGTCTCAAGACGAGTCATGAGCTTGATGATATCGCCGTTGTGACTTCCGTCCCATGTGTTGTAGTCGCCGTCTCCACTGTTCTCGAAGGTGAAGTTATATGGCTCATAAGCGTGAATAGCTACGCCGATATGTTCATCCTCTGGAACTTCAAGGTCATTTAATACCTCAGGCATATTTGCTCCGGCATAGGTTGTAATAAGAAGAAGTCTCTTTTCGTTATTGCCACCTGTAGCACGTACAGTGTCGACAAAAGACTTGTTGAGGCGGTTTACTAGAACTCGCTCTTCATGAGTACCACCAGTCCATTCGCCAGCGCTTCCCTTAGTTCTAGGCTCGTTCAGACCTTCAAACACAAGGTGATCGCCGTAGTCCTTGAACCTCTCTGCAATCTGCTTCCAAAGAGCAATGTTCTCAGCATCAACAGCTTCGATATGCTCATCATCAGGGATTCTCCAGAACTCCTCGTGGTGAGTGTCGATAAGGACATACATGCCATCATCAAGAGCATAGTTAACAACTTCTTCAATTCTATCCATCCACTCAGGATCAATTGTATAGTCAGGAGCTTCGCTTACGTGATTACCCCATGTGATAGGGATTCTGATAGAATCAAAGCCCTTCTCGCAAACTGTGTCGATCATCTCTTTGGTAATCTTAGGATTTCCCCAGCTTGTCTCAGATGAAAGACCTTCGCCACCAGTTGCTTCCAAAGTATTGCCCAGATTCCAACCAGCTGTCATCTCGGCTACAAGCTCTTTTGCAGAAATATCACGCATCTCATCGCTCCTTTCTGTAATCCCTTTAACGACTACCGAAATTTCCTCTGCAGTATCTTCCACAGATGTTTCTTCGCTTGAAGCATCTGAAGACTCAACATTTGATGATACTGATGTAGAAGTATTATCTGGTGTAGTATCTACTTCAGTTTCTCCACATGCCGATAAAACTCCAAACGTCATTACTGCTGTAAGAATAATTGATAGAATCTTCTTTTTCATAATGTAACCTCATATTTTTAGAGCTTTTAGTGTACAGTTCTGCGAGTATGTGTCTGCGATCAGGATATACAGAGTTAAAACGATTTTGGTTCTATGGAATCAAGACCAATCAATTGTGAGTGCCCATGCACGAAACAATTGATTCTCTGGGCTTGATGGAATGCTTAGAACCATGAGTATTAACCTGTATATCCTGGAGCAGCTTCAACTCACAGAACGTCCAGTTAATCTATAAATTAGTGGAGCCACTCAATACTAGCGAGTGAACAACTACCGCTTCCATTATAACGCAGGTAAAGAGCGTGCACACCATTTAACTTTTCTGCGAATTTGCACTCGTGTGCTTCCCAGATATTAGAACCATTAGCCTTGATCTGGCCGATAACTTCACCGTCAAGACTTGTCTTAACATCGAAGCATCCGTCGAAGTAAGCTCTGGTTCTGATTCGAAGACCAGTAGCATCCTTAACATCAAAATACTTAAAGCCAATAGTTGTTGTATCTACGATAGCCTTGATGTAGCCAACATTAGCATCTCCGTCGCCGCCTTCCTGAACTACACGTGGAGCGCCTGGCTCAACATAAAGCTTGTGCTCATCAGTAAAGATGTTGCAGGCAATGTATGAAGGATACTCGCCAACATCTGAAAGTGGTCCGCCGTTAAGTCCGCAAGATGTGATCTCAACCTGCTTGATGGAACCATCTGCCTCGAAGTGAATTTTCTCAGCGCAGCCCTGACGTGAGAACCAGGTTCCATTTGTATGTCTATGGTAAAAGATATACCAATCGCTGCCGATTTCTACGATACTACCGTGGTTGTTAGCACCGTATGCTGTAGCTTCCTCGGCCTTCTTGTAGCTGTCAATGTGAAGGTCTGAGTTAGAAATGATTACGCCGCCGTAGGTGTAAGGGCCAAGTGGGCTCTTGGAAGTAGCATAGCAGAGCTCGTGCATAACTTCTGAAGAATAGATGAAGTAGTAAGTATCATCATGCTTTCTGATAGAAGGAGCCTCGAAGAATGCATGTCCCTCATAGCCTGTACCTTCGCTATAGCAGTTACCAGGTGCAACAAACTCAGGATCTTTTTTGATGGTGAGCATGTCCTTATCAAGAACTGTCAGCATTGCACCGTGTCTTGACTTGTCACCCTGTCCGCAGAAACCAGTGAAAAGATATGTATCATTGCCTTCTGTCAGAACACCTGGGTCAAACTGTGGCTCATCGCCGGCTCTTTCACCGAGTCTTGTACCATCCTCATAGTGAACATAACCGTAGAACTCGAAAGGACCAGCAGGAGTATCGCTTACAGCAACTGATACAACGCTTACCTTATCAAGTACATAATATAAGTAGTATCTGCCATCAGGACCAACTGTTAAGTCAGGAGCATAGAGACACATGTTGCCATTTCTGTTAATAGGATCAGCAAGCTTAGGATAGATAACTCCCTCGTAGTGCCAGTTGCCAAGGTCATCGATTGGAGCAGACCAGGTTACATAGTCACCAAGACAGAAAGTCTCGCCCTGATACAGATCGTGTGAGCCATATACATAAACGCGATTGTTAAATACATAAGGCTCGCCGTCTGGAATGTACTCCCATGATGGAAGATAAGGGTTAACTGCCTGCTTCTTGCTACCCTGTCTGATACCACCTTCAAACTTAGGAGCAGCGCCGTTTCCAAGGAATTCCATCTCATATCTGCTGTCAGCTTTGAATGGAAGCCACTGTGGAAGAGCTTCTTTATCACGGCACTTGTAATCGTAATTAAGCTGAAGATCGCCGTTATCTTTTTCTACGCTGCGTACTTCTGGAAGAAGGATGATGTACTTATCGCCTGTGTTGTTAGGATCACCAGTCTTAATGAAGTTTGCGTAATAGTCACACATCTGTCTTGCAAGATCGAAGTGCTTACCTCTGTAGGCTCTTGAGCACTTATCTATTGAGTTAAAGAAGAACCACAGATCGCAGGAGTGGAAGGTGCCTGGGAAGTTGTCGCCAGGATGTCCGTCTCCAGGAATCTCAGGATCAAATCTATAATAATAGAAGTTCTGGTCTGGAGCATTCTTGCCAGCAGCATCAAACACTGACTTAACGGACTTTTCAACAGTGTTGACACCTGCAGCTGAGAACTCGTCTGTTGTGTTACCTGCCATAACAGGAACATCTGCGCACTTTCTGTCGATAAAGAGCTGAACAGGATCATCCATGCAGAATACGCCGTCCTGAATAGGGAACATTCTAGGATGGTTAGCTACAAAGCGGTTGTAACCGTTAAATACTTCTTCCTGAGTAAGCGCTCTTGCTTCTTCAAGGCTCTTGACACCAAGACACTCAAAGAACTCTTCGCCGATCTTCTCAGCCTGTGTCAGGTTAAGAGGTTTGAATATATCTACGGAAGGATCAGAAGGTCTGATGATTCCGCTGAAAATAGCAGCGCCCTTGATGAGCTTCTCGTTGCCCTTGTGTGTCAACTGGTGCATAACGCTGGAACCGCCTGCAGACTGACCAGAAATAGTGATATGATCAGGGTCGCCTCCGAAAGCTGCAATATTGTCATGAACCCAGTTAAGTCCTGCGCACTGATCCATAAGACCAAAGTTAGAAGGAGCTTCTGGAGCCTCTTTTGTAATAGAAGGATGAGCAAGGAAACCGAAGCAGTTAAGTCTGTAAGCAACACTTACAACAACGATTCCACGCTTAGCCAGCTGCTCTCCGTTAAATTCCATCTCTGCTGTGTATCCCCACTGGAAAGCACCGCCGAAATACCACACGAGAACTGGAAGCTTTTCATCTGTCTTTTTAGCAGGTGTCCAAATGTTCAGATAGAGACAGTCTTCGCTTATCTCAACTTCTGGATCAACGTGCCATTCTCTACAATAAATATCTGTGCCCATTCCAGGTCTGTCCTGATATGAAATGGGGCCAAAATTGTAGGCATCAAGTACACCATCCCAGTCTGGACATGGCTGTGGAGCGCGCCATCTGTTCTCGCCGATTGGTTTGGCTGCAAATGGGATTCCCTTATAGACTGTGATTCTGGGGTCAGTTCCGGCCTGACCTCTGACTTTGCCGTTTTTGACTGTAGTTTCTCTAAGCATAGTGTGTCTCCCCGATATCTTATATGTTTCTTTTGCTATAAATCTAAATCTGCAGCAGTGATAGCAGATTTCTGTTTCTTCATAATAAGAATATATTCACATTAAATTTATCTTTATCCCAGCCTTATCATCCACCCAAATATTGCTAGGAATTCTCAATTCTTTGCTAACTTATGAGCTTGCGCAATTTGCGAGATTAATTCAGCAATTATTTAGTGGTTATATTATTTTTTACCCTTTATAGTGTTTAGAGCAAATGACACAAATGATTTTTTTGGAGGCAAAAGAAATATGTACAAAAGGAGCCTAAAGAGCTTTATGGGCTTGATCCTGGCTACAAGCCTTCTAGTAAGTGGTTGCGGTTTTTATGAGGGAAATGAAGGAAAAGAAGTAACAAACGTAGAGGAGAGTGTAGAAATGGAAAAGGAGACACAGGCAGTGGTTGATCCTAAGGAAGTGTTTGATGGAATAGAGCTTATTAAGAGCGCTAAGCCTATAACTGATCATAACCCGGTTATGGTACAGCGTTTTGGTGCGGATCCATATGCACTGGTCTATGACGGAAGAGTATATCTTTATATGACAGGTGACAAGCCATCCTACAATGCTGATGGTTCGGTAAAAGAAAATACATATGGCAACATTAATACTATTAATGTAGTTTCATCTGATGATCTTGTTAACTGGACAGATCATGGAACAGTATACGCTGCAGGTAAGACCGGCGCAGCATCCTGGGGACCTAACTCATGGGCACCTGCTGCAGCTTATAAGAACATTGATGGCAAGGACAAGTTCTTTTTATACTTTGCCAATAACGGAAATGGTATCGGAGTTCTCACATCTGATTCACCTGTTGGACCATTTGTTGATGAACTTGGTACGCCGCTTATTTCAAGAGAGACTCCTAATTGTGCAGAGGTTACATGGCTCTTTGACCCTGCAGTGCTTATGGATGATGATGGTAGCAGCTATATCTATGTAGGAGGAGGAGTTCCTTCTCCTGATAAGGCTGCGAACCCGGGAACAGCAAGAGTCTGCAAGCTTGGGGATGATATGATGAGTCTTGATGGAGATCCAATTGCCATTGAGAATGTAGATTATCTTTTTGAGGATTCCGGAATCAATAAGATCGACGGAACATATTACTATTCATATTGCTCGAACTTCAATGTGACACCACAGGCAACTTCTGAACTTGGCTTTGAATCAGGTGAGATTGTTACTATGAAGTCTGATTCTCCAATGGGACCATTTGAGAGATGTAACGCAGTTCTCAAGAACCCTGAGAGATTCTTTGGCCGTGGCGGTAATAACCATCACTGCATGTTTGAGTTTAATGGTGAATACTACATCACATATCACTCAAGAATTCTTGAGGAAGGTCTTGATATGGACGGTGGTTACCGCAGCACTAATGTAGATAAGCTTCTTCTTAACGACAAGAATGAGCCATCCAAGAGCACAGGTACAAGAGCCGGCGTGGCACAGCTCAAGGCTCTTGATCCATACACAGAAGTTAAGGCAGTTACTCTTTCAAATGCTGCTGGAATCAATACAAAACAGTATGGTGAGACAGCCAAGAAGTGCGGATCTGGAGATATGATCCTTACAGGAATCACAGACGGTGCCTGGACAAGTGTTGCCGGAGTTGATTTTGGAACAACTGGAGCAAAAGAGATAGAGTTTACAGTTGATGTAAAAGAAACAAACACAAACGGAGACTTCCGAGGAGCTATTAAGGTTTGCCTCGACAGCCCTTCAGCTGAAGCTGTAGGCTATGCAGTAATTGAGAATGAAAAGGCTGATGGCGTAAAGGCCGTAGCAACATTCGACCAGCCAATTACCGGCGAGCACAACGTATATTTTGTATATGCTGGTGAAGGCTATGATGTATACAGTTGGATCGCAAGATAATCAATAAAGAAAAAACAGATAAGCGTCGTAAGGCACTTATCTGTTTTTGCATTTTGCATTTTCGCATTCGCCAACCTGATTACTTCGCAACCTTGGCAGAAACATCGCCTTTCTCTTTGCCGAGACCACCGGAGAAGAGTGAACGATACTCACCTGGAGTGCATCCCTTCTTTAATTTAAAGGTCCTATTAAAGGTAGAGATACTGGAGAATCCAGATTGCAGAGCGATATCTGTAATTGACAGATCATCTCTTGTCAGCAGCAGCTCAGTAGCTTTGATTCTCTGACCAATAAGGTAATCATAGAAGGTACAACCCATGTACTCCTTGAACAATCTGGAGAAATGGAACTTGGAGAAGCCACTGTAGGAAGCAGCATCCTCAAGAGTTATATCGTAAGCATAGTTCTCATCGATGTAGTCGATAACAGTATTGAGCTTCTCAAAATACTCTCTTCTCTTAACAGGTGTAGACTCAGTGAAAAGATTGATCTTGTTGAGCTTGTACCTGGACAGAATTGTCATGATCTGGAACAGATGTGAGTAAATTGAAAACTCGTAGAACTCAGTTTTCTGGAAATACTCGTTCCAAATCTGTGAGAATAAAGCCATTATTTCATTATATATAGGAGCATATGCTTCAGGTGTAATATGAATGCAGTCCTGGAGCATGTTCATAAGTCCTGAATAGCCTCTTACTGATGAAAAGAAATCAATATCAAAGAGACACACATATCTGCTTCCTGTATTAGGCGCGTGAAGATAGTGGGATTTCCTAGGCGGAATAAAGACAATCTCGCCGGCCTTAACACGATGTATTTCTCCCTCAATCTCTACATCATAGTAGTTGTCGATTGGAGCAATGATCTCCAATGCATTGTGCCAGTGAGATGGATAGTCATAAGCCTGTTCGTTGTACCAGATACGGATTGAACTATCCTTTGGAAAAATTGCTTTTTCATTATTACCATCAAGAAAACGCTCTCTGAAGTCGGTGTTCTGCTGATAGTAATCTAAAGTAACATTGTTCTCAGAATTCTTAGCCATTTGATCATCCTCCCCATTACTCAAATAGCAGATAAATTACTAGCAAATAATAACATTTTCTGACAAATCATTCTTATCAAATATTGCTATAATTGCCCGATTCGTGCTCACATTAAATAAATGGTGCATGATTTTTATAGTCTATTTTGTTAAAAGTGCACAAAAACTGTACCGCATTTTTTGATAGTAAAAAGCAACATCTGATTACCATCAGGCAAAAAATGGTAGGCGATAGCGGACCAAAGCCTTTATGCTTATACTTGTCGATGGGGGTCGATGGTAGCAAGTTTTGAGTATTATTTACTGGGAGGCAAAAGGAAAGTGTACAAACGAGGCAAATCTTTAGTTGCCATCACGGCAGCTTCAGTGATGCTGGCACTTACAGCCTGTGGGGGGACCACGGAAAGTCAAGTAGCTACGGCATCTGAGGCTGAGAGTGTTGCGGCAACATCAGATAATTCACTTATCAATACTTCCACAGATGAATCGAATAAAGTAGAAGCTGACGCTCAGGATAAAGAGAGCGAAGAAGAGGCGATTCCGGCGCTTAGAGATTGCGTAGAGCAAAAAATGGGATGCCGGATCGGATGCGCGATAACGGGTAAGGAACCATGGGACATTCCATTATGGAATCTAGTAACGACCCACTTCAATGCAGTTACTCTTGGAAATGAGCTTAAACCGGATTCGCTATTTGGATATAGCAATGGTAAATGTCCGGGAACTCAGGAAGCTGAGCTGAACGGTGAGACTATTACAGTACCGGTTCTGAACTTCAGTAATCCCGAGAAGATACTTAATAAATTAGTTAAGTGGAATGAAGTTCATCCCGACAGAGAGATCAAGGTAAGAGGGCATGTACTGGTGTGGCATTCACAGACACCCGAATGGTTCTTCCATGAAGACTACGACAAGACCAAGCCTTATGTATCAGCTCAGGAGATGGACAAGAGACAGGAGTGGTACATAAGAGAAGTACTTACTCATTTCACTGGGGACAACAGTCCTTACAAAGATCTTTTCTATGGATGGGACGTAGTTAATGAAGCTGTTTCAGATGCTACAGGAACTTACAGAACAGATACAGAGAATCCTAACGAAGATCTTTCTAATGATACACATGGTAATAACTCCAGCTGGTGGCATGTTTACCAAAGCGAAGAGTTCATTATAAATGCATTTAAGTACGCTAATAAATACGCGCCTGCTGAATTGGAACTTTACTACAACGACTACAACGAATGCGTAGCCAAGAAGCGAGAAGGAATTGTAGCTCTTTTGCAGGAAGTTAAATCACAGGAAGGCGAGCCAGGAGTTGGAACGAGAATCACGGCAATGGGAATGCAGGGACACTACAGTGTTGATTCTCCTTCATATACAGATGTCGAGGCATCAGCCAAGGCTTATGGAGATGTGGTAGGAAACATTCAGATAACTGAATGGGATCTTAGTTCCAGCGACGACTACGATGGTAGTGCCGAGTCCAAGGAAAAAGAATATGAGAAGATGCGTAAGACTTACAACCTTCAGTATTATGCACTTCAGTCAGTTCAGAATTCCGGAGTGAACGTTACGGGCATTACCTTCTGGGGAACAATTGACAAGTATTCATGGCTTCAGCACAGATCTACAGTAGGTGGTGGCAGCAATAAGGAAAAGGCTCAATGCCCACTGCTCTTTGATGATTTGTACAAGCCGAAGCCGGCATTTTGGGTTTTTGCAGAAACTAACTAAAGGACTTAAGAATATGAATAAGACTTTACAAAAATTATTGATAGTACTTGGTATTTTGGCAGCAATCGTTTGCCTGTGTCTTGTATTAACAAGACGAGAGAGAACAGATTTCCATGCTAAATATGAAGGAGTAGATCTTACTCAGGAAATTGAAGGTATGGAAAGAGTTGGAGCCTACACAGGATATGTTAACGAACATCTTAACGATGCACATCCTGCAAATGATGTTCAGGTAGACATCTTCAACTATGAGTCTGAAGGAACAGTCAGAGTAGAAAAGGGAGCAACTGATGATAACAAAGATGCACTTTTTACTGACACAGGTTCAACAGTAACCTGGAACGTAAATGTTCCACAGGCTGGAATGTACAGACTCTTCATTGATTACAAGATTACTGAGAGCAGAGGCGTTCCTGCAGAGAGAACAGTAATGATCAACGATGTGCTTCCATTCGAAGATGCCAGAAACATAGCATTCACCAGAATGTGGATGGATGGTGGTGATGTCAAGGTTGATAACCAGGGCAACCAGATCAGACCACGTCAGGTTGAATACTTCGGATGGCAGAGTGCTTATTTCAAGGATGATATGGGATTCGTTGCTGAACCTTATGTCTTCTACTTTGAAAAGGGTGATAACAAGCTTTCATTTATAGCAGACAATGAGCCTATGCTTTTATCAAATGTAGAGCTTAAAGCTATCACAGATAAGCCAAGCTACGAAGAGTATCTTGCACAGCAGCCACAGAACGCTGGATCAGATACAGCCAAGACATATAACCTTGTAGTTCAGGGTGAGGATTCAACACTTAGATCTGAATCTTCCTTATATGCTAAATATGATCGTTCTTCACCAACAACAGTTCCTAACAGTGTTACAACAACAGTTCTTAACTATGTAGGTGGAGATGCCTGGAGAAGTTCAGGACAGTGGATTGAGTGGAACTTCGAAGTACCAGAAGATGGTTACTACAACATCATGGTAAAAGCTAGACAGAACTACTCAAGAGGATCTGTATCAAATAGAACAGTACTTATTGACGGCGAGGTTCCTTTCAAGGATCTTTCAGAAATTTCATTTGATTATAGAAACGACTGGGAGTGCAAGGATCTTGCAGATGAGAATGGAACACCTTTCAACTTCTACCTGACAAAGGGTCAGCACACAATCAGACTTGAGGCAACTCTTGGTGGTATGGGTGCAATCCTTGAGGAGATGGAAGATTCCACTTACAGACTTAACCAGATTTACAGAAGAATCCTCGTATACACAGGTGCTTCACCAGACGTATACAGAGATTACCACATTGATACAACCTATCCTGAGATCATGCAGGCTATGGAACTTGAGTCCAAGAGACTTTACAAGATTGTTGATGACATGGTTGCTTACTCAGGACAGATGGCAGATAACATCGCCACAGCACAGACAATAGCTCAGCAGCTTGAGAGATTCTGTGAGAAGCCACAGAAGATCACAACAGAGTTCGTTACTTTCAAAGATAACATCACATCACTTGGTACTGCATCACTTAACCTCAGTGAGACCAAGCTTGATGTAGATTACCTGGTAGTTTCAGGAACAGATGTTACACCTAAGAAAGAAAAAGCAAACTTCTTTACAAAGGCAGCACACGAGATCAAGTCCTTCATCGCATCCTTCTTTGTAGATTACAACTCAGTAGGTGATGTATACGATGAGAAGACAGCAGACCAGGTAGTTAAGGTTTGGGTACTTACAGGACGTGATCAGGGAACAATCCTTAAGACAATGGTTGATGATGACTTCACAACATCAACAGGAGTTAAGGTTAACGTAGAGATTGTTGACCCAGGAGCACTTCTTAATGCAGTACTTGCTGGACGTGGACCAAACGTAGTTCTCTCAGTTGGTGCAGATCAGCCAGTTAACTACGCGCTCCGTGGAGCAGCAGAAGACATTACACAGTTCGAAGGCTGGGAAGAAGTAATGAGCCACTATTCAAAGAGCTCATATGAGCAGTATGGATTAGATGGACACATCTACGGAATTCCAGAGACACAGACCTTCAACGTAATGTTCTATAGAAAAGACGTACTTGAAGAAATGGAACTTGAAGTTCCTAATACATGGAAAGAACTCATCGAGCTTCTTCCTACAATTCAGGGTAACAACCTTTCAGTAGGTATTCCTACTGCAGCAGGAAGTAGTGGAGCAGCAGCTGCTTCAACATCAATCATGTCAAATGTTCCTGATCTTTCAATGTACTTCGCTCTCCTTTATCAGTATGGCGGAGACATGTACAACGAGGATGGCACTAAGACAACTGTTAACACAGAGGCTGGTGTAGCAGCATTCGATGATTATGTAAGATACTTTAACGATTATGGTATCCCTACAGTTTACGATTTTGTAAGCAGATTCCGTTCAGGAGAAATGCCAATCGGAATTGCTCCATATTCTACTTACAACACTTTGATGGTATCAGCACCTGAGATCAGAGGTCTCTGGGATTTCACACTTATTCCTGGAACCTACAGAACAGATGCAAATGGCAAACAGTATCTTGATAGATCAGACTTCATCACTGGTAGTGCAACAATGATGATCAAGACTGATGATGAAGCACTCCGACTTGCTTCATGGGAATTCATGAAGTGGTGGGCTAATGCAGAAACACAGGTTAGATTTGGCCGTGAGATCGAAGCTCTCCTGGGATCATCCGCAAGATATGCAACAGCAAACAGAGATGCATTCGCAAATCTCTCCTGGAGTACAGAGGACATTGAAGTTCTCGATGCACAGTGGGATAGCACAGTAGGAATCAGAGAGGTTCCTGGTGGTTACTTCACTGGTAGACATATCTCCAACGCGATCAGAAAGGTTATCAACGAAAAGGTTGATTCTCGAGAGACAATTATTGACTACTCAATCCTGATTGATGAAGAGATCAAGAAGAAACGTATTGAGTTTGGTATGCCGGTTGACTAAACAACACTTTATTGGGAGACAAGGTGATGAAGGAATATCTTCAGAAGTATTTTACACTTCGTAAACATAATTTAAATGTAGCCTGGAAGAAGGCCAAGAACCGTAAGATGTGTTACCTCTTCCTGGCACCATATGCAATATTATTCACGATGTTTTATGTGTTCCCTGTAGTGGCTTCAATCTACTACAGCTTCACATATTACAACATACTTGAACCTCCTCGGTTCATCGGATTGCAGAACTATATCTCTCTGGTACTCCAGGATGATATCTTTCTGATAGGCGTTAAGAACACGTTGATGATAGCTCTGATTACAGGCCCCCTTGGATATATTTTATCCTTCCTTTTTGCCTGGCTCATAAATGAGCTACCAGTGTGGATCAGAAGTATCGCGGTCATCGTGTTCTACGCCCCTTCCATTGCTGGTAACTGTTACGTAATCTTCTCAGTATTCTTCAGAGGTGATGCTTACGGATACGTAAACGCCTTCCTGATGAATCTGGGTATTATCGATACAGCAAGATTATGGCTCATTGATCCAAGATACATGCTTCCTATTTGTATGATCGTTATTCTGTGGATGAGTTTGGGAACCGGATTCCTTTCATTCGTAGCTGGTCTCCAGGGTATCGACAGATCAATGTTCGAAGCTGGATACATGGATGGTATCAAGAACAGATGGCAGGAACTGTGGTTCATCACCCTTCCTAGCATGAAGCCAATGCTTATGTTCGGTGCGGTTATGACAATCACTTCTTCTTTTGGAGTTGCAGATGTAACAATGGCTCTTTGCGGATATCCTAGTACGGATTACGCAGCACGTACCATCGTAACACACCTGTTTGACTATGGTTATTCAAGATTTGAAATGGGTTATGCCTGTGCAATAGCTACAATCCTGTTCCTTATGATGATACTTTGCAACAAGGCAATCCAGAGTCTGTTAAGGAGAGTTGGTACTTGATATGAGCGCAAAAATAATTAAAAAAAGAAAGCCTAATAGATCAATTGCTGGCGATATAGCACTTTACTTTTTCCTGTTGTTGGTTGCCTTCGTAATGGCATTCCCAATCATATACGCAGTAAGTAGTGCGTTGAAGCCTTTGGACGAACTTTTCAAGTTCCCACCTAAGATTTTCGCACAGCATCCTACACTTGATAACTTCTCAGACTTGTTTGTAACCATGGGTAAGTCATGGGTTACATTTACAAGATACCTGTTCAACACAGTGTTCATCACTTTTGTTGGTACAGCAGGACACCTCATCATTGCTTCCATGGGTGCTTTCGTACTTGCTAAGTACGAATTCCCTGGTAACCAGACATTCTTCAAGATTGTAACTGTAGCGATGATGTTCACAGGTTGGGTAACAGCAATTCCTAACTACCTCATTTTGAACAAACTCGGCTGGATCGATACATACTGGGCAATCATTATCCCAGCTTTCGCTTCACCAATGGGTCTTTTCCTTATGAAGCAGTTCATGGAAGGTCTCCCAACAGCACTTATTGAGGCTGCCAAGATCGACGGTGCCAATGAGTGGACAGTCTTTTCCAGAATCGTTATGCCAAACGTTAAGCCAGCGTGGATGACACTTATCATCTTCTCAGTACAGGGCTTGTGGAACAACAAGGCATCAACATATATCTATTCTGAGGAAAAGAAAACTCTCGTATTTGCTCTTCAGCAGATTCAGAGTGGTGGTATCGCAAGAACAGGTCAGGGAGCTGCGGTTCTTGTAGTAGTAATGATAGTTCCAATTTTGATTTTCGTATTCTCTGAGAGCCAGATCCTCGAGACAATGGCTAGCTCAGGACTTAAGGATTAATTTGAAAGGTTGAAGCATTATGCGTAAAAAGAATTTCTTTTTAAGAACTGGAATGGCAGTAATTGCGTTAGCTACAGCATTTCTTCAGCCACTTCAGGTTAGTGCGAACACAAATGAAGGTAGTTACACATACAACTATGACTACTGGGGCGATTACATGGACAGTGCAGACTTCTACAATTCCTGCAAGGTGTTCACATCCTCAGAGCTTGGCCTTGATGTTAAGCTCAAGAATCCACAGGGTCTTTTCGCAGATGGTAACACACTTTATCTGTGTGACAGCGGTAATAACAGAATCATAGAACTTAACAGAGTATCACCTGAACAGCTTGAAGTTGTAAGGATAATTGATTCCATTAAGGGATCAAGCGTTAATACTCTTAACAATCCTACTGATATAGCAGTATCAGAGGATGGAAACCTCTTCATTGCAGATAATGGTAATGCAAGAGTAGTCAAGGTTGATAAGGATCTTAACTTCCTTTTGGAATTTGTTAAGCCTACAGACAACACACTTGATCCTAAGCTGGTATTCCAGCCAACTAAGGTAGTAGTTGATACAGCAGAGCGTGTTTACTGTATCGCAACTGGTATCAACAAAGGTCTTATCAAGTATGAGAACGATACTACTTTCTCAGGATTTGTAGGAGCTACACCAGTTACTTTTGACTGGACAGATTATATATGGAAGAAACTTGCTTCTCAGGAACAGAGAGCTAAGATGGAATCCTTCGTTCCTACAGAGTACGAGAACATCTATATGGACTATGAAGGCTTTATATATGCATCAAAGGCCCGTACAGAAGATCAGGCAAGATCAGATGAGAATGCTATCAGAAAGCTGAATCTTCTTGGTAGTGACATCCTGGTTTCTAACGGTGACTGGTCAGTAGGTGGTGACCTCTATCTTGGATCTGGTGGTGGTTATGAAGGACCATCAATCCTCACAGATATAACTGTTATGGACAACGACATTTATGTCTGCCTTGACAGAAACAGAGGACGACTCTTTGGTTACGATGATCAGGGACGTATGGTATTCGCTTTCGGTGGTAACGGTAACATGGACGGTTACTTCAGAAGACCATCAGCTATCGATCATGTAGGACATGAGCTTTACGTAGTAGACAGTTTGGATAACTCAATAACAGTATTTGTTCCTACACAGTTCGGCGAACTTGTATATGACGCCATCGAACAGTTCGATAAAGGTCAGTACGAAGCTTCCGGAGAATCCTGGAAGAAAGTAATGAACCAGAACGGTAACTACGACCTGGCATACATTGGAATTGGTAGAGCACTTCTTCGTCAGGAGCAGTATGAAGAGGCTATGAAGTATTTCGAGCTTAAGTACGACGAGGACAACTATTCCAAAGCATACAAGCAGTACAGAAAGATTTGGGTAGAAGATCACATCGTGATCATAGTAATTGTAATTCTGGCGTTGTTCCTGATTCCTCTTACTATAGGAAGAATTAAGGCAATTCGTCATGAGATAGATACCGCAGATATTTTTGTAATAGAGAAAAAAGGGTGAGGAATATGATAGCAAATACTAAACAATTAGATAATCCTAAAGATAAATATTTTGACTCCCTGAAATTCGCGTTCTATTGCATTACACATCCGCTCGATGGTTTCTGGGATCTGACTCATGAAAAAAGAGGTACTTATGCAGCTGCAAATACGATTCTTTTCCTTACACTTCTGATTCGTATTCTCAAGCTGAGATTTACAAGCTTTATTTTCCTGAAGGTTTACTGGGAAGATCTTAATATCTTTTTATACCTTGCTAGTATTCTTTTCCCACTTGCCCTTTGGGTTGTAGGAAACTGGGGACTTACCACACTGTTTGATGGTAAGGGACGACTTGGACAGGTTTACATGGCAACATGCTATGCACTTACACCTTATCCACTTATCCAGTTCCCACTGATGATTTTCAGTAACTTTGTAACAGTAGATGAAGCTGAGTTCTACAGCGTAGTCAGTGCCTTGTCTCTCGTATGGGCAGCACTGCTAGTCATAGCAGCCATGGGACAGATACATGAGTACTCAGCTGGTAAGAATCTTTTGTTTACAGTAGCAACTTTGTTCGCAATGCTAGTCATGATCTTCATCCTGATGATCTTCTTTAGCATGATTTCACAGGGAGTTGCATATTTCATCTCTCTGGCAAGAGAATTGATGTTCCGAATGTAGGAATGAAGAGGTGACCAAGTTGAAAAAAGATAAGAATAAAAAGCAGAATGAATTACAGCAAAAAATATTGAAGGGCTTTTTAAACCTGCTTCCTTCAATCATAGTTCTTTTGATAATTGTTGGAGCTGCTCTTTACGTTATCAATACCAAAGCTCCTACAGAAACAAAGGAACCCATTCCACCATATGCTTATGAAGGTGGAGATGAGCCGGTAGTTGTGGATAACGGACAGCTCAAGCTCACAATGGATCCTAAGACAACAGAGTTCTCAATTGAAGTTAAGGACAGTGGAAAAGTTTGGTACTCAAACCCACAGGGCGCTGCAGAAGATGCAGGAGCACTTGATGATCAGAAGAATTACCTTCAGTCTCCACTTGTTATGTCCTACTCAATCACACAGGGACTTGAGACAACCTATAACTCTTTTGCATTCAGTGCTCAGAACGGAATCTATGAGATTGTTCCTGGCGAGAATGAGATCAGAGTTAATTACTCACTTGGTAGTGTACAGAAGGAATTCACAATTCCTCCAGTAATCACACAGACAAACTTCGATAAGTTTATGGCTAACCTGGAGAAAAAAGAAGTTGATCTGATCAAGCAGTACTACAAGAAGTACGATATCAACAAGCTGACTCCCAAGGACGACAAGGATGCACTTCTTGCAAATTATCCTATCATGGAGACAGAGGTTATCTACGTACTCAGAACTGCAACTAAGGACAACGTACGTAAGACAATTCAGGATAAATTCGAAGCAGCAGGATACACATATGATGATTACCTTGCTGACAAGGAACTGGATCTTTCAACATCTTCATCAGATACACCTATCTTCAACGCAAGTATTGTTTACAAGCTTGATGGAAAAGACCTGGTTGTAGAAGTACCATTCAAAGATCTTGATTTCGATCCTGAAACACCTATTTATACAATTACTCCTCTTCCATATTTTGGAGCAGGCGGTCCTGATGATACAGGATTCATGGTAGTTCCTGAGGGCGGCGGAGCACTTATAAACTTCAACAACGGTAAGACATCACAGAGCAGTTACTACACAAACGTTTATGGTTGGGACATGTGCCTTTCAAGAGATGCTGTAGTACATAACACTAGAGCTTACTACGGAGTTTATGGCATTTCAGAAGGAAATGACTCCTTCGTATGTATCCTCGAAGAGGGCAGAAGCTATGCATCAATTCAGGCAGATATCGCTGGTAAGAATCATAGCTACAACTTTGTAAATGCCAAGTACAGCGTATGCCAGAGAGAGCAGTACGACGTAGGTGATATCGCAAACAGTGAGATTTATGAGTATGCAACAAAACTCCCAGACGAGACTCTCACACAGAGATACAAATTCGTTAATTCCGGAAGCTATGTAGATATGGCCAAGACTTACGGTGAGTATCTCCAGAACGAATATGCAGGATATCTTGATCTTGTAAGCGACACAAGCACACCAGTAGCTATCGAGATTGTTGGAGCAATTGATAAGGTTAAACAGATTGTTGGTGTTCCTGTATCAAGACCTCTTAAGCTCACAAGCTACAACGAAACAACAGAAATCCTCAACGAGCTCACAGCTATGGGACTTTCCAATATGCACGTTAAACTCCAGGGATGGTGTAACGGTGGTGTTAACCAGAAGGTTCTGTCTAAGGCTAAGACAGTAAATGCTCTTGGTAGCAAGAAAGACCTTCAGAACCTCATTAACACAGCAGAAGCAAATGGCAATACTGTATACCTCAACGGTGTTACACAGTATGCATATGACAGCAATATCTTTGATGGATTCTTCTCTTACAGAGATGCAGCTAAGCTCATCAGTAAGGAAAGAGCAGAGCTCTATCAGTACAGTAATGTAACATATGCACAGAGAGAAAATGCGGATAACAGCTATTTCCTCTTACATACAGATATTGCTAACAAATATGCTGACAACCTTGTAAAGGCAGCACAGAAGTACAGCGCGGGAGCTTCTTTCCAGGATCTTGGAATGGATCTTTCATCTGACTTCTACAGAAAGAAGACCTACAGCCGCGAAGCGGTTCTCAACGAGCAGGTAGCTAAGCTTGAGGCTTACAATGACGGTGGTACACCTCTTATGATCAACATGGGTAACGACTACGCAGTTCCTTTCTGCCAGATGGTTACAAACATGGATCTTAGAGGAAGTGAGTACACAATCCTTGATGAGTGTATTCCTTTCTTCCAGTTGGCTGTACACGGCAGAGTTGATTACACAGGAAGAGCAATCAACACCTGTGGAAACATGGAGAACGAAGTTCTTTACTCAGCAGAGTATGGCGCAGGCCTTTGCTTTGAACTTATGAAAGAGAGCTCTTTTGCAACTCAGAAGACTCTTTACACCGAGTACTACGGTGCATATTTCGATTCTATCAAGGACAACGTCCTAGAGATATATACCAGATACAACAATGAACTTGGACACACCTTCAATCAGGAAATGACAGGTCACGAGAACCTTACAACTGATGTTTCCTGCACAGAATACGCTGATGGTACTAAGGTATATGTCAACTATGGCTATACAGATTACACAGCTGGTAGTGTTAAGGTTCCTGCAAGAGATTACATTGTAACAAGGTAAAAGAGGTATTTATCATGAGTAAGCAGAAAAATAAATTAGCCGGGCTTCAAAAGCGTAAGGCAATATCGGGATATCTTTTCATATCTCCGTTCATAATTGGTTTTTTGGTCTTTATGGTCAAGCCACTTTTTGAGTCTTGTTACATGAGCTTCTGTGAGGTAAGTCTTGCAGCTGGTAACGTTACAAAGACTTTGAATGGAATTACAAACTACATATTTGCATTTAGAGTTGATCCAGAGTTTAACAGACTTCTGTGGGAAGAAATTTCCAGAATGATGGTTTATTCACTTGCCATTATCGTATTCAGTTTCTTCGTGGCACTTATACTGAATCAGAAGTTCAAGGGAAGAGCACTTGTAAGAGCGATTTTCTTCCTTCCTGTTATCCTCTCATCTGGTGTAATCATTGGACTTGAGTCCAACAACCAGTTGATGGATCAGTTGGCTCAGACAATTGAGCAGACGACTTCAGGAATAAGTGTTACAGCAGCCCTTGAGAATATCCTCAGAACAGCGGGCATTGGTGTAAGAGCTTATGAGAAGGTCTTTGAAGTAATTGATAACATTTATGACGTAGCACTTTCCTCTGGTATTCAGATTATCATCTTCCTTTCCGGTCTTCAGACTATCTCATCAAGTATGTATGAGGCAGCTGATATCGAAGGATGTACAAAGTGGGAGAGCCTTTGGAAGATTACATTCCCAATGATCAGTTCACTGTTCCTTGTAAACTGGCTCTACACAGTTGTTGATTTCTGTATGAGATCTGACAATGCAGTAATCGAGAAGATCCAGAAGGTTATGATCGATCAGCAGCAGTATGGAAATGCATCAGCGATGTCATGGATATACTTCTTATTGGTACTTGCGTTTGTAGGACTTACGTCATTCTTGATTTCAAAGAGGGTTTATTATTATGAGTAATGTACAAAATAGCACAGGATACAAAAAGTTAACATTTTGGGAAAGAAATAAACTCTCTGGTGGTTATCTTCTTCAGAAAGTAATAATGGAGAAAGCTGTTAGTATCGTAAGATTCATTCTGTTATTTGGAATGTGCTTCCTGATTCTTCAGCCAATCTTCAATAAGATCTCTGTCAGCTTCATGACAGAAAAAGACCTTTATAACCCGATTGTTGTTTCCATCCCTGAGCACTTTACAACAGGAAACTACAGACTTGCAGCTGAGCTTATGAACTATAAGACAGCGGTACTTAATTCACTTCTTATTTCATTTACTATAGCTGCACTTCAGATCGCAGTTTGTACACTGGTTGGTTATGGATTTGCCAGATTTGAGTTCCCACTCAAGAAGCTCTGGTTCGCAATGGTTATCCTTGTAATCCTTATTCCACCACAGACAATTGCCAGCTCACTGCACCTTCACTTCAGATACTTTGATATCCTTGGAATCATCAAGCTTATCACAGGTGACACTATCAACCTTCGTGGTTCCAAGATTCCTTACTATCTGATGAGTGCCGGCTGTATGGGACTTAAGAACGGTCTGTATATCTACATGATCCGTCAGTACTTCCGTAACATTCCTGGCGACCTTGAAGAGGCTGCTTACGTTGACGGATGTGGAACACTTAAGACATTCCTTAGAATTATGCTTCCACAGGCTACACCTATTCTTACATCTTGCTTCCTGTTTGCATTCGTATGGCAGTGGACAGATGGATTCTATTCCAGAATGTTCCTTGGTAATACCAAGCTTGTCAGCACAGGTCTTTCAAGAATCGTAGATAGCCTTGGTGCATACATTCAGAGAATTAACGGCGTTAAGACAACAATTTCAATAGCTTATTCCAACTGTATTCTTGCTACTGGAACACTGATGATCATCGTACCACTCATCGCACTTTACCTCTTCGCTCAGAGATCATTCGTAGAGAGTATTGCGGCAACGGGAATCAAAATGTAATTTAGCAATATTTGAGAAGTTGGGGAATATTATAGCAATAGTTGATTATCGGAAAAACATGCACAAACTTATAATATAAGTTAGTAGTTTTTTCGTTAAACATATCCTAAGGGGATACATTAACAAGGAGGATTAGAGTATGAGAAAGTCTCTAACAACAAAAGCAACAGCTGCTATCGCAGCAGCAGCTATGCTCACAAGCATGGCAGGATGCGGAGCTGAGACAGCACCAGCATCAACAGACACACAGCAGCCAGCTGAGACAACAGCAACAGAAACAGCTGAGACTGCAACTGCAGAAGCTACAGAGGCACCTGCAGAAGAAGCAGCATCTGACGAGTATGATCCTTATCAGATTATCACAGATGCAGATGGCAACCCAGTAGATCTTGGTGGCATCGAAGTAGTTATCCGTGACTGGTGGTCAGGCGACCCAGCAGAGCCACAGAACGAGTATGAAGAGGCACTTAAGGATTACAGAGATTGGATCCAGGAGACATACAACTTCACACTTACACAGACAGCTATGTCTGACTGGGGTTCAACACCTACAGATTTCGTAGACTACGCTACAACAGGCGGAGATGAGAACTATGTATTCATCCTTCGTGATGATCCAGCTATCACATCTGCTATGTCAAACGGTCTTATGTATGATCTTTCAACACTTGACTGCCTTGACTTCAACGATGTTAAGTTCCAGAGAAACCTTCTTCACAAGCAGTATTCAAAGGGCGACAGCATCTACGCTATGTTCGCTGGATACTCAGAGGCTCGTACAGGTGTTTACTTCAACAAGAGACTCCTTACAGAGGCTGGTATCGATCCTGAGTCAATCTACGATATGCAGGCTGACGGAACATGGACATGGGATAAGTTCGAAGAGCTTATGAGCAAGGTTCAGCAGGATAAGGACAACGATGGTACAATCGATGTTTACGGTCTTACACTTAACGAAGGTAACATGACAACAGCTGCAGTATTCTCAAACAACGGTTCTTACATCGACAAGGATGCTAGCGGTAAGTTCGTATACAACCTTGAGTCTCCTGAGACACTTGAGGCTCTTGAGTGGACAGTTAAGATCTTCGATACATATGATGCAGAAGTTGCTAACCCAGAGGGCGCTGAGTGGGATTACTACAAAGAGCAGTTCATCAACGGTCAGGCAGCATTCATGGTAGAAGATGAGTATGCAGCATGCCCAGGTAACTTCCTTGAGGATATGCAGGATGAGATCGGCTTCGTTATGTTCCCTAAGGGACCTAAGAAGGATGATTATGTAAACGTTTGGTCTAACAACCCAGCAGCAATCCCTGGTTGCTACGATGCTGATAAGGCTTGGAAGATCGCATTTGCTTGGAACCTTTGGACAAATCCACCAGCAGCTGAGTACGTTGATTACAACGGATACCTTTCAACAGCTAGAAATGGTAAGTTCGATGAGAGAGCAGTTGATGAGACAATCCAGATGATGACAGAAAAGGGTACTGTTGCTTACCACGGAATGGTTCCTAACCTTAACCTTGGTTCAGACTTCGTATGGAACATCGGACCTGGCGCTGTTGTTTCAGAGCAGGTTGAAGCTATCCGTGATACATGGAAGGCTTATGTTGACGAAGCTAACAAATAATTAAGCTTTTAGAGGTTTTATAATTAAAGGTTTATAGAGGCGGCGTCTTAAAACGCCGCCTCATTTTTTATGACTTATTTTAGACTAGAGGGTATACGCAATGGACGCAACAGAAGTTAGAGGACCCAAGGCACCCAAGGATCCTATCAAGAAAAAACCATTCTTTTTTATAATGCAGGGGAAAGACATTTTTGGAGCACCTCAGCCAGATGGAAGAGGAATCCAGTTTATTTATGAGGATAGCGGCAGACTCATAAATGCAGCGAAAATTGCCGGAAATATCACAGATGATTATATGCTTGAACTTCTTAAGACCACAGAGGGATTAAAGAAGATGGTACACTCAATTGGGGTAAGTGTATCAGGAAGATTAAAAGACGAAAAAGTAAAATTTGTTTTTCAGATGTATCCGAAAAAACCAGGTGAACCATCAACAGAGATTGTCAAAGAGCTTGATATGGACGGTATGGAACAGGTTATCCAGATGTCCGATGTTGATTGGGTATCAACTGATTATGAACCAGGACAGATTCGCTTTGAATTTGCAAGTTCTGGTATACAGGCATCAGCAGATGTCAGATTTTATCTAAATAATGGCTTTGTAGCACCAATTCAGCCTATGGAATCTATGGTTGATTTCACATCAAAGGGCTATAAAGAGATGATCAGTCGAAGCCTTATGCAGGCAGGTAACATAGGACGACTTGAGAAAGTTCTACAGAAAGCAGGCAAGGGCGAAGATGTTACTCTTGGCTTTATCGGAGGATCAATTACTCAGGGCGCAGGTGCTATTCCTATCAATGAAAAATGCTATCCCAAGGTATTTGCAGATAGTTTTGAAAAGAAATATGCTAACGGCGGAAAGGTTACTCTTTTAAAAGCCGGTGTAGGCGGAACTCCTTCAGAGCTTGGAATGGTTAGATTTGAAAGAGACATCCTTCGCGGCGGTGTCAGAAAACCTGACATGATCGTTATCGAGTTTGCTGTTAACGATGAAGGTGATGAGACCAAGGGCGTATGCTATGAGAGTCTTGTTCGTAAGGCTCTTGCACTTCCATGGAAGCCTGCAGTAGTTCTTTTGTTTGCAGTATTCTCATTTGATTGGAATCTTCAGGACAGACTTGGACCAGTTGGTGTTCGCTACGATGTGCCTATGGTCAGCGTTCTTGATGCTGTAACTCCACAGTTTAACCTACTTCCAGAGGACGGAAGAGTTATTTCCAAGAATCAGTTCTTTTACGATGTATTCCATCCAAGTAACCTGGGCCACCAGATCATGAGCGATTGCCTCATCAACCTGATGGATGAAGTGAATGGCAATGCTACAAGTCTCGATACAGGTGTCGAGGAGAAGGATCTATCCAAGATCAAGCCTGTTATCGGAGCAGATTTCGAGAATGTTGAGCTCATCGACAGACACGAGCTTGCCAGACTTAAGAAGAAGTATCACATTGGTATGCTTGAAGAAGGTTCCTTTAACAAGACTGACGAGGAGCTTCAGATGGTTGAAATGGATACTCAGATTGAGCCAGTTCCAGAGTTCCCATACAACTGGTGCCATGAGAGCGGTACAGAGAGCTTCAAGATGAAGATCACCTGCAGTAAGCTTCTGCTCCTGTTCAAGGATTCCGGAAGTCCTACTCACGGAACTGCAGAAGTGTATGTAGATGACAAGAAGGTAATGGACGCCGATCCACTCAAGGTTGGTTGGACTCATTGCAATTCAGTCATCATCTTCAACAACAAGAAGGCTGAGAGCCACGTCATCGAGATCAAGATGACAGATGGCATGGCAGACAAGAAATTTACAATTCTTGGATTTGGTGTTGTTGGATAAGATGAGATAAGTGATAGGGGTTGACGTATAACTAGCCTAGTTATTGTCTGGCGCTATATAACATGGTGCTTTATAACCCGGCGGATGCTATAATTTGGCACCCGCCGGGTTTTGTTATGTTTTATGATTAGGGAAACGCAAGGGTATTAGAGGCATTATAGTATCAATATTAGCCACAAATAAAATGTGGGAGTATTTGCGGCTAATGAATTATATGGGGTATTTGGGAACTGTTAGCCGCAATGTATGATGAGATATAAGTGCGGCTAATGGAAATTCAAGAGATTTTTGAGGCCATTAGCCGCATTTGATATGAGCCTTTTTGTGCGGCTAATGACATGAAATTTAAAGAGCATCGGGCATTAGCTGCAAACACGAGATTCTGCAAAATGCGGCTAATACTATCGAAGAAGCCAAGAAAATGTATTAGCCGCAAACTCACATAACCCAATGATTCGGCTAATCAAGCTCGAAAATCCACAAAATCCCATTAGCCGAAAGCATCATAAAATAATTGATGCGGCTAAAGCTAACCCATTACCAATGTATTTTATTGACAACCAAGATTAAGATGAAGTATACTCTCTTTCAGTTTCTATATGTTTCTTAGAAAAGTGTGTGTCCATATCGGGCGTTCGAATACACATTTCACCAACATATGCTTAGGAATACAGATGTGCTATATACAAAGGGGTAGCCTTACCTAGCTGTACCACTAGCTACACCTCTAGCTGTACTATATAAGCTTGTGGCATGTATTTAGCGCTAATAATAAATAATAGAAAGTGAGAGAAGTAGCTTAATTAACATGTTTTTAGAAGAATTATTAAACGAGCAGGAGCGCATAATAGAAATACTGTCAAAAGCAAGGGAAGACATTGAGAAATCTCCTGAAGGGACACTTAGGATAACAAGATCCAAATCTAATCCACGCTATTACCATCGCAAGAATTCCGCTGACCGCACTGGGACTTTCATTAAGGCAAAAGATATGAATCTGGCGAAGAAGTTGGCGCAGAAAAGATATGCTGAGGATGTAATACATGAGCTAGAGCAAAAAGAGGAATTGATAGATGCTATCATAAACTCATACAACGATAGTAACATTCCATCCATTTTTCGTAGCTATAACGAGGCGAGGCAGTGAGGTCTAAATCAGAAGTAATTATCGCGGATACTTTGCTAAGGCTTGGAATCCTTTATCAATATGAGCTTCCTTATGTTTATCAGGGCAAGACCATGTTTAATCCCGATTTTACAGTGCTAAATGTCAGGAAAAGAGAATGCGTATATATAGAACATTTCGGCAAAATGGCCTCAGAAGGATATAGAGAAAGCTTCTTTTGGAAAATGAGAAATTTTGAGAAAATGGGAATAGTCCAGGGAAAGAATCTAATTATGACTTTTGAGGATGCAGATCATCAATTCAATATAAAAGACTATCTAAAGACAATATGCGAATTGTGTAAGTGAAAACTGTGAGAAATAACTATTTTCCCTATGTGGACAGAGTTCTAACCATAGATTATATTGGTTATAATATTGATTCTTGTATAATGATAAAGACATGGATGAGTTCCTGAATTTCATGTTGAAGGAAATGAATCATGATAGTGTATAAAGATAATAGGTATGAAAAATGAGAGAACAGTTTATTAGAACCGAGATGCTTCTGGGCTCAGAGGCGCTTGATAAATTATCAGGGAAAAGAGTTGCCATATTTGGCGTAGGTGGTGTAGGCGGATATGTCTGCGAAGCGCTTGTGCGATGCGGAATTGGCGAGTTTGATATTATAGATAATGATACTGTTGCAGAATCAAATCTCAACAGGCAGATAATTGCACTTCATAGCAACATAGGCAGGAGCAAGGTTGAGGTGATGAAGGAGCGTATGCTTGATATCAACCCTGATGTGAAGGTTAATGTTCACGAGTGCTTCTTTTTACCAGAAAATGCGGATTCTTTTGACTTCTCTCAGTATGACTATGTAATTGATGCTGTGGATACAGTTACAGCGAAGATAGAGATAATAATGAGAGCTAAGGCTGCAAATGTGCCTGTTATCAGCTCAATGGGAACAGGAAACAAGCTTAATCCAGCGATGCTGACAGTTACAGATATTTCCAAGACTCATATGGATCCTCTTGCCAAGGTTATGAGAAGAGAACTCAAGAAAAGAGGAGTATATAAGCTGAAGGTTGTTTATTCTGAGGAGCAGCCGATCAAGCCAGCTGTATCTGACAATCATAATAATCCAGATGGAGTTTCAAATATGACATCTGAGCCGAAAACAGAAACCACTGATAATGGCACTCGTAGGCGCAGTACTCCTGGAAGTGTATCCTTTGTGCCATCAGTAGCCGGGCTCTTTATAGCATCAGAGGTTGTGAAAGATATGATATCTTGACCTGAATTATCAAAAATCGCATTTAATGCGGTGACTGAAAGAACATGATTCTAGAATAGGAAGATAAGAAATGAGTTATAATCCATCACTAGATTTTCTGAATATGATCAAGTCCGATGTCAGTAGTGTATCAGTAAGACATAGTTGTATCAGCAAGACTACTTCAGATAGCAATAGCATAAAGAAGCATACAAATGTGGCAAAAGCAGATGTCGATAAAAATTCAGCAGGTGTAATTGCCGTCATCGACACCGAGACCAACTGGCGAGATGAGGTGATGTCAATCGGTGTAGCTCTAGCAGATAGTAAGACCTTCAAGTGTACTGATACCAGATATTACATCATAGATCCAGAGTACAGAGTTGGCGGAATATATTCCAATGTTCTCCACTATAGGGACAACGGAGAGAGGAGGCTTTCATGCTTGGAAGTGACTCTTTCCAGAAGCAAGGCACTTCAGGAGATGAAACGATATCTGACAGATAATGGCGTCATTAAGATATTTGCTTATAATGCTAAGTTTGACTTGGGGCACCTACGAGAACTTGATGATTTTGAGTGGTACGACATCATGAGACTTGCTGCCTACAAGCAGTACAATAGCGCTATTACTGAGTCTATGGCTTGCTGCAAAACAGGGCGTCTTAAGACCAATTATGGTGTTGAACCTATTACAAGAATGCTCACAGGTGATAATTACTACTGCGAAGTACATAATGCAGTTTATGATGCAGTGGACGAGCTGAGGATCATTGAGCTTCTTGGACATGAATTATCTCTGTATGAATGCGCTAAGATCAATTAGGCATATAGATACCCATACTAAGGTTTATAAACAACGATAAATATAAACAGATGTAACTTGCACACAATTCAAAACGTGTTACTATTAGATAGTATACAATTTGTTTTATGCAATAACAGAGGTAGCTATATGGAAAACTTATCAAAAGAGCTGCAGGAAAAGCTTGATGCACTTAAGGAATACATCAAGAATCTTGGTTCACTGGCAGTAGGATTTTCAGGTGGTGTGGATTCGACATTTCTTTTGACTGTGGCACATGAAGTTCTGGGTGACAGGGCTATTGCAGTTACAACGGTAAATGCTGCTATTCCAGAGCGTGAAATTGGTGAAGCCAAAGAGTTCTGCGAAGAAAAAGGAATTCGCCATTTCATATGTGAATATGATCCGCTTCAGATCGACGAGTTCAGGCATAATGCACCGGACAAATGCTATTATTGTAAGCGTGCTGTGTTCACAGAAATAAAGAAAGTAGCGGCTGAAAATGGAATAGAGTATATTGCAGAAGGCTCCAACATGGATGATCTGGGAGATTATAGACCTGGACTTCGCGCGGTTGAAGAGCTTGCAGTTACGAGTCCGCTGCGAGAAGCTAAGCTCTACAAATCCGAGATTCGTGAGATTTCTAAGGCTATGGGGCTTCCGACCTGGAGTAAGCCGGCTTATGCATGTCTTGCGACACGTATAGCTTATGGCGAGGAAATCACCAGAGATAAGCTGAACATGATCGAAAGCGCAGAAAAGTTCCTTATAGAGAACGGCTTTTACGAGGAACGCGTCAGAATGCACGGTAATCTTGCAAGAATTGAGGTTCCGGCCAAAGATATTACCCGTCTTGCTGCAGATGACATTCGCGAGGCAGTTTACAAGCGCTTCAAAGAGATCGGATTTTTATATGTATCTCTTGATATGCATGGCTACAAAATGGGCAGCATGAATGAAGCTTTATAATTTTAGTATCTTGAGAGGGCGTTTTTCCTATATTCAGTAGGAGAGATGCCCTTTGTTTTATTGAACCGGCGGCTGAAATATAGCATGTCTTCAAAGCCAAGTTCTTTGGCGATTTCCCCCACACTCTTCTCGGTAGAAGTTAAGAGTTCGCAGGCTCTTTTCATGCGAAGCTTGTTGTGGTAGTCCCCAAGCGACATTCCCATATCGCGCTTGAAGGTTGCAGACAAATAGCTGTAGCTTAGAAAGAACTGCTTACTGAGTAGCTCTTTGGAAAAAGACCTGTCTAAATGACTTGCCAGGAAGTGGCAAAGCTTATCAGTAAGGGATTCCTCAGAAGCCTGTTGAATACTGATAAGGGTTAAAAGAGCTTCATATAACTTGGCGTTCTTGCTCAGCCTACTCATGGGATCAGAGCTGGAAAAAGAACTATTTAGCTGGATCAGGCGATTTATGTAATCTTCAGGAACAGACAGCTCTTTGGGCAGAGTGATGCTGTATTCGCCGTTAGAAGAGCCTTCCTGATATTCGGGGAGACCTCCGTCATCAGAAGTAAAGTGGGCGTAGAACCAGCGAGTACCGGCAGGAATCTCTAGCTTACCATAGTGACGGATTCCACTCTTGAGAAACAGTAATTCACCTGCATGTACAGCGTAGTCTGTATCGCTCTCAGTAACGTAGATAACACCGCTTAGAACGACGATCATGACATTGAAATCAGCAACTCTATCCACATGCATAAAGGGAGTGGGAGTTGCAAGCACGGCGCACTCCAAAAGAATGGGATTTTGTACTGTATTAATTTGTACGTAAAAAGTATTATTGTCCATATAGATAGTCCTATTATCCATGTTATTATTGTTTGGATAATATTATAATACATATATAGTATGATGAATATTTTATTAGTTTCAAAAAAGACAGGAATATCTAATATTTAATAGTAATTATTTGATAACAAAAATGTATAAATAGAAATACATGAGATAAGCAGAAATCCAGATAGATGGATAATAGAAAGAACAATAGGAGACCGAACATGAAGAAACAATCCCAGATTAGTGAAAAAGCCTACAAGGCAGCAGGTTTTATCGGTAAATATCAGAAGCTCATAAGCGATACTGTTATTCCATATCAGTACAGCGTTCTTCAGGACAAGGCTCCTGATACGGAAAAGAGCCATGTGGTAGCTAACTTTGTCAACGCTGCTAAGGCTCTGAAGGGCGAGGATGTTGGTGATGGCTTCTATGGAATGGTGTTCCAGGACAGCGATGCAGCCAAGTGGATTGAGGCTGTGGCATTTTCTCTTATAAATAACCCGGATGCTGAGCTTGAGAAGGCAGCAGATGACCTCATTGATCTCATTGCTGCTGCTCAGGATGAGGACGGGTATCTCAACACATTCTTTACCATCAAGGACAGAGATAAGCGTTGGAGTAACCTCTTGGAAGCCCATGAGCTCTACTGTTCCGGTCACTTTATCGAGGCGGCTGTGGCATACTATGAGGCCACAGGAAAGCGCACGCTTCTTGATGTTATGGAAAAAAATATAGAGCATATCTACGACGTTTTCATCAACAAGAAAAACGGCGGATTCCCAGGACACCCTGAGATTGAGCTTGCTCTTATGAAGTTCTATAGAGCAACTGGAAATAAGCACGCTTTTGAATTGTGTCAGTATTTCATAGATGCAAGAGGCGTTGATGTTGAATTTTACAAAAAGGAAGCTGAGAAAAGAGATTGGTCTGTATGGAACTCTAATCCTATGGACAATGATTACAGACAGGCTGATAAGCCAGTAAGAGAGCAGTCTGACGCTGTTGGTCATGCTGTAAGAGCCGTATATCTTTATACTGGAATGGCTGATCTTGCTTCTGAGACTGATGATAAAGAGCTGCTGGAGGCTTGTCATAGGCTCTGGAACAGCATTACACGTAGGAGAATGTACTTGACTGGCGGAATCGGTTCAACTGTGCATGGAGAGGCCTTCACTGTTGACTACGACCTTCCTTCAGATACAGCCTACGCTGAGACCTGCGCTTCAATTGGACTTATGTTCTTTGCTTCCAGAATGCTTGAGAATGAAGTTAAGGGCGAATACGCTGATGTGATGGAGCAGGCTTTCTACAACACTGTTCTGGCCGGAATGCAGCTTGATGGTAAAAGATTTTTCTATGTTAATCCACTTCAGGTGGATCCTGGAATTTCAGGAATAGCGCCAACTCACAGACATGACCTCACACAGCGCCCTAAGTGGTATGCATGTGCTTGCTGCCCTCCAAACGCAGCGAGGCTTATCAGTTCCTTCGGAATGTATGCTTACGGCGAAAATGAGGACACTGCCTTCTGTCATATGTATGCAGCAGGCGAGATTTCTTTTAACAATGGTATTAAACTTGTGTGCACAACAGATTACCCCCACGGAATGAATGTGCAGTACAAGGTGACCGGAAACGGCAAGCTCGCAGTCAGAATTCCAGGCTGGAGCAAGAACTACGAGCTTGTAGTTGACGGTAAAAAAGTTGACGCAGAGCCTGTAGATGGCTATGTATACATCGATGTAGATGGTGAGATTAACGCAACACTCACTTTGGATGGCACTCCTGTATTTGTGCGCGCATCAGGTAAGATCCCTGCACTTACTGGAATGACAGCAGTTAAGAGAGGACCACTTGTTTATTGCTTTGAAGGTGTGGATAACGGATGCGTCAGAGCTATCAGAGTTGACAGGTCAAAAGCGATTGAGCTTGGAGGCTATAACGAGCTGCTTGGAGCTACAACTCTGGTGGTATCTGGCGAGCGCGTTGAAGACTTTGATGGACTCTACACAACGGATGAAGAGAAGACAACTCCAGTTAAAGCTATAGCAGTACCTTATTACACCTGGGGAAATCGCGGTGAAAACGAGATGAGAGTCTGGATGCAGTGTAAGTGAAGTACATAGATAAGTGAAAAATGCTGGTTGATATAGATAAATAAGAGTAGATAGATATGACTGTTCGGCAATAAAATAAGCCTGTGGATTGTGAGTGTTGTTCAATACACAGGCTTTATTGTTCTCATTATAGAAATTATGAATACTTAAATCATGACACGTATGTTCATGCAAGTGCATTTGCAAGATCTGCGATGAGATCCTCTTTGTCCTCAAGACCACAGCTGATTCGGATAAGTCCAGCTGGGATTCCAGCAGCTGCAAGCTGTTCATCTGTCATCTGACGATGAGTTGATGTAGCTGGATTCAGGCAGCAGGAGCGGGCATCAGCAACGTGAGTCTCAATTGCGAATACCTTGAGCTTCTTCATGAAGCTCTCTGCAGCAGCACGTCCACCCTCGAGTTCGAAGGAAACAACTCCGCATCCGCCGTTAGGAAGATACTTCTGTGCAAGCTCGTAGTATTTATCACCCTCAAGGCCAGGATAATTAACCTTAACAACACCAGGCTGAGCCTGAAGGAACTTGGCAACAGCAAGACCATTTTCAACGTGTCTTGGCATACGAACGTGAAGTGACTCAAGACCAAGGTTGAGGATGAATGCGTTCTGAGGTGACTGGATGCAGCCAAAGTCACGCATGAGCTGTGCTGTACACTTTGTGATGAAAGCACCCTCTTTTCCGAACTTTTCAGCGTATGTAATGCCGTGATATGAATCATCTGGCTGTGTGAGACCTGGGAACTTGTCAGCGTGAGCCATCCAATCGAAGTTACCTGAATCAACGATTGCACCGCCAACGCCAGCGCCGTGGCCATCCATGTACTTGGTTGTTGAATGAGTTACGATATCTGCGCCCCACTCGATAGGTCTGCAGTTAACAGGAGTAGGGAAGGTGTTGTCTACTACAAGTGGCACGCCGTGGCTGTGAGCAGCCTTAGCAAATTTCTCGATATCAAGAACTGTAAGAGCAGGGTTGGCGATTGTCTCACCAAATACTGCTCTGGTATTTTCTTTAAATGCAGCGTTGAGTTCCTCTTCTGAAGCATCAGGAGAAACGAAAGTCACCGCGATGCCCATCGTGGCCATTGTTACAGCGATGAGGTTGAAGGTTCCGCCGTAGATTGATGAAGAAGCTACGATGTGGCTTCCGCATTCACAAATATTGAACAGGGCAAAAAAGTTAGCTGCCTGACCTGAAGATGTCAACATTGCAGCGCATCCGCCCTCGAGAGCAGCGATCTTGGCTGCTACATAATCATTTGTAGGGTTCTGAAGTCTTGTGTAGAAATATCCAGAAGCCTCAAGGTCGAAGAGCTTACCCATGTCTTCGCTTGTATCATATTTGAAAGTTGTGGACTGAATGATAGGAATCTGACGAGGCTCGCCGTTTCCTGGAGTATATCCAGCCTGCACGCATTTTGTTCCAATTCTCTGTTCGCTCATATTATAGATCTCCTTTGAAAAAATAAAGCACATCCCTATTACAATACCATATTTCAACTGTTAATAACAGACTTTATTGGATTAAAGAAGTAACGTGATATATTTTACGGCAAAACGTAGGTGATATGTGAAAAATATGCAATATTTTTCTGTGATTTTTGGTAAAGAAAATGTAGTATAACAGCTTGATTCTGAGTATAATTAAGTGTACTTGTAATGGGGATTACAAATATGTATTTCGGGGGATATATATGAAGGACTATATCTATTGGCATCTGCCAGGATTCAGTGTGTTCAGGGATCTTAACAGTATCCTGATCGATCTCATGAGAGAATTTCCTAACAGCTTCTACGAGAATTACCGCGTGGGTAGTGTTTATGGCACTTTCCCTGGAGCTATATGGAATGGGGGGAGAACAGTTCTGGGATTCTGTCCCAAGAATGAGATCGAGCGCACTATCAAGCTCTTTAATTCCAAGCACGTTCCAGTTCGTTTCACCTGGACCAATCCACTTATAGAAAATAAGCATTTAAACGATACTTATTGCAATCTCGTTATGCGACTTGCGGACAACGGCGAGAATCAGGTACTTGTTAACACACCTGTTCTTGAGGAATATTTGCGAAAAGAGTATCCGAATTTCAAATTTATTTCATCCACAACCAAGAGAATAACTGACCCGGACAAGCTTCATCAGGAACTGGAAAAAGATTATTTCATGGTAGTTTTGGACTACGACATGAACCATGACCAGGAGGTTTTAGAGAGCCTTAAGCCTGTAGCGGACAGAGTTGAGATTCTCGTAGATGAGATCTGCTTCCCACAGTGCCCTAAGCGCCTTGAACACTATAGAGATGAAGCAGAAAAGCAGCTTGAGTTTGAGATAGCAAGACCTTTTAACTGTCCTAACAGACAGGAAAAGAAATCCTTTGCTGATTGTATGAATAAGCCAGCCTTCATTTCTAAGGAGGAGCTGAACGATTATATTGATATGGGCTTTAGGAATTTCAAGCTTGTTGGCCGTGGCCTTCCACAGAGTCTTGTCCTAGACTCATATATGTATTTCCTGGTAAAAGAGACAGATCAGGTATTTATAAGAAATCAGATCAATAAGAGACTTGCTGAAATTGCAGAAAAAAGAGCTGCAGCAAGAAGAAAATAAGAGAAACTAAAGACTAATATGAAAAGAGCCTACACTGGCGAAGTTCACCGGTGTAGGCTTGTTTTGTTATCTATATAAATAGAATATCTTATGACATTACAATGTTTCTAAGTCTTCTTGTAAGATGTCCTGTGCCGTAGTCGCGCATCTGAGTCATCATAAGGAGTGTTGTTCTAGACTCTGGATCGTTCATAAAGAAAGCACCGAGCCATCCGTCCCATCCATATTCACCCTTGTTACCAATAATAAGAGCCTTAGTTGGATCAACAAGGATTCGCATAAGGTTACTGTAGGTGTGACCCTCAAGACCATACCAGTTATCAAAGGCATGCTGAGGCCCTTCCATGACAGCGCTTTCTGTCATAAAGCGAACTGTGGCAGGAGTAAGGATTTCTTTTCCATTATATGTTCCACCATTAAGGAGCATCTGTGCAAAGTGAGAGTAGTCATCAAGAGTTGAGAACAGGCCTGCTCCGCCGGACTCAAAGGCATTCCTGTTGCCATCCTTTCTGATGATAAGGTGGTCACCGTTAAGCTCCTGGAACTGTCCGTCTACTACTTCGTAAGCAAGGGCAAGGCGGTTTTTCTTTTCCTCTGGTACATAGAAACCTGTATCCTTCATCTCAAGTGGATCAAAGAGTCTTTCCTTGAGGAAGTCTCCAAATTTCTGGCCGGTTACCTTCTCAATTACTGCGCCGAGTACGTCTGCACTTGTGCCGTACTGGAACTGGGTTCCTGGGATGAACTGAAGGGGAAGTTTGCCAATTTCTTCAGCAAATTCAAGAGTTGTCAGCTGCTCTTCGTAAGGTTTTTTGAGTCTATCGATGGCATCATCAAAGAGAAGTGTAGTTGATCTTTCAGCTGGGGTGTTCATTCCTGGATATACAAGACCAGAAGTCATGTTCAGAAGATCGATGATGCGAACATTCTTGTCTGCAGGAAGCTTTTTAATCTCTCCATCGATGACGCAGCTCTGATCCTTGAAACTGTCAAAAAAGTTAGCAACAGGCTCGTTCAAATCAAAGATTCCATCCTGCATCAGTAGCATTGCTGCAGCGGCTGTGATAGGCTTGGACTGAGAATAGAGATGAACGATAGTGTCCCTGTTCATAGGGATGTCTTTTTCAATATTAGCGTGTCCGCTCTGGGCATAGTAGGCTTCTCTGCCATCCTGGATAACCAGAAGGCTCACGCCAGCTACTTCTTTATTGGCAACAGCTCTGTCCATGGCGTCTTGTATCAGTTTATTTTTATCTCGCATAGGCTTTCTCCTCATTGATCATATGAAATAAATCAGTTTCCATTTTATCACCTTTGCTGAAGTGAATAAAAGTGAATTTTCAGCTTCTTTTTTTAATTTGGAATGGCGACGCTGAAAGTGTAAAATATAAAGGTATATGAAAAAAGATTTGGGGAAAATCATATGAAACTAATTCATTTATCTGACCTTCATCTTGGTAAAAGAGTTAACGAATTTTCCATGATCGAGGATCAAAAATATATCCTGCTGCAGATCATAAATATAATAGACGAAGTTAAGCCAGATGGCATCATTATTGCAGGTGACGTCTATGATAAGTCTGTGCCAAGTGAAGATGCAGTGCGTCTATGGGATGATTTCCTGGATATGCTGGCCACAAGACACCTTCAGGTTTATGCCATAAGCGGCAACCACGATTCGGCTGTGCGTTTTGCGCAGCACTCACGAATTGTTGACGGAGCAGGAATTCACTTATCACCTGTATATGACGGGAAGCTTAGCCATTTTACTTATGCTGACGAATTCTCAGATAAGTGCGGTGACGTGAATATCTATATGCTTCCGTTTATTAAGCCTGCAAATGTGCGCGCTTTCTATCCAGAGGAAGAGATTACAGATTACACCTCTGCGGTGCAGGCTGCGCTCAAACATATTGGGGGACCGGCAGCAGATATTACAGATAGCGTAGATGGAACGATAACTACAAATGAAGCTAGAAATGGAATAGATAATTCCAAGAGAAATATTCTCATTGCCCATCAGTTTGTTACTGGTGCGGAGCGCTGCGAATCAGAGGAAATAACCATCGGCGGCCTTGATAATGTGGATGCTTCAGCTTTTGACGACTTCGACTATGTGGCTCTTGGCCATATTCACGGACCACAGTTTGTGAAAAGAGAAACCATAAGATACAGCGGAACACCGCTTAAATACTCATTTTCAGAAAAGGACCACCACAAGTCAGTTACTGTCATTACAGTAAAAGAAAAAGGTGACATCGAGATCGAGAAGCTGCCTCTGACTCCTAAGAGAGACCTTCGCCAGATCAAGGGAACCTATGAGGAACTCTCTGATAAAAAGAGCTATGAAGGTACAAATAGAGAAGACTACATCCATGCAATCCTCACTGACGAAGAGGATGTTCCAGATGCGATCAGTAAGCTCAGGATCATTTATCCAAATCTCATGAAGCTGACCTACGACAATAAGCGTACCAGAGAGAATCGCATTATCGATGGCGGCGCTGATGTTGACAGGAAGTCACCGATTGAGCTCTTTGAAGAATTCTACGAGAAGCAGAACAATCAGGGCATGTCTGATGAGCAAAAAGAACTGGTGCAGGGACTGATAGAGGGGATTTGGAATAAATGAGACCGATAAATATAACAATATCTGCCTTTGGCCCATACGCCGGGGAGATTAAACTGAATATGGACGACCTTGGGGATAAGGGATTGTACCTTATTACTGGTGATACAGGCGCGGGTAAGACCACAATCTTTGATGCTATTTGTTTTGCACTCTTTGGTGAAGCCAGCGGAGGCAGCAGGGAAGCCACAATGCTGCGTTCCAAGTATGCTGATCCCGATACACCAACCTTTGTTGAGATGTCTTTTACCCATGGTGGAAAAGAGTTTTATATTAAGCGTAACCCAGAGTATATGCGTCCAGCTAAGCGCGGTGATGGTGAGAAAAAAGAGCTTCCTAATGCGGAGCTTCGTATGCCCGATGGAAGTGTTATTACAAAGGTAAGGGACGTAAATAATGCAGTAGTTGAGCTTCTTGGGATAGATAGAACGCAGTTTTCACAGATTGCCATGCTGGCACAGGGCGATTTCCTAAAGCTCCTTCTGGCAGACACCAAGGAGCGTCAGCTGATCTTCAGAAAGCTTTTTAAGACTGAGTATTACCAAACACTCCAGGAGAAACTTGAGAGCGAGCGCAAGAAATGTTATGTTGCCTGCGAGGATGCCAAGAAGAGCGTCAAACAGTACATCTCTGGCATTCAGTGCCAGGATACTGACGTGCTCTCTATTGAGATTGACAAGGCTAAGGCTGGGGAAATGCTCACAGAGGACGTACTGGTTCTGATAGAGAAATTGATAGCTCAGGACCTGACTATACGTGACAATGCTCAGGTGCAGATTGCTTCTTTGGATAAAGAGCTGGAGACAGTTAACCAGAATATTGGTAAAGCCAGACAGCTTGAAAAAGCTCAGGATGACCTGGAAAAGGCGCAAGCTGACCTTGAAACCGAGCTTCCAAAACAGGAAGAACTCAAAGCTAAGTTTGAGCAGGCTGAAGAAAAGCTCCCAGAAAAGGACAAACATCAGAAAGCACAGGCTCAGATAGATGCCGAGCTTCCAAGATATAACGAGTATGAGAAGCTGATAAATAGTGAAGCTGAGCTTAACAAGGCAATCATGGCAGATCAGTCTGGTGCTGAGAAAGCTGCGGCTAATGCGCAAGGTCTTTTAACCAGGCAGGAGGAGCTTAAAAAGGAATTGTCAGGTATTCAGAATGCCGGAGCTGACAGAGAAAAGCTACTTGCTAAATATAAGACTTCTCAGGAAAAAGGAAACCGTCTGGCAGAGCTTGCTGGCAAGATCAAAACACTCAAGGAAGATGAAAAGAGCCTTGAAAAAGCAAGGGCTCAGTACATCGAGCTTGATAAGGAGTATCAGGAAAAGAGTGCTTGTTATGAGCATCTGTTCAAGGCGTATAGAGATGGACAGGCGGGAGTGCTTGCAGGAACTCTTGAAGAGGGCAAGCCATGCCCTGTGTGCGGATCTTTGACACATCCAAGTCCTGCCACTTTGGAGGGGGAAGTTCCAACTGATGCAGAGCTTAAGACTTCCAAGAAAGATGCAGACACTGCAAGGGATGCTGTGGAGAAGGCCAGCAGAAAATGCGGCGAACTAGGCAGTTCTTTTGACGCCAACAAGAAAAATGTGGCCGGAGAGCTTGTGACGGTATCCGGAAGTAATGTGCAGGATACGGATTCAATAAAGATCGAATCTATGGAAAATCTTGTCTCAGATTGCATCAGCAAAGTCAGAGAACTGATGATGGACACCAGATCCAAACTGGACGAGGCAGATAAGCTTCTTAATAGAAAGGAATCCATAGAAAAAGAACTCCCAGATATTGAGAAGCAGCTGGAAGAAGCCAGGAGCAACGAGTCTTCCTTCAAAGAAAAGCTGGCAGCAGATAAGTCTGCCCTTGAAGCTGTTAAGAAACAGAGCGAAGAACTCAAAAAGAGCTTTAAGTTTGAGAGTAAGAAGGCGGCAGAGGAAAAGATTTCTGAGCTCAAGAAACTGGCAGAAGCTATTCAGAGAGACTTCGATAATGCAGATAAAGAGTTAAAGGCCCATTCCGAGAAGATAAATCTTTTAAAGGGCCAGATCAAGGGACTTCAGGAGACTATAGATAAATCTGAAAAGGCTGACCTGGAAAAAGAGCTTGGAAGAAAAGAAGAGCTTGAGACTACAAGAGCCGAGCAGAACAGCTTATTTAACAGTGCGAACCTCAGGATTGAAGCTAATGAATCAGCCAGAACCGGAATAGATACAAAGTGTAGCGAACTTTCCGGAGCAGAGAAGCGCCTTACAATGGTTGCAGCTCTTTCTGACACAGCAAGTGGTAAGCTTTCAGGCAAAGAAAAGATCATGCTGGAGACCTACATTCAGACCACATACTTTGACAGGATTATTGCAAGAGCGAACCTTAGATTTATGAAGATGTCTGATGCCCAGTATGAGCTCAAGCGCCTTGAGGAAGCGGCTAATAACCGTTGTCAGAGTGGACTTGACCTTGGTGTAATCGACCACTACAATGGAAGCCAGCGAAGCGTCAAGACACTTTCAGGAGGAGAATCCTTTATGGCAGCACTTTCACTGGCACTGGGACTATCCGACGAGATCCAGTCTTCAGCTGGTGGAATCCAGATTGACACAATGTTTGTGGATGAAGGCTTTGGAACTCTGGATTCTGATTCGCTGGAGCTTGCTTACAACGCACTTGCAGGTCTGACTGAGGGCAATCGCCTTGTTGGAATCATCTCACACGTGACAGAGCTCAAGGATAAGATCGACAAGCAGATCGTCGTAACCAAGGAAAAGAGCGGCGGAAGTAAGGCGCAGATAATCATATAGAAACACGAGGAATTGTAATGGCAACAAATAACAGAAAAGAATATATGACACAGACTCCAGTGCCCAAGCTGATCTTGACACTGTCAGTCCCAACCATCATCAGTATGATGGTCACAGCAATTTATAATACAGCGGATACATTTTTTGTTGCCAGAGTTTCAGATATTGATGCGGTCAACACCTCAGCTACAGCGGCTGTAGGACTTGTTTTTACAGTTATGGCACTTGTGCAGGCTATGGGTTTTTTCTGTGGACATGGCTCAGGCAACTACTTATCGAGAATGCTCGGTGCCGATAACCACAAGGAAGCTAATGAGATGGCTTCAACCGGCTTTGCGCTGGCTATTATCCTGGGAATTGTAATTGCAATTGTGGGTAATATCTTTGTGAATCCAATTGCAGCATTTCTCGGAAGGGGAGCTACCGATCTGACAATTGAGTTTACCAAGAGCTACATGAGGATCATTCTCATTGGTGCGCCTTTTATGATGGCTCAGTTTGTTATCAATAATCAGCTCAGGTTCCAGGGAGCAGCTTACTACGCCATGATTGGCCTCATGTGCGGTGCGGTTATGAATATGATTCTTGATCCGCTCCTCATTATGGGCTTTCACATGGGAGTAAGAGGCGCTGCTATTGCTACAGTAATGGGACAGATGACAAGCTTTATCGTTCTCCTGATTGGTACCAGCAAGGGCGAGAACATCAAGATGTCTGTATCAAATGTGCATCTGAATTGGCATTATATTTATGAGATCATTAACGGCGGAGCACCATCTCTTTTCCGTCAGGGACTGGCAGCAATTTCTACGCTGGTTCTCAACTATACAGCGGGCAGTATCGGCTCTGATGCTGCGATTGCAGGCATGAGTGTTGCAGGTAAGGTCCTGATGATGATGGCATCTGCACTTATTGGATTTGGTCAGGGTTATCAGCCGGTATGCTCATTTAACTATGGAGCAGGGCTTACAAACAGGGTAAAAGAGGGCTTCAAGTTCTGCGTTAAGTACTCAACAATAGTACTTATCGGCATAGGAACGGTGGCATTTATCTTTGCACCAAACATCATCGCAGCTTTTTCCAAGGATCCGGCAGCAGTTCAGGTTGGTGTTGCAGCTCTCAGATTCCAGTGCTGTACCCTTCCACTTTCCGGCGCGATTGTTATCAGCAACATGATGCTTCAGTCAATTGGTAAGGGCGTTAAGGCTTCTATAACTGCTTCTGCCAGAAACGGAATATGCTTTATCCCTATGATTCTGATACTTCCAGTATTCCTGGGAATTACAGGTGTTGAGATGGCTCAGGCCTGCGCAGATGTACTTGCTATGTTCGTGGCAGTGCCTATGGCTTATAGCGAACTAAAGAAATTCTGATATTAGAATAGTTAGCAAGATGATTTTTATGATGAGTGAGAATTGGAAAAAGAAAAATAGAAGAATAAAGGGCGGTATTTCTGTGCTTCTTATGTCTGCAATACTCTGTGGTTGCAGCGTTTCTAAGACCATGCAGACATCCACTCTTTTTGCCATGGACACTGTAATGGAGTTGCAGATCATGGGAGATGAGGAGCTCCTTCGTGAGGGGGAGAACAAGATCCGAACTCTGGAAAAAGAGCTTTCGGTAACTGATGACGACAGCGAGATTGCGCAGCTAAATGCCAGCGGAAAGCAGGAATTATCAGAGGACGTTGCAAACCTTATGAATGAAGCACTTGGTATCTGTGACAGCACAGGCGGGGCACTGGATATAACGATATATCCGGTTCTGAAAGGCTGGGGCTTTACCACCAGTGAGTACAGGGTTCCAACAGATGGCGAGATTACTGAGCTTCTTGAAAATGTGGACTATCACAAGGTAGAGCTTGGCGGTTCCTGCATAATCCCAAAGGGCACTGAGGTTGACCTTGGAAGTGTAGCTAAGGGCTATACTGCGAGAATGCTGTATGAATACTTCACAGAAAAAGGTGTGACAAGCGGACTTATCAATCTTGGGGGAAATGTCCAGTGCATAGGCAGTAAGCCAAATGGCGATGCATGGAACGTGGCAGTTAAGAGCCCATTTAAGGATAGCGCCAGCGGAATCCTTGGAGTTATCAAGGCTAGTGATGAAGCGGTGGTAACCTCCGGTGGATACGAGAGATACTTTGAGGAAGACGGTAAGACCTACTGGCATATCATTGATCCTGCTACAGGAAAGCCAGCAGAGAACGGACTGATATCAGTTACCATAATTGGAAAAGATGGACTTCTCTGCGATGGCCTGTCTACAGCTCTTTTTGTAAAGGGCCTTGATGGGGCAGTTGAGTATTATCACGAGTATGGTAAGGCGAGTGATAACGAAGACACTAATATCGACACAAATTCAGAGAACTCCTTCGACATGATCCTTGTTACAGACAGCGAAGAAGTTTATGTCACCAAGGGAGTTGCAGACAGATTCTCTTTAGCATCCGAATACTATAATCTGAATGTTCATGTAATAAATTGAGGCCGGTATTGCTATACCGACCTCTTTTCATATCACTGATTCAAGTTACATTTATCCAATTCACATCAGTTTTCAAAGAATCCCACCATCCATTGCATATATGCCTCATAGTACTCATCCATATTCATGGACTTTTCGTGAAGCTGCAAATATTTGTACCTTTTGTTAGCGTGACCATAGTGGGAGAATTCGCCCTCAAATTCGTTGAGCTTGCACATTTCGTAGCCATCACCGTTTAGTATCGAGAAAGGAATGATGATGGCGTGGCTGATCAGGAGCTTTTCAGCCTTGGCAAAAGCAGAATATCTGCGGGAGGTAGCGGTTGTAATGGCAGCAGCTCTTTCCACAAGAATATTCCATTCCTCGTTAAGATCCTGAATCTCAGGATCTTCGCACTTATCCCAGAAAATGTAATTGCTGTCATCTACAAAAGGCTTGGTAAAGGTCTGAGGATCGTAGTAGGCGCCACTCACGCTGCATTTTGTGAGGGCATACTTGCCGCTGTGAATTACAGACATGTCAAATCCGGTTGAAGTTCCGGCTTCCACGATAACATCCACAAAGTTTCTGCCAAGAGCAGCTTCGATCTGTACGGCAATCTTGTCTGCCTCTTTTCCCCAGCCCTCGATAGAAGGATCATAAGGCATGAGAATCTTGATCGGGAACTTAACTCCGGCTTCTCGTAGCTCTTTTCTTGCCATCTTCCGGTAGTAACTCTGCATTGCAAGATTGTAGCTGTCTCTGGTGGAAATCTGCTCAAGCTCAGGAAGGTATGCATAGTTCTGACCATTTACATAAAGAGCGCCCGAAGGAGTCACAGTGTTGCACAGCAGCATCTGCGGATAGTTAGGCTCATATATTGATAAAAGAGAAACTCTGTCAATCGCGTACATGATGGCCAGACGGAAGTTTTCGTTGGCCACAGCTTTGGCCCAGTTCTCAGGTTCATACTTGGGGTCAAAACGCGGATAGAAATTGAAAGCATAGAAGCAGGATGCCGTATTATCGGGCCTTGTTCTGTGTACATGCTCGGAAATCTCAGGATCTTCAAGGTAAGCAGTGAGCTTGTCTGAAGGAACGATAGCTCTGTCTACGGTACCTTTCAGGTATCTCTCTGTAGAAATTGCAGTGGCATCGTAATCGAAATAATTCTCTATTCTGTCGATGTAGACATGCTCTTTATCCCAGTAAGATGGGTTCTTGACCAGAATCTGCTGCTCAAAGGGTTGGAAATAGTTCAGGATATAAGCGCCGTTATATAGAAGATGCTTGTAATCCTTGGCAAACATGCTGCCTGTCTTTTCCAGATAACTCCTACATACCGGAAGGAAGCATGCATAAGATAAGAGGCTGGTAAAAAATGGGCATGGCTCATTGAGAGTGTAGATCAGGGTTCTGGCGTTTTTGGCTTCTACACTGGCTATTGAAATCTCTTTATTAATGGCAGACTGAGCATATTCGTAGGCGCAAACCCAGTCGTCCGCAGTAACATCTGCGTAATAATCGCCGTTATAATCTACCCAGCTGATGCCGTCACGCAGGTGGAAGGTCCATTTTGTCATATCATTGTTGGTATCCCAGCTGGATGCCAGACCAGTGACGATATTGCCGTGGTCATCGTAATCAACAAGATAATCGATAACATTTACGCTGATAACAGAATCTACGCTGGATTCAGAGACCAGGTAGTTCAGATTCACAACCTCGGAGGAGTACAGAGTTCTGTATACAACAGCATCTTCGGCAACAGAGCTCTCGATGTTATGATTTTCAATGTCAGGTAAAGTGTAGCTACAGCCCGAAACAAACAGAAGGAGAGCTAAGGTGCATGCAGTTATAAGGCGATTATGCTTTCTCATCCTCGCATCTCCTTTCCGATAGATTCATAGTATTTGCGCTTGTTCTCGTACATCTCTTCCTCAGCGGTCTTAATGACAGTAAGGAGCTTTTTGTCAGGAGTAGCCATAGCAAGGCCGTGAGCTACGTGGTAGCCGTTATCCTCGATAGCCTGCACTACCTTGGCAAGGTCCTTGCGCACGAGACTTTCATCGCGCTCGTATCTAAAAGAAACGAACTCATCGCCGCCGATTCTGTAGGTGTTATTTTCGCCGAATTCTTCTACGATCAGCTTGGCAACAGTTTTGAGCATGTTGTCACCAGCCAGGTGGCCCTGAGTGTTGTTCAGCTCATGAAGTCCGTTGACATCAAAATAGATGCAGGCAAGGCCATCTGTGCCCTGCTGCAGATGTGAGCAGAAATATTCGTATCGGTTTCTGTTCTGGAGACCTGTCAGAGCATCCATATTTGCTCTTCGCTCGATACCAACGAGAGAACCCGTTGTGATGTGGATAATGTACAGGAAGTAGATTACAAGTCCGATCGCTGTCAAGAACAAGTACACGTACAAGTAGGTGTGAACTGGTCGAACAGCTGCGTAAACGTCCCTCTCAGGAACACTTACTATTATTTCCCACTTGGCGATGTTCATAGGAAGGAAGCAGTAGTAACGGTCTTTGCCGGTAACAGAGTCTTTTCCGATGGCATAGCCTCTTTCGCCATTTCTTATAGCCTCGGTAAAAGAGCTGTCGGTGCTGATGGAGTTTATTTGAACATCTGCTTCTTCAATTGTTTTAAGTTCTCTGCCATTTCCATCAATTATGAAGACTCCGGTTTCTCTTTCAACGACAGAAACAGCAGCATTGCCATCGTAGATATTAGGAACCCAGGAACTTAAGATATCAGTGGGTAATACAGTACCGTAAATAAACGCGATTGTTTCACCTCTTCGGCGGATAGGCGCAAAGATTCTCAGGGTGTTGACTTCCGGAGTATCCAGATCACGCTGAAGAGTGGAAATGTGCTCACCTTTTTCTTTTAGACTATCAAAATCAAGAACTCCAGTGGCGTCAAGGTCACTACCTGAAATACGGATAACCTTGTTTTCCGGAGTAAGGATCGCGATATCAGAAATAGTAGATGTAACCTGTCCTGTGGTCATATATGAATTGGTCTTGAGGGAATGAAGAGAATCGTTGGAACTTGAGATAATACGCGCAGTCAGACGGAGCATATTTCTGCTCGCACGAAATTCACCCTCGATGGCTTCGATGGTTTCTTCGGTAGACGTCTTAAGTTCCAGATAGCTTCGTTGCCTTGTATAGCTTCTGATGTAGATGACATAGAATAAAGAGCCTATGACAGCTGCAATGATGAGAACTATGGTGGCTATGAGGCTTCGTGTCCTAAATCTTTCCTGGGCTTTGTTCCACATATTATTAGTCCAAATCAGAACGCAAAGGTACACAGTTACACAGATAAATTGTAGCATTTAAAGGTGTTTTATTTATTAAAACAAACGAAAATAAATATAATAATATTCGTAAATAAGCGCTATGACCTAAATGTGAAAAAATAATAGATAGTGCGCAATTTATATCGGCTGTGATATACTCATAATGTTCGTATTATTCGATAAAACTGGGAGAAATTTATAACAGGTATGGAAAAGAAAGCGATTCTTAATAACAAGTTATTTTTGTACATGACGGAGTTCTTTGCTGGAATGTCTGTAATGGCGGTAGAGCTTGGTGCAAGCAGGCTCTTAGCTCCATATTTCAGTTCATCACAGATCGTGTGGACAATCATCATCGGAACAATCATGATAGCCATGGCACTTGGCAATATCTACGGTGGCAGAAAGGCCGACAAAGATCCTGATCCAGGTAAGCTTTATGGCAGAATTATCGTTGCAGCTCTGTGGATTGCAGCTATTCCCGTTCTGGGCAAGTATATAATCCTTGGAATCTCAGCGGTGCTCATATTCGCAGTTAACAGTAATTTCCTGGTAATTGCAGCTTTTGCAGCATGCATGATAGTTTTCGTATTTCCGCTGTTCCTTCTTGGAACTGTTACACCAAGCCTTGCCAAGTACACCACAGATTCCCTTGAGGACAACGGCAAGATCATCGGAACCCTTGGCGCTTTCAATACAATCGGCAGCATCATCGGAACCTTTATGCCTACCTTTGTGACTATTCCAGCAGTTGGTACAGCAATCACCTTCCTTATCTTCGCTGGAATCCTGTTAGCTCTCTCAATCCTATATTTCGTGAGCCCAGGCTCCAAGAAGAATGTCACAGCCAAAATTATTTCCAGTGTCCTTATCTTTGCACTCTGCTGCGTATTCGGTCACAGCGGAAGCTTCGCTTTCTGGGAAAAAGACCTTACTTTCGAGGGTGAGTCTGTTTATAACTACCTTCAGGTAAAAGAGACTCCAAACAGCGTTATTCTCTCAACAAACGTACTCTTCGGAGTTCAGTCAATTCTTATAAAAGATGGATCACTGACTGGAATGTATTATGACTACGCCCTTGCTGCTCCCTACATGGCTAATGCCAAGATTAGGCAGCAGGTTGGGGACGATAATCTCGAGGTTCTAATCCTTGGAATGGGCTCAGGAACCTATGCCACGCAGCTTGACAGATATTTTGATAACGTGAACGTTGAGGGCGTCGAGATTGACGACAAGATCACCGACCTTGCTCACAAGTACTTTGAACTTCCGGAAACTACCAAGGTTACAACCTATGATGGCAGAGCTTTCCTTAACGCTGTAGATAAGAAGTACGACGTAATCATGGTTGATGCCTATCAGGACATCACAATTCCTTTCCAGATGTCTTCTCAGGAATTCTTTACTTTGGTAAAAGAGCACCTGACAGAACAGGGCGTTATGGTAGTAAACATGAACATGTACAGCGAGGATGCAGGCTTTGATATGGCAAAAGACAGCCAGAATTCATCTGACGCTACCATTAATACCTACCTTGCTGACACTATTTCTTCAGTATTTGATCAGGTAATGATTGTTGACGTTGTGGGCTCAACCAACAAGGAACTCTTTGCAACAAACGGAGATGACCTTGTTACAAGACTTGGCAACGACATTTATTTTGAGAAAAATTCAGATCTCAAGGCTATGATGGAACATGTGGAAAAGACAATCATTCCTTATAGCAGTACAGGACATCTTTTGACAGATGACAAAGCTCCAGTTGAGCTTCTTGGAATGAAGCAGATTGATCTTATCATCAAGGATGAGGTTGATGTTTATAAGAGAATTTACGAGGACAAAGGAATTAAGGGACTTCTTGAATTGTTATAAATAAAGGATGTACTATAATATTATCTTAGTTTGTCAGGTTTATGAGGATGATATTATGGAAAAAAGAGAAAACCCAATAGAGTACATCGTCGAGCATATGCCAGAGCTGGATTTGCTGGGACGAATCAGAGTATTAGGAAGATGGCTGTTTTTTGGATGCCTTACAGGACTTATTGTAGGCGTTATAGGAACAGCCTTTTACTATGCAATTGTCTGGGCTACAGCTTTTAGAACCGCCCATGACTACATTATTTTGGTGCTGCCCTTTGCAGGTCTTTTCATCGTCTTTTTGTATAGACTTTGCAAGGACTATGAGGACAAGGGAACAAACCTTGTTATCAAGTCTATTCAGGAGGGCGACAACCTTCCCATCACCAAAGCGCCGCTTATATTTATCTCAACTGCAATAACACACCTCTTTGGTGGTTCTACAGGACGTGAGAGTGCTGCTCTTCAGATGGGAGGAAGCCTTGGCTATAACCTCGGAAGGCTTTTTAAGTTAAAAGAGGGAAATATCAAGATCATCACTATGTGTGGCATGAGTGCAGCTTTTTCAGCACTCTTCGGAACTCCAATGACAGCGGCTTTCATGGCAATGGAAATAGAAAATGTAGGCGTCATGTACTATTCAGCCCTTGTGCCTTGCGTTATCTCTGCTCTTACAGCGCAGGGAATTGCAAGAATTCTTGGCGTATCAGCAGAAGTTTTTACCGTAGCAGTAGTTCCAGCCTTTGACCTGTACAACGCAGTGTTTACAGGAATCCTCGGAATCCTCTGCGCAGTAGTCAGCGTTTTCTTTTGCCAGAGTCTTAAGTTCGCTGGTAGAAACTACAAAAAGTTCCTGCCTAATCCTTATGTGAGAGTATTCGTCGGTGGTTGCATCGTTGTGGCCCTTACATATCTCATGGGGGTTAGAATTGACAGCACTGGATTCCACTACATACCTGGCATTCGATACTACAACGGCGCAGGTATGGACGTGATTGAAATGGCAATCAAGGGAGAAGCGCCTCATCTGGCCTTCCTTCTCAAGATCATTTTCACTGCATTTACTCTTGGCGCAGGCTATAAGGGTGGTGAGATTGTTCCATCTCTTTACATTGGAGCTACCTTCGGATGCCTTTATTCACAGATATTCGGCTTTGATCCAGCTCTTTGCGCAGCTATCGGAATGGGAGCGCTTTTCTGCGGCGTTACAAACTGCCCGATTTCATCCCTTCTCATCTGCTTTGAGCTCTTTGGCTTCAAGGGAATGCCTTACTATCTCCTGGCAGTAGCCCTCAGCTACACCTTCTCAGGTTACTCCAGCCTCTACAGCAGCCAGAAGATAGCCTACTCCAAGTTCCACAATAAATACGTCAACCGCGAGACTAAATAAGCGCGCAAAAAGCCATCGAGACTGTGGTCCCGATGGCTTTTTAGAGCCCGTAAACTATTTACATAGATTATATTCGATATGAAATTTAATAAGCGTCCACTGAACGGAATTCATCGAACTGCGGATCTTCTACGAAAGCCTTAATAAGGTTAAGAGGTGTGAGGCCAATTGCCTCGTGATGAATCTGTTGTCTGATCACCATCTTCTCATAGGAAGAGAGCTCATGATACTCAGGATGGCTCTTTTCATATTTCTCATTAAGCTGATCAAATAAGTTGTACTCCGGATCGCCCCACGCGAATACTTCTGCTGTCTTCAAATTTGGTTTGAACGGAGAATACTGCAGTTGGCTGTTGCCCATCTGTCGTTGCTCCTTTCTAGATGCAAAATGAAGTTACTCTTTATTATAATATCATAAATTTTAACAAATTTTAATAAAATATCGCAAAATCTTTATGCAGAATTCCGAAGGGGATAATTGCATATAAAGGGCCCTTAGAATAGTATGTAGATAGGAAAATGTGGTGTTGATTGTAAAGGAGATTTATGGGAATTTCTATAGGAGCAATCGGAAGTTCATATGGTATGAGCTTTGTCCAGCCCATGAATTATACTATTAAGAATCAGTCAGAGGTTTCGGACGAGTTTGTAAACCACGGAGCTAAAGGGTTAGTTCCAAATGTTACACCTGTTGGATACCCTAATGCTCAGGCCGTATCAGATACAAAGGATGATGAAGATGATCCGATGCAGATGGCAATTGATATGGTCAAAAAATCCCAGGAAGCTAACCGCATGTATAATGATGTGGCTCAAAAGTTCCAGGGAATGACAGTCGGATACTCACAGAGCCAGGATGCTATGAGCTATGGCGTATCTGGAGCAAATCTCGATCTGTTTGCTTAAGTCAAAGGTAGGAATGCACATAGAAAAAGAAGCGGCACAACACGATTCTTCGGGTTGGTGCCGCTTCTTTTTGCAAAAGGAAATATGTATGAACTTGGATCATACGCGTTATTTAGTAAGGCCCCTCAGAAGCTGAGCTTCATGGATCTTCTCATTAACATCAACAAGGAACTGATGATTCTGAGGATCTGTTATAAACTCCAGAAAATCTCTGGCTTCCTTTAATGTAAGCTTCTGAATCTCTACAAGATATGAGAGAATCTCGTCCTGTGTCTTGCCTTCCGTGATAAATTTATCCACGATATCAAACAAAACCATAAACCTGCGCATTTTAACTTTTGTTTTGATGTGGTGGAGTTCGACAAAGATCGCAGCAAGAACAAAGAACGCTCCAAAAGAAAGCAGGAAAAGGAGAACACCCAAAAACAGCCTTCCGCCGTTCAGGTTAAGCAATCCTGCAAAAAGAGAAAAAACAGCTACCAAAGAAAATGAAGTAATCAGAATACCTAGTCTTAGCTTATTACGAGTATTGCTACTAATAGCCATAAGACGTACAGTAATTCCAAATACCAAATAGAAAACTGCCGCAAAGGCAATTCCCAAATAAGATAATTGAAGCATATTCAATTCCCCCTCTATGTATTAATTCTAACAATGTTAATGTACGAATGCAATCTGCTAAATTGTAGAAAATAATTAATCAATATATTGTTTATTGAATATATCCATATTTCTGTTGACTTTTACACTACAATGCTTTAATCTTTAAAAGTATAAGATTGTATACAAATATACATTTCTTAATTTCGTATGTTTTTTCACTACGTTTTTTATCCAAAATAATTTAACGAGGAGGAACTGGTTATGAAGAAGTTCAGTAAAGTAGTAAGTTTAGCAATGGCTTCAATGATGGCAGTATCAATGCTGGCTGGTTGTGGAGCACAGGGAAGTGGAAGTAACACTTTCAAGATTGGTGCTATCGGACCTCTTACAGGTGGCGCAGCTGCTTATGGTCTTGCAGTATGTAACGCTGCAGAGCTTGCTGTTGAGGAGATCAACGCTGCTGGTGGTATCAACGGATATCAGATCGAGTATAAGAAGGAAGACGACGAGCTCAATGCAGAGAAGTCAGTAAACGCATACAATACACTTAAGGACTGGGGAATGCAGGTTCTTGTTGGTTCTACAACAAGTGCATGTTCAATCGCAGTTTCTGAGAATACTAAGGCAGACAACATGTTCCAGCTCACACCTTCAGGATCAGCTGAGGACTGTGTTAAGTATGACAACGCATTCAGAGTATGTTTCTCAGATCCTAACCAGGGTATTGCTTCTGCTCAGTACATTTCAGATAACAATCTGGCTACTAAGGTAGGTATCATCTACGATAGCTCAGATGTATATTCAAGCGGTATTTACCAGAAGTTCACAGAGGAAGCAGCAGGCAAGAACTTCGAGATCGTTTCTGCTGAGGCTTTCACACAGGACAACAACACAGATTTCTCTGTACAGCTTCAGAAGGCTAAGGATGCAGGCGCTGACCTTGTATTCCTTCCTATCTACTACAAGGATGCTTCACTTATCCTTACACAGGCTAACACAATGGGATACGCTCCTACATTCTTTGGTGTAGATGGTCTCGACGGAATCCTTACAGTTGAGAACTTTGATGTATCTCTTGCAGAGGGCGTTATGCTTCTAACACCTTTCGCAGCTGATGCCAAGGATGATCTTACAGTTAATTTCGTAGCTAAGTATCAGGAGAAGTACGGTGAGATTCCTAACCAGTTCGCAGCAGATGCTTACGATGCAGTTTACATCATCAAGAAGGCTATGGAAGCTAAGAACGTAACACCTGACATGAGCGTTTCAGATATCTGCGAAGCTCTTAAGGGCGCTATGACAGAGATCGAGGCTTCAGGTCTTACATCTGCCAAGATGACATGGGCAGCAAACGGTGAGCCTAACAAGGAGCCTAAGGCTGTAGTTATCAAGAACGGAGCTTATGTATCTGCTCAGTAAAACTCGTTTTATAGTATAATAATATCAATCTTTCAGCGAGGGACGCTGTCAAAGGTGTCCCTCGTTTTATATTTCTCAGGAGGCAATAGAATGAGTAGTTTCCTTACATATCTCATAAGTGGACTTAGCTTGGGGAGCATATATGCGATTATAGCCCTTGGATATACCATGGTTTATGGTATTGCCAAGATGCTTAATTTTGCTCACGGCGATTTTATCATGGTGGGCTGCTATATTATCTTTACCGTAAGCGGAGCACTAAGTGGTAATTCCATAGTGGGTATTCTGGTAGCTATCGTTCTGTGTACGCTCCTTGGAATCACAACTGAATTTGTGGCCTACAGACCACTTCGAGGCGCAGCTTCTCCACTTGCTGTTCTTATTACAGCTATCGGCGTCAGCTATTTCCTTGAGAACTTAGCACTTCTTATCTTTGGCGCTGACATCAAGTCTTTTACCTCAGTTATTAAGTGGGAAGGCCTTACATTTGCTGGCGGAGATCTTCGTATTCAGGGCGTTACGATCGTAACCATCGCCATCAGTGTCATAGTGCTCATCGTTTTGCAGCTCTTTATAAAGAAAACCCGTCAGGGCCAGGCTATGCTGGCTGTTGCGGAGGATAAAGGAGCAGCAGCTCTTATGGGCATCAACGTCAATAAGACCATTATGCTGACCTTTGCCATTGGTTCAGCTCTTGCGGCCATTGCCGGCGCACTTCTTTGTTCTGCTTATCCATCTCTTTCACCATATACAGGTGCTATGCCTGGTATCAAGGCCTTCGTAGCAGCGGTTCTGGGAGGAATCGGATCAATTCCAGGAGCTATGATCGGCGGACTTGTACTTGGAATAGTAGAGATTCTCAGTAAGACATATATTTCATCCCAGCTTTCTGATGCAATCGTATTTGGAATTCTGGTCGTTGTACTTCTCGTTAAGCCTACAGGTATTCTGGGCAAGAAGATTCAGGAAAAAGTCTGATGATGGCAGGAGAAAAGAGATTATGAAATTGACTATGAATAAGAAGACAAAAGACAATCTTATAACATATGGCATCGTAGTAGTGGCCTTCGCTGTTTTCCAGCTTCTGGCTGTTACGGGTAATCTTTCAAGCCACATGAAGGGACTACTTGTTCCAATGACCTATTACGCAGTTATCGCTGTTGCCCTTAACCTTTGTGTAGGAATCCTGGGCGAGCTCAGTATCGGACACTGCGGATTCATGTGTATCGGAGCCTTCACAAGTGCATTTTTCTCCAAGGTTACAGAGGAATCACTTCCTACAGCCCCAAGATTTATCCTGGCTTTTGTGATCGGAATTGCATTTGCAGCTCTTTTCGGATTCCTCATTGGTATCCCTGTACTGAGGCTTAAAGGCGACTATCTTGCAATCGTAACACTGGCCTTTGGTGAAATTATCAAAAACGTAATCAATGCATTTTACATTGGTGTAGATAGTAAGGGCGTTCATTTCTCGCTTAAAAATGCCATGGAGCTTGGCATGGAGCCTGACGGACAGCTCATTGTAAACGGAGCTATGGGAATTACAGGAACTCCTCACAATTCAAGCTTTACAGTGGGAATCATAGTTCTTTTACTGGCTCTGTTTGTGGTTCAGAACCTGGTTAACTCCAGAGATGGCCGTGCGATCATGGCTGTCAGAGACAACTACATCGCAGCAGAAGCTACAGGAATCAATGTGACTAGATACAAGATGATGGCCTTCATTATTTCCGCAGCGATTGCAGGGGCAGCAGGGGTTCTCTTTTCCCATAACATTACAACACTTACAGCAAGCTCACAGTACTTTGGCTACAACGCATCCATCATGATCCTGGTATATGTAGTTCTTGGTGGAATCGGAAATATCAGAGGAAGCGTTATCGCAGCCTGCATCCTGTACCTGCTTCCAGAGCTCCTTAGAGGCTTTAACACCTACAGAATGCTGATCTACTCAATCGTCCTCATTGTGATGATGATCTACAGCTGGTCACCCAAGGTTCTGGAGTGGAGAAAGAGAACACTTGGAAACATCAATTTCCCATGGAAGAAGCAGAGGGCATAAACTATGGCATTACTCGAAGTTAACAATTTGTGTATATCCTTCGGCGGACTTAGAGCCGTTGATGATTTTAATTTAAGTATTGAAAAGGGTGAGCTCTACGGCCTCATCGGACCAAATGGTGCGGGTAAGACCACAGTCTTTAACCTCCTAACCGGCGTATACAAGCCTAACGAGGGCATTATCCGTCTGGAGGGACAAGACATAACCAGAAAGTCCACCATTGAGATCAACCACGCTGGAATCGCCAGAACCTTTCAGAACATCAGACTTTTCAAGAACATGTCTGTTATGGATAACGTCAAGGTTGGCCTTAATGAGCGCTTTAAGTACAGCACTCTCGAGGGCATCCTTCATCTTGGTAAGTACAGCAAGGTGGAAAAAGAGATGGATGCAGAAGCTGAGAAGCTCCTCAAGGTCTTTGATCTTGATAAGGAAAAAGACATCCTGGCTTCAAATCTTCCTTATGGTAAGCAGCGTAAGCTTGAGATAGCAAGAGCTATGGCTACAAATCCTAAGCTACTTCTCCTTGATGAGCCGGCAGCAGGCATGAATCCTAACGAGACAAAAGAGCTCATGGATACGATAGCACTTGTAAGAAGAGAATTTGATATGACAATTCTCCTTATTGAGCACGACATGAAGCTTGTTTCCGGAATCTGCGAAAAGCTTACAGTTCTTAACTTTGGACGAGTTCTCTGTCAGGGCGAGACCAAAGCAGTACTCAGTGACCCTGAGGTAATCAAGGCATACCTTGGTGAGTAGAGCACTTGCCGAGGTTTTTTCGAGGCTAGTGCGAACCATGGGTGAACACTTAGCGAGGTTATTTCGAGCTTAGTGAGAATCCCAGAATAGAGAGGTAATAAATGAGTGCATTACTTGAAGTAAAAGATTTAAGTGTATATTACGGCGTGATCCAGGCCCTCAAAGGGATTTCTTTTCACGTAGATAAGGGAGAAGTAGTGGCGCTTATCGGAGCTAATGGCGCTGGCAAGACCACAACACTTCATACATTATCCGGTCTTATAGATGCTGATAAGGGCGATATTCTCTATAAAGGAGAGAATCTGACTAAGATTCCTAATCACAAGATCGTAAGTCTTGGAATGGCTCAGGTTCCTGAGGGAAGACGAGTTTTTGCGGAGATGACTGTTCTGCAGAACCTCAAGATGGGCGCCTACACCAGAAAAGACAAGGCAGAGATAAACGAGACTCTGGAGATGATCTACAAGAGATTCCCAAGACTTGAAGAGAGAAAAACTCAGCTTGCCGGAACTCTCAGTGGTGGTGAGCAGCAGATGCTGGCCATGGGAAGAGCTCTTATGTCACATCCTGACATTATCCTTATGGATGAGCCATCTATGGGTCTTTCACCAATCTTTGTTAATGAGATTTTCAAGATCATTCAGGACGTCAATAAGGACGGAGTTACAGTTCTCCTCGTTGAGCAGAATGCCAAGAAGGCCCTTTCAATTGCCAACAGAGCCTATGTTCTTGAGACAGGATCTATTGTAAAAGAGGGACCGGCCAGCGAACTTCTAAATGACGAATCAATCAAGAAAGCATATCTTGGAGAGTAGAGCACTTGATGAGGTAGTTTCGAATCTAGTGCGAACCTTGGGTGAACACTTAGCGAGGTATTTACGAGGAGGAAATATGAAGAAGATCACAATCACAATAGCACGTCAGTATGGAAGTGGTGGTAGAACAGTAGGAATCAAGCTCGCAGATGAGCTTGGAATTCATTATTACGACAAGGAGCTCACCAAGCTTGCATCAGAAGATAGCGGAATAAGCGAGAGCCTTTTCCTTGACGCAGATGAACGTTTCTGGAAAAAAGGGTTCCTCAGAACTCCTATAAATGTGTATAAGTCAGAGATTATTGGACCGGATAGTCCAGAGTATACATCACCTGATAATCTCTTTAACCTGCAGGCAAAGTGTATCAAGAGACTTGCTGAGACAGAGCCCTGCGTAATCGTGGGAAGGTGCGCTGATTTCGTCCTCAAGGACTACGACAATGTCCTTAGCGTATTCGTTCATGCACCTCATGATTTCCTCATGGAACAGGCTGCCAAGGTTCAGCCTCTTAAGGGAAAAGAGCTTGAGAAGTTCTGTGCCAAGGAAGATAAGTTCCGCGCAGATTATTACAAGCATCACACAGGTCAGGAATGGACAGATGCCATGAACTATGATCTCTGCCTTGACAGTAGTAAGCTCGGCTTCGATAAATGCGTGGAAGCGATCAAGGCCCACGCCAGAGTAAGATTCGGAGAAGATGTATTCGACTAAAAGATAACAACGCAAAAGAAAACCTCAGCATTGGCAAGATGCTGAGGTTTTTAGGTAGGAGATTTTTATGACTATTGTATGTCATATGTAAATAACGCCTTGGCTTGACGTCTTTTAACACGTTAGCATTAGCTAACAAAATCATATTAGCATAGGCTAACAAATTGCGCAAGCCCTTTTTCAAAAATAGTTACAAAATTTGAGATTTACGATATAATTAAGATTGGCGTGTGCCACAATTTAATAGCACTAACAGGTGAATATCATGGCAAATGAGAAATTTATTTTAATAGACGGAAGCTCCATGCTGGTGACCAACTACTATGGCAATCTTCCCAAGGCTCTTTTATTTGAAAAAGATCCTGAGAAAAAAGAGAAGCTTTATTCCCAGATTCTTCATAATGACAAAGGACAGTACACAAATGCAATGTATGGCATGATGCGTACCATTCTCAAGATCATAGCAGAGCAGAAGCCTACACATATGATGTTTGCCTTTGATATGACAAGGGATACCTTCAGAAGAGAGAAGTTTCCTGATTATAAGGGCAACAGAGGCGAGACACCTCAGCCACTTAAGGAGCAGTTCGAGAATATGGAGAACCTCCTTCAGGAAATGGGCTTCCAGGTTTTCTACGATAGCAAGTTTGAGGCTGATGACATCGTAGGAAGCGTTGTTACCAAGTATGAAAAAGAGATTCCTTCCTATATTATTACCAAGGATCACGATTATCTCCAGCTTGTAAGTGACTACACAAGAGTCTGGCTCATTCAGACCAAGCAGGAAACAGCTGATGAACTTCAGAATAAATATGGCGCTGAATATGGCTGGAACAGCAAGCTTGCAGCAATTCCAGACAAGGCCTTTGAAGTTACACCACCGCTGTGCCTGTCTGAATATGGCGTAAGGCCTGAGCAGATTCCTGACCTTAAGGGTATTCAGGGCGATACAAGTGATAACATCCCAGGCGTTAAGGGTGTCAGCAGCGCTGCGATTCCACTTCTTGCTGAGTATGGAACTGTTGAGGGCATCTATGCTGCCATCGACGAATGCGGAGAGGATGCCAAGGCGGTCAAGGCTCTCGGCGCTCACTGGAAAGAAGATCTCGGCATTTCCAGAAGCCCTATGAAGGCGCTTACTGAGTACAGAGACATGGCATTTTTGTCCAAAGAACTGGCTCAGATCAGAAGGGATTATGATACAGGCAAGAGCCTTGAGGATTTCAGGATCAATATAGACAAAGAGAAGGCGAAAGATCTTTTCATGGAATATGGATTCAAATCCCTTATTGAGAAATTATAATTACAGAAGTTCCAAGAAAGAGGTTTAATGCGTAACTATTACCGCACAATCATCATCAACATATTCAGGATCATATATTATGTCCTGAAATCAAGAATATGGATGCGTCACAAGGACAGACACAGCGAGGAAGAGCGCTATGCTCTGGCTAACGAGATGGTCACCAAGATGAACAGATCATCAGGCTACAAGACCATCGCCTATGGCCAGGAGAATCTTCCAAAAGAGGGCGGATACATGCTCTATCCTAACCATCAGGGCAAGTATGACGTTCTCGGAATCTTCAACACGCATGAAAAGCCACTGTCATTTATTATGGACGAGAAGAGGTCTCACATTATTCTCGTAAGAGAATTCCTAGATCTCGTGGATGGCAAGAGACTTGAGATGGATAATCCAAGACAGACCATCACAGTATTCCAGGAGATGGCTGAGGAGCTTAAGGCCGGCAGGAAATTCATTCTTTTCCCAGAAGGTGGATATAAGGAGAACAATAACAACATCGTTGAGCCATTTAAGCCAGGAAGCTTCAAGCTGGCACAGAGGTCCAAGGTGCCAATCGTTCCCGTAGCTCTCGTTGATTCCTACAAGGTTTACAACAGCGACGATCACTTCGGACCAACAACAACTTATGTTTACTATATGGAGCCGATTTTCTACGACGAGTACAAGAATCTCAAGACCAAAGAGATCGCTGAGATAGTAGAGAATAGAATAAAAGCTAAGATAGCAGAGCATCTTGCAAATAATAAGGACGCGTCATAAGACGTGTCCTTTTCTATGTGACAGTTATCATAAGAGTTAACGGGTACTGTATGGCATTTTCTCACAGACAGGTCATAACGGCCTTTACTACAAATACATCCCCTTCTAACTTGAAGCTTGCAATTCCGCTGTACTTCTGGGCAATTGCACGGATCTGCTGAGTTCCGATACCACTCTGAACAATCTTGGTGCTGATTGGCATTCCCTCGTCGTTAAAGGTGATCTTCTCAGGACAGTAGTTCTTGGTCTGGAGTCTTAGCTTACGGCCGTCGTAGTTAATATCAACGGATATAAATCTCTTTTCCTTGGGAGCCTTGTCCTGAGATTCAAGAGCATTTTCAAGGGCATTGGCAAGGAGACTGGTAAGCTCGACTTCTTCCATGGCAAAGCGCTCAGGGACAGCTGCCTTGGCACGGAGCTTAAAACCAAGCTTCTGACATCTTGCTGCATAAATAGTCAAAAGTTCATTCACAACCTTGTTATCACAGAAAGAAACAGTGGTAACCTGTTCAAGCATTGAATCAAACTCCCGCAGGTAATTGGAGGCCTTTTCGTATTCGCCATCATCGATAAAGCTTGATAGTACTCTGTTAAAGTGCCTGATGTCGTGCTTATATTTTCTGATGGTCAGCTCATTACTCTCATAAATGGAGAGCTGCTCTCTAAGACGCTTGGTGCGCTCCGCCTGATAATAGGCGATCTTTTCATCGGATATCTTTTTCTCAATCTGATAGGAAGTAAGCTCGTATTCCATAATGGCTGCGGCGATCATAACAACCACATAGATTATAGGAAACCAGTCTACCATGTTCTGACCGTAGGGCTGTAGATACCCAATAAGAGGTGTATCAAACAGAACGATGCTAAGAAGAAGTCCACTCAATGCGCTGATGGATCCATACACGACTCCGGCGATGTAGTTGGTGATAAATGGCAGGATCAGGATAAAGAGCCAGTAGGCGTCCATTCCGATGGTCCAGTCAACCTCCATGATGAAATGGAAAAAGAGTATTGTACAAACCCCGAAGGATGCAAGGATACTCAGCATGGTGTGACGATGCGCTCTCCACAACAGCAGTCCCATATGGAAAAGAAAAAGGGCGACACTGATATTGGTGACTTTACCGTGATCATAGCTGTCGGAAGTCAGGAAAGTAGCAATAATACAGTAGATAATGAAACCAGTCAGAAGGATATGAGCAGTTCTGCTTTTCTGATCCTTTACGTCTTGGGTGTTTTCAAATTCTACCAATTGCTTAAGACTATATCTATAACGATTTTTCAGATTAAAAAGAGAGAATTCGATTTTCATGATATAATTATACATGAAAAATCGTTAAGAGAGGGCGTATGAAAACAATTCTTTTAATTTATGCGGAAATAATTTTCATAGGTGCTGTAGTTCTTTTCACATATGCGCAGCTTAGGAAAGATAAAGAGGTTGAGGAGCCTGAGACTAATAAGTGGATGAGAATTTTATCCATTGTTATGCTGGGGCTTGCGGGAATTTGTCTGATTTTGGCAAACATATAAATAAATATTCACACATTTAACGAAAAAGAGTTATAATGTATTCAATACATTTTTTTACATGAGGAGGAAATGAGATGGCAGCAAAGGTTAACGCCAAGATCGAGCTTCAGTTCGGTGACAAGGCAATAAACGAAGAGCAGCTTGTTTCCATGGCTAAGAAAGCATACGGTAAAAAGGACGTTAAAAACCTTGATATCTATGTTAAGCCAGAGGAGTGCAAGGCTTACTACGTTGTTAACAATGATGTCACAGGCAGCTTCGATCTTTGATATGCGGCGTGGGGACACAAACATTGAAATAACGACTAAAGAGACGAGTGGATTACTGATGTTTTCCACTCGTCTTTTCTATGTGTTGACGAGCATGGTATAATAATATGTCGAATTATGTAAAATTAGCGTTACTATAATTATTACGCATTGGAGCTTAAGTTTGTGAGTAAACAGAACACAACTGGCACAGATAGAAAACTGAATATAGCAATGTTGGGGCACAAGAGAGTTCCTTCCAGGGAGGGCGGCGTAGAAGTCGTTGTGGAGGAATTATCTGTCAGGATGGCCAGCATGGGACATAAGGTAACTTGTCTTAACAGAAGCGGTCATCATGTTGCGGGAGAAGAGTACGACGCGTACGTGGGGAATATCTACAAAGGTGTTCGCCTTAAGAATGTTCCTACTATTAACATAAAAGGTTTCGCGGCAGCTACATCCTCTTTCTTTGGCGCGCTTTTTGCGGCCTTTGGCAGATACGATGTGGTTCATTTCCACGCAGAGGGACCTTGTGCTACCATGTGGATTCCCAAACTCTTTGGTAAAAGATGTATTGCAACCATTCATGGTCTCGACCATAAACGCCAGAAATGGGGATATTTTGCAAAGCGTTACATCATGAAGGGCGAGATGCGTGCAGTTCAGCTCGCTGATGAGATCATCGTCCTTAGTGAGAGTGCTCAGCAGTATTTTAAAGAGACCTATGGAAGGGATACAGTACTTATTCCTAATGGTGTTAACAGGCCTGTAATTCTGCAGCCTGAGATGATCAAGGAAAAATATGGAATCGATAAGGATGGATATATTCTTTTCCTTGGAAGACTTGTTCCTGAGAAGGGACTGGAATACCTGATCAAGGCATTCAAAGAGCTTAACACCAACAAGAAGCTGATTATAGCCGGGGGCAGCAGCGACTCTCAGGAATTTGAAGAGAGAATGAAGGACCTGGCTGCTTCTGATGACAGAATCGTATTCACTGGATTTGTTCAGGGAAGAGTTTTGTCAGAGCTTCTGAGTAACTGCTACATGTACGTGCTTCCGTCAGATCTCGAGGGAATGCCACTTACTCTTTTGGAGGCTATGAGCTACGGACAGTGCTGCCTCGTTTCAGACATACCAGAGTGTATGGACTTTATCGGAGATAAGGCCCTCACCTTCCACAAGGGAGATGTTCAGGACCTCAAGGCCAAGATGCACAGTCTACTGGCTAATTACGATACTGTACAGGCATATAGGGCAGAGGCTTCTGACTATGTCTGCAACAAGTACAACTGGGACAAGGTTGTGGAGCAGACACTTCAGCTTTATACGGGTGAGAAATAAGTAATTGTACTTACGAATAGAAAGAAGGAAACATCATGGAAAAAGAAAAACTTGCGATACATGGCGGTAAGCCAGTTAGAGAAAAGAGAATTGATTACGGTCGTCAATGGATCGGCGAAGACGATGTGCAGGCGGTAGCTGGTGCTCTTACAGGAGATCTTATTACCTGCGGCCCAAGAGTAGCTGCAGTTGAGAAAAAGCTTGCTGAGGTTACAGGCGCTAAATATGCAGTTGTTGTATGTAACGGAACAGCAGCTCTTCACTGTGCAATGATCGCAGCTGGAGTTGGCCCTGGAGATGAGGTTATCACAACACCACTTACCTTTGCAGCTTCTGCTAACTGTGCTATTTACGTTGGTGCAAGACCAGTTTTTGCTGATGTTAATCCTGAGACTTATAACATTGATCCAGACAGTATCGAGGCTCATATTACAGACAAGACCAAGGCTGTTGTAGCAGTTGATTTCACAGGTCAGGCTGTTGAGCATGATAGAATCCGTGAGATTTGTCAGAAGCACAATCTTACTTATGTATGCGATGCTGCTCACGCTATTGGAACTAAATATAAGGGACAGCCAGAAGGCTCTATCGCTGATATGACCTGCTTTAGCTTCCACCCTGTTAAGACTATTACAGCAGGTGAGGGCGGTGCCATCACAACTAACGATCCTGAGCTTTACAAGAAGCTTCGTCTTGCAAGCCAGCACGGTATTGTTCGTAATCCTGAGGATTTTGTTGAGAAGAACCCAGAGGGAATCTGGTACTACGAGATGCAGACACTTGGATTTAACTATCGTATGACAGATTTCCAGGCAGCTCTTTTAACAAGCCAGCTTCACAAGCTTGAGCAGTTCTCTAATAGAAGAAAAGAGATCGTTAATAAATATAATGAGGCATTTGCTGATGTGCCTGAGATCATTGTACAGAAGGAGATTCCAGAGTCTGACACAACAAGACATCTGTACATTATCCAGCTTGACCTTGATAAGTTAAACTGCACAAGAGCTGAGTTCTTCCAGGCTATGAGTGCTGAGAATGTTCAGTGCCAGGTTCACTATGTGCCTGTTTACTGGTTCCCATTCTATCAGAACATGGGCTATGAGAGAGGTCTTTGCCCTAATGCTGAGAAGATCTACAAGGGAATCATGAGTATTCCTCTATATCCTATGCTTACAGATGAGGACGTTGAGTCTTCAATCGCAGCAGTGAAGAAGATTGTAAACTGGTATCGTAAATAATTGAGGACGCAACATATATAGTTAGTATTGCAACTAGTGAAATGGGAGACGATATGTCTAATTTTGTAGGATTTAAGAATAATGGAAAGCTGAAATTATTGATTATTGTTGGCACGAGGCCTGAGATAATTAGGCTTGCTGCGGTCATTAAGAAGTGCAGGAAATATTTTGATGTTGTTCTGGCGCACACAGGACAGAACTACGATTACAACTTAAATGGTGTATTCTTTAAGGACTTAGAGCTTGATGATCCAGAAGTTTACCTCGATGCAGTTGGTGATGACCTTGGTGCAACAATGGGTAACATCATCGATAAGAGCTACAAGCTCATGGTTGAGATTAAGCCTGATGCAGTCCTGGTACTTGGTGATACCAACAGCTGCCTCTCAGTTATTGGAGCTAAGAGACTTCATATTCCTATTTTCCATATGGAAGCAGGAAATCGTTGTAAGGACGAGTGCCTTCCAGAGGAGACTAACCGTAGAATCGTTGATATCATCTCTGACGTAAACATGGCTTATTCAGAGCATGCCAGAAGATATCTTGCAGACTGCGGACTTCCTAAGGAGAGAACTTTTGTTACAGGTTCACCTATGGCTGAAGTGCTTCACGATAACCTTGATAAGATCAAGGCTAGTGATGTTCACGCAAGACTCAGTAAAGAGACTGGCGTAACAATCGAGCCTCACAAGTATATTCTTCTTTCTGCGCACAGAGAAGAGAACATCGATACAGAAGAGAATTTCACATCTCTTTTCACTGCTATTAATAAGATGGCAGAAAAATATGACATGCCAATCCTCTATTCATGCCACCCAAGGAGCCGTAAGAGAATTGAGGCTTCTGATTTTGAGCTTGATAAGAGAGTTATCAGACATGAGCCACTTGGATTCCATGATTACAACTGCCTTCAGATGAATGCTTTTGCAGTGGTTTCTGATTCTGGAACACTTCCAGAGGAGAGCAGCTTCTTCCTCAGCGTTGGAAGCCCATTCCCAGCTGTATGCATCAGAACCAGCACAGAGAGACCTGAGGCTATGGATAAGGGCAACTTTATCCTTGCTGGTATCACAGAGGAGAGCCTTCTTCAGGCCGTTGATACAGCAGTTGAGATGAATCAGAATAGCGACTTTGGAATCCCAGTTCCTGACTACGTTGACGAGAACGTGTCAGATAAGGTTGTTAAGATAATCCAGAGCTTTACTGGAGTTGTTAATAAAATGGTTTGGAGAAAGAACTAAACGGGGGAGTTCATGGGGCAGAATCGTTTGAAAAATAAATATGTTTACAGATGGCTGTGCATGATTATTTTATCGATTATCGCCACTTGCATGTTCTTCTGGGTATGGGTTGCATTCGTTAAGATCAACAACCAGACCGGAAGTTTGATGGGTAAGGGTAACTTGCTCATGGCATTTGGCATTTACTTCCTTTTGTATCACATAATCGGTAAGGCGCTTAAGGCCTTCAGGATAGGCGTTGACAGAAAGGCGAACCTACTGGCCAGTCAGGTGCTGACACTATTTAGCGTTGATGCTGTTGAGGTGCTGGTATCCTGTGCGATTACAGGACAGTTCAGATTCTTTCCGGATTTCCTGTGGAGATACGTGTTGCTGGCTCTTGTACAGTCGGTTGTGCTGTGCCTTTTGGTCATACCTTTTGTTGATCTGTACAGGCACTTTTTTAAGGCTCACCAGATACTGGAGATTTATCAGGATGCTTCCTATGAGAAGCTTCACTTCATGAATGACAGACCTGATAAGTTCCATATCAAGAACATCATCAACATAAGTGAAGGCCTTGATAAGATCTTTGAAGAGATGGAGGACTACGATGCAGTTCTCATCAACGATATTCCTTCTGAGATCAAGAACGACATCCTCAAGGAATGCTTTAACAGGAATAAGAGAGTTTACTTTACTCCCAAGATTTCAGACATAATTGGTAAGAATTCTGAGGAGATAAACCTTTTTGATACACCGCTTTATCTGTGCAGGAATTCAGGACTTACCTTCGGACAGGCTTTCGTAAAAAGAGCTTGCGACATTTTCTTTTCACTGATTGGAATAATCGTAACGAGTCCGATACTGCTAGTTACAGCGATTGCTATTAAGTTAGAAGACGGAGGCCCTGTGTTCTTCAGACAGGAGAGGGCCACACTTAATGGCAGAGAATTCAGTATTCTCAAGTTCAGGTCAATGATAGTTGATGCTGAGAAGGACGGAAGACCTCATCCGGCGGGAGAGAAAGACCCCAGGATCACCAAGGTTGGTAACTTTATCAGAGCAACCAGAATTGATGAGCTTCCACAGCTCCTCAATATATTAAAGGGTGATATGTCAATCGTTGGCCCAAGGCCCGAGAGACTTGAACATGTTCAGAAGTACTGCGAGGAAATACCTGAGTTCAAATACAGACTCAAGGTTAAGGGCGGACTTACAGGCCCAGCGCAGGTTTTTGGTAAGTATAATACCAGTCCTCTTAACAAGCTTAAGATGGATCTGTACTACATAACAAATTATTCACTGCTACTTGATCTTCAGATTCTCTTTGAGACAGTCAAGATTCTGGTTCAGAAAGAGAGCACAGAAGGATTTTCTGAGGAAAGAGCTATGGAGATGCACGAGGCAGCAGGTGAGACTATGAGTGATAAGACTCGATGATAGAAATGATATTAGAAAATAGGGAGATATTAAAATGAGCGAATTTAAGGATAAAACACTTCTTATAACAGGTGGTACAGGAAGCTTTGGTCACTGCGTACTTGACCACTTCCTTGATAGCGACCTCAAGGAGATCAGAATCTTCTCAAGAGATGAGAAGAAGCAGGATGACATGAGACATGAGCTTCAGGCTTTCCATCCTGAGCACTACAGCAAGGTTAAGTTCTTTATCGGAGACGTAAGGAATATTCAGAGTCTTCGTGACTGCATGCCAGGCGTTGACTATGTATTCCATGCAGCAGCTCTTAAAGAGGTTCCAAGCTGTGAGTTCTTCCCAATGGAAGCTGTTCGTACCAATATCGAGGGTACAGACAACCTGATCCATGCAGCTGTTGAAAATGGAGTTAAGCATGTTATCTGCCTTTCAACTGATAAGGCAGCTTACCCTATAAACTCAATGGGTATCTCCAAGGCTATGATGGAGCACATCGTATATGCTAACGCAAGAATGGCAGCAGAGAGAGGAACAATCCTCAACTGTACAAGATACGGTAATGTTATGTGCTCAAGAGGATCAGTTATTCCGCTCTTCGTTAATCAGATCAAGAACGGACATCCTATCACAATCACAGATCCTAACATGACAAGATTCATGATGAACCTTGATGAGGCTGTTGATCTTGTTATGTTTGCATTTACACACGGCAATCCTGGAGATCTTTTCGTTCAGAAGGCTGACGCTTCTACAATCGGAGATCTTGCTACAGCTGTTCAGCAGCTCTTTGGCGAGACTGAGACCAAGATCATCGGTTCAAGACACGGCGAGAAGCTCTATGAGACTCTTCTGACCAAGGAAGAGAGACTTCGTGCAGAGGATATGGGCGACTACTACAGAGTTGTAGCTGACGCTAGAGATCTTAACTACGACAAGTTCTATGTTCAGGGCGAAGTTCAGACAGCTGCCAAAGAGGCATACACAAGCCATAACACAACAAGACTTGATGTTGAGGGCACAGTTAAGAAGCTCCTTTCTACAACTTTCGTTCAGGAAGAGCTTGCTGCAATGGGTAAATAAAGACGACAAGCGAAGTGGAATTCGATTAGCCGCAATAAGTGAAAAAAGTTGATTGCGGCTAAAGAAAGAGTGAGTAGCAGTGGAACTCGATTAGCCGCAAGTAGTGATAAGAGGTGATTGCGGCTAAAGAAAAACGAGTAGTAGTGGAGCTCGATTAGCCGCAAGCAGTGATAAGAGGTGATTGCGGCTAAAGAAAGAGTGAGTAGCAGTGGAGCCCGATTAGCCGCAATAAGTGAAAAAGTTGATTGCGGCTAAAGAAAGAGTGAGTAGCAGTGAAATTCGATTAGCCGCAATAAGTGAAAAAAGTTGATTGCGGCTAAAGAAAGAGTGAGTAGCAGTGGAACTCGATTAGCCGCAAGTAGTGATAAGAGGTGATTGCGGCTAAAGAAAGAGTGAGTAGTAGTGGAGCTCGATTAGCCGCAAGTAGTGATAAAAGGTGATTGCGGCTAAAGAAAGAGTGAGTAGCAGTGGAACTCGATTAGCCGCAAGTAGTGATAAGAGGTGATTGCGACTAAAAAAAGAGTGAGTAGCAGTGAAATTCGATTAGCCGCAAGAGGAAAATGAGTAATTTGCGGCTAACTGTGTGGATATAGCAAGAGACGATGACGGATACAAGCGTAGTTGGGATAGATAAAGTGAATAATGATGGAAATAGATCGCTGCGTATCCTAGTGGTTACAGAGTGCTTCTGGCCGGATATATATGCAATCAATGATATAGTTGAGAAATTGGTTAAGCGAGGTCATAGGGTAACAGTTCTAACAGGACTTCCGGATTACACCACTACTAAGATTCCGCCTGAGTACAGACATGGGCAGAACAGGCACCAGAACTACAAGGGCGCTGACGTTTACCGAGTTCAGACCATAGCAAGGCACCATGGACCGATATGGAGAAGTCTTAGTTACCTGTCATTTGTTGTAAATGGATGGATGAGAGCCAGAACCCAGGACTGGAAACATACTGATGTATGGGGAAAAGGTGAAAATCAGAAAGATACAGATAGAATTGGTAGTGCTGGGATTAGAAGTAGTGCATTAAGTGATATAGATGATGCAGACTTTGACGTTATATATGTGTGGGAGGTATCTCCGGTGACTATGGCAGTTCCGGCGATTGCCCTTAAAAAGAGGTACAAAAAGCCTCTTTTCCTGTATTGTATGGATATTTGGCCTGAGTGTGTCAAAGCTATGAGTATCAAGGAAGGAACACTTCCTTATAAGCTCATCCACTGGTGGACCAAGAGAATATACAGACAGTGTGATCACATCGCAGTTTCTTCCAAGCCATTCTTCCAGTACATGGAGGAAAAGAATGGGATTAGCAGGGACAAGATGAGCTATCTGCCACAGTATGCGGATGTGGGGCTGCTGGAGCTTGATACGAGTAAGATTAGTAATCAGAATGTGACTAATACTAGTTCTGAATCTAATGATAATGCATATGATTTAGTTGGAAATGACGGAATAAATCATACAGACTTTCTTTTCATAGGAAACATTGGTAAGGCTCAGAATCTTGATTGTCTGATGAAGGCAATGACCGTGTTCAAGGGGCGTAATGATGTACACCTTCACATGGTAGGAGGCGGCTCTGAGTTTGATAATATTCGGAAACTGGCTCGGGACCTTGGAATAGGGGATATCGTTACCTTCTATGGACCTAAGCCATTTAAAGAAGCAGTAGCTTATTACAACAAGGCTGATGCCTGTGTTCTGACACTGGATGGTTCAACTCATATCGGAGATACACTTCCAGGTAAGCTTCAGACCTACATGGCAGCAGGTAAGACAATTCTGGCGGCGGCTAATGGCGCAGCCATGGATATCATAAAAGAGGCAGAGTGTGGCAAGTGTGTTGCAGCAGGAGATGACAAGGCTTATGGACAGGCGCTTCTGGACTTTGCGGATTATAAAGAAAAGTACTCTGATTGCGGCGAAAAGGCTCGCAAGTATTTCAGAGAGAATTTCATGGAAGAGCAGCATTTTGTGGAACTCGAAAGACTTCTCAATATGATGACAGATAGACATTGAATTTGAATGAGTAATGTAAGAATTGATGATATCTTGAAGTTGATTACGGAAACCGCACTAGTAGCGGATGTCGTGAGAATTTGATTCGAGAAAAGATAATAATGATACAAGGAGTTCAGAATGAAAATCTTAGTAACTGGTGCTAAGGGATTCGTTGGACGAAACCTGGTAGAAAACCTCAAAAATATCAGAGATGGCAAGAATCGTACTAGGCCTGACCTGACAATTGATGAGATATACGAATTTGATATAGATACAGATCCTGATCTTTTACAGGACTATTGCAGGAATGCAGACTTTGTTTTTCATCTTGCAGGTGTGAACAGACCCAAGGATCCAAAAGAGTACATGGATGGAAACTTTGGCTTTTCAAGTGTACTTCTAAATACATTAAAAGAATGCAATAATACAGCACCTGTTATGCTCTCATCATCTATTCAGGCATCACTTACAGGCAGATTTGCCGGTTCTGAGTATGGCAAATCCAAGCTTGCGGGTGAGGAACTGTTTTTCAAATATGGTGAAGAGACAGGGGCGAAGGTGCTTGTATACCGTTTCCCTAACCTTTTTGGAAAGTGGTGCAGACCTAATTACAACTCTGCTGTAGCAACATTTTGTAACAACATAGCAAATAACCTTCCTATTCAGGTTAATGACCCGAGTACTGAACTTGAACTTGTATATATCGACGATCTTGTAGAAGAGATGCTTGATGCTCTTGAGGGCAAAGAGCATTACCTGACAGATCTATTATTAAACGCAAGCGAAGAGACAAGTGATTACGGCGATGGTAAAAGATATTGCTGTGTTCCGGTTTATCACAGGGCTACTCTTGGAGAGATAGTTAATCTTCTTCATACCTTTGAAGAAGTTCCCAAGACTCTTATTGTACCTGAGATTCCAGACGGCTCTTTTGCCAAGAAATTGTATTCAACATACCTTTCATATCTGCCAAAAGAGAAGATGATCTTTGATATTCCTACACATGAGGATGACAGAGGCTCTTTTACCGAGATTTACAAGTCACTTAACTGTGGACAGATCAGCATAAATGTATCAAAACCAGGCGTAACCAAGGGCCAGCACTGGCATAACTCCAAGTGGGAAATCTTCATTGTTGTATCAGGAAGAGCCCTGATTCAGGAGAGGAAGCTTGGAATCGATCCTGATACGGGAAAAGAGTATCCGGTTATAAACTTCGAGGTATCGGGTGACAAGCTTCAGGCAGTTCAGATGCTTCCTGGATACACACATAACATCATCAACCTTTCAGATACGGAAAATCTCGTGACAGTTATGTGGGCAAATGAGATTTTCGACGGCAAGAAGCCTGAGACCTACCGCGAGGTTGTGGAGTGACAAAGGAAAACTTCTGTGGTAAGAAGATTGCATGGTATTGAATTGCGGAAATGGCTTAATTATAAGCAAGTAGTTTCGCATGAATAGCAGGGGGAACATAATAGTTAAGGGGAATCAGAAAAGGAGAGTATTATGTTCACAAGAAAAACAAAGGAAGATAAGCCGGTTGTAGCAATCTGCTACGATTTTGATAAAACTCTTTCACCTAATGATATGCAGGCTCAAGGGTACATTCAATCTGTAGGTTATGATGTTGATGAATTCTGGAAGGATTCTAACAGCGTCGCTTTTGCAAATGAGATGGATCAGAACCTTGCATACATGTACAAGATGGTGGACGAGGCAAGGGGCCGATTTGTCTTTAACCGTCAGGCGCTTATGGACTATGGCTCCAAGGTTGAGCTGTTCAAGGGTGTTGAGGAGTGGTTTGACAGAATCCGTCAGTACGGCGCTGAGAACGGCGTTATCGTTGAGCACTACATCATTTCTTCAGGGTTAAAAGAGATGATCGAGGGCACTTCAATTGCTAAAAAAGGCGTGTTTGAGCAGATTTATGCCAACAGCTTTTACTATGATGACAGGGGCGAAGTCAGATGGCCAGCTCAGGTTGTCAATTATACAAATAAGACACAGTTCCTTTTCAGAATCGAGAAGGGCGTGCTTAATCCAAATGATCCTATGGTCAATGACTACATTCCTCTCGAGGATGTGCGCGTGCCATTCAGGAACATGATCTACATCGGTGATAGCGACACAGATGTACCTTGCATGAGACTTGTTAATGCCTATGGCGGTCACTCAATCGGTGTCTACAATTCTGAGACAGGCGACAAGACTAAGGTTTACAAGATGATGCAGGAAGACAGAATCAGATATTTTGCACCTGCGGACTACACTGACGGCAGCGAACTTGACGTACTGGTCAAGACAATTATTGATAGAACTCAGGCCAATGAGAAGCTTCACGAGATTCATCGTCAGATGAAGAATGAATATTTGCAGGCTGAGAAATAAATAGATATGAGCAGATTACTGATTATCAATTCTGTTCTGGGCTTTGGCTCCACTGGCCGAATCGTAATGGATATCGCCAGCGAATATGAACAGAAGGGCTTTGAAGTTAAGGTTGCATATGGCAGAAGTATGAGGGAGGTTCGCGGCCAGAAGAATGCGAACAAGGCTCCTGAGTACGTTAGACTTGGCGTGCGTATCGGAAGCGATATGGACGTCTATTGTCATGGTATCCTTTCAAGGCTTACTGGTAAGCATGGCCTTTATTCAAGGAAGGCTACAAAGAAGTTCCTGGAGTGGGCAAGTGAGTACGATCCGGACGTTCTGTGGATGCACAACATTCACGGCTACTACATCAACTACGAGATGCTCTTTGACTGGATCAAGTCGAGGCCTCAGATGCAGGTCAGATGGACACTTCACGACTGCTGGACTTTTACAGGACACTGCGCACATTTTGCTTATGTAAGGTGCGATAAGTGGAAGGATGGATGCCACGATTGTCCGCAGCTATCCACCTATCCGGAAGCTTTCCGAGATAACAGTATAGATAACTACAGGCGCAAGAAAGCGGCCTTTACCGGAGTTGCCGACATGACACTGGTTACTCCATCCAACTGGTTAAAAGACCTGGTGAAGACAAGTTACCTTTCTGAGTACCCTGTGGAAGTTAAGTACAACACTATAGATACAGAAATATTCAGGCCAGTGGAAACCTCTTTTAAGAAAGACCACGGAATCCAGGATAAAAAGATGATCCTTGGGGTAGCCAGCATGTGGAATGAGAGGAAGGGCTTTGATGACTTCATTGAACTGGCAAGGATACTGGAAGAGAAGAAAACAGCTGGCGAAGCGGATTACAAGGTTGTGCTGATCGGTCTTAACGACGAACAGATAGCTGACCTTGATAAAAAGAATTCAGGAATTCTCGCACTTCCAAGGACAAGCAGCCAGAAAGAGATGGTGGAAGCCTACTCGGCAGCAGATGTGTTCGTCAATCCGACCTACGAGGATACCTTCCCCACAGTTAACATGGAGGCTGAAGGCTGCGGAACACCGGTTATCACTTACGATACTGGTGGCTGCAGAGAGACACTTAAGTCAGAAAAGAGCATGGTAATTCCTCAAAGCGTTGACTCAATTGTGAAGGCGCTTGGGGAAATGGATATATAAAAGAAAAAGTAATTAACGAATATTGTAGTAGAAACAAGAGTAGAGAAAAGATATGAGTATGAGTAATAATACAATGAAAGTTCCATTTGTTAGTTTTAAACCTCTGGAAAAAGAGCTGGACGCTGATCTTCGCGCGGCTTTTGAAAGAGTATACGAGAATAGCTGGTACATCGAGGGAAAAGAAGACGAGAAGTTTGAGGAGGCTTTTGCTAAGTACTGCGATTCCAAGTACTGCGTTGGAGTAGGCAATGGTCTTGATGCCCTGATGCTGGCTCTTAAGGCACTTGGAGTAAAGGAAGGGGACGAAGTGATCGTTCCTTCAAATACATATATTGCTACAGCACTTGCTGTTACTTACGTTGGAGCAACTCCTGTTTTTGTTGAACCTGATATTAAGACTTTCAATATCGACCCAACTCGTATTGAGGAAAAGATTACAGATAAAACTGTAGCGATCATGCCTGTTCACCTCTATGGTCAGGCCTGCGATATGGATCCAATCATGGAGATTGCTAAGAAGCATGAACTCTTTGTAGTAGAGGACTGCGCACAGGCTCATGGCGCTACCTATAAGGGCAAGGTCATCGGCTCTTTTGGCGATGCTGCTGGATTTAGTTTCTATCCAGGCAAGAACCTTGGCGCACTTGGTGATGCTGGTGCAACAGTCACAAATAGTAAAGACCTTGCAGATAAGATCAGAGCCCTTGGTAACTACGGCTCAGATTATAAATATCATCACATTTATAAGGGTAACAACTCAAGACTTGATGAGATGCAGGCAGCATTCCTTGCAGCCAAGCTTCCTCACCTTGATAAGGTAAATGTGAATAGACGAGAGATTGCAGATAAGTACCTGAAGGGAATTACTAATCCTGAGGTTATTCTGCCATTCGTTCCAGATTATGCTGTTCCTGTATGGCATATCTTTGGAATCCGCTGTAAGAGAAGAGACGAGCTCGAGAAGTTCCTTAATGAGCGTGGAATCATTACTAACAAGCATTATCCAATTCCTATGCATCTTCAGGATTGCTACAAGGATCTTGGATTTAAAGAGGGCGATTTCCCAATTGCTGAGGAAATCAGTGCTACAGAGCTCAGTATACCAATGTTTTATGGCATGACAGATGGAGAAATACAGTATGTGATCGATGCGATTAACGAGTTCAAATGATAATTCGTATGTTTACGTAGATCATATATTTGAAATACTTGATAATTAGGGGAGTTCTTGTGAAAAAGAAAAGTTTTGCGTTTTTTTATCTAATATATACTGCCTTGTTCGTAGGCATGGTTTTTGCTGTATTTCACGCATTCTTTGAGGCGAATGCTACCTTCATAAACATGGCAGATGCCTTCAGACAGCACCTTAAGGCGCTCGCCTTTTATTCCAAGTGGATGAGAGGTGTGCTCTATCAGGTGTTTAAAGAGCACTCACTTAATCTTCAGACCTATTCTCTTGGTATGGGATACGGAACAGATATCTATCCGACACTTCAGTATTACGCTATCGGAGACCTTCTGAACCTCCCAGCCATCTTCGTTAAGAATCAGTATATTTACATATATTTCCAGGTTGTAATGATGCTAAGGCCATACCTTGCAGGTATTACCTTCTCACTCCTTGTCTTTTACCTAAGACCTAAGGCATCCAAGATTGGTGTAATGGCGGGAATGTTCACCTACTCACTTTGCACCTTCTTTTTATTCCTTGGAATCTGGCATCCATTTTTTGCTAATCCACTTATCTATTTCCCACTGGTAATTCTCGGAGCTGAGAAGATACTAAGAGAAAATAAGGCGAGTCTTTTTGCTGTAGCTATATTCCTTGCTGGCAGCAACAATTTCTTTTTCTTTTACATGATGGTGCTCCTTACTATCGTGTACGTGATCGTGAGAGTGGCCTTCATCCATGGTGCTAACCTTCCTAAGTGGGGACAGCTTGTTGTTAAGTTCATGATTTCAGGTGTCATCGGTAGCATGATGGCTATGATAACACTTCTTCCTGTAATCATGGCGTTTCCTGCAAACCCAAGAGTCAGCACCGGAATCAGACTTCCACTTTTTTACACTAAGACATATTACCGTGAGCTTATCAGAAACTTCTTTAGTTTCGTTTATCACGGACTCTATGATACACAGATCGGACTTCATGGAATTATTCTTTTGCCATTTATACTGCTGATAGTCAAGGCAGTGTACATGCTTATCTTCAGGTCGAAAGTTAATTCGGAAGATGAGAAAACTCAGAGAAAATCAAGATGGCAGATGCTCATAGTTATGGCGCTGCTCATCCTGTTTGTGTGCATTCCTGCAGTGGGCTATGCTCTCACAGGCTTTGCCTATACTATTAACAGATGGACCTTTGCTTTTGCACTGGCAGCAGCATTTATGTTGGTGGATATGTGGGATGATCTCTTCAATATGGATGTTAAAGAGATTATTCTGGCAGTAGTTCTGGGAGCATTGTTCGTCCTCAGATGCCGTAATACAGGAAACCTTTCTTATGCGAATGCCAGGACAGAGCTTATTATCGCTGGAATCGGCCTTGCTATATGCATAGTTGTTAGCTTACTTAAGAATACCGGAGTTAAGAAGGCTGCTGAGATAGCTATCATGGCAGAGACTCTTGTAGCAATCATATTCAACGGATACTACGGCTATGATCCAAGCCAGGGCAATATGATCGTCGAGTACTATACAGATGTTGATGCTGACGACATGCATGTGCTCCTTGAGAGTACCGAGGTTCAGGCTGTTATGGAGAGTGCTGAGTCAACAGAAACTGATCCATACAGCTTCTACAGATATACAGGAAGAGACATGATCTGGAATGCTTCTCTTATTGAGGGTATTTCATCAACTCAGTTTTACTGGTCCCTTGCAAACGGCGTTGTTTCCGACTATTTCAAGGAAATGGGTAACAACGATCAGCAGAACTTTGCGTACTTTGCACTGGATGACAGAACAATCCTTAATTCTCTTGCTGGAGTTCGCTATTATTCTCTTCGTTTCAACACGGAGGAAGAGTGGAGATATGTACCTTTTGGCTATGCTCACATTCACGACAGATATAACTTTGCAGTGTTCGAGAACCAGGCGCCGCTTTCTCTTGGATATACCTATTATTCAATGATTCCAAGATCTGAGTACGAGGCAATTCCTACTGTGAACAGACAGGAAGCTCTTTTGTACGGCGCTGTGGTTGAGGATGGTGCTAGCAGCCTTCAGTGGGCTGAGCCAGAGTATTCGTTTATAAACTGCCCTATAGAGATTTCTTTTGAAGGAAATATTCAGGCAAGTGAAGGTAAGTGGATTGTGGAAGAAGATGGCGCGTCAGTGCACATCAAGTTCACAGGCGCGGAGAACTGCGAGACTTACCTGTGGCTTGATGAGTTTTATGTATCTGATTCTTATACAGACTATCCGCTTATGCACGTGAATGCGTATGCGCAGGGTAACGAAGTAACCAAAAAAGATATCTGGTACAAGACTGAGGATAACCAGTTCTATAGTGACTGGCACGACTACTTCCTCAACATGGGCTATGCTCAGGGTGCCAAGGATGAAATCACTATTACCTTCAGTGAGCCTGGTACCTACACCTTCGACGACATCGGAGTATACTGCCAGCCAATGGCTAATTACCAGAAGCAGCTGGGTGAGCTTCGCAGCAGCATGCTAACTGATATTGAGCTTAATAAGAATCCAATTTCTTATACAACAAATAAGATCACTGGTAACATAACACTTGAGGATACAGGTATCGTGTGCATTACACTTCCTTACTGCAAGGGGTGGAAGGCTTATGTTGACGGACAGAAGTGTGACATCATGAAGGTTAACACCATGTTCATGGGTATAGAGATGCCTGCCGGAGCACATGAGGTTGTGCTGAAATATCACACACCTGGGCTTCTTGCCGGATTTGTGCTGATGATTATTGGTGTTGTGCTGCTGGTTGTAATGATAAAGTTTGAGAAGAAGCAGAATAAATGAAAAGAGCAGTAATCGAGCTTATCATGGCATAGATAAATAGATTAAATTACAGATTGGATGTATTTGTAGAGGTCTGTATAAATGAAAATGAGAATGGAGATCTCATACATGTCAAAGATGAAAGATAACAAAAATAAAATAATTAGAACGTTCCTGTGGGGATTTATGGTAGTGGGAGCAATCTTCACTCTTTTCCTCATATGGAAAAAAGACTTCTACATGGAGAACAGTGATATAGCTTCCGACATGATCCTGGGTAAGCTCTTGTCACAGGAGGGCGGAATCCTCAGTGAGAACTGGTTCTATTCTACTGAGCTTCACGTGGTTCATACGCAGCTTCTTTATAAGCTTCTGTTCCATATCTGGCCTGATAACTGGCTTATGGTCAGGATTGCAGCTGCAGCTATTTTCCTTGTGCTTATTGTGGCTTCATTCCTCTATATGACAAATGCAATTGGTCTTAAGGATGAGGGTCTTCTTGCTGCAAGTATTCTCACATGGCCTTTTGGACAGTGGTATGTCAGAATCGTAACCTTCGGACAGAGCTATGTAACTTACTTTATCATTGCCTTTGTTTCCATGGGATTGTTCTTTAGGGCAGTTCAGGTAGGCAGAAACGGAGATAAGGACAGAGGGAATAATGTAGTTATTGGAGCTGTTTACGGAATTCTTATGGCAGCTGTTTCCTTTGTGGCAGGCCTTGGCGGTGTGAGACTTCTCATGATCTGCTATGCGCCACTATTTGCTACGAGCATTGTGATACTCTTATGTGCTCATTATGCTAATTTCGCCAAATTAAGAGGAGCAAGAGAGTTTGTTCCTTCTGCAAGGCTGGCTTTTGTAAATGCGCTTATTCTGTTTGTCTTTTCCTGCATTGGACTTGGTATCAACAGAAAGGTTCTCTGTAATAAATATCATTTCCAGGATCAGTTCAGAGAGACTTGGAGGAACTTTTCATTGTCCAGAACACTGGATACCTTCTCGGACGCATTTACTCTTTTCGGATGGCATGCTGAGGTTGGCTTTGTGAGCTGGCAGGGACTTATCAACTGCCTGAATTTCCTTTTGATCGTTGGGATTATTGTCAGCATCGTTTACGTGTACAAGAATTTTGCCAAGTTCCAGCCTATGGTTCAGCTCTTTTTGGTATATGTGGGAGTACTGACACTGATAACAACAGTAGTGCTGTCTTGTAGTAACAAGTATTATGCATATTACTGGCTTCCTGTTATTCCATATTTCCTTGTGTTGATGGCGCTTGGACTTTTCAGTGCCAGCAGAGCCGGCCATGTGGATGTGGTGCATGAAGGCGTTGGCGAATATATCAATCATTACAGAGGTGTTATCTGCGGACTTATTGCTGCAGCAATAGCTCTTGCAAGTGTATCTGTTTATGCAGATCCTAATCCACAGGATATCTATCAGGATTATGCGATCACTGACGCTATAGAGTGGCTTAAGGCAAGCGACTATGAACAGGGATTTGGAATGTTCTGGTCCAGTAACGTTATAAACGCTCTCACTGATGGCAGAATTGAGATGCATACTGTTATGGATGTGGATCATATTGACGATCTTGGTTCAGAGTATCCATGGCTTCAGGAAGTAAGACATACACAGGAATTCCCTGAGGGAAGATTCTTTGTTATTGTAAGTGCCAGAGATTATGATCTGGGCAATCCAAACTCGGCTATGATCTTAAAACTGTCTGATCATCTGATCTACGGTAGCGATAGCGCTTATATTTATGGCTTCGAGAACATGGATGATTTTGTTAATGCGAGAAATGCATTATGGTAAAAAAAATCCTTAAACATCAAAACTTCATATGTATCGTACTAGGTGTGATGCTTGCTCTGTCACTTATTCCGATATTCATAATTTCGGGATATGACGCGGCAGCAGGGGATGACTACAACTACGGAGCAGCGGCTCATCAGGCATTTCTGGCGACAGGGTCAGTTATTGCAGCTATCAAGGCTGCATGGGGAACAGTGATATCTACATGGCAGAGCTGGCAGGGAACCTGGTTTGACTGCTTTGTGTTCTGTCTGCATCCTGAGGTTTTCTCAGATTCAGCCTATGTGATTGTGCCATACATTTTCCTTGCGATGCATTTTGTGGGATTCCTTCTCCTGTCACATCACTTCCTGAAGGAAAGATGGCAGTTTGCAGGTAACTACTGGCTTCAAATAGGACTTATTTACCTACTGTTCGAGATTCAGCTTGTACCATCACAGAAATCAGCTTTCTTTTGGTGGGTTGGATGTGTACATTACGTAATGCCAATGTTCATGGCGATCCTCGGAATCGTCTGGGGCGATAGGTTTCTGATGGATCATAAGGCCAAAGACCTTGTGCTCCTATTTATAGTAAGCGCGCTGATGGGAGGCGCAACATATCCAGCAGCACTTCTTCTTCCAATAGCACTGTTTCTGTTGTGGCTTGCGGATTTTGTCATCGGTGGCAAAAGAGATAAGAGAAATATATTACTACTGATTCCATTTGCTGCACTTGTGGCAGGCCTTGTGATCAGCATGATCGCACCAGGAAATGCAGTAAGAGCAGCATCTGATATTAAGGACGGAGCAGATCCGGCTAATGGAATTCTTGATACAATAGTCAGTTCTTTTACCATGTCAGTAAAAGAGGCGGTTACAGTATTTATTGGTGAAAAGGGATTTATTCTTATCGCATTACTGCTTATCGTTCCTCTTACTGCATCTATGTTTAAGCTGGTTTCAGACAAGAGCCTTGCTGTTTCACATAACTTTGTGGCAGACAGGGATTATGAAGCTATCAAGAAGGTCTTTTCCCATCCGATTCTGTTCGTAGTTGTTATGTTCTGCCTGAATGCCAGCGTCTATGCGCCAAGAGTATATGCGGGAGGAATAGTATCCAGTGGATATGTGAACTTCAACTTCTGGACATTCTTTGCATGTGCTATCGGCATAGAAATATATCTGATTGGCTGGGGAATGCTGGTTGCGGAGATAAGCTTGCGAAGGAAGTTAGTTAGCAGCGAAGATACTGATGGCGCCCATGATAACCATGTGGTAATGGGCATATTGTCGTGGACTGGATTTATTCTTTTGATACTGGTCATTGCATTTACATTTAGACATGGAGTTAAGAAGTACACAGACTATGTGTGTATGGAGTATTATCTGTCAGGACAGGCGGATGATTATAAAGAGCAGATTCAGCTCCAGAGACGTATTCTAAGCGGCGAAGGAACTGAGGCAGTTGTACCTGAGATCAATAACGAGCAGGGCCCACTCATGCAGATGCCAATTGTCAGCGACCCTGACAATGTGGATAACTATATGGCCAGAATCTTCTATGGCAAAGAGAAGGTTTGGGCGATTCCAAGAGATGAATGGATAGAGCAATACGGTGAAACGTACGGAGTAAGCCAGTGACGGCAGAGTGAAATAAGGTAGTTGATACCAGGAAGAAATAGAGAGATTATGTCAGAGAAACAGATTGATGTGAGCGTATACATGCTCACCTACTACCATGAAAAATACATAAGACAGGCCATTGAGAGTGTTCTTGCGCAGAAGACGCACTACAACTATGAGCTCATCATATCTGATGACTGCTCACAGGATGGTACAAGGGAGATTATCAAGGAGTATCAGGAGAAGTATCCTGATATTATTCGAGTTAATTTCAATGAAAAGAATGAAGGAATCCCAGCGAATATCTACAAAGCCCGTACTATGTGCAGGGGAAGATATATCACGAATCTTTCTGGTGATGACTATTGGATAAACGAGAACAAGATTGAAGTTGAGACCAAGTTCATGGACGAACATCCCCAGTATGTGGCCTGCTTTAGCAGGATTGAACTCAGAATGAACTTTGAGGATCATGCCTATGACATTCTTCCGCATGATCTTTCCCAGCTTAATAGTGAGTATTCTATTAAGGACTATGAGCAGTGTAAGCCACTGGGACTTTTGGGAATGTTCCTTAGGAACTACTTCCTGACTGAGGAAGGCAGAGAGTACTTTGCTCAGGCCAAGAAGATCAGCGAGTTTGTGGACGATGCTGTGGATGAAGTTCTGCTTCTTAGAAAAGGCCCTGTTTATATCATGGACTTTGTGGCAGATGCTCACAGGGTAGTTGATGCAGATATTGAGAAGATGAACTACAATTCCAGATACTCCCGACTTGAGAAGTTCAGCCATCATATATCTCTTTTGAATGGAATGAGCGAGCTGTGGGGCGATGAGATAGACTTCTCAAACTGGTATGATACCTATTTTGCTCCAGGATTTCTTAGTATGCTCGTCAGTAGAGATTTTAAGGGCTATGGCGAGATTATTAAGACTATCCCAGAGAGATACAGAAAGCCTTTTTATAAGAGTGTATATGTCAGGTCAATTCCCAAGATTTTTGGATTCGTCTTTGATTATCTGAAGAGACGCTGATTGTTTACAATATATTAATAAACAATTCTTCTAAATGTTGATATAATTATATTAGGCGCTTATATGAACAACGATTATATTATGAAACTTAAGGAGGATTAGACTATGAAGTATGTATGTAACACATGTGGATACATTTATGACGAGGCAGCAGGTGATCCTGATAACGGGATTGCTCCAGGAACAAAATGGGATGATCTTCCAGCTGATTTCGTTTGCCCACTTTGCGGTGTAGGTAAGGAAGACTTTTCTGCTGAAGCCTGATCAAAGAGAAAATAGAATATGAGAATGATAAAGCTCCAAGTAGACTAATATATGGTCTACTTGGAGCTATTATTATGTCATCATAATGATTTGAAACTTTTATAGCTCGAATATTTTCTTGAGTTTCTCAAAATGCTGCTCTGGATTGAAGACTTCTTCTACTTTTCTTCTGGCATTTTTGCCAAGTTCTCTATAGCTCTCATCTGCCAACAGAAGCTTAACCTTTGAAGCTAAATCCTGTGGATTCTTGGGTTCAAATAAGTATCCATCTGTACCGTCTGTAATCAGCTCTGGGAAACAACCAAAGTTAGATGCTATAACAGGTTTGCCATAGGCAAAGGCCTCTATTACTGTGTTTGGCATGTTCTCATACCAGATGGCAGGACAAAGAACACACATAGCGTTAGAGATGAGATTTGTCAGAGCTTCACCTCTCACAAAGCCTGTGAACTGAATTCTGTCTGAGAGGTTGTTGGCCTCAATAAACTCTTTAACCTCAGGATCCTGATCCTCGTAGTTGCCAGTAATCTTAAGTCTTAAGTCTGGATACTCCGCAAGGTATTTCATGGCCTCAACAGCATAAATAAGGCCTTTTTCCTTAACTGTTCTGCCGAGGAATAAGAGATAGTCGTAATTCTCATAATTAGGTGTAATAGCATCTGCATCGATAAAGGTTGGAATTGTCACAACCTTCTCAGCTGGGAAACCACCCTCGATCAGCTTGTTTCTGGTGAAGTTTGTAGGTGTTACGAAATAATCCACGTACTTATAAAGCTTTTTCCATCTGTGATACATCATGGAGTAGGCTCTTATCATTGATGCAGCCTTGGAACCGTGGTAACATCTGTGCTCGATGCACTTCTTGAGATCTCCGCAAACACACTCATTGCAGGTATCAGTGCCACGAAGCAGGTCACTTCTAGGACACACAAGGTTAAAGTCTGAAATTCTGTGAACTACCTTGAGACCTCTTTTCTTGGCTGCCTTGAAAATGCTGGGTGAAAGAGTGTTTATAACCTGAAGTGCATATAGAACCTCAGGATTCTCATCGTCAATCAGTTTATTGATATTCCTGACAGTCTCTGGATTGTAGAATGCCCCCTGAAGAGTCTTGATAATAGCACTTGGAGTCTTCTTGATAGAGTCGTAGTATACGCTGTCACCACTCCTACTTGAGATGAAATATTTGGAATATTCGGTGGGCTCATTGACGCTGTAGCGCACAGAGAATGGTATTCCCTTATATCCAATGCTGGCGCACTTATCCAGAAACTTGAACATGTACACTTCCGGCCCGCCAGTAATGTGATATCTATAGTTTGCAACGATAACTTTTTTGTCCATTGTAGTGTCCTTTGCTTTGATTATTTCCATCACAGTTTATCACTATTTTATGGTAGTAGTCTATTGCAAAGGGGGAATTGCAGCTTTTATAATGGGAAAAGAAATATCTACAATAAAGGACAATCACTTGGCATGGCGTTACTTTGTAACGATGCTTGGTGATGATGGAATTGAATAAATGTGCGGAATTGCAGGATTCTACAATAACAAGATAAATAGAGCAGAAGTTATAAGGAAGATGACAGATCGAATGGTCCACAGAGGACCTGATGCTCAGGGACACTGGCTGGATGAGCAGTCTGGATGGACACTGGGGCATAGGAGATTATCAATACTGGACCTTAGTGAGTCCGGGGCACAGCCCATGGTATCCCACTCGGGAAGGTTTGTCATCTCTTATAATGGCGAGATTTATAATGTCAGGGAATTGAAAGATAAATTAGTAAATGATGGCTATGTTATGTCATCAAATAGCTCTGAGAAGACAGATGGTTCTAAATTTTCCTTCAGAGGAACATCTGATACAGAGGTGCTCCTTGAAGGAATAGAGCGTTATGGCATCAAGGAAACTTTGAAGCTTTGTAAGGGTATGTTTGCTATCGCTGTTTATGACAGAGAGAATAAGACTTTACAGCTTGCAAGAGATAGAGTAGGCGAGAAGCCTCTTTACTACGGAAGAGTACAGGCAGAAGGTGGAGAAAGCTTTTTTGCCTTTGCGTCTGATATAGCGCTATTTAGGGAAATACCTGGATTTAGGAATGAGATGAATTTGGAGGCGCTGTCCTATTACATGCTCCATAGTTACATTCCTGCGCCTATGTCTATTTATCAGGGCATAAATAAGCTCATGCCAGGGACAATCCTGACACTTAAGGATCCTGATGCAGAACCGGAAATAGAAGAGTACTGGTCTATGGTAGAAGCTGCCAAGTTCGGCCAGAGAAATCTGTTTACAGGATCAGAAGAGGAGGCTACACAGGAGCTCGAAAAGCTCCTTAGAAACTCAATCTCAGATCAGATGATTGCTGATGTTCCACTGGGGGCGTTTTTGTCAGGAGGAATCGACAGTGCTACAATTGTTTCTCTGATGCAGGATATGTCTGATCAGAAGATCAAGACCTTCACCATTGGATTTGATAATCCTAAATATAACGAGGCAGATTATGCCAGAGATATCTCTAACCATTTAGGAACAGATCATACAGAGATGATCATCTCGGAAAAAGAGATGCAGGAAGCAATTCCGCAAATGGGATACTATTTCTCTGAGCCTTTTGGCGATGCTTCAATGATTCCAACGTATTTTGTCAGCAAGATAGCGAGACAGAAGGTTACAGTTTCTCTTAGCGGAGATGCTGGTGATGAGCTGTTCTGCGGATATGAAGGCTATTGGAAGTGTGACGGATTCTGGAATAAGATAAATAAGATTCCTATGGGAATAAGGCAGACTGGGGCAGCAGTACTGACACCATTTGACAGCATAGGAAATCCTAAGCTTCATAGGATAATAGGAACGCTTGGTGCCCAGAATATATGCCAGTTAAAAGATGTTATTTTTGATAGGAAGCATGTGGGACTAGAGAAGGTGGTAACAGGAAGAGCTCAGAAGAATCAGGTGCCAAGCATCTTGTCTGATCAGATTTCAGACATGGAGCTTTATGATATGCTCTTTTACCATCCTGATGATATTCTCGTTAAGGTTGACCGCGCCGGAATGGCCGTGTCACTTGAGAACAGAATGCCTATGCTAGATAGGGATGTCATAGAGTTTGCATGGAGAATTCCAACTCAGTATAAGTACAGTGACGGCGTTAGTAAGCGTGTCCTTAGGAACATCCTTTACAAGTATGTACCAAAAGAAATGATGGAAAGGCCAAAACAGGGCTTCGCAGTCCCGCTTGAGAAGTGGCTTAAGGAAGGACAGACTCGTGAGTGGGCTCAGGAAATGATAGATAACAGTAAGCTCATTCGTGATGGAATACTGGATGGTAAGATTGTCAGATATTGTTGGAATTATATAGCCGAGAATCCAGGCTACACCAAGCTTGTATGGAACATGCTTATGGCAGAGCAGTGGTATCGTGGTTGAGCATAGCCTATAAACATGCTAAAATACTAGTCGGAGGATGATTGAAGATGCAGGTTGTTAAGTATATGTTCCAGCCACATGGTGATGACAGAGGCCAGCTGGTGGCGCTTGAGGAATTTAAAGATATACCATTTCAGATAAAGAGAGTTTACTACATGTACGATACAGTTTCTGGAGTTGTGAGAGGTAAACATGCTCACAAGAAGCTGGAGCAGATTCTTGTATGTATTCATGGAAGCTGTAAGATCAAGCTCGATAACGGAACAGAAACCAAGGTTGTTCCACTTGAGAAACCATACGAAGGTTTATACATCTCCAATGATATGTGGAGAGAGATGTATGATTTCTCACCAGATGCAGTACTCATGGTGCTTGCGTCAGAGCTCTATGATGAGAGTGATTACATTAGAGATTATGACGAATTTCTTGCCATGACCAGACAGAAAATTGAGGTTGGTCAGAAGGAGAACTGATAGAACGGATGTTATATAAAGTGGTCGATTTTTATTCGACCACTTTATTTTTTTGAAGAGAATTGAGCTTTTGGGCGTAAGCTAAAATGCGTTTCAGCTTGGGAGAATCACAGTCTGAAAGTATTTCTATCAGTTCAAATAATTCAGGACTTGCGGCTTTGTTAATTACTTTATAATCAGGGGACATGTCATTTGATCCTCCTGTTAAGTATGCCACAGATGTCCCAAAGACTCTTGCTATTACATCGACAGTTTGAGGTGATGGGATTCTATCACCATATTCATATCTGCAGTAGCCTATTTTGGATAAATTCAATCTTCGTGAAGCTTCTGCCATGGTAATTCCAAGATTTTCTCTAGCTTTTTTTAATCGTTCTGGTATTAGCTGATTTGACATAGTTGAATCCTAATAAATAGTTGACGGTAACCAATGGATATTTTATAATACTATCCATTGGTTACGATAGCACATTAGTATATATATTTCAATATGGTTAATATATGTGGATTGTTAGCATTATCGTATAGCAATAATATGGCTAATTAGAAGGGCGATGAATAGTAGTGGCAGATAGTAGTTTTTCAGATAAAGTAAAAATAGTAAAGGATAAAAACGGAAAAGAAATAGTGATAATTGACGAGATACGGTTTAAAGGAAAAAGGGCAATAAGTTGGAATGAAGTAAGAGATTATCTTAGACAATTTGTTGGAAAAGCCTATACTGTTGATGACACAAAAGATTTGATATTTATCGGAAATGATTTGCCTAACGAATATTCTGGATCAGAATATACGTATGCGCTTAATGGGGCTGTAGCCAAAGCAAAGGCAAATGCATCACAGGGAATACCAGAGATGATAACATCGGCTAATGGTAAACACTTTCGCCTTAACAATGAAGATAAGCATAATAGAAATGCTAAGTATGGCTGGTACAGGTACGATTCAAGATTTGCTATTCCGGTGTATGCAGTAGATGGAAGTGTAGAGAGATATAATGCATTTCATGCATCGTTGCTAGTTAGACATTCAGAGGATGAGAAAATGTATCTTTATGACGTTATAGACGTAAAAAAAGAAACGAGCAACCCGCTTGAGCAACTTAATGCTGTACACGACAAAAAACCCATTTCTTGATTAAAAGATACTAGGGTTTGATATGAAAGTCAAGCTTTTTTGAGTATTTATGAAAAAATAGATGAAGATAGAGGAAGGAATATATGGGATTGTTTGACGAATTTAAGGGCTTTGATGTTCAGGAAGAAAGAAGAAACGGGGAAGAAATAAAACTAATCAAGCTAGTATGTAAAAAAATAATCAAAGGGCATGTTCCGGAGATAATAGCAGAAGAGTTAGACGAGGATGAAGAACATATTAAACGCATTTATGATGCGGCACTGAAATATGCTCCTGATTATGATGCAGACAAGATTTTTGAAGAACTATCCAAGGAAAAGACAGTAGTATAAAACGCTAAATAATCTTTAATTGCGTACAATTAACATGTATAATATATGGAGAAGGTTATGTTTGTTCATGGCCTTCTCTTTTTATAACCATTTCTTATGTGGGAAACGACACTATTACATATTACTTACAAGAAAAGGAAGGAAAAACAACAATGTCAGAGAACAAATGGAGATGTAGAGCAGAGGATTTAAAGGGAACCGAGACAGAGAAGAACCTCCTGGCAGCATTCGCTGGTGAGTCAGAGGCAAGAAACAAATATACTTTCTTTGCATCAAAGGCCAAGAAAGAAGGCTATGTTCAGATTTCTAATATATTTGCAGAGACAGCAGCTAATGAAAAAGAGCACGCTGAGATATGGTACAAGATTCTCTCTGGAATCGGAACAACAGTAGATTGCCTCAAGGATGCAGCTGATGGCGAGGCTTACGAGTGGAAAGAGATGTATCCATCTTTTGCTAAAAAGGCAAGAGAAGAAGGCTTTGATGAGATTGCAGAGCTCTTCGAGGGCGTAGCAGCCATAGAAAAAGAGCATGAAGAGCGCTATAGAAAGCTCCTCAAAAATGTTGAGGATAAGCTTGTATTCTCAAGAGATGGCGACTGTGTATGGCAGTGCAGTAACTGTGGTCACATCGTAGTTGGCAAGCAGGCTCCAGAAGTTTGCCCAGTTTGCAATCACCCACAGGCATACTTCCAGCTCAAGGCTGAGAATTATTGATATCACAGCAATTATCAAGGCATGTTATAATTAGAACTAGTAATTGATTAAACGAAAGGATGGAGCGAGCATGGATACTAAGGCAATGTACAAATTATCGTATGGTTTATTTGTGTGTACCGCAGTCAGAGGTGACAAGAAGAACGGTTGTATCACCAACACCGCGATTCAGGTGGCATCTGATCCCAACAGAATTTCTATTGCTATCAACAAGGCCAATTACACTCACGACATGATCAAAGATACCGGCCTTTGCAATATTTCTGTCCTCAGCACAGAGGCTTCTTTTGACATCTTCAAGCATTTTGGCTTCCAGTCAGGCAGAGATGTGGATAAGTTCGCTCCTGATTTTCCTGCGGATTCCTATGCTATAGCTGAGAACGGAATCCCATATATCAAGGCAGGCACCAACGCATACTTCTCCCTCAAGGTGGAAAAAGAGGTAGATCTGGGCTCACACACTCTCTTTATCTGCGAGCCAACTGAGATGGTTGTGTTATCTGATGTTTCATCCTGCACTTATGAATACTATCAGAACAACATCAAGCCCAAGCCACAGCCAGTGGGCACAACACCTAAGGGTGAGACCATTTGGAAATGCCTCATTTGCGGCTATGAGTATGTAGGCGAGGAGCTTCCTGACGATTTCATCTGCCCTATCTGCAAGCACGGCAAGGATGATTTTGAGAAAATTATTAGATAAAACACGGAGCAGTTCGACTTGAGTAGTACTAAGAAACACACACTTAATTTAATACTTGTAAATATCTTCTGGGGATGCATAATAGCGTTTCTTGCATATAGGATGCCAGCCTTTGTTGACGATTATCAGCATCAGACATCATTTGCGGATGGCAGCAGGATTGTGAGTGTGGCGCAGATATTCCCATCAGTTGCAACCTACTATATGACCTGGGGCGGAAGAGCAATTTCCATGTTCTTCATTCAGCTCATGCTGATGTTGCCCAAGATGGTTTTCGTGGTGGTTAACTCACTGATATATATTGCTGTTGCCAATGTTATTCACCAGTACGCGTTGGTATTCCATAATAAGATGGCCAAAGAAAAAGAGGCAGCAGGCGAAGCACCGTTAATTGCAAGTGTTATTGAGTTATCTGCAATTTATCTTATGCTGTGGTTCTTCATGCCCGATTTTTCAGAAGTAGTTACATGGATCACAGGAACAGTCACATATCTGTGGACCAACCTGATCATTCTGATATTCGGGCTCATGTACTACAAGACTTACTGTGATGTTTCTGATAAGAAAGCTTACACATCAGCTGATAACCAGAACACATCCAACGTTATCCTATCAACAATTATATATATAGTACTAGGCTTTATTTCCGGCCTCTCCAATGAGGCTGGGGCCTGCACTATATTATTTGCACTGATGTTGTTCTTTATCTACATGATCTACAACAAGCACAAAGTCCAGATTTATCAGATCCTTGGTGCTGTGTCCTGTGCAATAGGCGTAGCATTCCTGATCCTTGCGCCAGGTAACGTGGCAAGGACAGCGGCTGCAAACGCAGAATCCAATAGCATCATCAAGAATTATATTTTTAGAATTGGCAGAGAGTCTTTCTACACACTCATGTTCTTGATGATACCTTTTGCAATTGCGTTAGGACTTACAGTATACAGACATTACAAGCAGACTAATACAGAAGCTGATGCAGCCAAGAGAAAAGTTAACCTCCCAGAGGAAACACTTTTCTACCTGCTTGCCTTCGTAAGTGTATATGTTATGACCTTTGCTGGCGGTTTTGCTAACAGAATCTTCCAGTTGCCACTTCTTCTTATTTGTATCGGATTTGCATCATCACTTGCGATGATAGTCAGATCAGAAGGAACGCTGGCGTTTAGAAAGGGCATAACAGCAATTTTGGTAGCGCTTAGCATTATGGCTCTTTTCGAGGTGGTTGCAGGAACAATCTACTCAGTAGGCAGAGATTCTTTCTATGACAGACAGACAATCTACTATCATATCTATGACACCGAGGGCGTTCTTTCTGGCAATGGAATGTAGAAGGTGTTACGCCTCAAAATTATTCACATATAACGAATAAACCTATTTTATGCACGTATAACGCATTATTGACAATTATGCATTATATGTGCATAATTTTATTATATCGAAGTAAACCACATAAATGCATTGCGTTAATGATATCTATTAGGAGAAAAACAGCAATGAAGCGTTATATAGCGATAATTGGTGATATTAGATATTCCAAGAATATTCAGGACAGAGGGAATATACAGAGGAAACTTAATAAGATCCTGAATGCTCTAAATGAGAATTATGGCAGTGATATAGCGGCGAAATTTGTGATAACGCTGGGAGATGAATTTCAAGTGCTGTTGCATAATGGTGATCACTTGTTGGAGATGATCAGAGCAATTCAACGACAGCTTTATCCAGTAGAGGTTAGATTTGGCATAGGAATAGGCGATATTACAACTCCTATCAAGAAAACTGCAGCCATAGGTGCTGACGGACCAGCATATTATGCCGCTAGAGAGATGATTGATGAATTAAGAATTATGGAGAAAAAGCTCAAACATCAGGCGCCTGATGTGAAGGTGGGGTATTATGAGCAGAAAGATGATCTCGAACTTGAGCATCTCAACGCTTTTTTTAGATTGAACAAGCTTATAGACAATAGCTGGTCTGACGAGCAAAGAGCTACTGTCATGGAGGCTATCAGTAATAATGATAGTCAGTCAGAGATTGCCAGAAGGCTTGGTACAACGCAATCTACAGTGGCAAGGCGACTTGCTATGGCTAACTTTATAACATATATGGACATAGAAGACATAATAAATAAGACAATCGTGGAGATTACAAGATGACCAAATATTATTTGTATCTTGGATTTGCCCATATTTTGGGGGATTTTTATTTTCAAACAGAAAAGCTTGCAACAGAAAAAGAAAAGAAGTATACGGGGGTTTTGAAACACTCAGTTGAATATCTGCTTGTATCACTTGCATTGGCGCTTTTAGTTCCGCATCCAGACATGATAATAGCAGCATTTTTGACAGCTTTAGCCCATGCTATTATAGATTCGCTTAAATATATACTGATTAGGAAAAGAGTCTTCAAAAATAGCTGGAACACATTTTGGATTGATCAGGTGGCGCATTTGATTAGCATATTGCTAATGGCATTTTTTATGTTCAGGTACAATTTCGTTGTGAACACAAAAATATTGGACGCCGTGTCTGGCTATTACTCTTTTAGTTTGGATAGTGTGCTTAGGTGGATTTTGGTGCTACTAATATTACATAAGCCATCCAATATTTTGATTCAGAAGTTCCTGGCAGAGTACAAACCAATCGGTGCAGGAACGGATATGAATGCTATTATTGCTACCAAGAATGCAGGTATAATGATTGGTACAATAGAGAGAATTATAATGATTATTCTCATTGCTATCGGCCAGTATTCTGCACTGGGACTTGTCCTCACTGCCAAGTCGATTACCAGGTACAACAAGATTGTTAATGAAAAAGACTTTGCTGAGTACTATCTGCTGGGGACACTACTAAGCTTTCTTTGTGTACTACTTGCAAGTGTTCTGATATGAGGGTTGAATAAGAAAAATGAACGATAACAGCTACGTTTTGGAGGTGTCCTGGGGATGCCCGTCAGAGAAATATCCGATAAATGGCCTCTTTCAGTTCGACCAGGCCAAGGCTCTTCATAATATCGGGGAAAAGATAGTGTTCCTAGCCCTTGATATGAGGTCCTTCAGGAGAATCCGTAAGTGGGGCTATAATAGATTTGAGAAGGCAGGAATTCCTGTCATCGAATACAACTTCCCATGGGGCCCATTTTCTCCAGAGCTTAAGTACAAAGCACAGGACTACTCATTTAACAGAGCAATCAAGAGAATAGAAAAAGAGTTCGGTATTCCTCGATGCATCCACGTTCACTGCTGTCAACAGGCCATTTCTGTGACAGACTACTGCGAACAGAAAAATGTACCATATATTGTAACTGAGCACATCACTCCTCTTAACGAGGGAGAAGCTATAGAGAAGAGAAAAGAAAAAGCGCTGAAAGGTGCCAGAACTGTCATAGCAGTCAGTAACGCACTTGCGAGAGATGTTAAAAAGAACTACGGAGCAGACAGCGTTGTAATTCCTAATATCGTGGATCTGAGTGAATTTAAGTTCAGCGATGCAAGGCATCCTGGCGATACGTTTGAATTCCTATCTGCGGCCAGTGCTAATCATGGCAAAGGCTTTGATGTTCTGGTTAAGGCATATGCCAAGTTTCGCAATGAAATATCAACAGAAACTCACCTCACAATCATGGGCGACGGTCCAGAACTTCCAATAATTAAGAACCTAGCTTCAGAGCTAGGTATAATCGATAACATAACCTTCACAGGCTCATATGTGAGAAAAGAGTTTGCGGATAAACTTGCAAAGAGCGATTGCTTCGTTCTTCCAAGCCGATCTGAAACCTTTGGCATTGTCTATATCGAAGCGCTTGCTACCGGAACTCCTGTTATAGCAACAAAGTGTGGCGGGCCAGAGGACTTTGTAGATGATACAAATGGCATCCTCGTTCCGGTTGATGATGTAGATGCCTTAACAGAAGCCATGAAAGTGATGGTAAGTGACTATCAAGGCAATAGGAGCAGATTTAGTAGCGAGCATATGAAGCTTGTATCAGAGACATGCAAAGAGAAGTTTGCACCAGAATCAGTTGCCAAAGAAGTCGCATCTAAACTAGATTAATTGCGAAGATAATAAATATTTCCAAAACAATAAAACGCCCTGTCAGGTAACTTGATGTAGTTATCTGACAGGGCGTTTTATCGAAAAAATACAGTATTTTAATATTCCCAATGCGTGTTACCTCAGAATCAATACCGCTTCGCAAGATTCGGTGCAGAGCGAAAACGAGATATTGGGGTAAGGACTGCTTACGGCAAAAGACTTGTCGTTACAACGCTTAGTTAAGATACTGTATTTTGTATATTTGCGCAAGTCAAAACAATCCTAAAATTATGAACAATATGTGAAAAATGATAATTTATAACACGATATTCAGAAAATATGAAATTTTGTTTTGGTTAAACGATGATATAAGAAATGGAATCGTAGCATGTAACCATCAGCAATGAAAGCAAATGTTAAAATGAATTATATTTTCGTCGGAAATGTTATTACGAGTTGCATTTACCGGCTATTATGTTGGATAATGGCCTAGTATAATAGGAATGAAGAATTATAACGGAGCGACAAATATGAGAATACTCCTTGTATTAGACAATTTATCTTCCAGCTGTGGCGCTAACGTAGGCATTGTCTATGAGCTTACCAAGACATGGCTTGCTGGTGGAAATGAAGTGTATTGCCTGGCCAGAGAAGATAAATACCATGAACTGGATAAAGAAAAGGCAGCTGCGCTAAACAAAGTGTGGACATTCAAAGTTGCCGAGGATGACGTACTAAACGACGTGACTAAAAGTGATAAGTGGATCAACGCTTCATCGCTTGGTAAGGCAACATATGTTGTCTCACACCCAGTATTTTTGCAGAAGCTGATTGATAAGAAATACTATGAATCATCAGAAATCAGGAATGAGTATAAGAGGCAGATTGAGAAGCTGTGCTCAGAGCATAGCTTTGATTCTGTAATTGCTGTAACAGAGCCGTATTACATAGCAGATGCACTGGCTAATGCCAATATCAGTAACAACAAATACGTCATAATGATGGATCCATACACCAATAATCCATCGACAACACAGAAAGCAAGGCCTAAGCATCTGCAAAAGGAACTGCATGTATTTGAAACATCGCATAAAGTCTTTGCTTTAGATTTTGTTGGTAATGATATGGACTATTTGCCGGCTGATTTGGCCCAGAAGGTAGTAACCTTCCGTGTGCCAAAAGTGCAGAAGCTCGATTCAAAAACAGAGAATACGCAAGAATCTTTAGATGCTGATTCCAACATCAACTTTGTATATGTTGGCCAGTTATACGACGACATCAGAAATCCAGAACTGATGCTGAAGCTATTCACTAAACTTCATAAGAACTACATCCTCCATTTATATGGCGGCGGATCTGAGAAGACAGTAGCTCAATATAAAGAAATCTTAGGAGACAGACTAGTTCTCCATGGTTGGGTTAGCTCATCAGAATCCATTAAGGCCCAGAAGGAAGCTCACGTACTCATTAACCTTAACAACAATATCAAGAATATGCTTCCATCCAAGCTAATTGAGTATATAAACACAGGTAAGCCTATTCTGAATATATGCCAGATTCCTAACTGTCCTTCTCTTCCATATATGGAGAGATATCCTATGGCGCTCAGCGTAGCACCTGACCAGGATATCGATGAAATAGCAAGGGATCTGACTGAGTTTGCTCAGAAATATAAGGGACAAACAGCAGATCATAGCCAGATAGAGGAATTATTTGCTGACTGCATAAGTGAAAACGTAGCAAACATGATCCTGGAAACTATAGAAAAAGAGGCATAACACAATGAAACTTCGCTCATTACAATTACAAGATGCTCCACTCATGCTGGAATGGATGCATGATGATTCAGTGGTGCATGACCTTCACAGAGACTTCTCCAAGCTGACATTAGAGGACTGTGAGAACTTCATCAAGAAAAGTCTGGATAGCCAGGACGAAAATCTCCACCTTGCTATAGCAGATGACGACACAGATGAATACATGGGCACAATAAGTCTCAAGAATATAAATATAGAGACTAAGTCAGCTGAGTTCGGAATCACAATCAGAAAAGCTGCTATGGGTAAGGGCTATTCCAAGGCTGCTATGGCAGTAATACTAGATAAAGCTAACACAGAACTCGGAATCACCAAGGTATACTGGTGCGTAGATCCTGTTAACCAGAGAGCACTTCGTTTCTATGACAAGAATGGATATAAACGTATTCAGCTCCAGGATGAGCAAGAACTATACACTCTGGTAAAAGAGTCAGGTGACTACAGCCCAAGTGATATAGACAGATATGTGTGGTTTCTGTACCATTAAGTTAAGACGGGATTGAACTAATAATGGAGTCTAAAAAATATTTCAAAACATTACAAATACTGCGTGCATTAGCTTTCCTTGGCATTTTCTTCTTCCACACGACACTTCTGCCTGATGTGTTCTCCAGGTGGAGCATAACTGTGTTCCTCATGCTAAGTGGGTTTCTGAATGCTGTTCATGGATATGGTCAGGAAATTGATTGTAGTCCTAGAGCATCATGGAAGAATGCTGTAAGGAAAATAAGACGCATATATCCATTGCATCTAGTGATGTTGATTATAGCCTTCGGATTATATGCTTATAGTGTAAAAGATGCAGTCATAAATTCTCTTGGGGAGAGGCTTCCAATAGCACTTGGCAAACTGGTATCCAACGCCTTTCTGATTTCTGATTGGGGCCCTAAGAGTGGCTGGTGGTACAACATATTTAGTGAGTACAACATCGTCACTTGGTATTTATCACTGAGCTTGTTGCTATTTCTGTTAACACCACTATTCCTTCAGATCATGCATAAGCTCTACGGCTCTGAGAAAGCCATGACCTCAATAGTGACTAGAGCTATTCTTATTTCATTACTGATCTATGCCATTACAATAGTGATCAACATAATGTTTGTTAATCACTACAAAGATTCATCCATGCTGTATATATACGAAAGCCCGCTATCAAGAATAGGAGATTATCTGATAGCTATGCAGGCAGGATATATTTATGGGGAAAAGAGACATCTACCGGAGCATCAGAATACAACATTATCAATTGCTATTGCTGCAACAGCATCAATACTCTCGATAGTCCTCATCTATGCTGGAGATTTGAAAAATGGAACATTGCCAGCAAGTTATAGCTGGATAATGAATTCAGGATTCTATTTTACTGTACCTACAGTTATCCTGATCTACCATTTGGCAACACTTGAGAACGCTAGCACATACAAACTTAACTATAACAAAACGCTCAATATAATAACTAAGCCATTCCTCATATTAGCAGCATTATCTCAATATGCATTTCTCATACATGTACCGGTTATCAGTTTGATACATGGGATCCTTAGACGTATCGGTGACGTTAATATATGGCTATGGAGTTTGATTTCATTTGTTTTAACGATGTTATTTTCAGTTGTTGTAGATAGATGCAAAAAGCGATAATTACGGAGATATCTTATGCACAGAACCTATGAGAATGATGATATCGTAGTATTTTGGAATTCTGATAAGTGTTTTCATGCGAGAAGATGTGTCAATGGTAGCCCCAAGACCTTTTGTCCAGGGCAAAAGCCATGGATCAATCTTAATAATGCTGAGACCAAAGAAATATGGCAGGCAATTAGTCAGTGCCCATCAGGCGCACTGACATGCTTGTATAGACATGATATAGATGTGACGTTTGATCAAGAAAGTAACCGAAGCATCGCTCTAGACAATGGAAAAGAAATAGGTGAGTGCGATTATCAGATTACTGATGACGTTTGGAATATTTACCACACAGGCGTATCCTCGGATTATCAAGGCAAAGGAATAGCTAAGCGTTTGGTATATAAAGTATTGGAAGAAGCTGAGCGTAACAATGCGAAAGTTACAGCGACGTGTTCATATGCAAGGAAAATACTAAATATATGAGAAAAGAGAAAATAAACACAAAATACAGTATATATGTTATTATTAGAAGAGAAGTAATCGGAAAAATGTTACAGTTTTGATAGATTTAACAAATTTATTATTTTTTTTGTAATATACTATTATTATATTATTATTGTAGGTAATTTTAGGGAGGATTATTTTTTTTTAATGCTTTTTTTCAGAAAAAAATGTTGATGTAGTGATAGTGCTCTGCTATAATAGCAGATACCACTAACCCAACTTTGTTTTTTTGGAAAGAGTAACCAAGTGGAGGCGTTATTATGAGAGCAGATGTTAGAAGAGAAATACCGTACTCGATAGAAGATTTGTATGAATTGATATATGGTGATCAAGAGGATGAAGAGTACAGTTGCTTTATTGATAGAAGAGATGTAAATGGTAGGACAGTAACACGTAGTAGAGCAAGACATAATGAGTTGGGCGAGCTGGTTAAGGTGTGATAGTGTTAATGTGTATTAAATATTTTTGTGAAGTTAGTATTTGACTGGCAGGACGAAGGTTCTTGCCAGTTTTTTTATTATAAAACATGGGGATTGTTAGGGGAAAAGTATGGGAAAAGTATGTAGACCGTTTTATTTGTTTAACGATTATCTTCCACCTTCTAAGCCGGCTGTAGAGGACGTACAGTGGAAAATACTGGGATATTATGACGACATGTTGGTGGGTGAAAATCTTTTTGAAAACATGGAAGGCGCTTTAGATTTTGAAAAATTATGGCATGCCCAGAGATCTCAAAGCGAGGAGCTGTGCGGAAGCTATTCCATACAAACGGTGTTTGGATTTAGAGATGACGATGATACAAAACAGAGGGATGCTATTTTCTGGAAGGATAGTGAAACTGCAGATTATCCATTCCTGTTTTTTTCCATGCTTCAAATAGACAAGGACATTTGCTCCAAGGAATCACTAAAAAAGGCTGCGGCATTAGAGGACAGTGTCGAAAATACAGATGTTAAGGCTATAACGTATTTTAGCATTGACTATAGTGATATTATACTTGTTCTCAAATGCAAAAAATATGAAGATGGAGCCAAGATAATAGAAGATATTCATTTAGGAAAAGCTGGGCTTAGAGTGAGCTATGGCTATTCTTTTGCTTCAATCAATATGAAAATGATCAATAAAGGTAAATGTAGAAAGGAGCTTGGAATAGCAAGAAATATACAGATATATATTATTGCGCTAGAACTAGAATTGGCTGATGTTGTTTATAACCATATGCTTGAAGAGATAAAAGAAAAAGGTGGCGAAGAATATATTGGAACTATTAGTAAACAGGGTGTGCTAGGCTGCAATGATATCAAATTTGAGATAGGAGAGTTGCCGTGGGATATTTTCCTTTCTTTCTATAAGCAGAAGGAAGGCATTTTCAACCATACCAGTAAAATATATCAGGACAATCTAGTTGGAGTTACTACAATCATAGGTTCGGATTATGATTCGAATAAGATCAGCACTAAAGGACTCCCTGTGGCGAATAAGACTGGAAAGATATGTGAAAATGAGCCTGTCTTATGTAGAGTGTTGGTTGATCGATGTAAAGAATGGCAGAGTAGAGCTGGTAAAAATGGGGAAATCTCTCATCTTGGACGATATTTTTTGAGTATTTTAAATTCTTTAGGCAAATTTGAGGTAAGCCCTATTCATGATTATCTATTTCAAACGATGCTTACGCAGATGTCAATTTTGATCGACTTGGCCGAACAGGCATTGAACGATGAAGAAGAAATGCTTGATTATTACAAGGAAAACCCAGAAGCTGCAGATAGAGGAATTGAGCAAATACGTAACGCCTTTTTTAGATCTGCTTATGGGTTTGTTAGAGAATTCAGCTTGTTGGTTCAGAATTCTGTTAGGTCTGATCGTCAGTTTACTCAGGCTCCAGACTTTGATGTGAGAGTGTATGAAACTCCTGTGAAACTACTGGCATTTTACAATGCCTATATTTATAACATGAAGGAATACCTCGGTACATTTGTGAATGATAACGAAGAGGAACATGAATATGTTTTTCTGGCTTATCCTGGAGTCTCTGATTTTGTGAAATTAAGAGAAAAGTTTAGCACAATATCTGACACAAAGAGGCTATTTCTAATGGAACTTCCGGAAATAAATACCTATCGACCACGTGATTTGATGTTTATTTTGGGACATGAGGTGGCACATAACGTCGGGGGAGGAATAAGAAACAGGAAAGAGCGTGCTGAGATTACTACGAAGATAATGGCATATATGTATGTAAAATACATCAGATTATCATTTCAGAAATCCAGGCAGGAAAAAGGCAGAGATAAGAGATTTAAGTTTGCACTTTATGATGATATTTGGGACGAGATGGCAGAGGATATAGAAACTTTAGCAGAAGAGGCTAATGAAATATGGATAGCCAAAAACTTCAGTAAAGATGACCCTATGTCAAATCATTTAAAAAAACGAATCTATCATAGAGAATGGGTGGTGCCAAGGGAAAAGAACGTGATGGTCTGTATTGTACAGATGGATCCGAAGAAAATATGGCATTCTCTGTTGCAAAGAGAATACTATTATCAATTGGACAATGAAGAACCTGACAAGAAAATCGAAGAATTGTCACAGGATATACATCGCTGGGGACAGGAATTTACAGGTGAAACTCTTAGAGGATTATTTGATATTAAAGGTGTCTTTTCTATACTCTTTTACTTATACAAAGAATGCATAGCAGATCTAATTTGTATAAAGACTTTACAATATTCATTTAGTGAGTATATAGAGTTGGTTGTAAGAGAACTTAAATACCAAGGACAAGAGGATTTTGATTGTATTACAGTTTTTTCACTTAGATCAGCACTTGTTACTTATTGTATGATCCACTGCCAAAAGTATCATTGGAAGAAAGGAGATATACAGTGTGGTGATAACGCTTTTACAGATAGCGACTGCGTTAAAACTGCAAAAATAGCCAAGGAGGAAATGGACAAATACCTATCTCGCGAAAGACAAGAAAAGGGAAAAGAAATAAAAAAGTTAGCGGATTCTATTAAGAATAAAAAGGAACTAACAAGGGATGGAATATCTAGTTTAACCATCATGGAAGATAAGTACGTTTTAAAACTTATAGCTGAGTACCTTATGCATTGCGTAAGCAAGCTGGATGAACTTAATTCCGAAAAGAATGAAAAGAGAGATATGAAACGGAAAAGTGTAAAAGAAATGTTTGAGCTCTTTTCTGTTGAAAAAGGTGGAGTTGGAACAAGCGATATTATTATTGATATTCATAAACATATTGCTAATTACTATAACGAAATTGGTGAGAAGAATTGGGAGAAACTACTAAAAAATGGGGAACACTGAGACTGACAGCCAAAAGGTACTGGAAGACATTTCTGAAAGAATAAAAAAAATATTTGATATGAAGCAGAGTCTGGATATTTCTGACAAAATATCGTGTAAAGTTGAAAAACACGTTTTATGTTGGGAAGTGGCTAAAGAATATCAGAAAAAAGCAGATTCATTAAGCTTTATACTGGAAGTAATATGTGACGAATTACAGAAATCACTAAAGGATGATTTAGTACTATCATTGCTGGTGGATAATCTCAACAGAAGATGCGATGCCAACCGAGTCAACTATTTGTTAGGCAATTTTTCAAAGAAAGATTGGTTTATAGAAGAGTATCGCAAGAAGGTAATGAAGAAGTATAAGTTACCTGAGACTGAGCTGTTGATACATGTTTCTGCTATGGAATATGAAAAAAGATTTAATAAATCGACGCTGTGCTTTTTTACTAAGGGATTAGATAAATGCGATAATAAAATGCTAGTTAAATTTATCAGTGATGATGGACCGCTGTTATTTGCAACTGATAATCTCAGGACTATTAAGAAATATATGGAATTAGCGGGTAAGAATAATAGTTTACTGATTTCTGTTTGTAAAAAAGACGGCAAATATGAATATAAGATGCTGGGAATTGTCAAAAATAATAGGTTGAAAGAAGGAAGTGTATACATAGACATCAAAAGTAAGTTATCCTGGGTGGTATACAGAAATGTGTCAAAGCAGCAGGATGTTTTGTTGGACTATAGAGAAGGCGTGTTCCACATTCCTTTCTTGGAGCCCAAAAACGAAGTGTCTGCTCAGTTGTCTAAACTGGATGGATATCTTGAACCTAAAGATGCTGCTACAGTAAAAGCAGTAATAGAGTGCGCAAGTCAGTTTGCTTCTCATGGGACAGGCCTAGTTTTTATCGGGGATAAGGGAAAAAATAAGAATAAGCACTTGCTGCTCGAGGTTGACAGATTAACAAATCTAAAAAGAGCAAGAAAAATTCAGCCTAGGCAATTGGATAAAAAGCTAATAGAATCTTCTGGAGTTACTGCGATAGATGGCGCTATATTGCTCAATTTGGAGGGTGAATGCTACGGCGTAGGAGCAATAGTCGATGGAAAAGCCATCTTGGAAGGCGATCCAGGCAGAGGTGCACGTTTTAACTCGCTTTATACATATGGCTCATCTTTAGTTAAGGACGCTGGCAAAATATATTTTGTAGTGGCAGTAATATCTGAAGATGGGATGGTTGACATATTTATTCCAGATACATATACAAATGTAACATCTAGTGATAAGTGAGAAGGCAGATGCATTCTATCATTCGGTAGCGTGATGTTGTATAATATCAAGAGTGGATGCGGTGTGGATTTTCCACACCGCATATTTCATGTTTGAGAGGTTGAGTAGTAATACAAAATGACTAATGATATTAAAAAATCATTGATGTAGCTTTCTGGGAAGAGAACAGAGAGTTGCTGAGACACGTGTTACCAAGTATTCTTATGAGATGCTTGAGGGTATCAAGGAGATAATGGCAATGCGGAGAAAAGAACGCTTTATTGATGCTTACGAAGGGGCATTTGAAAATAAAGGTAAACTAGAAGCCAAATATATCATAGAAAATAGACTTGTATTCAAAACGGTTCTAGCAAGAAGGACATACAAATGAAAGTTTATTCAGAAAGAGGCTACATCACATGGCCATCATGGGATGTACTATTCGAGTGGGAAGATATATGGGCCAAAGAGTGGGGCACTACAGTGGAGAGTCTCACCAACAACCTGTTTGACAAGATCTCACGTAGATTAAAAAGATATACCAAAAAACTGTTTCCTAATAAAGTATGGAAATACAAAATAACTGACCCTGATAAGATGGGCGTTCTCATTATAATGGATGCTGAAGGCTACTATATGATTCCTACCAGGAACATTATCCCAATATATCTTGATTTTGCCAGAAGTATGATAGATGAGATAATGGAAGCAACCAAAGATCTTCCAGCTTTTTTTGTAGCATCCAAGGATATCTACAATGAGATGAAATCCAAGGGCTGCCAGAACGTATATTTCATCCATCAGTGTGTATCAGATCAGTACTATACACAGGAAGTACCGGACAAAGATATAGATGTAATCCAGATAGGCAGGAAGAACCCAGTAATGCACCAATACATGCTGGATTACTGCAAGGAACATCCTGATGTAGAGTACATTTACCAGGGCGAAAACGCTTCTCTGCACTACACCTCAACAACTAGAGGGGATATAGGTAAGCTCCCAGGTAGACCTGAGTTTGTTGATATGATGAGAAGAGCAAGAGTCAGCATTGTCTCTACACCTAAGTGTGACAACAGCCGAAATGTCTTCGGCGGAGCTGATCTTGTCACTGCTAGATTCTATGAGAGCGCAGTTTTCTACTGCCACCTCATAGGCAGATACACCGACAACGAAGAGACAAGAGAACTCGAGCTTAACAAGATATGCCCTAACATCAAGGACTATGACGAATTCAAGGCCACTATGGATCAGTACCTTTCGGGAAAAGAAATAGATAAAGATATCTACAGTACATTTATCAATAAACACCTTGCTAGCACAAGAGCAACATATCTAAAGAAGTGCATTGAACAGAGATAGAACAATAATGGAGTCTATAAGATATTTCAAAACATTACAAATATAAGTGAATATGCAGGCCAAGAAATGCAATATATCTGTGATTAGCGAAGCTGAGGATTTTGAGAAGGTTGTTAGATAAAAAGAACATAAATAATCAAATATTGATGATATAATGATAATACAATTATCTACTCAATGAAGGAGGGCGTTCTCATGAAATTCTACAGATGTGAAACTTGCGGAAACATTATCACCAAGCTTAATGATTCAGGCGTTCCAGTAGTGTGCTGCGGACAGCCAATGAAAGAGCTTGTACCTGGCGCTGTTGACGGTGCAGTAGAAAAGCACGTACCAGCTGTAACAGTAGAGGGAAACACTGTTAAGGTTCAGATTGGCGAAGTGGAACATCCTATGATGGATAACCACTACATTCAGTTCATAGCACTTGAGACAACAACCGGTGCTCAGATCAAGTACCTGAAGCCTTCCGAGAAACCAGTTGCTGAATTTGTACTTCCAGCTGGCGAAAAAGCTGTGGCAGTCTACGAGTACTGCAATCTTCACGGCCTGTGGGTTAAAGAAGTGTAAGTTAATACTGAAGCTAGGATTAAGTAGAAGATATACGAACTCTATCTATCATCTTCGGGTTGTTGTATAATGTCTAGAGTGGATGCGGTGTGGATTTTCCACACCGCATTTTTTCTAAGGCTATTGTTCATGAGTTTGATTATAAAGAAGAGTGAAATGAATTATCATGCTGCTGATTTACGTTGCAGATGTGATTTTTGCGGTTTTGCGGTAATGACCACGAGTAATGGAGGAATGCCTTAATGAGTATGCCTACACTTGAGAAAATACACAGAATAATACTGAAAATGCCAAGCTTTTTAGAGAAAATCGTAGCAGCCATATTACTTGTTGGAGTAGTATATAGTTGTGTACAGCTTGCACTTCATGTATTTACCTTTTCCAGCCTGGACTTTGGCGTATACGTAGAAGACATACTGGTTACGGCCTTTAATGCAGTAATTGTAATAGAGTTTATACGAATGCTCATCAAACATTCAATGAATACAGTTATTGAGGTGCTTATTTTTGCTATAGCAAGATCGCTTGTTGTGGGTCATGAGAAACCACTGGAAGCACTTGTTAGTATAGTGAGTATTGCAATTCTGCTGCTGTGTAGACGATTCCTATTCCATGAGTTTGATTTTAAAGAGGAAGAGTAAGAAAGGCGTAGATTATAACATATGAATATTCTAATAATCTCCCACGAATACCCACCAATTGGTGGAGGTGGAGCCAATGCTTGTATGAATCTTGCAAGGCAATATGCAAGATGTGGGCATGAAGTTGATATAGTAACAGTATGGTTTGATGGCCTCAAGGAACATGAAATAATTGAAACCAAAGACACAAGCGGCTGCGTAACCATCACAAGGCTCAAAACCAAAAGAAAACATAAAGAACATTGTAGCTTTGCTGAAATGCTTGATTATCTTAAAAAAGCGCTTCCAGTAGCTGACCGGTTGGAAAAAGATAATAAATATGACATTTGCCAGATATTCTTCGGCATTCCAAGTGGCCCTGTAGGGTATTATCTTAAAAAGAAATACAAGCTGCCATACGTTATCAGATTTGGAGGCGGTGATATTCCTGGATTCCAGGATAGATTCACAAAGGTATATAAGCTGATAGGCCCTGCAATTAAAACTATATGGAAGAATGCAGATGCTCTTGTGGCTAATAGTAAGGGACTCAAAAAACTTGCTGAAGATTTCTATGATAAAAAAGAAATAATGGTAATTCCTAATGGAGCAGATCTGAATGCCTTTGCAGAAAAAGATTCCACCTATGTATCCACAACTAGTCAGGAAGCGTGCCAGGACAATACCATCAACCTTCTATTTGTTTCCAGGCTCATCGAAAGAAAAGGCTTACAGGATATTATTCCGCAGCTAGCTTCTGTTCGTGAGTATTGCAATAGCGTCGGCAAAAACTTACTATTCCAGATAGTAGGTGATGGCCCATACCGAGAAACACTGGAAAATCTCGCATCAGAGCACGACTTACAAGACACAGTAGTTTTCTATGGTCAAAAGAACAAGAACGAACTGCCAGAATACTATAGAAATGCCGACATTTTTGTGTTTCCATCTAGGAAAGAAGGAATGCCTAACGTAGTGTTGGAGGCTATGTCCTATGGACTTCCTATTCTCATGACACCATGCCAGGGAAGCGACGAACTTATAGATGGTAATGGATTTGTAGAAGGGTCAAGTGAATTTGGCAAGCGCCTGATTGCTATGTTATCTAACGGAAACTTAACGCTGGAGCAGGGCGAACAGAGTTCACACCTGGTAAAAGAGAAGTTTTCGTGGCAAAAAACATCGGAAAGCTACCTCGAGTTATTTAGATATTTAGTAGAACGTGTAGAGATACAAAATGACTAATGACATAAGAAAATTCATTGATGTAATTAAAAGAATATTCGGAATCCTTGATAAGGGCGACAGGCGGAAATCCTATGTGGTTTTGGCTGATATTTTGTTGTGTGCAGTTTTGGAAACGGTTGGAGTCAGCCTCATAGTTCCTTTTATAAACGCGATAGCTTCTCCAGAGAAGGTAAGAGAATATCCTATTATTGGCAGTATAATTGATATCACTGGAATAAGTGGAATGCAGCTTGTATTGTTTATGAGCTTTGCTTTAGTTGTGTTCTACATTTTTAAGAATGCATTTCTGATGTATTCTGCATATTTCCAGAATTCATACAGATTCAAATTACAGAAAAAGTTATCTGTTAAGATGCTCAGAGCATACATGAGTAAACCATATCAGTTTTTTGTAGAGACGAACAGCTCTGTGATAATCCGTGGAATTGGTAATGATGTAGGCTGCGTTAAGGATGCACTGGGAACATTATTTGATCTTATAACACAGATTCTCACACTTCTCATGATAGCAGCATTTCTGGCATACACCGATTTGACTATGGCGATAGGACTTCTTGGCATTTCACTTGTTTGCATGTATATTTTGGTGGTTATTCTTAGAAAGAAAACTAGCTTTTTGGGTAGAGAGCAGCGTGTTGCTGAGACACGCGTTACAAAGTATTCATATGAGATACTTGAAGGTATCAAAGAGATAATGGCAATGCGTAGGAAAGATCGTTTTATTGATGCTTACGAAGATGCTTTTGAAAATAAAGGAAGGCTAGAAGCCAAATATATCACCGTACAGACATTCCCAATCAGAATTATTGAAACAGTTTTCATGTCTGGTATCATATCAATTTTGTATGTAAGAGTGCTACAGGGGGCAGATCTTAGTTCATTCCTTCCACAGCTGGCGGTGTTTGCTGTTGGTGGAATCAAGATGCTTCCTGCAATGTCAACAATTTCTAGATCTGCGACACAGATCATCTTCCAGAAACCGGGTGTTGATGAAGCATATGAAAATCTTACGAGTGTCAATGCAGAAGGAGTGCTGGAATCAGATAAGTCCGCTACTTCCATAGTTCCAGAAATGGAATTTAATAGTATTACACTTAATGATATTCATTGGAGATACACTGGTGCGGATAAAGACGTAATCAATGGATTATCATTAGAAATTAAAAGAGGTGAGTCTGTAGCATTCATTGGTGCGTCTGGCTCTGGTAAAACGACACTTATCGATATAATCCTAGGTCTGTTCACACCTCAAAGCGGAGAAGTTAAAGTAAATGGAATTGATATTACAGAATGCATAGACTCTTGGAGTCATATGCTTGCGTATGTTCAACAGAGCATTTTCCTTACAGATGATTCTCTAAGAAATAATATAGCTTTTGGACTTACTCCGGAAGAAATTGATGATGATAAAGTATGGAAAGCAATCGAGCAGGCTCAGCTTGGCGACTTTGTGAAGACATTAGATGAGGGACTGGATACAATAGTAGGTGAGCGTGGAGTGAAATTCTCCGGTGGACAGAGACAGAGAGTGGCTATTGCAAGAGCACTTTACTTTGAAACACAAGTTATTGTGTTTGATGAAGCTACGGCTGCTCTTGATAATGAAACCGAGAAATCCCTTATGGAGTCAATTGATGCGCTTCATGGAGAGAAGACCCTCATTATTGTGGCGCATAGATTATCAACAGTTAGGAACTGCGATAGAATATATGAAGTTTCTAATGGAAAACTTATTGAAAGAACTAAAGCGGAACTTGGACTGTAAGTGTATGATGGAAAGAAAGCTAATGGTAAAATTCCAAGGAGGACTTGGAAATCAATTATATGAATATGCATTTTGCGAATGGCTGAAACAACAATGCCCAGATTACGACGTTTTGGCAGATTTGTCATACTACAAGATAAGATCAGCACATGGTGAAATGGGAATCTGGAACATTTTCTCCAATATAGACATAGAGGTTGCATCTAATTGGGATATCATCAAGCATTCGGGTCAGATCCCTATAATGTATGGCGGAAAAGGTGCTGACAGGCTAAATGCTTTAAGGATAAAGATAAATGATAGACTCTTTAACAAAAGGGAAAATGCATACTGGACGGAAATAAGCAATACAGATACATTAGAGGTCATAGATGCATTAAATAGTGGTTTAAGATATTTTGATGGATATTGGCAGAATATAGATTATTTCAAAGGCAATATCGAAGGCTTGAGGAATAAACTCAAGTTTCCTAAAGAATGTGATAAATACATAACTGATGAAATGCTCAGGGATAATGCTGTTTCATTGCATGTAAGACGTGGAGATTATGTTGGAAGTGAATATGAAAAAGAAGTAGGATTGTCCTATTATAAGAAGGCGGTTGAGTATGTACAGGATAGGGTAGATCAGGCTAAGTTTTTCATTTTCTCAGATGACAAGTCCTATGCTGAGACAGCATTTGAATGGATCGATAATAAAACTGTTGTGGCGGGGTATGATAATGAATTAGCGCATGTGGACATGCTTTTGATGAGCAGAATGAAAAATAATATTATTGCTAATTCCACGTTCTCGTTATGGGCAGCATACCTTAATGATAGTATGAATCCATTAATAGTTTATCCTGATGTGGAATCCTTGGATAAAAAGACATTCTCTGATTGGAATGGTATTAAGTAAAAGAGGTGAATTATTTTGACTATAGAATTTAGAGATTTAAAAAGACAGTATGAAGCTATTAAAAATGAGATAGATACAGGGATGTCTTCAGTGATAGAAGGTTGTCATTTTATTAGCGGGCCACAGGTAAAAGAACTCGAGAAAACGCTTGCTGATTATGTGGGACGTAAGCATTGTATTTCTTGTGCTAATGGTACCGATGCTATTTCTATTGCTCTAATGTCAGCTGGAGTAGGCAAAGGAGATGCAGTATTTGTTCCCGATTTTACTTTCTTTTCCTCAGGAGAGTGTCCTGCTTCTGTTGGTGCGACTCCGATATTTGTTGATGTTGATTTAGATACATATAATATTTCAGCTTCTTCACTTAGAAAGGCTATAGATAAAATTATAGAAGAAGGAGAACTAAAGCCTAAGGCTGTTGTGGCAGTTGACCTTTTTGGACAGCCATTTGACTATCAGGCTGTCAAAAATATATGTGAAGAATATAAGCTTATATTGTTGGAAGATGCTGCTCAAGGATTTGGCGGTGAATATACAACGGATAATGGAGAAAAGATAAAGGCGGGTAAATTGGGTACAATATCTACTACCAGTTTCTTCCCGGCTAAACCACTTGGTTGTTATGGAGATGGAGGAGCAATCTTCACAGATGATGACAGATTGGCTGAGCTATGCAGGTCAATAGCGGTACATGGTAAAGATATGGAACATCCAGATGATCCAAATGCCAAATATAATAATATAAGACTTGGTATGAACTCTCGCCTTGATACTATGCAGGCGGCAGTACTGTTGGCCAAATTTCCAACATTTTGTTCTAATGAACTTGATAGGGTCAACCATGTTGCTGAAAAATATCATGAATTATTAAAAGATGTTATGGGATTATCAGTGCCACATATAACAGATAGATACTATAGTTCTTGGGCTCAGTATACAATTCAGCTTCCAGAAAACATTGACAGATCTGTAGTTCAAAAAGAGTTGCGCTCAACCGGTATCCCAACCAATATTTACTATATAAAACCTATGCACAAGCAGGGAGCATTTGAAAAGACAAGAAGTGCTGAGGCAGAATGTCCAAATACTGAGAAACTTTGTAGTACTGTTCTATGTTTGCCGATACATCCATATTTGCATGATGATGAAGTCGATTATATTTGCAAGGCTTTAAAAGATGTGATGGATTCACTGAGTTGAAGATTGCAAACGTTTTCTCATTAGTTTATTATTTTTATGTTATTATGCATTAACCAAAATATGTAGGGAGAGACTTTTATGCAATACAGAATATCTGTTGTGGTTCCTGTTTACAACGAGGAAGGCAACATAGCAAATCTTCACAGAGAAATTAAGGATGTCTGTGAGAAGAACAATTATATTTATGAGATTATTTTTATAAACGATGGATCTTCGGATAGAACTGACGAAGTGTGCAGAACTCTTAGTCCGCTCAAATATATCAAAATGCGCAAGAATTTTGGACAGACAGCTGCAATGGATGCGGGAATCAAGGCTGCGCAGTATGACTACATAGTAACTATGGATGGAGATGGCCAAAATGATCCTGCTGATATTCCTCAGATGCTGGAATATTTGGAAAAAGAGGGTGTTGATGTGGTGTCTGGATGGCGTAAGAACCGTAAGGATACCTTTATGAAAAGATTTGTTTCAAGAGGAGCGAATTTCCTGAGATATCTACTTGTACATGATGGAATTCATGATAGTGGATGTTCGCTTAAGGTTTACAAAAGAGAGTGTTTCAAAGGAGTAAATCTTTATGGAGAACAGCACAGATTTATTCCTGCTATCCTTAAGATAAAAGGCTTCACTATAGGAGAAGTCGTTGTAAATCATAGGGCGAGGACTTCTGGGTATACCAAATATAATTGGAAGCGTACTATCAAGGGATTTGTAGATATGATTTCAGTGTGGTTTTGGAATAAGTTTTCCACGAGACCGCTTCACCTCCTTGGCGGAATGGGGATGTTTTTTGAAATACTTGGTTTCATTTGCGCTGTGTGGTCAGTAGTGTTGTTTTTATCTGGTGCCAAGATGTCAAATAATATATTTCCACCACTTCTTACCATTTTTTTCGTTATCATTGGTCTCATCATGATCATATTTGGACTTATGAGCGAGATACTTATCAAGACATATTATGGTGTACATGTTTATGCGCCATATAGCGTGAAGTCGATAGAGGAATTTGGAAATAAAAAAGATGAATGATAGTAATTACTATATACATGAAACGTCAATAGTAGATAACGATGTCAAGATAGGTGATAATACCAAGATTTGGCATTTTAGTCATATTCAATCAGGTGCAGTTATTGGTGCAAATTGTTCTCTGGGCCAGAATGTAAACATTTCCAATAACGTTACCCTTGGGGACGGGGTAAAAGTACAGAACAATGTATCCATCTATGAAGGTGTCACTATAGAAGACTATGTGTTCTGTGGGCCAAGTTGCGTGTTTACAAATGATCTTACTCCAAGATCTCGTTATCCAAAGAATCACAAATATTTGTCTACTGTAATTCGACATGATGCTACCCTTGGCGCCAACTGCACAATAGTTTGCGGACACGAGATTGGGCATCATGCAACGATTGCTGCAGGAGCGGTAGTGACCTGTGATGTAAAACCTCATGCTCTTATGGCTGGAGTTCCTGCAAAGCAGATAGGGTGGGTGTGCGAATGCGGGCAGGTACTTGATTTGGTAGAAAATGGAAGATATATTTGTCCGGACTGTGGACGCTTGTATTCAAAAGAAAATAACTGTTTATCTACGAGGTTAGAGTGATTAAATATGGGATTAAATAGCTTGATTTTTAACATCCAGATGGTTAAAGCGACCAACTTGAGATATTGTATTTACAAATATCTTGGAGCTCACGGACATTTTCATGATGTTCCAGATGAAAAGTATCTTAATAAATTATGCAAATATTTTTATGGAAAAGAAATGGATTTTAATGATCCACAGACCTTTTCAGAAAAATTGCAGTGGCTTAAGGTTAATCACCATGATCCACTTCTTACAAAGATGGTGGATAAGTATGAAGTAAAGAAGTATGTTGCGGATAAGATTGGCGAAAGCCATGTAATTCCATGTATTGGGGTTTGGGATAATGCAGAAGATATTGATTATGACAGGTTACCAGATGCATTTGTACTCAAAGTAACGCATGACAGTGGGGGCTTACGTATTATAAGGGATAAGAAGAAATGTGATGTAGAAGAAATTAATGCGTTTCTTAATTCCAGATTAAAGAGAAATTTCTATTATGCTGGAAGAGAGTGGCAGTATAAGAACGTAAAGCCTAGAATTATTGCGGAGCCATATGTTGATACTCTGGGAAAAAGTAGCTCAGTAGAATACAAGATTACATGCCTAAATGGCAAAGTAGAGTTCATTACTGTGTGTAAGGGAATTGCACATAGTAGATTAGATTTTAGGACAAATGATTTCTATGATAGAGATTTAAACAGACTAGATATGGTAACAAATTACTATGCTAATTCTAAAGAAGAAAATGTAATGCCCCAATGTATTAAAGATATGATAAATGCTTCGGAGAAGCTTGCACAGGATTTTCCTACAGTAAGAGTAGATTTTTATGTAGATAAAGATGACTATATTTTTGGTGAAATGACTTTCTATACCTGGGATGGTTTCTTTAAATTTATTCCAGGTGATTGGGATTTCAAATTAGGACAGAAACTTATACTGCCAGAGAAAAGATGAACGAGATAATAAGAGATAAGTTAACCCATTTAATATATGTTTTACTTTCGCCAATTGATGACTTATCATTTGCTAAATTGCAGTATAAATTTGTTAATGGTGGCACTCTTAATCTGAAGAATCCTGTAACATTTAATGATAAAATTCAATGGATTAAGCTATATGATCACAATCCTGATTATCATAAATTGGCCGATAAACTTGAAGTAAGAAAATTTGTGACAGATAGAATTGGTGCAGAATACCTCATTCCAGTAGTGGGAGGACCATGGGATTCTTGCGACGATATTGACTATGATAAACTACCCAATCAGTTTGTACTTAAATGCACGCATGACAGTGGAGGAATTGTAATTTGCCATAATAAGGATTCTTTTGATAGTAAGAGGGCGAGTAGATTTCTAGGAAACAGACTAAAAAGAGACTATTATCTTCATGGACGAGAATGGGCATATAAGGGGTTGGTGCCAAGAGTATATGCAGAGAAATACTTGGTGGATGAGTCTGGTACAGAATTAAAAGACTATAAGATATTTTGCTTTGATGGAGTACCCAAGGTTATCCAAGTGGATTTTGGCAGATTTACCAAGCATGAACGAAATCTGTATACACCTGAATGGGAATATATTCCAGCGCAGATCAAGTATCCTACTAACCCCAGACATCAAATTACTAGACCAGAATGCTTGCGGGAAATGCTTGAGGTGGCGTCTAACCTCTCCAAGGGCTTAACACAGGCTAGAGTGGATTTATATGTGATTTATGACAAAATCTACTTTGGAGAGATAACACTTTATCATGGATCAGGGTGTGAGAAATTCAATCCCACAGAATTTGGTAAGACAATGGGCGATTATATAAAAATACCAAAGAAATAGCGAGATTATTTATGACACAGTGTGATATTTCTATATATAAAACCGAAAAGACTTATTATCCGTCTAAGAGAGAATTATTCAGACCATCTCAAAAATACCCAGAATACATTTTTGAAGAGATTTCTTCAGGTGAAAATGATGTATATAATTCTGTGAGGGAGGCAATTCATCTATATGGCTACGATGCCGAGCATTATGGCACAAAAGATTGGAACCCGTTTGGAGAATTTATAAATGAGACATCAAACGTACTAATTAAGCCTAATCTGGTAATGGATGTTAATCGTTCTGGGGAGGGAACAGACTGTCTATTTACTAATCCTTCTGTTATAGCTCCGGTAGTTGATTATGTTATTAAGGCGCAGAATGGAAAAGGAACTATAGTAATAGGTGATGCCCCGATGCAGGAATGCAAATTTGATGTTCTCATCCGTGAAAGCGGATTAGAGGATTTGGTTAATTATTACAAATCTAAGGGAATAGATATTTCACTAGTTGATTTCAGAGAGCTTAAATCTGATATTGTAATGGGCACCCATAAGCAGACTATTGATAACAGGAATTCTGGGACAATAATAAATCTGGCTGAAGATAGTGAGTTCTATGAAGACAGCGAAGAATCATTGAAGAATCTGAGAATAACCAATTATGATCCTAGAAGGCTTGCTTCACACCATAATTCAGAAAAGCATGAGTATTATGTTAGTAATTATCTCCTTGCAGCAGATGTTGTAATTAACATGCCTAAACCCAAAACACACCGTAAAGCGGGCGTTACTATAGCCATGAAAAATATGGTGGGGATAAATGCTAGAAAAGAGTATCTGCCTCATCATACCGTAGGTAGTGTGGAAAATGGTGGAGATGAGTACAAACACAAGAGTATACTTCGCGTAATGAGCGATAAATTATATGATTACAAGAACATGAAAGAAGGGGATGGCAAATACTTGATAGCCAGACCTGCTTTCTTTCTGGCTTATGGGTTCAAAATCCTAGCCAATGTCATACACAGAGAACCAGGAGAAGGTAGTTGGAGTGGTAATCATACTATCAGTAGGACGATTAATGATCTCAACAAGATTCTCGTGTATGCTGATAAAAAAGGCAAGTTATGTGAAAAGCCGCAGAGAAAAGTGGTAATTATAGCAGACATGATAATATCTGGAGAAAAAGAAGGCCCAGTAATGCCATCGCCCAAGAATCTTGGGGTTATTGCATTAGGAGAAAATCAGATGATTTTTGATTATGTGATAGCATCATTAATGGGGGCTGATATTAAGAAAATACCAACTATTCAGACAGCGTTAAGTATTGAAAAATATGGCTTTGGTAAGAATATCAAACCTTGTATCACATCTAATATTAAGGAATACTGCGGATTGCTAGATGATTTGGATAATGATGTAAATTGGAGATTTGTCCCTTCCAGTGGATGGAAGGACGCATTCATCAAATAAAAACATGAAGGACAATAATGAAGTTACTGATTATAGTATCCAGTTTGAGTAATGGTGGAGCTCAACGAGTAGCGTCTAACCTGATAATGGGACTGCCGGAAGAGTGTGAAGTAGATATATTACTTAATGATGCAAGTGATATGTCGTACCCATATAAGGGCAATATCATTGATTTGGGAATGCCTCATGAAGACGATAAAGGCAAATTATCGTATCAGATACGTGTGTTTTTTAGAAGACTATCTAAACTATGTAAGTTGAAAAAGACAGGTAATTATAACGCGGCTATTAGCTTCTTGGATAGTGCAAATGTAGCTAATATTATTACTGGCAAAAGATATACTAAAGTAATTACTACAGTGCATTCCAAACTTTCTGCATCAGGATTTGATTGGAAATACAAATATATAGTTTTTCCGTTAGTCAGGCTATTTTATGGACATGCTGATAATGTGGTTGCAGTGTCGAAGGGAGTAGAGCAGGACCTTCGAGAGCAGATACATTATAAAGGGAATAATTTAGTGACAATATATAATGGCTTTGATTTCAATGAAATTAAAACCATGTCAAAAGAGCAATTAACAGATGATGAGAACAAAATGTTTGATAATCATACTGTTTTGATTAGTGTAGGAAGATTGACCAAGGCTAAAGGATATTGGCATCTTATCAGAGCTATGCAGTTAATAATCAGAGATATTCCTGATGTGCTATTGCTAATACTAGGTGCTGGGGAACAGGAGCAGTACCTTAAGAAGTTATGTGAGGATCTAAATCTTCAGGACAGAGTTGTATTTAAAGGTGCAGTAGATAATCCTTTTAAGTATATGGCCAGAGCAGACCTTTTTGTCATGTCATCTATTTTTGAGGGATTACCGAGTTCGCTTATTGAAGCATTGGTATTGGGCACGCCCTGCGTAGCCACTGATTTTAAATCCGGCGCCAGGGAGGTGTTGGCACCAGAATTGCCATTAGAAGGCGAGCTTTTAGGCAATATATACCAAGCAGAATATGGTATTATTTCTCCAATATGTAGCGAAAAAGAGTGTTCAGCGGCAGAGTCATTGCAAATTGAGGAACAGTATCTTGCAAATGCTATTATACAGGCGCTGTCTGGAGAGAATGTTGTACATGCGTGCGAACAAAAAGCTAATGAAGCAGTAGGGAAATTTAGCATTGAAGCAATGGTAGATGGCTATTTGAACCTGATATAAGAATTGAAAAGCAGAATCAAAAGATGAAGGCGAAATATCATAATGAAGCATATAGAAATAATTGTGCCTTGCTATAATGAGCAAGAATGTATAGCAAAACTATATATAGAGGTTAATAAGGTATTTAGCCAGTTGTCTGGCTATTCATTTTCTTTATTGTACATAAATGATGGAAGTAGTGATGATACACTAGTTGAAATACAAAAACTTGCAAGTGATTATGGTGATGACAAGATAAGGTACATATCTTTTGCTCGTAATTTTGGCAAAGAGGCTGCTATATATGCCGGATTCGAAAACTGTCAGGGAGATTATGTTGCACTTATGGATGCAGATCTTCAGCATCCTCCAGCTCTACTACCTGATATGATAGCTAAGTTGGAAGAAGGACATGATTGCTGCGGGGCTAGGAGAGTTAGTAGAAACGGTGAGCCAATAATCAGAAGTTTCTTTTCTAGAGGTTTCTACCGGATTATCAATAAAGTGACCTCTATGAAACTAGTTCCCGGAGGATCGGACTATCGAATCATGACCAAGCAGATGGCAGATGCCATAGTATCTCTTTCTGAAAGAGAGAGGTTTATAAAAGGTATTATGTCATGGGTTGGATTTGATACTGTATGGATTGAATACAAGAATGTTGAGAGATTTGCAGGAAATAGTAAGTGGTCTTTCTGGGGATTGGCAAGATATGCCTGGCATGGATTTGTGTCATTTGCTACGACACCTCTTCGCGCAGCTGTATGGCTTGGGATTTGCTTGGTAGCTGCTACTGTTGTTTATGCTGTTATTTTGTTAAAAAATACTCTTTCGGGTGTAAGAGCCTGGGAGGATACTACGACTATTATTCTTCTTCTAATGCTAATGGGCGGAGTGATCATTACACTTCTCGGGGTTATAGGAGAATATATGGCTCGAATATATTTGGAACTTAAGGGCAGACCAATCTATATTTCTAAAGTAAGTAATATCGATAAAATGGTTAAATAAGTAGAAAGACATGGAAGAAATTATGCAATTTACGTATTCTTCATATCGAAACTTAATTCATCAATTGTTAGATTCAAATTAAGTAATTGCCGATTATCACAATTGGCAAGCTACAGAAAAATGTGCCATCCTTAGGCATGATGTAGATTATGATTTAGCAATGTCTGTAAAACTTGCTGAGTTAGAACAAGAGTTAGGTGTACGCAGTACATATTTTGTTATGCTTACAAATGAAAACTACAATGTATTTTCTAAGGAATCGCATAATTGCTGTCAGAAGATTATAAAGTGTGGACATGAGATAGGACTACATTTTGATGAAGTTATATATCCAGAGTTTGACAATGATTTAAACGCTATAAAGAATAAAATAGTTGAAGAATGTAATTTGCTAGCTGGAGCAGTCGAAATGCCTGTAACAGTTGTCTCCATGCATAGACCGAGTAAAATGATATTAGACTCGGATTTGCAGATACCTAACGTCGTTAACAGCTATGGAAGCGTATATTTTAAAGAGTTTAAATATTTATCGGATTCTAGGAGAAGATGGAGAGAGTCTGTTGGAGAGATTATAGATTCAGGTGATTATAAGCGTCTTCATATTCTAACACATGCTTTTTGGTATAATGCGCAGGAAAAGACCTTGCAGGAGTCACTGCTTGATTTTATTAATAAAGGTGATAGTAGCAGATATCAGTTTATGAATAGCAATTTTTCCGATCTTGAAAAAGAAGTTAAAATGGAGCAAATCCATAAATGTTATGTAAGGAAATACTAAACTGGTAATTCAACTATTGATCATTATTGGCCTGTTGTTGTGTATAAGGCCCAAAAATATGAACGAAAGCTTTTTGGATGTTTGTTCTACCGTTGGTTTCCGCAGAGATGCTTGTTGACATTGTCTGAAAGAAGAGGCAAATGGCCTGATTATATTTTCAAAAAGTGGTGTATATAATGAGTGAGATTTTCTTTTTTATTGGCACAGAAGCTGAGCTTATAAAGGTATTCCCTGTAATGCTGGAACTTAAGAGGCGCGGGAGAAAATATCATATAATTGCCAGCGGCCAAAATGATATTACAAAGAGTGTTATTTTTCAAAAGACAGATTGCGGCAATGTTGATCTGAAGCTTAGTGATGAAAAGGATATCAAAAAGAGTGCAGCTGGTTTACTGAGTTGGTGGATTAAGACATATAGGAGTGCAGCTTCCATTATTAGAAAAGAGTTTCCAGAAGCTGTTAATTCTAATTCATATATGATTGTTCATGGAGATACTGTATCTACTTATATGGGAGCCAGAATTGGTAGATCTTTGGGTATGACAGTATGCCATGTAGAAGCTGGACTTAGATCACATAATATATTTAATCCTTTTCCAGAAGAAATTGATAGAAAGCTGACCAGTTCAATAGCAAGACTTCATTTTGCTCCTGGCGAGCAGGCATTATCTAATCTGCAAGCTGTTAAAGGAAAAGCTGTTTCTACTGGACAGAACACATTGCTAGATAGTTTAAAAGTATCTGAACAGATAGCTGCATGCGAAGAAATAAGCCATATTTTGTCAGAAGAAAAGCCATATTTTGTATTTGTTATGCACAGGCAGGAAAATGTAGCAAATGAAAAACTGTTCAGAGCTGCTGTAATGAATGCCTTGCAAATATCATCTGAATATAAGTGTGTATTCATACTTCATTCGATAACGCGTAATGCATTGGAGAGATTAGGATTAATGGATAAAGTCGAGAATAGTCCTAATGTTATATTGTTATCGAGAGTGGATTATTTCAGCTTCATGAAGCTGTTAAAGGGTTCGGAATTTGTTATCACTGATGGAGGAAGCAATCAGGAAGAACTATTCTATATGGGCAAGCCCACTCTGATAATGAGAAAGACTACCGAGAGAAATGAAGGATTGGGCGAGAATGCCAAGCTTTATTCAGACGTAGACGAGATCATTTCCTTTGCACACGAGTATCGTAACTACATCAGGCATACAGATTTATCCGGAACCCCATCAAGTGTTATAGCGGATTGCTTGGAGTAAATAAGTATTTATGAAAAAGGTTTGTTTTAGATTTGATATAGATACACATAAGTGTATCAGGGATGGTGTTCCTAATTTACTGAGGCTGTCAGAGGGTTACAAAGTGCCTTTCACATTTTTCTTGAATATGGGAAGAGCTGTATCAATAAAGGATTCTCTGCTGTCAAATAAAGCGGCAGATGATGAGATAGAACATTGCAAATCTCTTACAGCTTATGAGAAACTTGGAACATTAGACTATTTGGTTGCAGCAATTATTAATCCTCGTAATGCCTGGTATACGAAACAAATTAAAAATCTTGTTAGTAACCCGTATTGCGAAGTAGGTATTCATGGTGGACGTAACCATGCTACATGGCAGTTTCATGCTAATGAGTGGCCTGAGGATAAATTACGTGGAGAAATAGAATGGGCCATTGATAGAATCAGGAAAATTGCGCAAGAATATGAGCTAGGAGGCTTTGCTGCGCCTACGTTTAATCATCCTGAGAGTTTATCCCGTGTCCTGTCTGAATTGGGATTTAAGTTTAGTGCTGATTTTCATGGTGTAGAGCAGCACATTATAAGCCAGAAAGATGGACTTACAGATGTAGGAATAAATCTTTTGGGAGAGCCAGGTGGAGTGGCTTTTTGGGAAAGCTGCCTGGCAAAGGGAATGAATCTGGATCAAATATCAGATGAATTCAAGAGAGCAATTGATAAGAATGATATCATAGTAGTATATGATCATCCATATTTGGCGGGCTGTAGATGCCTTGATAGTATCAGCCGGATTATTGAATACTTACAGGATGAGCAAATAGAGCTAGCTACTTTGAGTAGTATTTTAAATTGAAAGATTGGTAAAGGTGAGAAGATGGAAGAGCTTATTGCAGTATTAAAAAGTGTTAAAGAGGATGTTGATTTTGAAAATGAGCAAGCGCTTGTTTCTGATGAATTATTAGAATCTATGGACATTGTTGCTATTGTCTCTGAATTAGAGAATCATTATGGGATCACGATAGATTTGGAGACACTGGTTCCAGAGAATTTTGAATCTGCCCGTTCTATCATGAAGATGATTGAGAGTTTACAAAATGAATAAGGTATTTGAGTATATTCCTTCATTAGAAATTGCTATAAGATGCACGTTGCATAAGTTTCCTGGCATCAAAAAGAAGGCTTTGAAACTGATGAAAAAACAAAATGACAGTGGTCAGAAGCCGACTAAAGAAAACTGGGAGGCTGTCAAAAAATATTTGAATGAGCTTGATGTTCATGATGGAGATATTCTGCTGGTGCATTCAAGCATGGATGGATTGAACTCTTGTGATGTTACATCTAAAGAAATATTAGATACTCTCGAAGGCATGGTTGGGGGGACAGGCACTCTTGTTTTTGCTGCATACCCTGAATGCAAATATGATGAAAAACTCGGGGGATATTATTATGACCCTAAGCGAACTATAGCATGGACAGGCATGCTTCCTAATGTTTTTATCAGAAGAAAAGGAGTAGTTCGCAGTGAGTTTCCACTGCAGACTTTAGCTGCCAAGGGTAAACATGCTGAAGCTATGATGGCGAATAATATTGACGCGGTAGTGGCTCAAGGTCCCAAAACTGCCTGGGAATATTGCGTGGATCATAATGTTAAGATTTTGTATTTCGGAATAGAAGCTTGTCAGTGCTGCACAATGATGAACTATCCAGAAGATGTCCTTGGACCAGATGAGTGGCCAATCAAAGATTGGTATTACGAGCAAACATATTACATCAAGACAGCTGAAGGGGTAGTCAAAAAGGAAGTGTTACATCGCGATGACGAATTCTATAGGTTTTATAGAATGGCGTATAGTGAACGTTGGCTCAAGAAAAATGGATTCCTTACTGCAGCATATCCAGGAGGAGTATATATAGGCTTTACCCGAAATGGTGGAGATTTGGGCAGAAGACTTGTCGAAGAGGCTAGGAATGGACGTTTGCTCTATATGATTCCTAAAAGGTATTGGAGAAAACGGAGGAGAGGAAGTGGGTGCTTTTAAAATAGCTTTAATTTATGTATATAGATGGCTTGTTAGAGAGTCTTCGCTTATTGGAAATTATCTGAATTTTGGTAAAGGGATAGATTTTATAGATTCTGAGTTGGGGATATATAATGGTTTAGAGGAAGACCATTTTGTAGGATACGAGCAGTCTAATTTGTTATTTAATAATCCTATAAAAAAATATATAAATATTTCTTCCGCTAAAAAAGATAGTGTTTTGGATATTGGATGTGGAAAAGGCAGGATGCTGTATTATTTCTACAAGCTAGGGTTTACGAAAACTGACGGAATAGAGTATTCGCGGGAATTATGCAGCGTGGCAAGAAATAATTATGAGATTATCAGAAAGAGAAAAAAATAGATGATAATATGTTTCATATAATTCAGGCCGATGCAACTTTATTTAATGATTATTCTAAGTATAACTATTTTTATCTATATAATCCTTTTGATGGGGGTGTACTCAAAATAGTTCTTGATAAGATTATTAGTACGCTGGAAGATAATCCAAGAAAAATAGTTATTATATATAAAAATCCACTTCATAAACGTGTTATAGAGGCAACAGAGCATTTTGAAGAGATATATAATAAGAGCTCTGTTATAAGTAAGATATTAAAGCAGGAAATCATTATTTATGAGAGTAAATGATAATTCTTGGCGACCATCATATTGGTTGAGTATTATTATGGTTGCCTATAATTCAGAGAACACCATTGAATACGCACTGAAGAGCATAAGAAGTCAGAGTATGGATCAGAATCAGATAGAACTACTTGTGCTTGATGGAGGATCTTCAGATAGAACAGTAGAGCTTGCTCATAAATACAATGCTGTGGTGCTCCATAATGAAGCGAAACTACCTGAACCAGGAAAAATTAAAGGTATGCAGTGTGCTCATGGTAAGTATGTGCTGATAATGGACAGTGACGAAGAGCTTCCAACTAAGACGATTCTGCAAGACCGATATGATTTTCTTGAGAAATATGATTATTTACATTGTATTTCAATAGGAACAGTTAATCCGCCGAATTATAATCCAATTGGTAAATATATAAATGCGGTGGGAGACCCCTTTTCATGCTTTGTATATAGAACTTATAAGCTTGGAATGAACAAACTGATATGGGATAAGAATACGCTAGATAGTAAGGAATACTGTATAGGAAAGTTTGGAGAAACAGATATTCGCCCTATAGGAGATAGCGGTGTAATGATGGATATGGAGTATATTCATCGCATGTATCCTGAACAGATGCAAGTTGAAAATACTACGGCCATATTTGATCATATTATCAGAGATACAGGTTATGTTGGATGTATTCTTGGTGATGATCATATACACAGGAGTAAGTCAGACTTTAGAACATATCTCAAAAAGCTTAAGTTCCGAGTGGTCAATAATGTCCATAATGTTGAGAGCTCGGGGTATGGTGCAAGATCACAGAGTTCCAGGAAGCTTACAGCTAGAAAGTTTTTGTTTCCACTATATGTAATTACCATAATACCTACTATTTTTGATGGGGTAAGGATGTCGATTAATTATTCAAGTCCAGTATTTATGCTCCATCCGGTATTTGCATGGTACGTGTTAGTTGAGATTCTGCATCAGTATTTTTTGAAGATTATAAGTCATAAGCAGACGATAGATGTTTATGGAGAGTGATTATATAGAATGAATAAAGTACCTACAATAATTGAGATGTTTGAGGCAACAGTTGGCAAGTATGGCGATAAATGTGCCATATGTTCCGGAGATGAGCAAATTACGTATTCTGGCCTCAAGTCATTTGCAATGTCTATAGCTACAGGGATACTGAAGAGAACGGATAGTACCGGGAAATCAGCCACTGTTGCAATTGCTATGAATAAATCACCTAAGTGTCTTGCTGTTATGCTTGGCATTATGTATTCTGGCAATCCATATACTGTATTAGATATTAAATCTCCTATTGAGAGAATAGAAAAAATATTAGATACCTTGGATTCGAATATAATTATTGCAGATTCTAAGGGTGCTAAGGCGTTAGGAAAAAGTAAAGATATTAAGGCGGAGATTCTTGACGTTGATGAACTAATTGGGGTTGAATCTGATCATGAGAGAATAGAACAGATTAAGAGAAATATTGTAGATACGGATCCAGCGTATATACTATTTACTTCAGGTTCTACAGGCGTTCCTAAAGGAACTGTGGTGGGACATAGTTCTGTTGTGGCCTATTCTAGAGCTGTAGCATCTACGTTTTCGTTAGATCAGGAAACAGTATTCGGAAGTCAGACACCTTTTTACTTTAGTATGTCTGTATTGGATATATTTGTAACTCTCTATTTGGGCGCAACACTAGTTATAATACCCAAGATGCTATTTTCATTTCCTATAAGACTCTTTGATTATATGAAAGAGCAATGTGTAAATACGATTTACTGGGTTCCTACAGCAATGGAACTTGTGGCAGATAGAGGACTGTTTAACTCATATGATGCAACCTTCCTTAAAAATGTTCTTTTTGCTGGAGAGCCTTTGCCATCCAAGTATTTGAATATCTGGAAGGATGCGTTACCCAAAGCTTTGTTTGCTAATCTATATGGACCAACAGAAGTTACAGATACTTGCACATATTATATATGCCAAGAAAAAATGGACATTTCTAAGAGTATTCCAATAGGATGTCATTTTGATAATTGTGATGTATTCTTGCTTGATGAAAGCAACAGAAAGATAGAGCCTGGCTCAGAGGGAATGGGAGAGATTTGCGTCAGAGGACCATTCCTAGCGTATGGATATTATAATAATCCAGAGCAGACAGCGAAAGCATTTGTTCAAAACCCTGTAAATCCACATTATCCTGAAATGATTTATCGTACAGGCGATCTGGGAATGTGGATGGATGACGAGAACCTTATATATGCTGGAAGAAAAGACAATCAGATTAAGCATTTAGGGTATCGTATAGAACTTGGTGAGATAGAGAATGTAGTGGCTGCTATAGAGCAGATGGATATTGCAGTAGCAATATATGAAGAGTCTGTTGATGAGATAGTTTTATGCTATAACGGATCAGCTGATGAGCAAGATGTTCTTGCAGAAGCTAATAAGCTTTTACCTTCTTATATGAGACCATCAAGAGTTGTCAGATTTGATGCTTTTCCGATTAATTCAAATGGTAAGATTGATAGGAAGAAGATGAAGGAGACTATTAAGAAAGCTGAATGAAGAATATAGCTATTATTTCATTTATCAAATCCTATAATTATGGTGCATCTTTGCAAGGATATGCGTTATGGCATGCCATAACACATATCCTTCATTTTAATGGCAAATGTCAATATTTAAATTATAGGAGAGACTATAAACCGGATTTTATCGTCTGGCTTGCCAGAAAGATAAGTAGTGCAGTCTTAAGGCGAGATGATACTCCATCGTATACTTGTCGTGAGATTTTGCAGGAATATCTTTTGGCTAGAAAAGATGTAGTAACATATTCAGATGAACTAGAAAGAAGATTTGAGACGTTTTGGAATCTGATGCCATATACGGAACCTGTAAAAAAAGGCCAACTTAGGAATCTTAATGAAGTATTTGATACATTCATAGTGGGTTCTGATCAGGTGTGGAATCCAGGAAAAGTCAATTTGGATTGCACATATTTATTAGATTTTGTAAGTGATGGGAACAAAAAGTTCAGCTATGCATCATCTCTGGGAATGAAACAGATTCCACTCAAGTATAGAAAGAGTTATAGAACTTATTTGAGTAGATTTAATTCTATTTCAGTTAGAGAAAAGGCGTCAGTTGGTATCATAAAAGAGTTGCTTTCTGAAGATAAAAATATAGCAAGTCATTGTGATCCTACATTGTTACTAGACTTTGATGCTTGGAACCAAATATCCCAGAACAACAAGCCTGATATTACAAATTATGTATTGGTATATGATCTGACAGGAAAAGATAAAATGTGTAATCAGATAGCTAATCTGATTGCGGAGAAAAGAAATTTAAATGTATATACTGTTTCGCAGGAAAACGGGCATGGTCCATTGGAATGGCTACAGCTGTTCATAAATGCAGATTATGTTGTGACTAATAGCTTTCATGGTACTGCTTTTTCACTAAATTTCTCTAAAGAATTTATAGCATTGATACCGCAGATAGAGATGTTTGAAAAATCAAAAGATAGAATATTTGGGATTTTGCAGGGAGTTGGCCTAGATGAAAGAGTTTTTTCAGAAAAAGTTTTTGAAGAAAAAACATCCGATGAAATATGGAATTTGCTCTGTGGATTAAAGGAAATAGATACTTCTGAATTACAGAGTAGGTTACTTTCCGTGAGGAATGAAGGATTGGATTATTTGAGGAAATGTGTTAATGACTAATGCTATAAAACCATGTTCTAATTGTACGGGGTGTTCTGCATGCTCGGTGGCGTGTCCGACAGGGGCAATGTCAATTATATGCGATGATGAAGGATTTTATCGTTACAACGTTGATTATACTAAATGTGTTAATTGTAGATTATGTTATGAAGTATGTCCTAATCATAGTGATGAAGTAAGTGATTATGTGTGTGATTTTGATCAGAGATATTATGCTGCTAGAAATATTGATGAAGAAGTTGTGTGTTCATCATCTTCTGGGGGAATGTTTGCGGCATTTTCCAAAGCAATAATAAGTGATGGCGGTAGTGTGTATGGTGTTGTTATAAATTATCCAACATGCTCAATAGAATATAAGAGGGCTACAACTCTAGAAGAGACATATCCTATGAGAGGCAGCAAATATATTCAGGCGAAGCTGTCCAATAATATCATAGAAATGCTGATAGAAGACATAAATAACAATATACCGGTCTTGTTTACAGGAACATCATGCTATGTAAATGGTATCAGACGACTTCTTAAACTCAAGAAGATAAGTGCAGAAAACGTAGTTTTTATGGATTTTATCTGCGCTGGAGTTATTTCAAATAAGCTTTGGATGAAGAATGTAGGTTACTACACACAAAAGATAGGAACGCTTAAGAAAATCTCATTTAGGGATAAGCGCTATGGTTGGAGAGATTCTTGTATATCATGGGAATCTGATAATACGATGTGTAAAACAAAATACGCACTTTCTGAAGTCGGGTTATTTCAATCAGTATATGAGGCTTTAGGCAGATCATGTAATGAATGTAAGTATAGATCTTTCTTGCACCCAGGGGATATTACTGTTGGAGATTTTTGGAATGAACAGTATCTTCCGCGTAAATGGTGGGATGACAAAGGCGTTTCTATGCTGATGGTTAATACTCTTAAGGGTTCTGAGCTTTTAGAAAAATGTAAAGATAATTTAGAAGTGATGGATGTTCAGAAAAATATGGTTTTTAGTAGCAGTTTTGAATTACTAAAAAGCGTCATAAATGAAAAGAAACGTGAAGAATTATTTTCTGATGCAGATAGAATGGACTTTGTTTTATTTAAACAAAAGTGGTTAAAATGTTCCTTTAAGGACAAGATTTTGCTAGGAATTGTTAGACCAATATTTTTAAGACTAGGTGTACATAGGTATAAAAAGTAATATGGAGAGGAAATATGATAACAATTTAATAGCGCATAGAAAGAAAAATGCTTTAAGAATGACATTGACAGGCTTTGTTTATGTTGTAGTGTCAATCTTGTGCCCTTTTATCATCAGATCAATGATGATTTACATAATGGGATATGAATATGCTGGATTAAATACTGTTCTATATTCCATTATATCTATGCTTAATATGACAGAATTGGGATTGGGTTCTGTTATTGTTTATTTCCTTTATGATCCAGTTGCTAGAGGAGATATAAAACGTATTGGAGCATATCTCCGTGTTCTGAAAAAAGTATACGGATATATAGCAGCTATAGTATCTCTGATTGGTATCTGTGTCATTCCGTTTATCAAGTATATCGTAGGAGTTGACGTTCCTGCAGATTCGCATGTTTATGCATCATATTTGCTATTCTTGGTTAGCACAATAGTGCTCTATCTGGGAATGCCAGAAGCTGACATATTATTTAACGCTTATCAGAGAGGCGATATAGTTAATTATATTAAGTTATTGTCTGCTTTGTTGGCATATACGTTACAGATAATTGCGATAGTTGTTTTTAGATCGTTTGTGATGTATTTTTGCGCAATCCTTCTACAGTCATTATTTGTTGTTTTTTTGAGATATTATTCCAAGAAAAAATACTTCCCACAGATTAGTAGTGTTGGTGATATTAGTTCAGAAGAAAAGAGAGATATCAGAAAGAGAGTATTATCAGTTTTTGGGCATCAAATGGATGAAACTCTTATTTCGAGCATGGACAATCTAATATTGTCATTTTTTTGTGGCTTGTCTGTGGTTACTACATATGGAAATTATATGTATGTTGTCTCTGCATTAGGAATGTTTCTGGCAGTGCTGTTTAATGCTCTTACTGTGACAGTGGGAAATGCGATTGTTACTGAGTCTAAGGAGTCTAATTATATAAGATTTAAAAAGGTTCTTGGAATCAATAGCGCCTTAGTAATTTGGATATTTGTTTGTATGAGCAATCTATATACGGAGTTTATGACTGCATGGATGGGTGACAAGCTACTCCCCTTCAGAACGATGTTTTTATTCTGTATATACTTTTTTGTTATGCAGATAAGAAAATCTGTTATATCATTCAAAAATGCAAATGGAATGTGGTGGGAAGACAGATATAAACCCTATTTATCTATGATTGTTAACATTATTCTTGATATAATCCTGGTAAGATTCGCTGGCATTGAAGGAGCATTGCTGTCGTCAATACTTTGCATCGTATTTATCGAGATTCCATGGGAATCGAAAGTTCTTATTAGAGACTATTTTAATCAAAGTTTGGGATACTATTATGTCAAATTACTTGAAGGACTGCTTCTTTGTGTTGCGGGAAGTTTTATTGCGGGTAAGGCATGTGAACTTATAGATACTGGTATTATGCTTGGAAACATTGCTATTCATGGTATAATTTGTACATTGATATTTGTTATCTTTTTAGCGTTAGTAATGCTATATAGTAATGTGGTCATAAGACATGAAGAATCTTGATATAATTGTGCCTTGTTTTAATGAGAAAGATAGTATTGTTCCATTTATGAATGCAATGTTTTCGTGGTAGCATATTTCTATCCAAGGAAGGGACTACACATGTGATATATACCAATAATAAGGAGGCACATAAGGAAAGGGAAGAAGATTACTATGAACAATGTTATATATACTAAAATAAAAAATGTTACGCATAATACATTTGTTTTTTTTGTACTTATTTATGCTAGTTATTCTCTTTTTTTAAATCAAACCTACGATCCTGACAATACTGCTTCTATAGTTAATGGCTATTATTCTAATATTATGTGGAGTAAGATTGTGCAAAACAATCTTTTGGGGGGGAGGGTTGTTTCTACTTTTGAATCTGTTTGCAATTTTTTATTTAATAAGATTGGAATTAATTTTCTTAGTAATAGATTTGTTTTGCAACTATTATTAATGGTTCTTTTGTCTTGCGCCTGTGCAGAGTTATTACAATTATATGCTACTTACTATATATATGGAAAAAAATGGTTATATCCTATTATCGCTTTTGGAGTGATTTCGCCATTTTATGTAGAGTTTTTTGCTTTTGGTGGAATGGGAGGAGGGTTAGGCTTTTTATTATCCGTAATTTCTGTTGTATATTATTCTAAAGGGAAGTATTTCTCTGCTTTATTATGGTGCTTTTTAGCGGTTGGAACGTACCAAGTAAATTATCAGATTGTTATATTATATGGAATAGCCGTACTTTTTTATGAGTATGAAGATAACATAGCAAGAATTTTAAAAAAAGTTATATATCTTTTCGCTATTTCAGGAATATCAGCGATTTTTGTGCTTGTGGCACCGAGACTATTTTCCATGATTTCGGGTCAGAAAGAGGTAAAAGAAAGTATAATAGGGGCAGCAGAAAGAACGCCATTTTTACTCCAGATTTTCTACGTCTATAGGGAGTACATCAATGTTTTAAAGCACAATTATGGTTTGATGCCTGTTTATTTCTTGGGATTATTAGTTTTTATACTAATAGCATTATCTTTGATATGTCTGGCGTATGCTAAAGATAAGAAAAAAATAGTATTATTTGCTTTATTTACAATAATAATCTGGTTACTACCTCCATCTTTTGCCATTGTAATGGCGACAATCTATATGCCAAGCAGAACTTTAATTGGCATATTTATGGCTCTTAGTGTGCAGATGCTTATGGCATATAAGTGTGTATGTGTCTGTATTTCAGATAGAAAAGTATTATTTTATTTTTTCCAAGGAATTGTTTTGATCTACGCTTTTGTGGTTTTATACTCTGTTCAGACGATGGCTGCAGATGTGCTTATTACCAATAAAATGGAGATGGCTCAAATGAGGATGATGCAGAATATCATAGATGAATACGAGGATGAAACGGGGAATATAGTTGATACAGTTGCAGTAACACATTTAAAAAATGGTATATATGCTTATGACAAGTCAAATACAAACATGAACTACATGGGATACCCTAGCACGCATATGGTAATAAATAAGGAATGGTGCGATGTAGTATTCTTAAACTATGTTAATGGTAAGAACTACAAAAGAGCGGATATACCGGAAGAAGATGTTGAAAGATTTTTCCCGGATTTGAACTGGGAAGACTTTGACACATTCAACCCTACGAAACAGATGGTGTTTGAGGGTAACGTTTTGTATTGGGCGCAGTATTAATGATATTTTGTTGCGCTTGGATTACTTTGTTACATTTTTCCAAATGAAAGCTAGATTGATGATGAGTATATAGAGATGAAAACAAATCTTAGAGAAAACATAAGCAATATGATAAATAACACCGAGAAGTTGTATAATATATTTTTGAGTTAAGCTCACAAATTTTTGTGGAAAGGTGAATTGATAAATGTTATTTAATTCATTTTCATATGCCCTGTTTTTGCCTGTTGTTTTTTTTATTTATTGGGGGATTCCACACAAATTTAGATGGCTTTTACTGTTGGCATCTAGCTATTATTTCTACATGAGTTGGAATGTGAAATATGTAATACTCATTTTTTTTACAACAGCAATCTCTTTTTTTGCGGCTATTCTTATTGAAAACGAACAGCGTAACAGAAATAAAAAAGCAATATTGCTAGTAGCAGCAATACTTTGCCTGGGCGTTTTGTTTGTTTTTAAATATTTAAATTTCACCATATCTACCTTTGCAGAAGTAGTATCATTTGTGGGTATTAAATTAAGTCCCCAGACAATCAAGCTTCTTTTACCGGTGGGTATTTCTTTTTATACATTTCAAACTATAAGTTATATAACAGATGTCTATCGTGGTGAGATAGAGGCTGAGCATAATTTTGGGTACTATGCAACATTTATTTCTTTTTTTCCTCAATTAGTTGCTGGTCCTATAGAACGAACCAATAATTTATTGCCACAGATAAAGACTGAGCATTTTTTTGATTATGACAACGCTTCATACGGACTCAAAAGGATTCTGTGGGGGTTGTTTAAAAAAATGTGTATTGCTGATGCTATAGCATTCTATGTGGATTCGGTATATGCTTCTCTGGATGCCAACACTGGTTTTCATTTATTTTTAGCTGTTATAGGATTTTCTATTCAGATTTACTGTGATTTCTCTGGATATTCCGATATCGCAATTGGTACTGCAAGAATGCTTGGCATAACGCTAATGGAGAACTTCAAAAGCCCATATTATTCAAAATCTATCAAGGAATTTTGGTCTAGATGGCATATATCTCTTTCCACATGGTTTAGAGATTATTTTTACATACCTATTGGAGGCAATAGAAGAAGTAAATTTCGAAATGCGATTAATTTGTTTATGACCTTTTTGCTAAGTGGGTTATGGCACGGTGCTAACTGGACTTTTATAATATGGGGTGGGATACATGGCGCAGCCCAGTTGCTAGAACGTATGATACAAAAGAGTTTCAAATTTTATAACCGTCATTGGTTATATTCTATTTTTTCATGGTTTGTTGTATTTTCTTTTTGTAATATAGCGTGGGTATTCTTTCGAGCAGAATCCTTAAAAGATGCTATATTTGTTATTTCTCATATGTTTAGTGGTATATGCAAATGGAAACAATACCTTGGTAATAAATCTGGATTAGAATATTTTGAATATGCCAAGATGCTTTTTGTTCTTATCATACTAGCAGGTTATGATTTAGTATCATTACAAAAAGATGTTATTCTTTGGCTTGGCGAACAGAAAATAGTTATACGATGGATTGTGTACATCTTTCTAGTTATGTGGATTTTCTTGTTTGCAAGCGTAGGAGAAAAAAATTTTTTATATTTTCAATTCTAAAAAGGTGGCACGAATTAGAAAATGAGAAAACTCATGATAAAAATGCTGTTATTTGTCTGCATATGTGCATTATTGGTAACGTCATATATTCGTTTTGCAACTAAGTGTGTATCAATCTATTTGGGTCCGACAACAGCTGATCAAATAAATATGTCATTTAGTAATGCGGTCAGTTCTGATTATAATTGCTACTTTTTGGGCAATTCAAGAATATATAGAGACATTAATCCTGACCTATTCCCTAGTGTGAATTCATACAACTTTGCCCATGATAATGACTCATATAACCAGATGTATTATAAGCTTCTTTATCTGCTTCAAAATAGAAAAAAGATAGATTATTTAATTATTGGAACTGATTATTTTCAGTTTTCTTTCCTATCAGATACTAGAAACTACATTTATTCTAAGCGTTTTTCAAATGAATACAGTAAAGACTTTGGAAATAATTCATGGTTTAAAGAAAATGAAAAATACTACTCAGTAATATGGCAGAATAAACAAAATGCATTTATACCACTTATTATGTACATTTTCAATACCCCTGTTCCTAACGATGTTAGTTATCAAAAGCCAAATGGACAGTACATTGCTTATGGTAATGCTGATCCGGACACAACTATTGATCGAGATTATAGTATTTTAGACCTACAATACAACTACTTCATAAAAATAATAACAACTTGTGAAAATGAAGGAATAGAATTATTTGTTGTTATGCCACCATTGTGGAGTGGGGAAACCAAGTCTCACACAGATGACGAGCGAAAAATAATAGATGAATTGATAATAAATGCTCTTGCTAATACTCGTTACAAAAATAATTACATAAATTATACTAACGAGATGGGATTATCATCATACGAGGATTTTATCGATATCACCCATCTTAAGCCTTTTGTTGCGGACAATTTTAGCAAATATATTAATCAAAAAATATTTGGCAATTTGCGCTAAGTTAATATGTAATAAGCATAACATTAGTTCTATAACAATGAAAAAATAACTAAAAGTAGTATTCTTTGGAGGAAAAATGAAAAAAATCATGAAATAGTGATTTCCATTTTTACAGTATGTTGCATTTTTTACATGGTTATATCAATGGTTCATGCGGCATCATATAGCGTTTTAGCTGCGGATGATTTTAGCCATGGTAATGGAGTAGGTATTTTTCATGTATCTTTTATGGAATATTTATTGGCGTCATTTACGTACTCTAAATCAATATATCTAACTTGGCAGGGAACATATTTCTCAATGTTTTTACAGGCTTTATTAAGTCCGATAAATAATTTTGGATTTAGACAATTGAGATGCATTATGGCTGCAAATGCCTTAATGTTTTATGTTTCACTTATAATATTCGCTTGGAAAGCATTAAGTGTAAATGCCAAAGAAAAGCTCCATGTAAAACTAATGATAATTGCCATATTAGTTTTTTCTTTCTGCGGATTTGAATCTTATCCAGAAATATTCTTTTGGTTTTCTGGAGCTACATCATACAGTTTCCCACTATCTATTTTACTATTTGCGATTGTATTATTTTGGAATACTTATGAAAAGAAAAGTACGATAAGCTTTGTGGGCGCCATTGTACTAGGTGTTATGGCTATGGGGGGTCCCTCACTGTATCAGGGACTGGATGTTTTGTGGCTTTGCTTTTTGTTTTATATCTCTTACTTTCTACAAAAAAAATCCCCGTGTATAATATCATTATTACGATAGCATGGGTAATCGCAGCTGGAATAAATGCTGTGGCACCAGGAAATTTTGTTCGCCATTCAGCGATAGATGAAAGTGGAATACACCCTTTGAGAGCTTTATATGACACAATAAATGTGACTAGTTCAAGATGGAATATTTTATTTAAGTCCACTAATATTGTGTTCTTGATAATATTAGTTTTGTTAATGGGGTTTATGTTTGGTGCAAAATTGGAGAACAATTCCACCACAGATGCTAAAATCATTGTTAGTGCGCTAGGACTTTTTGCGCCTATTGTAACTTCATTTCCAATATCATTAGGCTATTCATCGGAGGCTTTACCAGATAGATGTGCCTTTTTGATGGATGTAGCAATAATTCTATCATCAATAAATTTTTCTTATTTGATTGGAAAAAAACTCAGGTGTCATATTGAATCAGAACAAGAAAAATGTTTACGGATTACAATTATCATGATAGCTACTATCGTATTTATGTTGGATGGATATGGAATTTCAAATGTTAAAATATTCCAAATATCAAGGAACTTGTCTGAAGAAGTATATGAAAGTCATTATTATTATTGTAAAGAATTTATAGAATCGCTAAAAGGCTATAATGAGGGTGAGGATGTTAGAATATCAAGTATTGATTTCCCACCTACAATTGATGATATATACAATTTCTATCTATCGGATGATCCATCTTATTGGGTAAACGTGGCGGTTGCTAAATACTATGGATTTAATAGCATTGCTATTTTTTATGAATATTAGTTATAGTTATTCTTTCTCTAAATACAATTCGGATTCTCGGAACCGTGGCGATGTAAATTCGGCACTGATTTCTAAAGACTGTGAATAGTAATTGTGAAATGCAGTATTTTTACGGGACCGCGCATTGTGCATAATTTTTTACAAAGAATATTGAGGGGGACTTTAGTGATTAAATTCAATAAGCAGGATGAATTAAAAGAATATCGACTAATTATATTACTGGGAATAGGCATCATATTAGCAATATACTTTTTTAAGATAGTGTATGTTTTGAATTGTTCGGGCTCTGATGGGATTGCTTTTCAAACTGAATTGCGTGAAGGTGTCGCTCTTAAAATAGCGGAATATTTACATGATGCAGAAAATCCGTTTTTAATTACCGATGAATTAGGTAGAACTTATCCCGCGTATATGTATGGAGTATTGTTTCCGCTTTTAATATCCCCGCTGTTTTCTCTTGATGTGCACTATGCAATTTTGTTTGCTGAATTTCTTTGTTTGATTATTGAAATGATTGGTGTTTATTTATTTGCTCGAGTAAACATGATGTATCAAAAGCATGTTTCGGTTGTTTTGGGATGCATTTATGGAATATCATTATAATGGAGGTATACTGCATTTGCGGGCGTATATTCTGACTGCTTGGGTGTAACTCTATTAATTATCCTTATTTATGCTACTAAAAAAGATGACGAGTCGGGGAATATAGACCATTACTGTATGCTTTAATATGTATTGCAGAGTTTTATGTTAAACAGTATTTTGTTTTTGTTTCAATTGAACAATTGGTGTATCTTTTTATCAAACGGCGAAAAGATGCATTGTCATTTGCTTTGTATGGAATATTTATTGGGGGAATATCTATAGTTGTTACGGCTATCATGTTTCCGACATATTTTACTGTGAATATATATTTACTTGCTATTTATAATGATTATCAATTATTAAGATCTATTTTGAGATTTATTAAGCTTGGATTTTATTATTTTCCATTATATATAACAGTGCTATGGGCTATTGTCAGTAGAATAATAGTTTCTACGAAAGAAAAAAATATAAAGAATCTATTTCTTTTGCTTCAACATTTGAAGCTGTAATGGCTATTACTATGTTCGTAATAGCTTTATATTTGAGTACAAATGATGGTACATCATACACATATTATATACAATTATTATTCCCTTACTTTATACTTGTTGCAGTTCAGGAATGGAACTATTTGCCTGATAAAATGTTTGTTTTATGTCGACCTAGGCAATTGGCTTGTGTTTTAATAGTTCAAACGGTACTTATATCATCATTTATTTTTATGAATCCTAAACCAGAAAAGTATTTTAGCGAGTATAATCGCCTATATGAGGATTTAGATGCTCGAATAGTAGACGTGGACAAAGTCAAGGTGGATGCACTACCACTTTCATTTTATTGCCTTGAAAAGGGAATATATTCTGATAATTATGGGCATTCTAATTGCTATTCTGTTGGTCTGTTGAACAAGTTAGAAAAGTCAGATGATATAAAAAAGATGATATTTCCAAATGCGTTTAAATTGACGGAGCAGTATGTTGATTATATTGGGGATAGCAAAGAGAAAATAAGTGAAGGCTTTTATGAAGTGGTAGCTTTGGGAGATTATGCTGAAGATGAGTACAAAGAAGTATTGCAAGAAGACGGATATAGATTAAGTGATGAATATCATATTTCGAGCGAGGCTAATAATTGTAATGTATGTATTTGGGTGAAGTGAGGGGATTGGAATATTGATGTGATGAAAGGCTAGCGATGCTTAACGAAAAAAAAAGAAATATTAAATATAGTTTTTTGATTCCAGTATATAATGTGGAAAAATATATAGATAGGTGTATAGAATCTATATTGAGCCAACCATTATTCGAATCATATTGTGAAATGATTTTGGTGGATGATGGATCTACAGATAATTCCGGCAAAATATGTGATGGATATGCTGCTAAATATTCGAACATATTTGTATTTCGTCAGAGTAATTTGGGACTTTTACAGGCTAGAGCTACTGGAGTAAAAAATGCATCAGGAGAGTATTATATTTTTGTTGATTCTGATGATTATATCGAAGATGATTTTTTAGAGGTAATTGATCGCTACATAAGTAAAAGTCGACCTGATGTATTGGTTTGCGGATATTATCTATGCAGTGAAAATGGTAAAAAAAAGAGTTTTATAACTAATTTTGAAACAGAATCTATTTCTAAAGAGTCAATGCTAGAGAAATTTGCCGGTACTGACAAATATAATCGTGTATGGGGGAAAGTTGTAAAAGGGAACTTCCTTAAAGAACACATAGATGAAATATATGATTGTGCAGTTAATATTGGTGAAGATAAGCTTCAGACAGCATATATTATCAAATATGCTTCTGACTTTTTGTTAATAAATGAATGCCTTTACAATTATATATTGAGGGATGATAGTATTGTTCATTATAAAAGCGAAAAGGATATTAGGGATGCGATTTATATATATAGCAAGGTGAGAGGAATTGTACAGAAAATCTGTGATGATCAAAAGTATAGTTCATCTGAAGCCAATGAACTATTATTATCATATGATTCCAATGCGCTGAATACAGTAATGGAGCATTTATTTAAATACAATAAACGAGATATAAGCTTGAGTGAAAAGAAAGTGGCATTAAGTGGCATTTTGGAAGATAATAAGAACTTCTTCGTGTCTAATAAAAAGGAAATAAAGTTGAAGTTTATAAATAAGCTAAGATATCGTCTATACATAAATAAAAAACTCGTGATGCTTCATATGGTAGATAGGATGCTTTTTCGTTTTAAGAAGATGGTATATCGCTGAGATAAATTATGAGAAAAAGAATAATTGCCTTGAATGGTGGACTTGGAAATCAGATGTTCCAGTATGCATTTGCTAGAATGCTAGAAGACAGGAAACATTGTTTGATTGAATTTGATACTGGGTTTTATAGTACGGTAAATGATAGGAAATTAGCCATTCAAAACTATAACATTCATAAATATGATTTTTGCAATCATGAATACTATAATAAAATAAGGCTGCTATTTCAGAAAATCCCGTTTGTGGCTTGGCTAGCAGGAACCTACAAAGAGTATTCTGAATATCAGTTGGATCCAAGGGTTTTTCTGTTTAATTATAGATTTTACTATGGCTACTGGCAGAACAAGCAGTATTTTGAGAATATTTCAAATGACATAAGAAACGAATTGTCTTATATTGGGAATGTTTCAGAAAAAGAAAATGCACTTTTGAATATGTTGGAAGCGCATAATGCCATAGCAATTCATGTAAGACGCGGCGATTATACTCAGGAAGGATATAATAAAATCTATATTTCTTTGAGCAAAGAATACTATAAAAGAGCAGTTTCAATTGCTTGTAAGGAACTAGGAGAAAATAATATTCCCCTGTATGTTTTTTCTGACGATATAGATTGGTGTAAAGCGAATCTTGCGGACATCGGAAATGTTACCTTTGTAGATAATACTATCAGTTCTTCAGCTGATATCGATATGCTGATGATGAAAAAGGCTAGGTGCCTTATTACAGCAAATTCGACTTTTAGTTGGTGGTCTGCTTGGTTGTCAGATCGTGATGATAAGATTGTACTTGTTCCGGATAAATGGCTTCAAGATGAAGAGAAAAATACGAAGTTGATGAAAGCATTTATTTGTGATAAATGGAAGATTGTTCCTGTATAAAAGAGGTAGGTTAGTTGGAAAAAGGATTTTATATACATATTGGCTCTAAAACAGCATTTCTGGGCGTTGAGAAAAAAGTTCTTGCGCAAATCAAGGCTTTATCACAGGAGTATGATGTAGATAGGATAGTCATCGAAAAAGAAGAATCAAACATTATAAAATCCATTTTATGGCGTCTTCCAGGGGGATCATGGGGAGCTAAATATGAAGATGCGCTGGATGAAATAAAAGAAAAAGCTAATGGGAATAAAGTGCATTTTTTCTATATTCGAGCTCAGGTAATGGACAGAAAATACATGTATTTCTTGAGCAAAATCAGGGAAAAATATCCTGATGCTAAAGTGGTATTTGAGCTACCGACCTATCCTTATGATCGTGAGCTTTTTCAGAATGGTACTATGTGGCCATGGTTTTTTAAGGATAGACATTATAGGAAGCAACTAAAAAAGCACGTTGATAGATTGGTGACGTTCTCTGAAGATGATTATATTTGGGGAATAAAAACGATAAGAATTATTAATGGAATAGGAATGTGAAATGGAGAAAAAAGTAATAAATCTATTCACAGTTGGGAATTTTCAAAAGTCTCATGGGTATGAGCGCGTTATTAAAGGTCTGAAACAATACAATGAAGAAGAGCATGAAGTCGAATTTTTGTTTCATATGGTAGGTGAAGGAACAGAACTTAATTATTACAAGAAATTAGTTCAAAAACTTGGATTGACAGATTCGATTTTTTTTTATGGGAAATTAACAGGGGAAAGGCTAGAAGAAGTATATAAAAAGGCAGATATTGGGCTCGGAATCTTTGGCGCATATAAAAGAAAACTATACCTATCCAGTGCGCTTAAAATTAGAGAGTATCTATTACATGGACTACCTATAGTGTCGGGATGTAGAGAAGATATTTTTATAGGTAAAGACGTTCCTTTTTTTATCCAGTTCAATAATGATAGTTCTGTTATAGATATGGACAAAATAGTGCATTTTTATGAGAACTTAGAACAATATGGAACAAAGGAAACACTGAAGGAGACTATCGTTGATTTTTGTAGAAAAAATGCTGATATGAATATTACTATGAAGCCAGTTCTAGAGTATCTTAAGGAATGAGTATAAAGCGTTTTGGCTTTTAGGGGAAATATTGCTATAATGAAATGATTGGTTAAATATTTTCATCTATTTTGGACTTAAAAGGGAGTAGTTTATGAAATATGCGTTAATTGGCTGTGGCCGTATATCACCTAACCATATTGTGGCAGCGCAGAATAATGGCCTTGAGATTGTGGCTATTTGTGATATTGTTGAGCAAAATATGCATGACAAGATGGTGAAGTTCAAATTGCCTGAACAGGTACATTGCTATACTGATTACCTTGAAATGTTAGATAAGGAAAAACCAGAACTAGTCGCTATAGCGACAGAATCAGGCAAACATGCTGAGATCGCAATTAATTGCTTAAAAAAAGGACATGCTAATATAATCATTGAGAAACCTATAGCTTTATCGCTTGCAGATGCTGATCGTATAATTACGGCAGCAAAGGAGGAAGGATTAAAAGTATGTGCTTGCCATCAGAATAGGTTTAACAAGTCTATCCAGAAGATTCGAGAAGCTGTTGATATGGAGAGATTTGGGAAGTTGCTTCATGGAACGGCGCATATTAGGTGGGCGAGAGATTATGAGTATTATTCTCGTGCTAAATGGAGAGGAACTTGGGCACAGGACGGTGGTGCACTTATGAATCAGTGTATCCATAATATTGATCTTCTCAGATGGATGATGGGAGATGAGATTGACTGCGTTGTTGGGATGACTGATCGTCTCAAACATGATTACATTGAAGCAGAAGACCTGGGAATTGCACTTATTAAGTTTAGAAATGGTTCTTACGGTATAGTAGAGGGAACTACCAACATTTATCCAAAGAATCTTGAAGAAACGTTGTATCTTTTTGGAGAAAAGGGAACTGTAAAAGCAGGAGGTACATCAGTTAATGTAATTGAAGAGTGGCGTTTCTCAGACATGCTGGATGATCCAGAAGAAGTTAAGGCTAGGTTTCATGAGAATCCGCCTAATGTATATGGATTCGGACATACACCATTATATGCTGATGTTATTGACGCAATTCAGAGTGATAGGCAACCTTATGTAGATGCAGAGGCTGGTAAAAGAGCTCTTGAGCTTGTTTTGGCTATATATAAATCAGCTGCAACAGGACAGATGGTTAAGTTTCCATTAGACAGCTGTTCAACATTAGAGTTTGAAGGACGGTTTGACAAAATGGGTTCTGTATAAATGTTTATAAATAAGATGGTGGATTGATGATTGTAATTATTGATTATGATATGGGAAATCTGGCTTCTATTAAGAATATGTTACATAAAATAGGATATGATGAAGTTAAGATTTCCAGAAACATAGATGATATTAAGAATGCAGATAAGCTGATTCTCCCTGGAGTAGGAGCATTTGATCAGGGAGTAAGCAATATGCATTCTTTTGGTCTATTTGACGCAATAAAAGATGCTGTGCTTAAAGATAATAAGCCTATTATGGGTATTTGCCTTGGAATGCAGCTGTTAGGACGTAAAAGCGAAGAAGGAGAGTTGGAGGGCCTTAGTTTATTACCGTTTGATTCTGTGAGATTTCGGCTAAATGACGACTACAAAATCCCTCATATGGGCTGGAGCTACGTGGACATTAAAAAAGAGGATTCAATCGTAGATGATATGCAGCGTGACGAGAATAGATTCTACTTTGTTCACAGTTTTCACGCTGTTTGCGATGATGCTTCTGATGTGCTTATGACGTGTAACTATGGTTATGATTTTGTGGCGGGTATATCAAAGGGAAATATATATGGCTTTCAGTTTCATCCTGAAAAGAGCCATAAGTATGGGATGCAAATATTTAAGAATTTTGTCAGGGTATGATAGTTTATGAATAGACCAAGAGTGATACCGACCTTGCTAATACAAGATGGTAATTTGGTAAAAACCAAGAAATTTGATAAGGCGCAGTATTTGGGTGATCCGATAAATGCCATCAAGATATTTAATGAAAAGTATGTTGATGAATTATGTATTCTTGATATTACAGCCACTAAGGAGAATAAAGAACCAGATTTTGAACTGTTAGAAAAGATGGCTTCTGAAGCATTTATGCCTCTTAGTTACGGCGGCGGAATTAATAATATCGATCAGATAAAGAGACTATTTAGATTAGGATTTGAAAAAGTGGTGATTAATACTGCTGCTAGTAACTACAATCTAATAAGACAGGCAGCGGAATATTTTGGTAGTCAGAGTATTGTATGTTCTATAGATTATAGAAAAGGGCTATTTGGAGTTTCATGCTATGTCGAAGATGGCGGTAAGAAATTAAAGCAGAACCCAGTTGATATGGCTGTAAAATATGCTGATTATGGTGCGGGAGAGATATTGTTATACTCTATAGATAATGATGGTATGAGAATTGGTTATGATCAAAAGACAATATCTGCAGTTTCAAGCGCTGTACAGATTCCTGTAATAGCGTGTGGTGGAGCTAGAACAGTTGCTGATCTAAAATATGCATTAGACGCAGGGGCAGATGCAGTAGCAGCAGGTAGTCTTTTTGTTTTTTTTGGAGACAAACAGGCTGTATTAATTAATTATCCAGAAGAGAAAGAGTTAATAGAGAATGGAATCTACAGCAAATAAAAAAATACAGTACAAAATATGTAGCAGATGCATCATGGATACTACCAGCGATCCCAATCTTGTGCTTGATGAAAATGGTGTTTGCAACTATTGCCATGAGTACGATGATCTATGCAAACAGTATAGCCATTATAAGGATAATGGAGAAAAACAGCTTTCTGAAATAATCAACAAAATGAAGGAAGACTGTAAAAATGATGAATACGATTGCGCATTAGGAATATCTGGTGGTGTAGACAGCTCATATCTTTTGTATTTATGTCATGAATATGGACTTAGAGTATTAGCAATTCATGTGGATGCTGGATGGAATTCGGAAATAGCAGTTCAGAATATCGAAAAGATGTGCGCTAAACTAGGATATGATCTTCATACAGTGGTTATGGATTGGCCAACTATTAAGGAATTGCAGCGCGCATATATGTTTTCAGGACTGGCTAATCAAGATGTTCCTCAGGATCACTGTTTTATTGCAGCCGTCAGACAATACTGCAAGAAACATCACATCAAATATTTAATGAATGGTGCCAATCTTGCTACAGAAGGAATTCTTTCCCATGCTTACCAGCAATCGCCAAGAGATTGGATAAATATTAAGGGTGTATATAAAAAGTGTGGAAGAGGGAAAATATCTCTAAAAAAATATCCGCACATTACATTTTGGGATCAGTACTTTGGCTATGAATATTTTTATCCGGTTAAATTTATTAATCCATTAGAATATATTGATTATTCTAAAAAAGGAGCAATTGCTCTTTTGGAGAAAGAGTTTGGCTGGAAGTATTATGGTGGTAAACATTTTGAATCAAGGTTTACAAAGTTCTTCCAGGAAGTTTATCTGCCTCAGAAATATGGATGGGAGAAGCGCAGAGATCATATTTCTAGTCTCATTGTAGGCGGAGAAATGACAAGAGATGAAGGGCTTGCTGAGATTCAGATTCCTACAAGTACGCCAGAGCAGATGGCTGAGGAAACAGAATATGTACTTAAGAAACTCGATATTTCAGAACAAGAATGGCAGGAAATACTAGCTGCGCCCAATAAAACTGTTGCTGATTATCCAAACGAGCTAGCTTTGAAACACTGTTTGCAAAGCATTAAACATAAGATTATTAAGTAAGGGTAAGGAAATAGTATGTGTGGTATTTCTGCTTGTATAAGACAAAAGGGTGTCATTGATAAAGCGAAATTTGAGCTGATGACTGATATAATTGCGCATAGAGGCCCTGATGATAGAGGCACTTTTTATGATGAAAAAGTTGCTCTTGGTCATAGGCGATTAGCTATTATAGATACATCGAGTGATGGACATCAGCCATTTGAAAAGGTTAATAATTTCGTGTTGGTTTACAACGGAGAGATCTATAACTATATTGAGCTAAGAGATGAGTTAATAAGTAGAGGGCATACTTTTCAAACAAAGACCGATACAGAAGTAGTGATAATTGCTTATAAAGAATGGGGGGAGAAATGCGTAGAACATTTTAATGGCATGTGGTCATTTGTTCTATATGATCAAAAACAGCAAAAGCTGTTTTGCTCCAGAGATAGGTTCGGGGTTAAACCATTTTACTACACTGAAAGTGAAGGGATGTTTCTGATTGCCTCAGAAATTAAACAGTTCTTTGAAATACTCGATAATAATCCAAGAGCAAATAGAGAGCTTTTGATGCAGTATATTATCAGAGGTAATATAGAAAGACCTCCATATACGTTATTTAAAGATATTTATCAGTTGAAACCTGGACATAATTTGATTTACGAACTTGATAATCATAAATACACGATTCAGAAATACTATGAAGTTCATAAGAACAAATCATTTAAAGAATCTTATGCAGATGCATGTAATGCCTTTAGAGATGTTTTTGAAGACTCAGTAAGGCTTAGGTTGCGCTCTGATGTTCCACTTGGTTATTTCTTGTCAGGGGGATTGGATAGTTCTGCTATAGTATGTATTGCGGATAGATTAGTAACACGAGATGGTGTAAGGGAAGATTTTAAGGAGCAGCATACTATATCATCATGTTTTGAGGAAAAGGAATATGATGAACAGGAATATATTGATGAAGTTTTAGAGAATACTAATGTGACTTCGCATAAAATATTTCCTGATGAAAAGACGATGATAGCTGAATTGGATAAACTTATTTGGCATATGGATGAACCTATCTCGGGCACCACCGGATTTGCTCAATGGTCAGTGTGTAAAGCTGCCAAGGAGAATGGCCTGACAGTTATGCTAGATGGGCAAGGCTCTGACGAACAGCTTGCAGGGTATACAGATTTTTATACAGTTCTTTTTTTGTATGCCCTAAAAATGCTAAATTATAAGCTTTTTAAAAAAGAAGTAGATGCCTATATTAGACTTAGGGTGCCTACTGAAAAAAGTAATTATAAATTGGTTGTGCTATCTGCAATTAAAAGCTTTTTAACTCCCGTGTTTATGGAAAAGGGGCTTAAAAGGCTTTATTTGATGAAAATTGCTAAATTGCCTTTTAGCCAATCGGTGATAAAGAATGTTTTAAAAAATGAATTGATCTATCCCAAACGCAATCCGGAAGCATTTATTAAGACTTATATGGAAAATGAGCTTTTATATCAGATGCATCAGGGTGATAGGTATTCAATGGCGTTTTCTATAGAATCGAGAAATCCTTTCTTAGACTATAGACTGGTAGATACGGTCTATGATATGCCATTTGAGTATAAACTAAGAAATGGGTATACTAAGGCGATTTTAAGAGATGGATTAAGCGGGATACTACCAGAAAAAGTTCAGAAAAGGATAAGTAAATTTGGATTTGAGACACCTGGTGAGAAATGGTTTGCTGAGAATAGGGATTTTTATCACAGAGAACTTGAAAAAGCTCTGAAGGAGTTTAAAGATTTATTTGATACAGACAGAGTATTGAGGTGGATAAAATCTGATGACAAAGATTTACAGCTTAAAAATGGTCTTATGTGGAGAATTATCGATTCGGCAAGATGGGTTAAGATTTTTAATGTATCAGTTTGAAAAGGTGACAAATGGTAACATATAAGTTTATGGGGCATGTGCCTAATGAGCAAATACTCCAATATTATAACGATAATAAAATTGATTGTTTACTTTTGACATCAGAGAATGAAGGGCTGCCAGTATCAATTATGGAAGCGGAAAGCGCTGGAATACCTATTATTGCTACTAATGTAGGTGGTATAAGTGAGATGATAGATGGGAATGGCTTACTACTGCCTGCAAATCCGACTGCGGATGAAGTTGCAGATGCTATTATTTCTTGCTTAACATGCTCAGAAGATGAGAAAGAGCTTATGAGAAGGCGTTCTTGTGAAATATGGAATAGTAAATTTGACGCTAAATGTAATGCTAAGACATTTGTCACCTATTTAAAGGAAAAGTATTCGGATGTAAAAAAAATCTACTTTTTGACCGAAGGTTTTCCGTATGATACTTCTGATGTAAGTTTTATAAAGTCGGAATTACAAGAATTGGTCAAGAATTATGAGGTATCTATTATTGCCAGAATATGCGGTAATCCTAGCGAGATTATTGATGAGATGGCTAAAGAGAATATTAAAAGTGTTCTAGGACTAGAATATAACAAAGTGAAATATTGCCCATTTATCGACGATTGGAACATATGGAAAACTGTATACTATGGAATCAAATATCTATTTGATAAAAGAATTTTAGATGAGAAATTAGAAATTATACATTCCCCAAAAAGGAAGCTAATAAGAATTTGGGAATCCATAAAATACTACGGAAAAGCAGAGGAATTTTATAAGTGGTTTAATGCAAATATGCAGAAAGGTGAAGCGAGAAAAGAAACTGCATTGGTATATTCATATTGGAATTTAGCTCCTGTTCTTGGCCTTGGCCTAAACATGTCGTCCAATGACGGGATTTATGTTACGACAAGAGCGCATGGATACGACTATCAGGATGAACAATGGCCCCGGAGTCAGCGAAAACCTTTCAGTAAAATAATTGACAAGGTGATAGATGAAATTTTTTTTGTTTGTGATTCCGGGAAAGAATATGAGATTGCTAAATTTGGCAAACAGTTTATGAACAAATATACTGTTTGCTATATAGGTTCTAATTCAGCTAACAGTTTGGACGCTGATTATATACGTTGTGAAAATGTATCTTCTTTTAGAATAGTTAGTTGTGCATCATTAATTCCACTTAAACGTGTTGACATAATAATAGATGCTTTGGTGAAAGTCAATGATATTCTTAGGAATGAGCATGTGGAATGGATTCATTTCGGAGACGGAGTACTAAGACAAGAATTAGAGCAATATGCTGCATATAAGTTAATGGGAAATAAGTTATGAAAGATGAAGAATTGATGCTATCAGTTATCATGGCGGTTTATGAGACGCCTAAAGAATATTTAAAGCAGGCTATTGATAGTATTTTAAATCAATCTTATACGAAATATGAATTTATCATTATAGATGATGGCTGCAAAAACACAGAGACTGTTGAATGTTTGGAAGAATATAATATACAAGATAATAGGATCAAGTTAATCAGGAATTCTAGGAATATTGGTTTGACTAAATCACTTAACAGGGCTTTAAAAGAGTGCAAGGGGAAGTACATTGCAAGAATGGATTCTGATGATATATCATTTCCAGAAAGATTTCAAAAGCAAATTGAATATATGGAGAATAATCCAGAAGTTTGTTTGTGTGGTTCGAATACAGTGGTTTTTGATGGCGATAATATCATATATGATGAGAGTGAGATACGTAGCAGGATTAGAAATAATGAAATATCAGATATTAGAATGCTGATTGAAAATGTTGGATTTGCCCATCCTACATTTATGATGAGAAAAGCATTTTTGGATGAACATGAAATCTGGTATGACGAAAGCTTGAGGTACGCACAGGATTATGGACTAGTGACTGATATAATCATAAAAGGTGGCAAATTACATCGAATAGGGGAATCGCTATTAAAATATAGAGAACATGAAGGACAGATTTCCAGTAGTTATCAAGAAAAACAAGCAAACTGTCAAATGAGTGTTTCAGCCAAAAGAATTGGAAATGTATTCAGAGAATTATCGAAAGATGATTGCGATATCATAGCAGAGTTACCATATGATAATAGTCGCTACAAACCTAGTGACTATTCAAATGCTATCAAGAAAATATTCAAGTTAAACAGAGAAAAGCCTCAATATGACGTAGTAATATTTGAACGTGAATTTTTATATATATGGCATAAAAAAGTAAAACATACTTCTAAAAAGGTTGGGAAGCCTTGGGGGTGGTTTAATTATTTATCTTTATTATCAATACCATCAGTAATTAGTGTTCAGCTAGAAGAGTGGAGATTAAACGAGTAGTATGACCAAAAGAAATGGTAAAATTGATTTTTTGAGATTTATTTTTGCAGTTGTGATTATGCTTCATCATTTAGGTATGCGAAGTAGTCTATTTGATGCTTTTGGTATACATTTTCAAGTGATAAATCAGGGTGGTTTTGCGGTCGTGTTTTATTTTTTGGTTTCGGGATATCTTTTAGCTAAATCTGCTAAGAAAATATCAAGAGATGCGAATATTCCAGATGAAACCACAAAATATATCTGGAAAAAGTATAAATCTTTTATGGTATGGTATATTCCTGCATTCTTTTTATATTTCTTAGGGTGCAGTATGGTTGAAGGAATATCGAGTGGTTTGAAGCAAGTAATTTATAATATACCGGGATTGCTTATGTTAAAATACATTGGATTTGATGGAAGAATGCAATATCCAAATGGCTATTTCGTTCCGGCATCATGGTATTTGTCCGCTTTAATGATATGTTCATTGATTATTTATCCGATTATTCTATTGAAAAGAGAATGGTTTATTAAAATTCTTGCACCACTAACTTCTATAACTTGCGTCTATGTTTTATTGAATTATAAGGATAGATTAAGGTCTTCTAGTGGAATATGGTATCCTTTAGCGGTAATGTGTATTGGATGTATTATGTCTGAATTAAGTGAATACATAAAGTATAATGATACGTTGCGAAAATATAGAATGGCTTTGCATTTGATTGAAATTGGAATTTATAGTCTTTCTTTGGTATACATATGTTCGGATTTGCCAATGCAATTCGAATACCCATTATTTATATTGCTATCTTTTGGTGTGTCAATTTCATTTAGCGGTATTACCAACTATCGGATATATGATAATAGAATATTTACGTTTATAGGAAAGGCAAGTTTTCCTTTATATATTTTACATGAGGCTATTAGTATGATTTATATTGAAGTTCTAAAACGCTTTGGTGTTAATCATGGCATGAAATCCCATATAATGCTTTATCTTCTGTGCATTACTGTGGCTGTAACAGCTCAAATTGTCTATGGAAGCATAGAGAAAAAAAATAGGAGTGGAGGTATGTTTTGAAAGGACAATATACTATAGTTGTGTCCAGTTGTGATAAATATCGGGATTTATGGGATCCTTTTTTCAAAATATTAAAAAATGAATGGGAAGGAATAGAAGAAATACCGATAGTTCTAAATACTGAAAGTGAATTCTATACCTATAAGGGATTGAACATAACGACTTTTCAATTATATAAAACTGATGAAGATGTGTCGTGGACGAAAAGATTGCGTGAAACGCTAAAGCGGATAGATACTGAATATATTATTACTCTTTTAGATGATTTTTTTATGATGGGAAAAATAAATGCGGAAGAGATATATAAGCATATTGGCTGGATGGAAGAAAATAAGCAAATATCAGTGTTCAGTTATATGGAAACATTTTCTGATAATATAAAAGATGATAAGTATGTTGGATTTGAAAAACGACACATATTTGGAACATATAAGTTTAATTGTCAAGCTGCATTATGGAGAAGAACTAGACTAATTAGTTATCTAGACCATGACGAGAATCCCTGGGAATGGGAGACGTATGGAAATTGGAGAAGCTACAGGCATCCATTTCATCTGTTTTATTCGTATGATATAAATTATGATTATATTTTTCCATATATTTATACTGCTGGAGGGATATCATTAGGTGGATTAGGCTTGTTTCGAGGAAGGTGGTACTTACCATACGTGAAGCCTCTTTTTGAAAAGTATGGAATAGATATAGATTTTTCAAAAAGAGGGATTATTTCGGACGAGGAACTGTCTGAAATAATTAAGCAGGGGATTCCAAATGAAAAAGACGTTTCCAAAAAATTCGCGACCATACGTAGATATTACGGAAATATAAAATATATTATACAGAATTGGAGTTTGATAAGAAAACATTTTTTCTGATCAAAAGTATAGATGTATGAATGATTATAAATCTTTAAAAAGAATAATTTCCGAATTGCTTTTTATTATGACCACAGAACAAAAGAGAAAATCTATTTTTGTTTTTGCAACAATGATAGTATGTTCTTTACTAGAACTGCTTAGCGTTTCTGTAATATATCCATTTTTGGATGTTATGGTTTCTGATAAGCATGTAGAAGAAAAGTGGTATACAAATGTCCTTTATGATTTTTGGCCTGATATGACATCAGTGCAAATGATTTCAGCTATGGGAATTGTGATAATAATTATATTTTTGATTAAAAATATTGTTGCACTTGTTTGTGTTTACGTGCAACAAAAGTTTTCTGCAAGTTTTCTTAGAGAATTATCTACTCTGATGCTGGAATCATATTTGAAAAGGCCATATGAATTTTTTGTTAATACTAACAGTGCTGTAGTTATCAGGGGAATAAATGGTGATACATCTGCTGCTTATCAGGTGTTGTTAAGTTCGTTTGAATTTTTGACAAGTTTCTTTACGGCAATTATGATTGGCATTTATTTACTGGTAACAGATTTATTTGTTGCGGTAGGAGCGATTTTTCTTGCAGCTGCTTGCTTTTTTATCATTATTTATGGGTTTAAGAAAAGAATGAAGCAGGCTGGTATAGCATGTGTTGATGCTAATACTAAGCAATTCATGTATAGTTATCAGGCAGTTAATGGAATAAAAGAGATTACTGTAATGGATAGACGTGACATATTTATTGAGCAGTATTCGAAGGCATCTAAAATATTAGAAAAACTTACAGTTACAAGCAATTTTATTGGAGCCTGTCCAGACAGAATTCTTGAAGGCGTATGTGTAGGAGGTTTTATTGGCATTGCTTGCATTAGGATATCTATGGGCGTAGATGTGGCAAGTTTTATTCCTGTATTAGGCGCATTTTCAGTAGGGGCTTTTAAAATACTTCCTTCCGTATCAAAAATGTCTACAAGAATAAATAATATAGTGTTTAATCAAGCTAGGTTGAGTATTTGCTATGACAATATTTCTGAAGCAAGAAAGATTGATGAAAATCGTATTAAGGAATCTGTTATGGCAAAAGATGTTAGTGATAATAATATTCAGTTTAGAGATCATATAAGTATTCATAATATTTCATGGAAATATAAAAATTCAAAAGAAAATGTTATTAGTAATCTAAATATGGTTATCAGAAAAGGGGAGTCCATTGCACTAATTGGAGCGTCTGGATCAGGAAAAACCACTTTGGCGGACATAGTGTTAGGATTATTTGTGCCGCAGACTGGTGAAATACTTATGGATGATTATGATGTTAGTAAGATTCCGCATGTATGGGCGAGAACAATAGGATATGTGCCACAAAATGTATATTTGATTGATGATACTATAAAAGCAAATATTGCGTTTGGTTTGCCAAATGAGATGATTGATGAAGAAAAAGTAAGGGAAGCTTTAGAAAAGGCTCAACTTGGTGAATTTGTTGGAAATTTGCCTGATGGTATCGAAACTGTTGTGGGAGAAAGGGGGGTGAAATTTTCTGGAGGCCAGAGGCAAAGAGTGGCCATAGCAAGAGCTTTATATGAGAATCCAGAGATTTTGATATTAGACGAGGCAACGTCAGCATTAGATACAGAAACTGAGAACGCCGTAATGGAATCAATTGATGCACTTATAGGAACCAAAACACTTATTATTATTGCTCATAGATTGTCTACAATAAGAAATTGTGACAGAGTGTATGAAGTGAAGGATGGTGAGGCAATTGAACGGAATAAGTTAGATATAATTCCGCAGGAGTTGCTGGGGGGCATTAAATGAATACATCAAAGAAAATGATTTATGTAACTAGATCTTCCATGCCTCCAATGGAGGAATACATAAATGAGATAAAAGAATTATGGGAATCACATTACCTTACCAATATGGGAACTAAACATGAGCAATTTGTTGAAATGCTTAAAGTGTTTTTAGGGGGGGTGGAAAATATTGACCTTCTAACTAATGGCCATATGGCGCTTGAATTAGCATTACAAGCTATGAATCTCACAGGTGAGGTTATTACTACGCCTTTTACATTTGTATCAACTACACATGCTATTGTAAGAAATGGTCTTAAACCAGTGTTTTGTGACATAAACCCAAATGATTATACAATTGATGTCAACAAGATTGAGCAAATGATTACAGATAAAACCAGTGCTATTTTACCTGTCCATGTTTATGGAAATGTGTGTGATGTTGAAGGTATACAAAAAATAGCTGATAAGTATGGCCTTAAAGTTATTTATGATGCAGCGCATGCTTTTGGAGTAAAATATAAAAATATTGGTATTGGTAAATTTGGTGATGCATCTTGTTTCAGCTTTCATGCTACTAAAGTTTTTAACACGATAGAAGGTGGCGCTGTGATTTTTAGAAATAAGGCGTTTTCCAGAGAAATTTGCAGGCTTAGAAATTTTGGTATAAAGAATGAAGAAATTGTGGATGCTATAGGTGTAAATGCCAAGATGAACGAGTTTTGTGCGGCGATGGGGCTATGTAACTTAAGGCATATTGATGAAGAAATAAAAAAACGTTCTCAGGTAGTACAGGCGTATATAGCTAATTTGAAAGATATTCCAGGCTTGAGATTAAATTATGTCAGCGAGAATGTGTTGCCTAATTATTCATATTTTCCTGTACTTTTTGAAAAAGAGTTTGGCACAAGCCGAGATGAGGTTTATGATAGGTTGATTGAAAATGGATTTATGGCTAGAAAATACTTTTATCCTCTTACAAATGGGCTTGATTGTTACAAAGAAAGCTTTGATGTTTCGTTAACTCCAGTAGCTTTGCACGTAAGCGAGACTGTTTTGACATTACCACTATATGCGGACTTATCAGTTGATGACGTTGACAAAATATGTAATGTAATTAGGATATGTAGAAAATGAAATAATTAATAGATAAGAGTTCGAGGTACATAGAAGCATGAAAGTCCTACTAATGATAATTGGAACAAGGTTTCAATTATTAGAAGCTATTCAAATAAAAAAAAATTTCTATAATCATGATGTTGTTGACGTAATATTAAATTCGAAACAATTTGACTATAGGTATGAAAAAACAATTAAGCCATATTTTAGAAATGTTTATAGAATTGAGGATGATTACTTTCCTAGAAAAGAAAGGATGTTTTATTACGTTTTGCCTCAGTTGGCATTATTAAAAATAGGGATTAGTCGCCCATATGAATATACGGATGTATTTTTTTGGAATCCAGGCCATACATACTATTATGTGAGAAGATATGAAATATTAAAAAAAATTCAATATCAATGGCATATCCTTCAGGATGCACAGGGAAGCTATGTGGTTAATGAAGGATACGGGATCTTTGGAAACTATGAGAATAATTTAATTGGTAAAGTTACGAGATATCTTGATAATAAAGTTTTTAATGTTGATTCACCAAAGATAATAGATGAATATTTATGGAAGCCGGAATTGAAATTAGTAGCAAGTAAACATACAGTCATTGAAGTCCCTTCTATTGACTGTACAGACAAGAAATATGTCAGGGAGTTAAATGAAGTTTTTGGATATGAAAAAAAAGAAATATGCGACGAATACGTATTTTTAGATACTTCGCATGGATATTTAGATGATGAATACTCTATGAATATAATAGAGGACTTAGGTAAGAGGATTGCCCCTCGAAAGATAACAGTAATACCACATCCGGGGCAGGATATTAGTGTATATGACAATGTTAAGCAATATATTAATATCTTTGAGAATAATGTTCCGTGGGAAATCAGATGTATGAATGGAGAAGTGCAAAACAAGATTATTATTGGATGTATTTCATCAGCGCTCTATTTTCCATATGTGTTGTTTGGAGATACGTGTGAGGTGTATACTTTTGCTACGGGAATGAATTATGAGAAATGCATTATTCCCAAAAATATATTTGATTCAATGATTATATTACTTAATAGGGTCGAAAAATATAACAGGCACTTTCACATCGTAAAAGATGTAGATGAAATATTATCAGTTGAAAAGTGATATTGAGTAATAAAGGAAAGGGTATAACGTTATGGGCATTGAAATTATGAAATGTTCGGTGGAATCCACACTGGAAGAGGTTTTGAAATGCATAGATGTTAATGGTAAAAAGGCAGCATTTCTGGTGGATAGAAATGATATTATGGTTGGAATCCTTACTGATGGCGATATTAGGAGATGTTTGTTGGATGGACATGGATTAAAAGAAAAAGCTATTCAATTTGCGATCAAAAGCTTCAAGTATGCGCATGTTGCAGATAACCCTGAAGAAGTGTTCAAACTATTTGATTATAAAGTGTCAATTCTTCCCATACTAGATGAAAAAGGAAGAGTTGTTGATTATTCTGAGTATAATGAGAATATGCATATTTCTGTTGCGCAGCCGCAATTAAATGGTAATGAGTATAAATACTTGATGGATGCATTTTTGTCTACTTGGATTTCTAGTAATGGAAAGTATATTACTCAATTTGAAGAAAAATTTGCAGCTTTTTGTGGTGCTAGTCATGGTGTTGCAACGTCAAACGGGACAACTGCTTTACATTTAGCTTTAGTAGCGCTTGGGATAGGAGTAGGCGATGAGGTTATTGTTCCAGATTTAACTTTTGCGGCAACAATTAATGCTGTAATATATACGGGTGCTACACCTGTAATTGTAGATGTCGAAGAGGATAGTTGGTGTATTGATCCAGATAAGATAGAAGAAGCTATAACTGATAAGACAAAGGCAATAATACCAGTTCATGTATATGGACAACCATGTGATATGGAGAGGATATGTGACATTGCTCATAGGAACAATATCATTATAGTAGAGGACTGTGCGGAAGCTCATGGTGCAGAATTCAATGGTAAAAAAGTGGGAACCTTTGGAGCAATTGGCTGTTTTTCATTCTTTGGAAACAAGGTAATTACTACGGGAGAAGGGGGAATGTGTATAACCAACGATACCGAACTCGATCGAGCAATGAGAGTGTTAAGAGATCACGGAATGAGTAAAACGAGGAGGTATTATCATGAAGTGGTTGGTTTTAATTATAGAATGACTAATATGCAAGCGGCTATCGGATGTGCGCAGTTAGAAAGAATTACTGATATTCTGCAGGAACGAAAAAAACTGGAGGATTTATATAGAGAAAGATTGAGCGATTCAGCAATTGTTTTTCAGAGAAATAATCTTGCAAAGCGCAAGAAGATAACTTGGTTAGTTTCTGGATTGGTTGAGGAGAAAGTGCGTCCTAAGTTATTTGCGAAGATGGCTGAAGGTGGAATAGATACAAGAGGCTTTTTTACTCCACTGAGTGAGATGGATATTTACAGACAATATGCTAATCGGACTTGTGAGGTATCACATCATATTTCTAAGTGTGGAATTAATTTCCCTACATCTTATGAAATTAGTCAAGAAGTTATTGATAGGATTCATGATGATTTAAATGCTGTGGTTAATGACTAAGTATATAGAGGAAAGACATTTTGACGAAAAAGGCTATGAATATATATGTAAGTACAGGAGCGTTTAAATCTAAAAGTTTAAAAGAAGTGCTGGATTTAGCTAGTAAAAATGAGATATGGAATATTGAACTGGCACCAGGACTAGATTATGATCCTAGGACAATTGAGATTTTGAATGACGCCAAAAATGAATTCGCTTTCCTTGTTCACAACTATTTTCCTACTCCCGAGAAAGCTTTTGCACTTAATTTAGCGTCTAATAATAAAGAAATAGAGCGGTTAAGCGTTGGCATGTGCATGGAAGCAATAGATATATGTGCTGAATTAAGAATACCATACTATTCTGTGCATTGTGGTTTTTGCTTTGATACGGATGGTTCTGCACTAGGTAGCAGAGAACAGATATATTTAAAAAGAATTCCTTATGAAGAAGCAAAATGTAGATTTGTAGCTAATGTCAACGCGCTTTGCAACTATGGAAAAAAGAAGGCGGTAGGAATAGCTATAGAAAATAATGTTGCTGCTAACTTTGCCAAGAATGATAGACAGTTGCTGCTGGGAGTTGATGGTGAAGAGATTCGAGAACTTCTATATTCTATTGACAGTGACAATATTAGCTTTTTGATGGATTTAGCGCACGCTAAAGTGTCCAGTAACACATATAAGTTTGATTTGGATAAGTTCATTGATGAAACGATAAATTATGTTAAAGAGGTCCATGTTAGTGAAAATGATGGCGTATCCGATCAAAACATAGCAATTACAAGTGAAGGATATTTGTATAGTAAATTATCTAAATATAAGAATAAAACCGTTACTTTGGAAGTATATAATTTGGAAATAGATGAGATTTTATCGCAAATAAGAATTGTAGAGGAAGCAATAAGTCGAGGATAATAATGAAGAGTGTAGCAGTTATACCGGCAAGGGGCGGCTCAAAAGGAGTGCCACAAAAAAATATTCGAGAGATAAACGGATTGCCTCTAGTAGCGCATACGATAATCGCAGCAAAAGAGTCGGCGATGTTTGACAAGATAATTGTATCAACGGATAGCCACAAAATAGCTGAAATTTCAAAGCTATATGGCGCAGAAGTTCCTTTTATTAGGCCAGATAGTATATCTGGTGACTTGGATTCTTCGGATTCTGTTGTAGAGCATGCACTTCTTTTTTTGAAAGAGAACGGAGAAAATTACGATTATGTCTGTAAACTTCAGCCAACATCCCCTCTTAGAACAGAAAGGCACATAAAAGAGGCATTCTCTCTCATTAAGGAGAAAGAAGCTGATTTTGTGGTGAGTTTTTGTGAATGTGAGCATTCTCCACTGTGGAGCGGAACTTTGGGCGAAGATGGTAAAATGGATGATTTTATGTCAGACGTTGATAAAAGGGCTTGCCGTCAAGAATTGCCTAAGTTTTACAGATTAAATGGGGCGATTTATTTAGGAAGAACGAATCAGTTTATGAAAAATAGAAGTTTTATTGGTAAAAATGGATTTGCATATATCATGGATCAAACAGATTCTATAGATATAGATAGTGAATTAGATTTTTTGATTGCAGAGTTTTTAATGAGGTTACGCGATGGAGTTTAGTAAAGATATAGTTATTGGATCGAAAGTGATTTCTCCTGATTCTCCAACTTTTATTATTGCAGAAGCAGGAGTTAATCATAATGGAGATATGCTTATAGCAAGAAAACTGATTGATGCAGCAGCTGAATGTGGAGTTGATGCCGTTAAGTTCCAAGCATTTAAGACAAAAAATCTAATTTTAGATAACATTGCAAAGGCTCCTTATCAATTAAAAACCACCAATAATCAAGAAACTCAGTCCGATATGCTGAAGAAACTTGAAGTGGGTACTGACGATATGCGCTTACTTAAGGAATATGCAGAGAGTAAAGGGCTGATTTTTTTGGCTACACCATTTGAAGAAGATAGTTTAAACGAGTTATGCGATATGGAAGTTCTAGCATTAAAGGTTGCAGCAACTGATCTTACTAATGTGCAGTTTTTAAAGCAAATTGCAGCGAAAAATAAGCCGATAATTCTTTCTGCTGGGATGTGTTATTTAGAAGAAGTAAAGAAAGCGTTAGAGACAATAAGCCCAATTAATGATAGGGTTATTCTTTTGCAGTGTACAGCAAATTATCCAATTTCTGATGAAGAAGCTAATTTAGGAGTTATTAGGACATTTATAGATTCATTTAATATGTTGGTTGGTTATTCTGATCATTCAAAAGGAGTTGGAGCTGCCCCTTATGCTGTAGTTTCTGGGGCTAAGGTTGTGGAAAAACATTTTACTCTTGACAAAAATATGGCAGGTCCAGATCATAAAGCATCTATAGAACCATCAGAATTAAAAGAACTTGTAACTACAATAAGAAAAGTTGAAAAGTACGTAGGGAATGGTTTGAAGATGCCAACGTGTTCGGAACAGATGACGAGGCGTTCATTGCAAAAATGTTTTGTAGCAAAAAATGTGATACTGAAGGGGGATGTCTTCTCGGATAATAATATTGTTGCAAAACGAACTAATGGGGACGGTATATCTGCGCTATATTATGATTGTATTATAGGCAAGATTGCAGATAGAAATTATGATGTAGATGATATCATAGTTTTATGAGGGTAAAACTACATATGGATTATTTGGATGATTTTTATGGAATAATTGGATGCGGGGGGCACGCTAGATCTGTAGCAGACACTATTTTATGTAGCAAAAAAAATGCGCAAATTGTTTTTTTTGATGACAATGCTCAGGAGGATGAATTTATTCTAGGTGAATTTCCGGTGATGAAGCTTACAGGAAACTTAGAATATCTAGCAAAATCTAAAAATGTGTTTTTGGGAATTGGAGACAATGCCAAACGTTGTCAAATAGTTGATATTTTGAAAGCAGAAGGTATTACTAAAAATATTTATCGTGAGTTAGTATCTATAAACGCTAGAGTGGGAGTTGGTTCAACAATTGGTGTTGGTACATACATTGGTGATGCTGTACATATTGGACCTCAGGTAACTGTAGGTGAGTTTTCGATAGTTAATACTTCTGCTGTTGTTGAACACGAGAGTTCAATTGGGGATTATTCTCATATTAGTGTCAATGCAACGATATGTGGAAGATGTAAAATAGGTGAAAACACGTTTGTTGGAGCTGGAGCAGTTGTTAAGGATAATGTTGTTATCAGCAATAACATTATCGTAGGAGCTGGCGGAGTCGTTGTGAGAGACTTGATTATACCAGGTATATATGTTGGTAATCCTGTGAGATTAAAAAAATAATACATTTGGGCTAATATTATGTAACATATAGTGAGAGGGATTTGATGAAAACAGCAGTAATGCAACCCTATTTTTTTCCGTATCTCGGCTATTGGCAAATGCTTAATGCTGTTGATAAGTTTGTTATTTTGGATGATGTCAATTATATTAAGCGTGGTTATATAAACAGTAATTCGATACTGATAAATGGGAAAGCACATAAGTTTACTATTTCGATAGAAAAACCATCACAAAATAAGCTGATTAATGAAACAAAGCTTTTTTTTCCGAAAGAGGAACGCGAACGATTATTAAGAACAGTTGATAATGCTTATAAAAAAGCTGATTGTTATTCAGCTTTTTTTTCTGTATTTAAAAGCATAGTTTTATATGACTCATCGGATCTTACAGAGTATTTGAAAAATTCTTTAATAGAAGTCTCTAAGTATCTTGATGTACGTACAGAAATTCTTTTATCATCAGAAATAGAAAAGAACAATTCTTTAAAGGCGGAAGAACGTATAATTGAGATCAATAAGTGTTTAGGAAGCGATGTATATATTAATGCTATAGGTGGACAGGCACTTTATGATGCAAAACATTTTAGAGATGTGGGGATTGATTTAAAGTTCATTAAAATGGGGGATGTCAAATATAGGCAGTATAATAACGAGTTTGTTCCTAATCTTTCATTTATTGATGTATTAATGTTTAATGGTATAAATAGTACCAAGCAGTTGCTAGAACAATATGAATTAATATGAGGAGATGTTATGAGTAAAGCGGTTATCTTTGGAGTTAGTAAAGTGGCGGAAGTGTTATTTCAAACCATAAAAGATGATAAGTCAGATGTTGAAATTTCGGCATTTTGCGTGGACGAGGAATATCTTACTGAGAATTCTAAAAATGGAATACCAGTTGTTTCATTTGAGAAGGTACAGGAGTTGTTTCCACCAAATGAATATGAAATGTATGTGGCTATAGGATATCACGATCTAAATGATGTCAGAAAAACTAAGTGTGATGAGGCGATAAAAAAAGGCTATGTATTGCCAAGCTATGTAAGTTCTAGAGCAGATGTGGCTTCGAATGCTAGCATTGGTTCAAATACTTTTATTTTTAATGGTGCTATTGTTGGTCCATACTGTGTGATAGGAGATGATAATCAGATTTATTCTGGAGCAGTTATTTCGCATCATGTAAATGTTGGAAACCATAATTGGATTACTTCAGGAACAGTAGTTGGTGGAAACACTACAATCGGTAATAATTGCTTTATCGGTATAGGGAGCACAATTGGTCATAATATTACTTTGGGAGACTACAATTTCCTAGGTACAAATGCTGTAATTACAAAAAATACTGAAGATAATTCTGTATATATTGTTGCAGATACACCTAAGTATAGATTAGACTCAAAAAGGTTTACTAAACTTTTTAAATTTGATTAAAGAGAGGAAAAAGGTTATGGAAAAGATTATTTCAATTTTAGCAGAGACATTTCGTGTTAACGAATCTAAGATTACGTTGGAAATAGGCATGGAAGATATTGATTCATGGGACAGTTTAACACACATGGAAATGATAGCAAATTTAGAAAGTGAATTTGACTTTGAATTTACTACCGATGAAATTATGAAGATGATTACTGTTAAAGATGTAGTTAACGTGGTTGAGGAGAAATTAAAAAATGCAAATAGCTGATAAGACAGTAGTTGTTACGGGTGGACTAGGAAGTCTGGGATCTTCTGTGGTTAATGCTCTTAGAGAAAAAGGGGCAAATGTTATTATTTTTGATATTAGAGATGATGAAGCACAAAACGCATATAAAGTAGATTTATCTGACGAAAATGAATTAGTGAGTGTCTTAGAGAAGATAGACAAGATTGATGTGCTTATAAATTGTGTCGGGGAAATATATTCAGAACCGGCAATTAATCCAATGAAAATGCAAGCGCATGGAGTAGATAGCTGGAATAGAGTAATAAACAACAATTTGAATACATGTTTCATGACGAGCACTAGGATTGCTCAGAAGATGGCAAGAGATAGAGTAAAAGGTGTAATAATAAACTTTAGTTCGATTTCTGCTGCTGGCAATGCGGGACAGATAGCTTATTCTGCTGCAAAAGCTGGAATAGAAGCATTAACAAAAGCTTTAGCTAAAGAATTGGGAATGTTCAAAATAAGGGTATGTGCTTTGGCGCCAGGTTTTATTGAAACAGAGTCTACTAAAAATTCTTTGTCAGAAAGTATGCTGGACTACTGGAAAAAAGAAACTCCATTAAGAAGGTTAGGTAAAGTCGAGGATATTACCAGAACCATAGAATATGTAATAGAAACAGATTATTTATCTGGTGAAATAATACATATTGATGGTGGATTAACAATTTAATGAACTAATTTAAAGTGAAATGATATGGCAAAATATGCATTTGCTGGTAATAGAGCTGCAGTATTAAAAAAAATGTTAGATTTGGGCTTGGATATTACTTGTGTCTGGGCGGTAAAAGGTTCATATCTCGAACGATATTTAATTGAAAACAAAATTAATTATAATACTTACGAAAATAAGAACGATCTTGTAAGACAGCTTCAAGAAGCGGATTTTGATATTTTTATTAGTAATGGATTACCAGTGATTTTACCAATTACGGAATTGTCAAAAAGTGGGAAAATGTTTGTGAACATTCATCCATCGCTACTCCCTGATTTAAGGGGGTGCGATCCTGTTCCGGGAGCAATACTTTTTGGGAAAAACTCAGGTGCTACCTGCCATATTATGGATGATGGAATAGATACAGGGGGTATTATTTCTCAGGTTGAGATTCCAATATCTGAGGATATTGATGTGGGGTTATTATATCAAATATCTTTTATGGCAGAAGCAAAAGCTTTTGAAGAGGCATATCATCGGAATTTCATGGTGAATACCATGCAGGAAAGTAAGGAAGATAATATATACTATTCTTTTGCAGATAAGGATTTGATGATTAAGCTAGATGAAGAGGAATCAGATGCTTTAGTACGTAGAGTTAGAGCTTTTTCAACCAAGAATAAGGGAGCTCGTATTATTATAAAAGGCAACGAGTATATTATAAATGATGCACAGATTATTTCTAATAAAGTTGCTATTAGTTTTTTAGATGAAGTGATAGATAGTGAGACAGGCTTTTTTTATGAAAATAAAGTAATAGTAAAAAATAGAAATGGCTATATAAAGTTTACTTTAAGGTAATTATGGAGGCGAATATGGAAAAAGAAGGACATAATTCTGGTGAATTTGAAAACTTAAGATTTGATAACAGGCGGGCAGATTTTTACAAATATCTAGAGTATTTGAATGAATCTCAGATACCTACGGATGAGATTTTGATGGAAAGTACTGCTTATATTGGACACATGCAACTGAATAGAATCTTAACCATTTACGAGTTGTATAAAAAAACTTTAGGTATAGCGGGGCATATAGCAGATGTTGGAGTATATAAAGGAGCATCATCATTACTTTTTGCTAAATTGGTAAGGATTTTTGAACCTGAAGCGCTTACCCTTGTACATGGTTTCGATTGGTTTGAGGGAATGAAGCCCACCAAAGATGATCCTGACTATATAGTTGAGGGCGGATATTGTGCTGATTATCAAAGCGTGATGCGACTTGTAGAATTACAGAAATTGGATGATATTTTGAAAATTCATAAAATGGATTTGACTAAAGATTGTAAGGACTTTTTTGAAAAGCATTCGCATATTAAATTCAAACTAATTATGATGGACGCGGGATTGTATGAGGTTATGAAAGCTTCATTGCCATTCTTTTGGGAGCATCTAGCGGTTGGGGGAATAATAATATTTGATCAGTATTCACATGAGTTTTCACCAGGAGAAACTCGTGCAGTTAGCGAGATTATACCAGATGCTATAGTAAGAACCATTCCAAATTCGTGGATGCCTAATGCATATATTATCAAATAAGCATATTTTATAAGGAGAAAATCGATCATGATGAAATGGGAAAAAAGGGGGCAGATATTTTGCCCCAGGGGGATACACAGATGGATGTATTCACATGCTCAAGTGCCATATGCTGTTGAGTTAGAAGATTGCATCAGAATATATTTTGCTACAAGGGAAGATTATGACGTTAATGGACAGTGCTTAAGCTACGGTGGTTATATTGATGTTGACAAAGAAGACTTTTCAAAAGTATTAGATATTTCTGATGAACCGGTTTTATCTCCTGGAGGAATTGGCGAATTTGATGAATTTGGAGCTATGCCTGTAAGTATAATAAAAAAAGAAGATGTTTTTTATATGTTCTATGCAGGTTGGACAAGAGCGGTAAGTACACCGCATAAAGAAGCGATAGGTCTTGCACAAAGTAAAGATGGAAAAGTGTTTAACAAAGTGGCTCTGGGACCATTAGTCGGAGATACTTTATATGAACCATACTTGCATAGTTGCCCAGTAGTATATCTGATAGATGGTGTGTATCATATGTTTTACACTACTGGAATTAAATGGGTTCAAGGAAAAGATAGAATGGAGACGCAATATCTTATTCGACATGCTGTATCACATGATATGTTTAATTGGGACTTTGAGTATAAGAATATTCTGCAACCGAGAGTTGAGCTAGAATGTCAAAATTCGCCTACTATGTTCTTTTACAATGGAAAGTATCATATGTATTTTTGCTATAGATGTGGACTTGACTTTAGAGATGAAAAAGGTAGGGGATATTCAATAGGTTATGCGGTTTCTGATGATTTATTTCATTGGGAAAGAAGGGATGAAGAGGTTGGGATAGAGATTTCTGAAACTGGCTGGGATTCGGAGATGATGTGTTATCCTAGCATATTTGAATATTCGGGCGATTATTATATGTTTTATAGTGGTAATCATTTTGGCAAAGAAGGAATTGGATATGCAAAGCTAATGAGGGAATAGATAATTATAATATGATTATTATATAAGCTTCTATTGAAGTTTATTGCAAAATATATGCCTAAGATGGCAAGGATGAACATGATGAACAGTAAATATATTTACAATTTAGGAATGTATTTCGAAGCTATAACTGAGGAATGCTCTAATGAATGTGCGATAATTTGGGATACTGATGAAAAGATTACTTTTTTAGAATTGAATACTATATCTAATAAAATTGCCAATCTTTTTTTGTTAAAGGGAATCAAGAAAAATGATGTTGTAGCTATTCAAAATAACAAAACAAAGTATGGCTTTGGCTGTATGTTGGCATGTTTAAAGATAGGTGCAACGTACACAAATTTTGATTATACAAATCCATTAGAAAGAATTAGAAAAATATTTGATACTGCTTGCCCTGTAATAGTTGTCGCTGACGAAAGCAACGACATGATTTATGGGTTATGCGAAGAAAAGAACATCGAATACTTTGTTATTCCTGATGCAGATAAAGAAATTGAAAAACAGGAATCAAAAGTATCAACTGAAATCATTACTTCTGTTACCAAGTCAGATCCTGCATATATTATGTTTACATCTGGGTCTACAGGTATTCCCAAAGGTGTTCTTATAAGTCAGGGAAGCCTTATAGATTTTATATCATGGGGAATGAAGACTTACAATCTAAGAAGCAATGATATACTTACCAATGTTAATCCTATATATTTTGATAATTCTGTTTTTGATTTTTATTGTTCCGTGTTTAATGGAATATCAATGCTAGCTGTTCCTAAAAGCATGGTTGAAAAGCCAAAAGATATGCTTGAATTGATTGATAGGGTTGGTTGTACTTTGTGGTTCAGTGTTCCCTCTATGCTCATATATTTAACGAATCTCAAACTTCTTAGTGAAAATGTTTTACAGAGCGTTAGGATATTTGCTTTTGGAGGAGAGGGATATCCCAAGGAACTACTGAGGAAACTATATAGAATATATGGTACTAAATCTGAGTTTTATAATGTATATGGCCCAACAGAAGGCACATGCATATGTTCTGCGTATCATATTTCTGATGAAGATATTGAAGCGGAAGGACTGGCTCCTTTAGGAAAGATTGCGCCTAATTTTAAATATGTGATTTTGGACGAAAATGATAATGAATCTCAAATAGGTGAGTTATGTATTATGGGAACTCAGCTCGCTTTAGGATATTACAATGATGAAGAGAGAACAAATAAATCATTTGTTAGAAATCCTTTGCAAAAGAATTATTATGAAAGAATGTACCGAACAGGTGATTTGGTAGAATTAGTATCTGATAATCTCTATTTTAGAGGACGCGTAGATAATCAAATCAAACATATGGGGTATAGAATTGAATTGGAGGAGATAGAGAGTTCATTGATCAAATTAGAAGGTGTTAAACAGTGCGCAGTAATACATACATTATCCAAGAACCAGTTTTCTAAATTAGTAGCGTATGTTGCGACGAATGAAGGACTAACTGAAGAAAATATAAAAAGACATCTTAAAGATTATTTACCACAGTATATGATTCCTAATCAGGTAATAATTGTGGATGAACTTCCCAAAAATGCTAATGGTAAAGTGGATAGACAGATTTTGAAAATGAGCATATAAATGGATCGTTATAATCAGATGTGATTATTTTGAATTATTATGATAAAAAGCGAAAAAATAGTAAAAAATGGAGATTTTTTTATGCCAAATAATAAAGTGATGGTGAGTGTGGCGTGTATGGCATATAATCATGAAAAATACATTAGACAGGCACTTGATAGTATTTTGTCGCAAGAGACTGATTTTGAGTTCGAGATTTTGGTTCACGATGATGCTTCGACTGATGGAACAGCTGAGATAGTTAGTGAATATGCTGCTAAATATAGTAATATCATACCGATTATAGAAGAAGAGAATATTTATTCTCAAGGTTATAATGTCGTTCTACCACTGCTACGACGTGCTCGGGGAAAATATATGATTGTTTTAGAGTGTGATGACTTTTGGTTGGATCATTCAAAACTTCAAAAACAGGTTGAATATATGGAGAACCACCCTGAGATGTCCGCTTGTGCGCATCAGACATTAGCTTATAATGTCTTGTCTGGAAAAACATGGCTTATGGCCAAAAATCAAAATGATTGTAATATATCGTTGGATGATGTGATAAAGAGGAATAATGTTTATCATCTATCTTCAATGCTTTTTCGTACGGACATATATAACAAATTTTTTGAGTGCATGAAGAATGTTGAATGGTTATATACCCCGGGGGAATATGCAATGGAAATTTTTTTTCTTTTTTACGGAAAGGTACATTACTTTGATGAGATAATGACCTTTTATAGAAGATACTCAAGTGAATCATCATGGACTTATCAATATCATATTTTAGATAAGAATGAAAGTATTAATCGAAAAATGTTAGAGTCAACAATTAGAATGTTCCGTATTTTTGATGAATGGACAAGCTATAAGTATCATAGGCTAATGGAAAGGGCCATTTCATCTAGAATTTTTGCTTTAAATGATTATAAATGTGAGCTTAAGGATCTTAACGATCGTTATATGAGAAAATATTTTATATATGAAATGCCAATTAGAAAAAAAATGTATGTGGTATTGTCAAATACTCCATTATATGCGATATATAAGATGAAAAAAAATACGTCAAAATAGACATATACGGATAATGGTTGAGAGGATAACTAAATTGTGTGGAATAGCAGGCTTATGCAATGGTACATATAAATCAATAACAGATATAAAGAATATGACTGAACGAATCAGGCACAGAGGGCCTGATTCATTTGGATATTGGAAAGACCAGAGAAGTTCTGTTGTCTTAGGACACAGAAGATTAGCTATTTTAGATGTATCAGAAGCTGGTTCTCAGCCGATGATTTCTGCTAGTGGTGATTATGTGATTGCATTTAATGGTGAAATTTACAATCACAAGCAACTGGCTGAAAAAATCAGTAATTATAATATTCAGTATAAGAGTACGACTGATACTGAAATATTACTGGAGTCTTTTGACTGTTTGGGAATTGATGAAACGCTAGAAGTAGTTAAAGGAATGTTTGCTATAGCTCTTTATGACAGAAGGAATAAAGAGCTTTTTCTAGTTAGGGATAGAGCGGGAGAAAAGCCATTATATTATGGCTTTATAAATGGTAGATTTACTTTCGCATCTGAATTATCATGTTTCACAGTGCTAGATGATTTTAAACAAGAAATAGATTTTTCAGCTACTGAATTGTTTTTTAGGAGAGGATATATACCTGCGCCATTCTCTATTTATAAGGGAATTAGGAAACTTGAACCAGGACATTATCTTAAAATAAAAGAGCCGTATGATACGATAGAAGATATTACATATTGGTCTTCATATGATAAGTATGTAGAGTGTCAAGAAAACAAGTTCAATGGAAGCATGGATGAAGCGGCTGAAATATTGGAATCTTTACTTAAAGATTCTATAAGCGGGCAAATGATTTCTGATGTACCATTAGGGGCATTTTTATCTGCGGGGATCGACAGCACAACTATTGTTACTTTGATGCAGAAAATATCTTCTCGGCCAATTAGAACATTTACTGTAGGAGTTGATACTCCAGAGTATAATGAGGCGCCTATAGCTGCTCAGACTGCCAAGATTTTGGGTACAAAACACACTGAAAAATATGTTTCTGTTAAAGAACTTAAAGCAGTTATTCCTAGTTTGAGTAAAATATATACAGAACCGTTTGCAGATTCATCACAAATTCCGACGAGTATTATTAGTCAGATAGCAAGAAAAGATGTTACTGTTGTTCTAAGCGGCGACGGGGGAGATGAGCTTTTCTGCGGCTATCCTAGGTATAATGGTTGGGTTACGGATTCTTGGAGCAAACAAAAGAAATTGCCTTTAGGTATACAGCATGCTAGGGCACGAGTAATGATGTTGGCGGGAAAGAGCAAAAATGATCCATATGTTAAAAGGCTTAGGGCAAGTTCTTTGCCTGAATTATATGCGGCTGTTTCTGTTTCCGATACTAGTTTTCTAAAGAATCCTGATAATTACCAAGACTATTATGATTTATTTCCTAGCGATGGGATACTTACTGACCAAGATAGATTGATGGCGATGGATTTCAAGATGTATTTACCGGACGATATTTTAGCTAAGGTAGATAGAGCATCTATGATCTATTCGCTTGAAACAAGAGTGCCTTTTTTGGATAGAGATGTAATAGAATTTGCCTGGAGGCTACCTTTAGAGTATAAGTTTCATAATGGCGTTACCAAAAGAATTCTTAGGGAAATTGTTTATAAATATGTACCAAAGGAACTATTAGAGCGCCCTAAAACTGGCTTCTCGATTCCACTGGACAAGTGGATGAGAGATGGCGAGTTGCGGGAATGGGCTGAGGCGCTGATGAGTCCAGCATCTATAGAGAGCGCTTCGGTTCTTGATACTAATAGTATATTGAAAATGTGGCGTGATTATATAGATGGTGGTAAGTGGAATGAAAGTATTTGGTATGTACTTGTATATTTGGATTGGCTTCATAGAATCAATTGATTGGGGATGTTTTTGATGATAGATAGAGTTTTTGTACGTAATAATAAAAAATGTCTTTCCAAACAACAAAGGATAGGTATTATTGTTGCTTTTGTACAGGTGCTTTTTGTTTTATTTTGGGTATCTAGGCAAGGCAGTTTATACTGGGATACTTTTTATAGTTTTGAGAAAACTCATTATATTACTGAGACAGTATATGGCAATCACTATATTAATGATGACAAAGAGTATAGTATCAATCAGTGGCTTGGTGCTGGATATGTGCAATATACTTTGTTTGTAGATAGAAGAGAATCAGTTTTTTTTGCTGAACTGCCATTCTTGGTTAAAACATTCCTTAAAGATCCGTATTTTGTACTTCTAAATGCTGTACAGGCTGTATTCTCGCCGAGGCAAGTATCAAGATGGCCAGGAATATGGTTGAATATATGTTCATTAGTTATTTCACAATTTGCACTTTGGAATGTAGTGAAGAAGATAACAAAGGATGATAATAAAGCATTATTGGCTATAATTATGTATGGATTCAGTGGAATGGCATTCTCTATGGCTTCATATGTGAGATTTTATAGCTTTTCTACTATGCTTTTAATGCTGTTTGTGTTTTTTCATGTTGTTTTGTGGGAAGTACGAATAGAAAACTGGTTCTGTAGATTATTATGTGAGTTGGTGGCATTATTGTGTGCGTATTTGTCTATGAGATCAACTCAACTTACGTTGTTCTTTTATTCAATATTTATTGTCATTTATGGCACAGCTTTACTTTTTCAAAAACAAATTAAGAACTTTATTCTTTATGTACTGCCTATGTTGTGTGGTGGAGGGACGTATATATATAAGAATGCATTTTATTTAGATATGTTAACTAACCCATCCGAAGCTGTAGATACGGTGATTGGACCAGCAAGATGGGTTATGGATAGTTATCTTTCTTTGTCACCATCAGAGTTTATCAATAGACTGGCGCATACATTTTTGTATATGGGTAAGTATGGATTTGGCTTTTGGCCAGTTTTCCTTTTATTTATTATTATTTTTATATATACAATGATCAAAACAAACGGAAAACTTTTTTATGGAACCATGGAGAAAGTTATCTTTACTACATTTGTTCTATTTATGGTTGTTGCTACATGTTTTAATTTCTATGTGCAGACAAGGTACACCTCCTATATATACCCTATTCTTGCACTGATTAGTGCTAGTACTTTGGTAGCATTTATTAACATTACTAATAAATCAGTATATTCTAAGATTATAGTTGGATTTATCGTGGCGTCTATCGTTTATTCTTCGGTTAGTGGACTCAGAGTAGATTTCGTTTTTGCTAAGGATAAAGAACCATTACAGAATGTTAGGGAGTCTGGAATAGAAGATGTCGTTGCTATTCAACAGGATATTCATAATCTAGATGCAGAGATAATATATGAAGCAGCCTATAATTTGTCTGCAGACGCTCGTATTATGCCACTGATGTATACGGATATAGATGAGATTTGCCCAAGCCTTCCAGATGCTATTTTGCTAGTTAATAGATTGGACTTTGACCAAACCAAAGAGTTTGAACGAAATGGATATGAGATAGAATGGCAGGAAGAGACATACTGCTATAGATATTGTTATATGAAACGATGAAAGAGAGTTAGATATGTGTGGCATATCAGGAATTGTTATAAAAGAGCGTGCTAGACAATATAAGAATGAATTATACAATATGCGCGAGTCTATTCGCTATAGAGGGCCGGATGAAGAAGGTGAGTATTATTTTGATAATTGTGCACTTGGCCATGTGAGATTAAGCATAATTGATATAAAAAATGGTCAGCAGCCAATGTTAAATAATAGGAATAAAACGGCTGTTGTTTTTAATGGAGAGATATACGGATATAGAGATATCATAATTAAAGAGGATCTTACTAATAGAGTTTCCACTAGTTGTGATACAGAAGTGTTGTTGGCTCTATATGAAAAATATGGAACTGATATGATGAAGAAAGTCCCTGGAATGTTTGCATTTGCAATTTGGGATGATCTTAATCAGCGTTTGTTCTGCGCAAGAGATAGATTTGGCGAGAAGCCATTTTATTATGCATTCGGAAGAAATGGAGAATTCATATTTGCATCTGAGATAAAGGCAATACTGGCAACAGGACTGGTGGAACCGGTATTGGACAAGAACGTTCTTGGATCATATTTAAAACGTTCGTACGTGTATCCTACGAAGACGATATATAAAAATGTATTTGCTTTACCACCTGCTCATCAATTGATATTTGATTTAGAGGGTGAGGCTAATATATCAAGGTATTGGGATTTACCTCAAACGAACAAGTTAATAACAGAGGAAGAGGCAGTTGAAGAATTTACAAGGCTTTTTCATAAGGCAGTAAGGAATCAGCTTGTTGCAGATGTTCCTCTAGGAGCTTTTTTAAGCGGTGGACTTGATAGCGGCACAGTGGTTTCTGTAGCATCGGAATATAAGCCTAATCTTACAACGATTTCTTTTGCATTTGAAAATGGTGTGGATGAATCCAAATATGCGGAGGGAATGGCCAAGAAATATGGTACTAACCACATCACTTTACATAGTGGAGACTATAATATAGCTGATTTGCTCAATAAGATGAATGTCTTATTTGATGAGCCGCTAGCTGATCCCGCTACAGTTCCGGCATATTTGATATCCAAGGCTGCAAGAGATAACGTCAAAGTAGTATTAACTGGCGATGCTGGTGATGAACTGCTTGGAGGATATAGTTATGCATATAGGACTATGGCGTATGCCCTCAAATATCAGCAGAGTGCTATACCTTTGGGATTGAGAGAATTCTTATTACATGTGATAGAACACTTTGACTATAGGAGTATGAAAGCTCTAGAGAAAAAAGGAAGATATGACTCACTTACCGATATAAGAAGGCGTGATAATTCTTTGAAGCACAATGCAGCTAAAAATGCCAAGCTGGATCTCTCTGATATTATAGATTTTTACCGCAATAGTAATAGGATAATGGATGAAGACATGCTTGGCAAACTTGGAATACTACCATTTGATGAAAGCTATTTTATTAGTGATCAGTATCTGACAGGAAATCAATTGGATAATTTATTGAGATACGATATAGTTGGGTATTTGCCAGGGAATGGATTCCTCAAGACAGATAGGACAACTATGGCAGTTTCTCTTGAGAGTAGAACACCTTTTTGCGACTATGAACTTGCAGATTTTTGTATTTCATTACCGTTTGAATATAAGGTAAAAGGTAATATAGATAAATATATTCTCAGGAAAGCTTTTTCTGATAAGTGGACAGATGAAATTAAACATAACGTCAAGAATGGTTTTTCGCCGCCAATGGGTGAGTGGCTGAAAGACAGGGAAATAGTTGCTATGACTGGAGATTTACTCAGAAATCCAAATGGAAAAGTTTTCTCTGTCATAGATTATAATGGCACCCAACAAATATTAGATGGTGCAGAAGGTTGGCCAAAGTGGGAACTATTGATATTGGCTTTATGGATAGAAACGCATAAATGCTATGTGGAATAAGAAAAGGATTTTTTGGAACAGTGATAAATAGGAAACATTCTAATTATCTGTACATAGTTGTGCTTGGTTTAGCTATATTTGGACTAGGTGTTCCGAGTTTTGGGAAATTACTAAATTATTATATTAACGATGTAGTCAGTTACAATGAGTGGACGCCAGAACTTGGTAATGAGTTTGAAACTAATATAGCCAGCACCTTTTATAAGAAGATGTGGTTTGTCAATGTCAATGGAGCTATTAGAAATGTATTGAATCAGCCAGAAATGAATGGAGTTATAAAGCTCAATAATGGCTACTTATTATCACCTATGGATAAGTGTTCAGATGAAAAGATAAATGAGTGTGTTGATAATACAGCAACATTTAATGAGTATCTTCAAGAAAAAGGTATACAACTTGTTTATGCAGCAACGCCTTATACGTGTAGTAAATATGATGATGAGTTGCCAAAGGGAATAGAGGATTATGGTAATTCTAATGTAGATAGATTGGTATCAGGTATGCGAGAGGCAGGGATAGATACTATCGATTTCAGAGAAGAGATGCATGATGATGACACTGATCAGTATGATATGATGTATAGGACAGATCATCATTGGACTACAGAGGCAGGATTCTATGCCTATGGTATATTGGAGGATTATATTCAGGATAAGACTGGCTGTGATGTTGATAGAAGAATATCAGATATCAGCAATTATACGGTTACAAGGTACAATAAATGGCATTTGGGATCTAATGGCCAGAGGACTGGAATATATTATGCAGGAATTGATGATTTCGATCTTATTTTGCCAGATTTTAATACAAGACTACAGGATGCAAATGGTAATGTAGGTACTATGCAGGAAATGATGATCAATACAGGTCCGCTGAAGGTTAAAGACTACACATCCAGATATACTTATGATTTTGTATTAGGGAAAACATTAGGACAATATGTGAATCTTGAGGCTAGCAATAATGTGAAGCTTTTGGTTATTACAGATTCTTTTGGAAAGGCAGTTAGTCAGTATCTGGCATTAGGTTTCAAGGAAATATACTGTGTTGATAATGATGAGGTATCAGGTGTTACTCCTGAGTTCATAGAGTCTTATGATCCAGATATAGTGATAATGCTATACTATCCGGGAAAAATTAAAGATGATAGTGTAGCATACTCTTTTAATGGGTTTGATAATTGAAAGAAGGATGGTTAGTATTGAAGGAAGGGCTTTTTAGTATTATTGTTCCGTGCTATAACGTAGAGAAATATGTCAGGCACTGTGTACAAAAGCTTCAGGAGCAGGAGTACACAAACTTTGAAGTTATTCTTGTTGATGATGGTTCAACTGATGGCACATATGAAGAATGCCTTCAGTTGAAACGTGAATACGATAATATAACTGTTGCTTGTCATCTTGAAGATACTAGTAATAAACGTGTTAATCTTGGAGTGGAGGCAACCAGAAATAAGGGACTGGATATTGCTAATGGAGAGTATGTCTTTTTTTTGGATGCAGATGACAGTATTGATAACACAACATTAAAACTTGCCAAAAAAGTATTTGATAATTATGAAAATGTTGATTTCATTTTGACTGGTTTTTGCTATAGCCTAAGCGATATTGGTAAGGAGTACAGGGTTCTAGCTGATTTAAACGAAAGGCTGTATGAATGTAGAGAACTGATCGAGAATTTTCATACCAGATTACCTATGAATATCGTTTCTTGTATGGGCACTAAGATTTATAGAAGGCAGTTTTTAGAAGAATATAAGATAAGGTTTGATAGGAAATATAGATTTAATGAAGACGGAGCATTTGCACTCGATGCATTTATGAATGCCCAGTGGATTTATTATATTAATAAGCCATTATATTATTACTATCAGCGAACAGGCAGTACTACTTATTCCTATAGAGAGAATGCATTTGTTACTGTAAGTAACAGAATTGATCTGGAAGAATCTCTATACAAACAAAATGGAATATCCGATTCAAAAAAGTTTTTTATTATAGATCAGAGAACTGAACTGATAATAGGACTGCTGCGAGAAGAGGCTATTTTTAAAGGCTGGAAGTCATTTTGCAAGTTGTTTAGAGATTTTTACAAGATAGAACAAATTAGGAATGAATGTAGAGAAGTTCTTAATTGCGAAAAAGGAATAAAGCGTAGAGTAAGACTTGCTTTCTTTTTATACTATTTCAGATCATTATTATTCATTTATTATAAAACTGTCAGATACTAATTGAAGTTAAAGTGGGAATAATTATTTTATATGGGATATAGTAGCAAACCAGCAATAGTTCTGGTTGGATACAATAGAATAGACTGTATTTCAAGACTTCTTGATAGTGTTAATGAAGCATACTATCCTTCTGAAGATATACATCTTATTGTTAGTCTGGACAGATCTGATGTGACAAGCGACATAATTAAGCAGGTTAAGAGAATTGGATTTTGCCATGGAACTATGGATATCAGAACGTATCCCAAGCGGCTTGGACTAAAAGATCACATTTTAAAATGTGGAGATATGACAGAAGAGTTCGGAGCAGTGATAATATTAGAAGATGACCTAGTTGTAGCCAGATCATTCTATGAGTATGTATGTAAGGCTCTGGATTATTATCATGACGAGGATGCTATTGCTGGAATATCTTTGTACAGTCACGCATGGAATGGCTATTCCAATTATCAGTTTTTGCCCCAGAAAAACCAATATGATACTTATCTTGGACAGTTCTCTATTACTTGGGGACAGTGTTGGACCAGAGAGCATTGGAAGCGTTTCAGGGCTTGGTACATGGAACATCAGAAATTTGTAGTGCCTAATTATAATGTACCAGAGCAGATTGAGTACTTTGGAGATCAGTCCTGGGGAAGATACTATGCATGCTATGTGGTTGATACTGATAGGTATTATGTAATTCCTTACACATCGCTTTCTACGAATTATTCTGAAGCAGGAGTTCATGGCGCGGCAATGAATACTGCTCATCAGGTAATGTTGTTATATGCTGATAGAGATTATGAGTATAGATTTGCTCCGATGGATAAGGCTATCAAGTATGATATGTTCTTTGAAAGAGTATTACGTAATACTATTATAGCCGGAATAAACTCTAATGATATTTGTTTTGATCTCAATGCACAGCATAGACAAGTTAATGGCTTTAAATATGTTCTGACGATGGAACATCATGATGAGCTTGAACTTGTAGCATCATATGCAGTTATGCTACGGCCTATAGAAGAAAATGTGATAAAAGGAATTGACGGAGATGATATCTTTTTATATAAGCTGCCATATGATGGTTATGAACTAATACGAGATGTTGAGAATCATACAAGGATTCATTATGAGCTTTATAATCATTGGAAAGAAAGACTATTACCTTATTCAAAAGAAGAATATAGAAAATCCTATTTAGTAAAAGTTGAAAAAAGGATTAATCGTGTAAAAGATAAGATTGCTCATAAACAGAGTGAAATGGTAAATGCCAGAATAGAGAGAAGAAACTCTCAAAAACCTCGGTTTACTAATGGGCATGTGCTCATGTTTCATGATATTTCGGACATGGGGGGAGAACTTACAATCAGTCTGGAGAGATTCGAGGAAATACTAGATGTACATAAGAAAAAAGGGTATTCTTTTATTTCACTTGATGATTTGGAAAATGTGGATGATTTTGAGCAAAAATGTATTGTTACATTTGATGATGGATATAAGAGTACGCTTGATTGCGTGCCATACTTAAATGATAATAATATACCTTTTTGTGTATATGTGATTCCTTCCAAGATTGGAGATGCTGGATATCTTTCAGAGGAGGATTTGAAGATGCTTTCTGCTAATACTCTTTGTACGATAGGAAATCACACAATGAATCATATTATGGCAAGGAAGAGTGATAAAAAGAAGCTTGAACAGGAAGTAAGGAAAGCTAATGTTTATTTGGAGAATATAACCGGAAAGAAAGTTGTACATTTTGCTTTTCCTTATGGCTCACCGTATGCTGTTACTGCTGGAAATATTAAGTTAATTAGCAAACTGAGTCTTTTTAAGACGATTGCACTTACTTTACAAGAGGATTTAAAAGCGTCCAGAACAAAGCCTATGATTATTGGCAGATATGACGCAACTAGAGATGACATTCTAGATATTTTATAAAATATAGGAGAAATATGGCCTTTTTAGTGGTGTTGCCGATTGCTGGAGCCATAGCAGTGGCATATAACAAAAGAATTGAAGAGGGAATTCCGGTAGCTATGTTTATAGCTACCTTTTTGGCATATTCATGCGGGATTTTAGACATCTTGGCATACTCTACTATACTAGTTGGAGGTCTGGCTATTATAAGCTGCATTTTTACGGTATATTTTGTGTCAAAAAAGCAGTCATTCAAGGATATGCTGACATTTGGAGGTGTTTCTTATCTTATACTTGGCATATATTATGGCCTTGTTTGTAAAGGGAGAATGTTGGCTGAACAGGATGATCTTATGGCCTATGGCAAGTATGTCTCTGATTTCTATCATGTGGGTAAGATATACAGATATGATTACATCCCTGGAATGATGATGTGGGAATACTTGTCAGAGAAATTCTGGAGAGTTTTTTCTGAAAGCGTTTTGTTTTGGGCAGTTGCTATGATTTGTGTAGCGATGATGTTGGCTATATTTTCTTATAGAGACAAGAAAAGTAAATGGCACTATGTTTTTATCATGTTATTTATAGTTCTATTGCCTCTTATGACCTTGAAGCGTGACGTGTATTTTGTGTTGCAAAGTGACTTTGTGATGGGAGTAACAGTTGCATATATACTATGCATGTATCACAAAGCAAAGGAATATGGAGATAGGTATTACTACGTTGCTGTTTGTATGGCGCTTGGCTTTTTGACGATAACCAAATCTACAGGCATTTTTCTCGCAGGAATATCTGTGCTACTGCTAGTAGGGATGGATATAATCAATGAACATGAGAAGATCTCGCTACATAGACTGAGATTTTTACTTGCATGTTTGTTAGTTATTGTTGCTTTTAGATTGCCATGGGAGATATTTGTAAGTTCTCATGATGGGAAAGATAAATTTGAAGGCGCTATTTTACTATTGTGGCAGATGATTGCGAGTCGTGCGTATTTAATTCCTGTCGGAGCATTGGTGATAGTAGCTGCATTGTTCGTAGTGAAGATAATTGCCGAAAAAGGAATGTTTCGTGAGTATTGTGCGTTGTTGTTAGCAGGAGCTTTTTCTGTATTTGTAGCAGCATATTTTATTATGCCTTCAGAAATACGGGGGGATGCCATAAGAAACTTTGCGAATGTTATTTTTTCTACTAGCGCTCCAAATAGAGATTTTGGATTTGGGTATAGGTTCTATGTTCCATATGCTTTTCTTATTGTTGTCCTTGTATTTGTTTGGAAACTGATAAAGACTACTAATGGAACTGTGAATACGATTAGTAACAAAATGGTTTTATCAGTGCACGCAGGATTTGCACTTTTTGCGTCATTTGTTTTTATGTCTGGCTACTTTGCTAGAAGTGAAGGACAGGCAGCAAGGGCTAAGGAGGCAGAGAGATACTTATATGCATATATTGTTGTTTACCTTATAGTGTTCATGTTTCTATATTTGAAATACTCAGATTTCAGAATGAGTATTTATAGAATAGTTGCTGCGTTTGTGGTGGCGGTCGCACTTCTTATAGGTAATGTTTCGGGGGTGTGGACTCAGATTTTTGCTGAAGATAATTTTTATAATTTTGATGGACTTAACTTCGTGTATATAGATCAGTTTAGCAAATTCTTTTTGATAGATCAGAGAAGGGAATCTGATTATTCGAGGTTTAATTTCAGAGTATCTCCTGGTACAATGCAGAATTACTATTTTAGTGATATGACAGTTGATGGTGAATGGCTTGGAGATGATAGCGAAGAGAGATATTTGACTGTTGAAGAATGGGCAGGGCTTTTGAGCCAGTGTACAAATGTGTATATTGCTAACACGAATGAAGAATTTAAGGATATGTATGGAAGTCTGTTTGCTGATGAAATTATAGATGGACGAATATATGGCGTTGGTTATAATGACCAGGGAGAAATTGAACTTAGGTTAAAGGCTTTGGCTGATTAAAATGTAAGGGATTATAGGATCGTGAGTAAGAAAGCAAAATCTGAATATAAACTGGATAGGATAGATTTTGTAGTGTTGTTTGTTAGTCTGTTAATAGGTGCTATTTTGCGTCTCATAGGATTTGACTGGGGAAGAGAATCAATATATCAGCCAGATGAAATATGGATGGTTGCTCCAGCAATTGCTATGGCTTCAAGCAAAAGGCTTATTTGGGATACTTTTTATTATCCTGCGCAGTCTTTTTCCAAGATACAAGCGTTGGTTTTGATGATATATTCTAATGCTTCTGGACATGAGATATCATATCGTTCTGTGCAGGAATACTGGATATGTAGGATAATCACAGCTGTTGCAGGAGTTGTTACAATATATGTGATTTTTCTTATTGGCAATAAACTAAAAAGCAGACTAGGGACAATCAGTGCACTGCTTCTTTCGGTATCACCGCATATGGTATGCCTTGCTAAGCAGGATACAGGTGATGTTGCTTCACTTTTTTTTGCCTCATTAACAATGCTATTAGCGCTCAAATATACAGAAGCCAGACTATATAGATATCTTGTGCTCATGTCGCTGACATCTTCTATGGCTATAATGGAGAAATGGCATGGCGGGGCATGTTACGGTATGGTAGCTTTTATAATCTTGTTTTACTCTAAGTCGGTCAAGGATTTTTTATTCAGAGAAGTCATTGCATTGTTGAGTTTTTTAGCCGGAATTGTGGCTATTGCCCCCAATATTGTGCCAAATTTTAGAACTGCCATTATTGATGGCTTTTTGGGAGTGGCTGTATATGATGGGGGTCAGGGTGCTGGATGGTTGAATAATCTTCGAGCATATTTAAATTACGGCTACATACATATCGGAGGGATAGTCTTAATTGCGCTGATAATAATTGGATTATTAGTTGTATTAGCGGAAAGAGACAAAAGATATACTATTCTTTTATTAGCTGTCATCAAAGTGGTGATTCTATGTATGATGAATAGAACATTTCCTAGATGGGCTCTGGAACTGTATTTTGCGGAAATTATACTTATGGCTGCTGGAATTCTATGGATGTGGAATATGCGTTCAAAGTTGATCAAAGTAATTACTCTTGCACTTACAGTAATTACTATAAGTGAATCAATAAGTGCCTCAGCTGTGGTATGTGCATCGGCATATTATAGGAATCAAGATGTTAGAGCGCAGCAGGAGGACTATTGTCTGCAAAATGGTATATCAAATGAGAAAACTAAGTCAATGTATTATTCTGCTTTTTGTCCTGGAGGAATCAGAAGCACAGGTGATGGTAATATGACATCCCAGGACTTAAGCGACATATTAACTGTTGATGAAAGTGGAAAGGTGTATAAAATAGAAGAATACGATTATGTAGCCTATTCTACCAGATATGAAAAACCAGAACTAATAAATACACTTGATGATATGAATTTATGCGTTTGGACTGGAGAGGCTGAATATCCGGATGTCTTTGGTATACCATTTTGGAATGGTGATTCTAGCTATAATGATTTTGAGATGGTTGTAAACAATGCGTCGGCAGTATTAGACATTATGAATGGGGCTAGTATAGGAGCGTATGATATATATTTGTATAATATATCAGATATCTCGTTAATCAATTGAAATGAAAAAAAGAGTTGCTTATATAGCCAGAGCATCAGTTCCATCTGGCTCAACAAACAGCATACATGTGGCGAAAATAGCAGATGCCTTTGCATCAATTTCTGAGGACTTTATTCTTATTGTTCATGGAGGAGATGCAGAGGCTACTTTGCGTGAAATATATGGAGTTAGAAATGATTTTCCTGTGTATAGGATAAAACCGGGTAGAAACAGTAGGATAGGACAGATTATATGGGCTATGAAGGCTGTGAATAAGGCTGGGAATAATGGATGTAATATTATTGTGACTAGAGACCCTTTTACAGCACTGATTGCCGTTATAAGAGGAATAGATGCAGTTCTTGACCTTCATGGAGATATAAAGCATTTGACTGGAAGATTTTATAGAATGCTGAGCTGGAAATGGTTTGTAGACAATAGTAGATTTCATCTGGTTACTATATCTCAGGGACTTAAAGACTATTATATTGAGAACTATGACTTGAATGACGATAGAATAACAGTCCTTGCAGACGGTGCAGATTTGGACGATTTTATGCCATTTGCAGGTAAAGAGCTTATAGTAAATAAAGATAGCCTACATATAGGATATTTTGGTAAAATATTAGTTGGCAAGGGCATAGAATTGGTCAGAAGAGTAGCTATTGCTGATGGAAATGATATATTTGATATTTATGGTGGAACATTAGAAGAAGCAATAAAAGAAACGGGACATGAATTTCCGTCTAATGTCATATTTCATGGAAGAGTAAATAATAAGGATATTCCTGCCATTATGTGTGATATGGACGTTCTTATACTGCCCAATCAGGACAAGCTGATGAATATGGGAGAAGACATAGGAAGATTTACATCTCCGCTTAAGCTGTTTGAGTATATGGCAAGTGGTAGATGTATTATCGCTTCTGATCTGCCAGTAATCAGAGAAGTACTGAGCGAAGCAAATGCCTATTTGGCTAATGCTAATGATGAAAATGAGTGGGTTAAGTGTATTGATGATATTAGATTTCATAGTGATGCGGCGGCTAAAAGAGCTATGCAGGCCAAATTAGATGTACAGAAGTATTCGTGGAAAGCTCGTGCAAATGCTATGTTGGAATTGGTAAAGTAATAAAACGGGAGTTTTGTTGGAGATAGTTTGTAATGAATGTTATAAAGAAAATAAATTATATTTTTAATAGAAAACAGAAAATGGAGTTGGGAGTAAATATCGTTCTGGCGCTGATAGCAGGATTGTTTGAGTTGCTAGGCGTATCAGCGCTGATTCCATTGGTTAATATAATACTTGATTCTTCTGCTATTGAGACGAACAAGTATTATAGTTTGTTTGCAGATGTTTTTAATGCGCATACTCTTACAAAATTTATCGTGCTTTTTTCAGTTTTTCTGATTGTTCTTTATGTGATAAAGAATCTCTATTTGATACAACGATATAAGATTCAGTTGGATTTTATATATAATAATCGCAAAAAGCTTTCTTATAAGCTTATGACAACATATCTTGATCAGGATTATCTATTTCATGTTAATCACAATCCTATAGATCTCCAGAGAAATGTTCATAATGACGTCGGGAATTTTATGGCAGTTATTTCTGCTGTAGTTAGCATAGTTGTAGAAATATTTACCTGCATATGTATGATGGGATTCCTGCTTGTCAATGATGTGGTTACAACAATACTGATTGGCCTTATTTTTGGTGTTTCTTTTGTAATAATCTATAAAATAAATAAAAAGAAGCAGATAGAGGCTGGAGAACAGGAACGTTTATCTTATGCTGAGATGAATAAGTGGATATTACAGTCTTTTGGAGGAATAAAAGAGCTTAAGGTTCTTGGAATGGAGAAGTTCTTTTTGGATAACTTCAGCAGATCTTTTGATGAAAATGCTGATGCTAATAAGAGATATAAGTTATATTTGTATAGACCTAAATATATTACTGAGATGCTAGCTATGACTGCGTTACTTCTGACAATCTCAATCAGAATGCTGATGGGTGTTAATCTTATGGAGTTTGCCACAACACTCACGGCGTTTGCATTGGCTGCTATGAAGATGCTTCCTAGTTTTAACAGAATCACGGAATACACAGGAAATGTATTATATGGAAAAGCATCTGTAGATGCGGTATATGATGATCTTCGACAGATTGAGGCATTTAAGAGTGGTAGTGGTGCAGATAAATCGGCTGTAGAGAGGATGAACTTTCAAGATTCTATTGAGGTTCATAATGTTTCATTTAAATATCCAGAGGGTGTAAAGAGTATTTTTGAAAATGCCAATATTAGCATTGGTAAGAACAAGTCTGTTGCTTTTGTTGGAAAGTCTGGAGCAGGAAAAACAACTCTTGCTGATATAATGCTGGGACTATTAAAACCATATGAAGGTACAGTTACAGTTGATGGAAGAGACATTTTTGAAAATGAAGATTCCTGGCACAAGGCTGTTGGTTATATTCCGCAGAATATTTATCTGATAGATGACACTATTAGAGCAAATGTATCTTTCGATAATAGCAGGTCTAATGATGACAAGATATGGGAAGCTTTAAGAGAAGCGAGACTGGAGGATTATGTGAAGGGGCTTCCAGATGGTCTTGATACTGTAGTAGGTGATAGAGGAGTTAAGTTGTCTGGTGGACAGCGACAGAGAGTAGGTATTGCCAGAGCTCTTTACACTAAGCCTTCAGTTCTTTTCCTGGATGAAGCTACTTCAGCGTTGGATACAGAAACCGAAAATGCGGTTATGGAGTCTATTAATTATCTGCAGGGTAAAACGACGCTAGTTATTATAGCTCACAGACTTTCAACAATTCGAAACTGTGATTATATTTATGAAGTTGCTGACGGTAAGATTGAATTAAAAAATAAACAGGATTTGTTTAAGTAAGGTGAAAACTAAATGATTGGATATATAGTGTTAGGTAGCCTGGTTGCTTTATCGGTGACAATTGGGATTAAAGCTTATAGCTCTACTCATTATAAGCTTGAGATAGAGAGAGAGGAGCATGATAAATATCTTAGGCTTTTTAAGTTCATGGGCAATTGGATGGTAGCAGAAGAGCGTGGACAATCTATAATCAGCTCTATTACGAAGTTGGATGGAGAAATTTGCATTTTTGGTGATAATCCAATTTCAGCTGTGCTTAGATCCAAACTTGATAAAGCAAGCGTTGAGTATAAGTTTGTGACTGAAATGGGAAACTGTACTGAATCTGAGGTAGTAATAGTAACCGATATTTCTCAATATGAGTTAATTCAAGGCAAGCTGAATGATTTAGGAGTGAAGAGCATATCTGTTGAGGATTTGTTTTACAGATAGAGGATATATATGAATAGAAAAATACCTGTTGTACTAATTAGTGATGACAACTTCATTATGCCCACTTGTGTCGCAATTACTTCACTCATAGTGAATAAGGCCCCTGAGACAGAATATGAGATTTACATCATAATGGCAGAGTGCTCAGATGAATCTTATAGTAAGATTAAGGAACTAAGCGAGCTGGGAACAGAGGTTAAATTGATACGTGCCTCTCTTGATGAATATAGAGATATTAAGCAGCTTGCGCACATATCAATTGCATGTTTGTTGAAATTTGATGTTAGTGAATTAGTTCCGGATTATGATAAATTATTATATTTGGATGGAGATATTATTGTTCGTGGTGATCTTAGTGAGTTGTATAACACTGATCTTGGAGATAGTTATGCTGCTGGGGTTAAAGAAATCGGTAATATCTCGGAAGCAACTGGCAATGTAAACGCTGGCATCATGTTATTCAATGCCAAGCGTATCAGGGATGAGAAACTTAATATCAAGATGCGTGAAGTTAGACGAAGTCTGGGCGACAGATCCTCTATGGATCAGCAGACATATAATATTGTTACTGGCAAGAATTACAAGTATGTTGATATCAAGTATAATTGTATCCCACCCAAAATTGTCGAATGTCAAGAGGGCGACTTAATTAAGATAAATGAACTCTACGGAAGTAACTATAATAGCCTTCAGGATATTATTGATAAGGCTATTATTATACATTATGCATCTGGAGAAAAGCCTTGGAAATATACTTTTAAACCCTGGGCTAAGGAATGGTACAAGTATTATATGATGTCTCCGTATAAGAATGTAGAATTTAAATTAAGAGGCATATGGAGTTATAGGTTTGATAAGTTATACAAAGGAATAAAAGAGCAGGGAATCGCAGGAGCATTTAGTATAATAGCTGACAGAAAGAAAAGAAGAGAAGATAATAAGAATTTAAAAAAATGGGAGTAAGTAATTTTTCATGATAATACCAGTTTGTTTTATTTATGATAAGAATTTTATAATGCCAACAAGTGTGGCTATTACATCAATGCTTGAGAATAGGAATGAGGATACATTTTATGATATCTTCCTGATTGGTGTTGACTGTGCAGATGCAGATCTTAGCTGTCTTGAGGCCTTTAGGAATGAGAAAAATGTAGATATTCACTTTAGAAATGCGGATATGTCTGCATATACAAGTATCAGCCAGGTATCTCATGTGTCGCAGGCTTCTCTTGTTAAGTTTAATCTTCCAGAGCTTGTTACAGAGTATGACAAGCTCTTGTATATTGATGGTGATGTTCTGATCATGCAGGATCTTACAGAGTTCTTTATGGAGGATCTAACAGGCTATTACCTTGGTGGGCCTCAGAATACAGTAGATATCGTGCGTGGTAAGGGCCAGTTCCTTACTGGAGCATATGTATATGATTCCAAGAAGATGATAGAGGATGATATTCCTCAGAAGCTTATTGATTACAGAGTAAGTCTTGGTAATCGTAAGTCTATGGACAATACTACATTCAATGAGTACCTAAAAGATGGCTTTAAGAAGATGCCAATCAAGTTTGATCTTCCTATCAGAAAGCTTGTGTATGAGAGGATGTATTACAAGCTTGCTGATCTTAACGCTTTCTATGGAACTGACTACAAGAGTCATAAAGAGGTTGTTGAGGATGCGGTTGTAATCCACTTTGATGGAGCAGCCAAGCCATGGAAGTATTCATGCTTCCTCTATGACGATGTATGGCTTGAGTATTACAAGAAGTCGCCATGCAAGGATATGCCACTTAAGAGAAAGAGTTACTGGGATTACCTTGGGGAACAGGTTGAGAAGTCTGGAATCAAAGGTATTTACTATGTATTTAAGGATTGGGTACGTGAGAGCCTTGGCGTGTTTAGGAGCGTACCTTATGTTGAGGGAGACTGGAATTGAGGTTATGTTTGTAATAAAAATATTATTGCCTTTTTTATACTGTATTTTAGTTGGAACGGCTTATAGCATGGCTTTCAAGAGGAAGTTTATTGACTCTCTGGCACCAGCTTTTTTTATCCAGATTATATTGATGATAGTTTCTGGGATAGTAGTAGAAAAATTATCTGTTGGAATAATGCTTGGCGTTATATGTTCTTCCATGACGATTTATGCTAAATTGGTTAGAGAGAAGTCATTTGATGCTATAAAAAAAGTATATTTGAATGAAAAAGGTACTATAGAGTGGGCTGTCATAATGTTTATTATTATGTACGGCGTTATTTTTATTTTGAATGTTGGCAAACATTACAATATGTGGGATGAATTTTCCCATTGGGGATGGTTTGTAAGAGAATCTTATCAGAATGATGCCTTATTTTGCATTTCTGAACATAGGTTTGAACACAAAGACTATGTGCCTGGAGTATCTCTTTTTGAAGCACTATGGTGTACTTTGTCATTAAAGTTTAGTGAGGCTAATTCGTATAGAGGAATACAAATGCTTCAAGCTGCTATGATTATGCCTGTTGCTTGTAGGATTGAAGAAAAAAAGTATAGGAATTCATGGGATAAGATTGTAAAACTTATAGTTAATTTAGTTATTGTTTTTGGCATACCATTGTTTTCTAAAGTGCCTTTCTATCATACAATTTACCAGGATCTTATCCTTGGTGTATTTGTATTCTACTGCGTATGGATTGTTGCTTCAGAGGAGTTTTCTAATTATAGTCTTTTTGTGTTTGGATTGTCTCTTTGCAATATGATAATGTGTAAGCTTACTGCGGTTGCATTTGTTCCTGTCCTCTTCCTTTTATATACAATTTATCACCATAAGTATTCTTCTAAAGCTATTTCTAGAATTAAAATTTGGCTTGGAACAATAATAGCTGTTGTGCTGTCTATCGTTCCTTATGGATTATATGGGTTCTATTTAGATAAGTATAATATAGGCGGGAGTGCTGTTCAGGGGTATAGTTCTATCAGTTTGAAGAAAATAGTTGATGTTATTACACATAATGGTAATATTGCTTATCAGGCAGTTGTAGACCGAGAATATTTAAGAGCTCTTGCTACAGATGGAATTATAGGAAAGTTGTCTTATATATGGATTATATTAGGAGCATCAGCAATAGTTTTTCTTCTAATGCTTCTACAAGATGACAGAGAAAATAAGAGTAAACTCAAGCTTATTTCACTATGGATATTACTGGTAGGCGTATATTATGCAATAGTAATGTACGTTATGTATATGGTAATGTTCTCAGAATATGAGGCAACTGGGTTGGCAAGCTATAGTAGATACATGTCAACGTTTGTGCTGGCTACTCTATTAATTGTGGCTATGGTTATTATTCGCTTTACTGTTTCCAGAGCCAGATTCATTCCAGCTCTTGTTGCAGCCATGCTTGTAGAGAACATAGTAGTGCTCTTTGGCGCTAATCAGTTATTGCCGGGAGTACTTGCTGGTGACGAAATATGGAATGAGGGGCATATTGACTATCTGAATGATTCATTGCCAACTGGGGCAGATCTTTTGTTTGTAACTTCAGTAGCAGATATGGAGGCAGGCAGATTATCGTTCTACTGTCCAGAAATACAGTTTACTTGCAACGTTTACGGAACACAGTTGTATGATGGTGATGTATGGAGTAAGAACATGTCCTTAAATGAATTTGTTGATGAAATAACAAATCATGAGTATATTTATTTGTTCTCGTACGATGATAGTTTTATAGATTTATATAAGATGCATTTGAATCAGACACTGTGATAGCTCCTGGAAAATTATACAAGGTCGAGAATGAGGATGGTCTTATTCGTACCACAGTAGTTGAATAGCAAGAGGTTTTTATGAATATTGATTTTCGTGAGTTAGTTCGAAAAATAGATACTAGATATAAAGTAGTGTTTTTGAGTACTTTTCTTTGTGGATTATTGGCGCAAGGGATGGGGCTTTTTAACAAGTATTCTGTTCTTGATGATCCGGTAACATATGATGGTTTTAAGAATTCATATCATCTTGGAAGATGGATGCTTGCGCTGGTAGGCAAACTGGAATTTTGGCTTTTTGGTGCTGAACGATATAGTATGCCGACCTTTAATGGGGCGATGGCCATGTTTTTTATAGCAGCTACGACTTGCGTTATTGTTGAAATGCTTGAAATTAAGGATTTGTTTCTGTGCACGGTAGTAGCAAGTCTGATGGTTTCGTTTCCAGTTGTAACTTGTACGTTTGCATATATGTACGTTGCTCCACATTATATGTTTTCTCTTTTTATAGGGGCATTAGGGGCTTTTTTTCTTGTAAGAAAAGATAAGCGGATTCATTTTATTATCGGGTTATTACTTATTTGCGCGTCTATTGGTATGTATCAAGCCTATCTGCCTGTGATAACAACAATAATGTTGATTTATTTATTGGGACAAATAGTTACTGATGATAATCTATTAAACGTGTGGAAAAAGCTTGGTAAAACGGCTTTGGGATGCGTTTTGTTTATGGCGTTATATTTTATTGTAATGAAGATTTCACTGATTATCACAGGCGAAGTGCTGACTTCTTACAGGGGGATTTCGTCTATGGGAAATCTACCTATAGGTGAGTATTTGAACAGAGTATTATTTGCATATAATGAATTTTTCACACCAACAGAGGGTGCAGGTTTTTATATGTATTTGGGAAATATAGTTAATATATATAGACTTGTATTAGCTGTAGGTTTTGTGTTGGGCATCGACATGCTTATAAATGTGTTCAAGAAAAGTAAAATCAGAGCTTGTATATGCTGTATATTGTTGATTCTTTTACCCCTCAGCACAAATCTTATTTTTGTTATGGTAGATAAATCTCAGGTGTATTCACTGATGGTTTATGGTGCGTTGTTTCCATTTATTTTTTTTATTTGGCTTGTAGAACATTCAAAAATAGATAATAAATATATAGGAAAAGGATTGTCATGGGCAACGGCGATTGTAACTGTGCTACTTGTATTGATGTTTAGTCGTGTGGATAACAGATGTTATCTAAAAGCAACTTATGTACAATCTGAAACGATTTCTTATTTTAATACATTGATAACACAGATCAAGGAAACTGATGGCTATAGGGAAAATATGCCAGTTGCATATGTAAATGAAGGTCAGATACAGGATGCAATGTTGAATACAGGAGACAATAGGCATTTGGCGGATATTGTTCTTGAACCATATTACGATGTATATGGATATGTAAATTGTTATTCTTGGAAATCGTTCATGTGGCAGTGGTGTGGATTTGCACCGGAAAGAGTTGATGCTAATGAGTTTGCGGAAATGGATGAAGTAAAAGAAATGCCACACTATCCTGACGACGGTTCTATCAAGGTGATTAATGATACATTGGTGGTGAATTTCTAGTCACAGAAAGAAGAGACATAAGTGGATGGAAGGGAATATTGAAGTTTATCGGCATGAGATTAAATATATCTGTTCTGAAGCGGAATTAGAGCAGATTAGGATTCGAGTTTCTACAGTGGCTGATCCGGATAAGCATGCTAATGGAGGATATTACGTAATAAGAAGTTTGTACTTTGATGATTATTACAACAGCTCATATTATGGCAATGAATCAGGTGTGGACCCGAGAGAAAAGTGGAGGATTCGAATTTATAATAATGATGATAGTCGAATTCTTCTTGAGTGTAAAAGAAAAGAGCGTGGAAAGATTAATAAGAAGAGTGATGAGATAACTAAAAAGGAGTTCGAAGATATAATAGCTGGGAAATTGTTATTAGATTTTGATGATAGAAAAGTATTTAATCGATTTAAGCTTATTAGAAGTACTAGACTTATTGAACCAGCTGTTATAGTTCAGTATGTAAGATATCCATTTGTATGCAAAGAAGGCAATGTTCGAATAACAATGGATTGTAATATTTCTTCCTCAAAGGATTACAATAACTTTTTTAGTAAAGAGCTAAGTTTGAGACCGCTTCAGGAAGGCAAGAAACAATTACTTGAAGTAAAATATGACGAATTTTTGCCAGATGAGATATTTAAGGCTGTGCAGCTTAAAAACATGCGACAGCAGACTTTTTCAAAATATTATTTATGTAGAAAAATGGAAGGAATGGTATAACAATGACTTTTTCAGATATTTTTAAGAAATCTTTTTTGGAAGGATATTCCGGAACGCAGCTTACAACTGCTCAGATTATTATAGTTCTTCTTTTTACAGGTCTATTGGGAATATATATATTCTTTTGCTATAGGGTTTTGACTAGAAAAACGTTTTACTCTAAGAATTTCAATATTTCTTTGGTAGCCATGGCTATTATTACTTCTGCTATAATTTTGGCAATCCAGTCTAGTGTAGTTATTTCACTTGGTATGGTTGGTGCGTTGTCTATTGTTAGATTCAGGACGGCTATTAAAGACCCAATGGACCTGGTATTTTTATTCTGGTCCATAAGTGTAGGTATTATTTGTGGAGCTGGACTAGTAGAGATAGCGATAGCGCTGTCAATTCTTGTTACTGTACTCGTTGTAGCGCTCAATAAGATTCCAGTTGCGAAGGCTCCAAAGATTCTTGTTATTAACGCTACAGATTCTATCGAAGTTGACGACAGTATTCAGAATGCTATACGAAGCAATACTAAGATATTTGAAGAGAAGACAAGGCGAGTTAATGACGGGAATATGAATCTTATTTATGAATTAAGAACAAATGATGGAAAATCACTTGTAAATGCTTTGAATTCTATTTCTGGAGTTTCAACCGTTTCGTTGCTGTCACATGATGGAGAGGTGACTTTTTAAATGAAGAAGGATTTTCATAAGACTTCATTGTACATTGTTATTATGATATTCACCATCTTTTGGTTTGTGGTTGCAACCTTTGGTGCAAGAATACCTAAGAAGGCTGATGACTGTATACATATAACAGAGGTATGTATAAAAAATGATGTTAATGCACATGATGATTGTGGAAGATATGGAGCAGACTACATAGAGCTGTATAATAGCTCGAGTGAAGAAATGGACTTAAGTGGATATTATTTATCCGATGATGCTAGCAATATTCGGAAATGCGAGTTAAATAATACTTCTATAAGACCAGGAGAAACCATAATAGTATGGAGTGCTTCAAGCGGGGATGATGAAACTTGTCGAGAGAGTTATGTTAGCCGTGATATATATCAGACTTTTTTTGCATTAAGTGGCGGAGAAAAAGTTATTTTGTCCAAAAATAATGAAGTGGTAGATTATGTAGGAATTCCGCAACATATTCCTGATGGGAAAGTATATGCATGTTTAAAGGACGATTATGAAAAATTTAGCGTTATGAATCCGTCTCCATATCAAGTACTGGAATCTTATGAAGAATATAGAATAGATTCTTCTATTAACCCTAGTTTCTCTGTTGTAAGCGGATGGTACGAAGATCCTTTTTATCTAGAATTGAAATGTAAATCTGGAAAAATTTACTATACGACTGATGGTAGCGAACCAGATGAAAATTCAGAAGAGTATACAGGTAGTATTCTAATTAAAAATAGATCCGAAGAGAAAGATATTTACGCTAGTATAGGACAGATATCAATAAATAATGATTATCTTCCTGAGACTCCGGTAGATAAAGGCACAGTAGTCAAAGCTGTTGTGATTAAAAATGGTGTGAGAAGTCAAACGATATCACATACATATTTTGTCGGTCTTAGTGATAAATTGGCATATAGAGAGTTGCCTGTAATGGAAATTACAGTAGATCCAGCTGCGCTTTTTGATCATGATAATGGAATCTATGTAAAAGGTAGTGTATACGATACATATGCAGAAAAATATGATGTTTCTGAGTTGCCGTTTATGGTACTTAATGCGCATATGAATTATTCGCAGGAAGATAGAGGATGGGAAAGGTTAGCAAATATAGAATACTTTGATAGCAATCATGAATATGTTTTTGGGCAGAAGATCGGTATACGTATTCATGGAGGCTGGTCTACAGCTTTTAATCAAAAGAGTTTTAATCTATATGCTAGAGAAGAATATGATGGGAATGATTCATTTCTATATGATTTCTTTGGCAGGTCATATAATAAATTGATGCTGAGGTCTGGAGGATATAGAGATACCTATTATACCAAGATGAGAGATGTACTTAATCAGAGATTGGTTGAGGATAGGCTAATAGGTACGCAGAAGGGAATGCCTTGTGTGGTATTTATTAATGGCGAGTATTGGGGATTATATAATCTCCAGGAGAATATTGGAAGCAGTTATGTGGCCGAGAATTATGATGTTGATTACAATAACATAGCTATTATAAAAAATGGCACATCTAATATTATAGGGGATGCTATAGACTCATATTCTGAATTGCAGGAGTATGCACAAAAAAATGATTTAAAAAATGATGACAATTATAAATACATAGAAAGTCATATTGATATTCAAAGTTATATTGATTATATGGCATTTGAAATATACGTTGCTAATTGTGATTCTATAGGTAATAACTATTCATATTGGCGGACGATTGTTCCAGAAAAAGGTGAATATGGAGATTGCAAATGGAGATATTTGATTTATGATACTGATGATTCGGCGGGAATGGTTGTAAATCTATCTCAGGCTCATACCAATTCCTTTATAGACGGACACTGGTCAGTAACACCTTTAGGTGAGTATGGAGATCCGTTTTTTGGAGCACTCATACAGAATGATGGATTTAAACAGAGATTTGTTACGACGTTTATGGATTTGGCCAATAATAATTTCAGGTATGAGAAGGTGTCTGAGATTATAACAGAAATGGCAAATAAGTATAAATACGGGGTAATTGCTTCTCAGAATAGATTTAGAGGACAGTATAAGGCCCCTGATTATTCTATAAATGAAATGTATGATGGTGTATATGATGAAACTATGTTTGATACAGATGTTCAGGTTATAGATGATTTTTTTAGAGAACGATATCAATATATAGTAGAATACTTGAAGACTGAGCTTCAATTGAATGGGGATCTTCATGAGTTGACTTTATATATTTCAGACCCGGAGCATTGCAGCGTTTCACTAAATACTATTTCGAATGTTGAACATGGTTTGACGTGGAAATATTATTCGGATTATCCGATAACTCTAAAATGTGAGCCGGTAAGTGGATATAGATTCATTGGTTGGGCAGATGAAACTGGAAATATTATATCTGAAGAACCTGAATTATCTATGACGCTTGAAAAAGATCAGATACTCATTGCGAGGATAGACGTGAACTAATGAATCAGACGTTGATGCCAGAGTAAGATCTGTAACATGTGGAGATATAGAAAAACAAAATGATAAAATTACAGATTGGTTCAAACAATAAAATATTAGTCATAGCACCACACCCGGATGATGAGACCTATGGCTGTGGAGGAGTTTTATCGATATACAAGGGACAATGCGATGTTGTGCTTCTGGCCTACGGCGAGACTGGGAATCCCAATTGGACCAAGGACAGAACCCTTCGGGTAAGACGAGAAGAATTCCGAACTGCTATGAAGATGGCTGGTGCTACAATTGTAGCTGAATTTGGAATTGCCAATAGGAGAGTTTCTGAGAACCTTGGACAGATAACCAATTTTGATTATTCTAAGTATGATTATATTTTTGTTCCTAACAGGAAGGACAAACATGGTGATCATAGCTGTGTACTGCGTGCTCTGAGGAAATGTAAGACACTAAAAAAAGGTGTTACAATACTGCAGTATGAGATGTGGGGAGCATTGCCGGATGCGACTCATTATCTGGATATATCAGATGTAATTGATGAGAAAGAAAAGCTGATGCTCTGCTACAAGAGTCAGGAAGAAAGAATTCCTTATTGTGCAAGAATTAAGGCAAGAGATTATTACAAGGCTCTTGAGACCTATGATAAGAAATGCCAGTATGCTGAATTGTTTTATTTGGAGCCATCAGGAATTGCAAGGCTTGGTGTTAATGTGAAAGATGCTATTAGGCATTTGAGTAAAGACATAGCTGTCAGATTTAGGTGAAGCGATATGAGTGATTTGATATCAATTGTGGTGCCTTCCTACAACGTGGAGGACTACATAGACAAGTGCGTAGATAGTATATGCCATCAGGATTATGAGAATATTGAGATTGTCCTTGTTGATGATGGAGCAACGGACGGAACTGGGGTTAAGTGCGATGAATGGGCTAGGCGCGACTCCAGGATTCAGGTAATCCATCAGGAAAATCAGGGACTTTCTGGGGCGAGGAACGCTGGAATCAGAGCATCTAAGGGTAAGTATATATCTTTTATCGATTCTGACGACATGATAGCACCTGACTATGTATCTACGTTGTATAGCTGTATTACAGAAAATGGCACGAGAATGGCTCAGGGCTTATCCAAGAACTTTTTTAAGGAAGGGGATATAGCTGGTTTTGTCAGCCGTGATGACCGCAGAGTGGTCTCTGGCTATGACATGTGCAAGACTCTTATGAGTGAGTACAAGATGGGCTGGGGCATTGTCATGACCAAGATGTTCGAAAAGAGCTTATTCGATGAGCTGGAGTTCCCACTTGGTCATATTCACGAGGATGAGTACTTGGTATATAAGCTGTACTGGAATGCCGGTCAAGTGGCGCTTACAGATAAGATAGTTTATTACTATAGGTCCAAGAGAAAAGGAAGCATCACACATTCTGGCTATAGCCTGAATCACCTAGATGCGGTGTATGCAAGGCAGGAGAGATGTGAGTTTTTCAAGGATCTTGGGGAAAAAGAGCTGTATCAGCTGGCCAAGCTTGGTTTATGCACAACTGAGATAGAGAATCTCAAGAAATTAAAGGAATCAGATGTTGAGGACAAGGATAGCTATATTGATAAGATAGAGCAAGACCTCAGGGCGAATCTGAAAGAAATCTGGAAAGCGGAGCATATCAGTGCCAAGAAGAAGGTTTCTCTTTGGATGGCGAGGTATATGCCGGGACTTAAGGGAATTCTGAAAAAGTAGTGTTATGTAATCTTTAATTATTCTAGTGAGAATAATTCATTGCATGTAGTAAATAGTAAGGGGCAATGGCATGAAGAAAGTTCTTCATTTACTTAGTGGCGGAGGCGCCGGAGGAATAGAGGTTCTGTGCGAGCAGATAGGGCTTCGCGGAGAGTACTGCCATGAGTTTTGCTTTCTCTTTTCTGCAGGGATTATTGCTGACAGGATGAAAGAGAAGGGTATAACTACATATGACCTGAGCAGTGAAGGTTTTATGGGAAAGCGTAGTCGCCTTAAGGAGATTTTTCTTGAGGGTGGTTACGATGCGGTCGTAGTGCATCATGAGGGTGTTAAGATTTATTATCTGTATGAGATGCTCATCAGGCTTGCAGAAAGAGAAAAGCTCCTGGAAGTGACCTTTATTAAGTATCTCCACTGCGCTTTTGATGAGGGTGTGTTTTATACAGGAAACTGGATTGAGGACAGAATTCATCATTTTATGCTGGGCAGGACCTTAAATGATTCTGATCATATTGTTGCGGTGTCTGAATTTGCAAGAGATTCCTATGTTGATGAGTATGGCATAGATGGAGCAAAAATCAAGATAGTATATAACGGGATAGATGTGACAAAGAGTGCTTTCAGAGAAAAAACAGATAGCCTTGGTGCTGAGGATGCGAGTCGCGATAGTAGTCACCTTCTGTACATTGGTAGGGTTGTTCAGGAAAAGGGCCTGGAAGTTTTATTAAGGGCAATGGCTCTTTTGAAGGACAGGGGAGTAGAAACTCATCTTGATGTACTGGGTGATGGTGATGCAAGGACATCGCTTGAGAAGCTATCTACAGATTTTGGAATTTCCCAAAACGTGGTTTTCCATGGAGTTGTAATGGAAAAAGAGGTTTATTATAAGGCGGCAGGTATATTTGTATATCCATCAACCTGTCTTGAGGCCTTTGGAATTTCTGTTATTGAGGCAATGAATGAAGGGCTTGTATGTATTGCATCCAGAATAGGTGGAATTCCGGAGATCATGAATGATGATTCGCAGGGGATTTTGTTTGAGGCAGGTAGTGTTGGTGCTCTGGCTGATGCCATTGTGAAAGCGCAGAGGAGATGCAGTGCCGATTTTTATGAGGATTATCGCGAAAAGATAATAGCGCGAGCAGCTGAGTTTGATATTGAAAAATCAGTCGGTGAATTAGAAGTGCTGATATAAATCGATGCTAAATATGAAAAAGAATCGTGTATAAAGTGTCGAGAATAATTTGGATAGTGATGTATGGAAAAAACTAGAAATGATCTGATTTCGGTTGTTGTGCCGATTTACAATGCGGAAAAGTACATAAGAAGATGCGTGGATAGTATTCTGGCTCAGAGCTACAGGAATCTTGAGGTAATCCTGGTGGATGATGGTTCAACAGATTCTACTCCTGGGATACTGGATGAGTATGCTGAGGTTGATGAGAGAGTTAAGGCTATCCACAAGAAAAATGTTGGTCATGCACATTCCAGAAATAGGGGACTTGAAGCTGCTACAGGTGAATTTATTACCTTTATGGACTGTGATGATTACATGTATCCTGATTTTATGGAAAAGATGTATGGCGCGATCTGCCAGGATGACTCAGATCTTGCCTGCTGTTCTTTTAACTATGTGGATGAGCAGGGAGAGAAGTTGGGATGGAGCGAACCTGAACTTGAGAGGGCAGCAGTTAGTTCAATAGAGGCTCAGAAGGACTTTCTTACAAAGGTTAAGATTGAAGGCTTTTCCTGGAATAAGCTTGTCAGGAGGAGCATCCTGATAGACGGCGGAATTAGATATCCCGAGGATCAGAAGGCCTTTGTTGATATGTTCCTTTGGTACAGAGCAATTTCAGCAAGTAGAAGCGTAAGTTATGTTCCGGATAAGCTATATAACTACTATCAGATGCCAACATCTGTAGTTCATACGATTAACGACGTTAAACTGAATAACTTCAGGACTACTCTTGGAAATATCAGAGGAATGGCCCATGAAAACGGCCTCGTGGCTGAGGGTGATTACTATGCATCTGCACGTATGCTGAGTCAGGTTATAGATCAGATCAAGCTAGATGTGAAGTCTGGCTTTAAATGTGGCTTCTGGCATAAGTTTAAGTGGGATGAACTATTCCTGATGGATAAGAGAGAAACGCTTCAAGCTATCTTTTCTCAGGAGAATGGTGGTTCTAAATTAAAGACCAGATTGAAAATGATGATGGTTAAATTATATATGAAATAGCTGATAAAAAGCGCACAGCCTTGCATTAAACGTGACTGTGCGCTATGTTTTTATTCTTTTACCGTGGAAGATAGATGCAAATACATTCCCACAAGTGTAGGCATGATGTAGAACACGGCCCAGGAATACCTTGGCTGATCCTTGATCATTGGTGCCAGGAAAATGAAGGCAATGCATAGCCACACAGGTACAAAGGTAATAAGGTATCTGCCAAGCTTCTTATTTATCATAAACAGCATGATTGACAGCATTACGATTACGTACAGCGCCAGATTGTTAAGTGATGAGATGATTGGCAGGCTGTTAACCATACGATAGAAGCTGCATATCATGATGGGGATACCCTGCATGGAATCTGGTACATAGAGCTGTAAATACTCGATAAGTTCTGGTGTTGTAATTCCTTTTCCTGCATCAACATCCTGATTGTAAACGATGTTGTCAAAATCAGGCATGAATATGTAATAGCTCTGATTCCAGGTAGCTTCCACGTAGCACATTGGGTGCTTGAAGAACATCTTAAACCATGTCTTGAAATAGGTTTTTAGCTGCTCGTCGGTAGATTTACCACGGAACAGACTCTTTACATTATCTGAACAGTGCGGTGTGTAGGCTTTTGCAAGCTTGTCGTACTGTATGATTCCATCTATAGCTTCTTTTTCTTCGGCAGTTACTTCATCGCCATAATCCCTGACATATCTTGCAGTCTGCTGGAATAGGAATGAATAGGCATCCTTCTGTCTTTCGATTACGACGTTGTGACTTACGATAACTGCCTGGTCAGCTGCGTTAGATAGGAGAAGTGCCACAACCATAACTATGAATGGAAGAGGGCTGAATTTAGCCTTCTTTTTTACAATAAGGATTATGTAAGTTATAACGAGAACTGCGCAGGTTGCATAGTAAATGTGAAGGCCGTTCTTCCTAAAGAGTGTCAGCATCATGGTTCCGGCAATCCATACGAGGATGAGCTTGTAATCCTTTTTGATGCTGAAGGTGGTCTTGTGTTCTACAACAATTGTGATAAGGCAAAGTGCGATGATAACGTAGCCTATCATGTGAGGATAGTCCTTGATGGCCCAGGCTGCGTTGCCCATAAAGTAAGGAGTGCAGCAATACAGGAAGAATACCAGAAGGCGAAGCCACTTAGGTGTGTTCCATTTGCGCAGCATGACCTGGGTGTAAGCAAGAACCAGTGCCATGATAGCGGACTGGATGCAAACATAGATGAAAATGCCTACATTTCCGGTTCCAAAGAGAGCTCGGCCCATGAGAACGAACTGGCTTGTGATCCAGGTGTGGAAGATGGGCTGTGCGTTGTCATATCTGTATACGCCAAAGTACTGATTGAGCTCGTACCAGTTATCTGCGCTGAGAGCCGCTGGATATCTGAGGATCAGGTGAATAATCCATGAGAGATAGATAACTGCAAAGGAAAAGAGCCATGGACGCGCATGGTACATACGCTTGAGCCCGGTAAATCTGGTTGACTCCATAGCTGGATTAAATGATCCAAGTATGTAGTTAAGGCCTCTTACGATCAGTAAATACAGGTAATAGAAGCCAAATAGGAAAATCAGATCTTTGATGAGATTAAACTTGGGTGTCCACAGTGATGACAGAGAATCTGAGTAAGCGAAAGCACGGCCGCCAACGTACATGATTGACAGGAAAGCAGATAGAACCTTGTCGCCCTTAATAGCTTCCAGCTTGTGCTCTGAATCCACAAGGAATCTGTAATAGATAAAGGCAAGAGCACTGGCTATAACAAGGATATAAAAGCCATTGCCAGCAAAGGTGCTATGGAGCTGTTCAAACAGTTTGAAGATAGCATTAATAGCGCCTCTTGTAATATGTGCTTCGTATGGGTCAGGTGTATCCAGAGTTATAAAGAATGCTGATGCAGTTAATAGTCCATATATAAAGGACTTGATATATTTTTTATTCATATAGGAAAAAGCTCCTTTTAGTATTCTAATAGCCATATATCAGTATACTTGATAAGCGTATAAAAAAGAAGTGGCTGAAGGCTTGATAATTGTGGCATGTATCGGCGAAAAACGATATAATTTAATGTGGTTTAGACTATGGAAAATGGGGAGAAGGATTTGAAAGGTCTGATGAATACCAAGAAAAAGATTGTTTATGGAATAGAAATACTGCTTGTTGTGGTATGTTTACTTACTTTGCTTATACCACACGCGCATTTCGAGTACTCTGGTGCTGATTTTGAATCAGAAAATGGTATCTATATGGAAGGGCTGCTGGATGTAGCTGAGCCAGGATACTATATTGATAATACGGTAGCTGAGGCTGGTTCTGAGAAGGTTGTGGTTTCACCAGCGACGAATCTGAGATTCGGAAGCTACGATGTAACTATCAAATATATGGCCAGCAATACTGGAAATTCATATTCCTGCGAATCTGCCTGGAATACAATGCCTGTAACACTTGGCAGGACCAAGGCTGGGCTTAAAAGAGTTGAGACTTCAGATTGTGGTATGACTATCAAGCTTAATTCTGCGCTGAATGTAGGTGAGTACAGAGTTGAATATAACTTCAGTGGTGATGGATATCTGTATGTATATGGTATGGAGATTCAGGAAACTAACTGGTGGAAGATATATCTGCTACTGGTTGTATTGTGCGTAAGTCTTATTGTTAACGGATGTATGGCGCTTTCTGAGTGCGAAGATAAAAAAGTTCGCGGCGATTTTGTTGTAGCAGCTATTCTTGCTGTGTTTGTATCATTGCCTTTGTTTGATCCATATCTTATGACAGGTCATGATATGGGCTTCCACCTTGAGAGAATTGAAGCTCTGGCTGCCAATCTTAAGGTTGGACAGTTCCCGTCAAGAATATCAGCTGATTGGTTAAATGGTAAAGGATACGCAGCATCTATTTTCTATGGAGATCTGTTCCTGTTGATTCCAGCTCTTTTGAGAATTCTTGGTGCATCAGTACAGTTGGCGTACAAGACATACATTTTCGTTGTAAATGCTGTTACAGTTGCTGTAAGTATGTACTGCTTTAGGAAGCTAATTGTTAGCAGGCTTGGAGCAATCATTGCTAGTATAGTATACGTTCTGGCTCCTTATAGGATTCTGTGTCTGTACTCAAGAGCTGCAGTTGGTGAGTATACAGCGCTTATCTTTTACCCACTTGTGTTCCTGGGACTTATGAGATTATATGGCATCAGTACTGAGGATGCAGAGGGTAATGAGAGTGGAGATAGGAGCAGAGAGGGACTGCGCGGATATTTTATTTCTCTCTTGCCTCTTGTGATTGGAGTTACAGGAATTATCAATTGCCATGTATTGTCTGGAATAATTGTGGCGATATTTGTTATTGTTTTTGCTCTTATCAACTGGAAGAAGACCTTTACCAAGAATGTTCTTACAGGAATTGGTTTGGCAGTAGTTGCAGTTCTTGTCCTTAATCTGTGGTACATTGTTCCATTTATCCAGGTAATGGCTGATGGAATCGGAGTTATGGGACTTAGACAGAACGGAAGATTCAGATCTAACGGAACATATCTGTGGCAGGTGTTATCATTGTTCCCTAGAACTGGAATATCTCTTAGCTCTGAGGAAATCATAGGTGAATCAAGACCTATGGAGATGGTAGTAACTATCGGAAGTGAACTAATAACACTTGTTACATATGCTGTGATGAAAGGGTATGGACTTGTTGGCAAGAAGGCTGACAATGACGGACAGAATGAGAGTGTTAGTGACAATAAAGCGCATGGTATGATGAACGCACTCTTTGCTGTATCTATATTCACAGTATTTATGGCAACACCATATTTCCCATGGGATGGACTCAAACGCGTATCGGGTGTTATGAATTCTCTTATCACTAACGTTCAGTTCCCATTTAGATTCCTGAGTGTAGCTACACTGTGTTTGGCGCTCCTGACAGGATTTATGGTCAAGGCTATTTCTGAGAACACGGAGATTGCTAATACTATAAATGGCAAAACTGTTATGGCGATATTTAGCACAGTGATTGTTATTATAAGCGTGATATCTGCAAGTTTCTATATGACAGAGAAAGGAACCAGTGATGAATTCACCTACATTGTAGATGAATTTGAAGAGGGCGGAATCATGGGAGCTGAGTATCTCCCAAGTGGAACAGCTGAGGATTACGATACAAATTATAATGAACCATATTCTGCACAGGCTGTAGTTAACAGCTGGAGAAGAGAGAATGGCAGAATCTATGTTAACATAACAAATGATACTGCTGATATAGCAGAGGTTTCTGTGCCATTTATCTATTATAGAGGTTACAGGGCAGCTGACGTAGCAAACGGAGGAGCTGTTGAAGTTGTTAAGGATGACAACGGCTTTGCTAAGTTAAGACTTGGAGCTGGTTATAATGGAGAAGTTTGCGTATTCTATAAAGAACCAGTGTTATGGAGAATGTGTGAGCTGATATCGGTATTGACCTTGTTTATACTAGGTATAGTGATGGTCAGAAAAGCTAAATGATATATTAAAATACTAAGTAATAAAAATATAAGCTGTTATTTAGGAGAATTATGAGAAAAGTTTTACGTTCATTATGCTTTGTTATCGTTTTGACTTTGGTGAATTTTGGATTACTCGTGGCGACATTTTGTTTGCCAGTGAGCGAGATGAGGGAGAATATAGCCAGAAGCTCAGAACTCTTTAATTATGAAGGAACCTATCCTCATTGGGATACAGGATATAAGTCTACTAAGCTCGATGGATGGACTGAAGGTGCTGTTTATGGAATGGCTATCTATGAGGAAGGTGGATCACCACTTACTAATGCAATTTTGATGCATTATATAGACGCAGAGGGCGAGCAGATGCCTTGGAGCATGACTAATTATGCTAATCATGCAGACAAGAACTATTCATTCCCCGTATATGGCAGATATTGGTATGGAAGTGTTGGTATCATCAAAACATTACTGCTGTTATTTGATGTAGGTGACATTAGAATGCTCAATTGTATTCTACAGATAACATTGTCAATACTGATTCTGATCAAAATGATTCGCTTGGGGCTGGATGACAGGATAATTCCTTTGGCTGTGGGAATAATGATAATAGAACCTTTATCAATGATAATGTGTCTGACCTACTCATCAGATTATATCCCTATGCTTCTTGCAGTGCTTACAATATTGTATCTGTATGAATATGTGGATAAGTTTGGATGGATGGAGTTCTTTGCAGTGCTTGGTGCAGTAATGGCATTCTTTAGTATGTTGTCATTCCCATTGATAGCACTTGGTATTCCTCTGCTGGTTAAAATCTGGTGTGATAGTGTTTATGGTAATAGGCATAAGAACGAGCTTGTTGATACAATCGTGTGCTCAGGTGCTTGGGGAATTGCCTATGGAATAGCATGGGGAATGAAATGGATCATTGGAACTGTATTTACAGATTTTGATTTCATCGGTAATGCATTTAATCAGGCAACTGGTTACTACGGAGAAGCTGAAGTTACAGTTATAGAGAGGTTGTTTAAGAATGTAAGAGTAATAATTAAATGGCCATATCTTTTGATGTTTATAATAGCTATAGTTATCATAATTGGCATGAGGGTTAGAAGTAGACAGGTTAACACAGGTAAAGAGGTTACTGATGTTACAACTGGTTTAAACAATGAAATTCTATCTGATGTGAAAACTATAATAGCTTATGTTATTATTGCACTTATGCCATTTGCTATGATGATAGCTCTCGGTGATGGCTATGCTAATACACATTATTGGATGGCATATAAACAGCTTAGTATTACCGCATGTGCAGGATTATGCATTATAAGAGATTTTAGATTTAAGGGAAAATGATTAGATGACAATACCTGTTATTATTCCGGCTTACGAGCCGGATGAGAAGCTCTTGGGGCTTTTGGATGAACTTAATAAGGCTCAGTTGTCTCCTATCATTGTAGTAAATGATGGCTCTGAGGGTGAGGAATATGATGAGATATTCAGAGGAGTAGCTGAGAGAGGGGCCAAGCTCCTGACACACGCTGTTAATATGGGCAAAGGGCGTGCTCTCAAGACTGCGTTTAACTACTGTCTGAATGAGTATGAGGACTTGCTTGGTGTAATAACAGCTGATTCTGATGGACAGCATACTACTGGAGATATCAGGAAGTGTATGGATGAGCTTATCAAGGCTTGTGCTCATGAAAAAGCATTAGATAGATATAACGATTCTGTTGAAGAGGCATGCAATGGTGAAGTACTTATCCTGGGAGTTCGTGATTTCAATGAATCAGGAATTCCGGCCAGATCTGTATTTGGAAACAAGACTACAAGCAGGGTTATGAAGCTACTTCTGGGATTATCTATCAGTGATACTCAGACCGGCTTACGCGGAATCAGTGTTCCTTTTATGAAATATCTTTTGACTGAAAAGGGTGAGCGCTTCGAATTCGAGACAAATATGCTGATAGCCACCAAGGAACTTGGTATCAAGATAGTAGAAGTGCCGATTAAGACTATATATCTGGAGGAGAATAAGTCTAGTCACTTCAATCCGATTCTTGATTCTATCAGGATTTATGCGGTGTTTGTGAAGTTCCTGTTATCATCGCTGTCGTCCAGTGTGGTTGATATAGTGATGTTTAGCATCTTCTGTGGAATGCTAAGGAATGTGCCTGTTGCCATTGGCTATGTTATGCTTGCAACAATCATGGCGAGAATTATTTCTGCAATCTACAACTTTTTGATCAACTACAAGGTTGTGTTCAAGGGTAAAGGTAGCAAGGGCAAAGCAGCTCTTAGATATTTGATTTTGGCGATTTGTATTATGCTGCTGAGCGGCGGTTTAGTAACATTTTTTACCGGACTCTTTCCTATGGTTCCGGAGTTTGTAGTGAAGATTCCTGTGGACTGCGTGCTGTTCCTATTGAGCTTCGTGGTGCAGAGGGAAATAGTTTATAAGTAAGTTGGAGGATTGAAATGGCAAAAGAAAAATTAGAATATGAAGGTTATACAGGAACAGTAGAATATGATGAGAAGCTTGATTTCTACACAGGAGAAGTGGAGATTGACGGTCATATTTATACCTATGAAGGGGATACTCTTGAAGAACTCCAGGAGGACTTTGAGGATATAATTGATTCGATCATTGCATTTGATGAAATGGATGATGAGGACTAAAGAGGCGTGCGGAAATCCGCACGCCTCGAATTATTTATCCGATTGCTTTCTCGTAGTTAGCCTCTATTACTTTCCAGTCTAGGATTTCCCAGAATGCCTTGATGTAGTCAGGTCTGAGGTTCTTGTACTTAAGGTAGTATGCGTGCTCCCAGACATCGAGTGCCAGGATAGGTGTTCTGCCTGTTCCCTCACTGATAGGGTTATCCTGATTAGGGGATGCGCTCACATAGAGCTTACCTGATTTATCTGTTGAGAGGAATGACCAGCCAGAGCCAAACTGTCCGGCAGCAGCCTTGGACAGGGCATCTATACAGTTCTCGACACTTCCGCAGTCTCTGTTAATGGCTTCAAGGAGTTTTCCTGAAGGAGCCTTGGCAGGATTTGGAGAAAATGCTTCAAAATACAGGTTGTGGTTGTAATAGCCGCCGCCCTGATTACGAAGGCCTTTTCTAAGTGTCTCGTCAGAAATCTGATCCAGTGATCCAAGGATTTCTTCCACTGATTTGCCTGCTACACCGGCTTTTTCTGCAAGTTCGTTAAAGGTCTTGGTGTAAGTAGCATGGTGCTTACCATAATGAGTTTCAATGGTCAGCTGATCAAGATGGGGCTCAAGTGCATTTACGTCATAACTAAGTTTAACCTGTTCGAACATTGTAACATCCCCTTTCGCGTTAGCCTCTCAGAACATTCAGGAGCTGCGAGGAATAATTGAGATAAATATTTAGTTGTTTGCTATATTATGATATACGATATAATGAATATATTTTAACATGAAATGAAGACTTTTTATATACAGTATGAGGATTATTAGATATTTCTTTTCCGAATTTAGAAATGGAATGATGTGCCATGCCATTTACTGGGAGATATGTAATGAGTTTAATATAGAATTATATAGGGGTAATAGAATAATTTTAAGTATATAGGTAAAATGAAATTATATAGTATTATATATATGATTATATAGTATTATATAGATATAACATAATTATATAGAATTATATAGAAGAGATAGTTTTATATAGGATACCGAATCTTTTCATAAATAGAAGGGGACATTATGGCAGTCAAGAATCCATATACAATCAGTTTTGGTAAGATACCAAACAAATATGTGAATAGAACAGCTGTAATTGACAGTATTATAGAGGAATTTGATAGTGACAGGCCAGATGAGCAGGTCTACAAGCTTACTGGTATAAGAGGAACCGGCAAGACCGTTACTCTTACAGCGATAGAGCAGTACTTTAGAGATGAGGAGGATTGGATTGTTATAGATATTCCGTCAAGAGCTGATATTACCACTGAACTTGTTGCAAGATTATACAGCCAGGTGCCGTTCATTACTAAATTTGTGGATGCTAGTCTGAATTTATCTGCATTTGGAATAGGTGTAAGTATTTCTGAAAAGAGCCCTGTTGCAAGTATCAATTATGCTCTGGAGGTCTTGATCGAAGAGGTCAAAAAGCGCCACAAGAAAGTTTTGATAACGATAGATGAGGCCCAGAAGACTAAGAGTATGGTGGAATTTATCCAGGAATTTCAGATTCTTATCAGAAAAGATCTGCCTTTATATCTGATTCTAGCAGGTTTGTATGAAGATATTGAGAGTTTGGAAAATGCGGATGGACTTACCTTTTTACTCCGTGCAACTAAATATGAGATGACTCCTCTTAACATTACTTATATCAGAGATGATTACCAGAAGACCCTTGAGATATCTTATGAGGAAGCCGAGAAGATGGCATATATAACCAAGGGATATGCTTATGCATATCAGACACTTGGAAAATTCATGTGGGATTCAAAGGGAAAAGAGCTAACGGAAGACGTCCTTAGGAAAATGGATGACATGCTATCTGATAAGGTCTATAAAAAGATTTGGAGCGAACTTGCGCCTAATGACAAACTCTTTTTACGATTCATTGCCCAGAAAGATAGCATGCCTGTTAATGAGCTATTGGAATTAACTCATAAGAATCATAGCGACTGGTCAGTTCCAAGACAGAGACTTAGTGAAAAAGGAATCATTGATACTCAGAACAGAGGAATTGTAGCGATCAGACTACCGAGGTTCAAAGAGTTTATCGATGCACAATTAATATAAAAAGAGCAGCCCGGGATTTTGTCTCCCAGGCTGTAGCTATATATATTTACCTATTATTTACCAGTATGACTTCAACAAAAGCTGGATGCAACTTGGTCTTCAGTCCTTAACCTCAATTCTGTGAACTTCCTCTTTCTCAGGAAGAGCTTCCTTCTTGGGAATATTGACGGTCAGGACACCGTTTTTGTACTGAGCGATGATATCTTCAGGCTTAAGACCTTCTACGCGGAAGGATCTCTGGTAAGATGAAGATCTTCTCTCACGGCGGATAAACTTGCCTTCGTTGTCCTTCTCATCCTTGTTCTCACTGTGGGAAGCGCTGATTGTCAGGAGGTTGTCCTTGAGATCAATATTGATATCTTCCTTGTTAAATCCGGGAAGCTCGGCTTCCAGCTGATAGCAGTTATCTTTCTCGATAACATCTGTTCTCATGAGACTTGCTCCGGCATTAGATGATCTGTTCTCTGTTGTAGGGCACATGCCATTCCAGAATCCTCTATTAAAGAAATCATCCATCTCATCAAAAATATCATTGTTACTCCAAAGCATAGGCATCAACATAAAAATCACGCTCCTTTTCTATTTATATTTTGTGTTGTAGTGTTGGTTTTGTGAAGTTATTAGCACTCACCTTATTAGGCTGCTAACAATTTCTTTAAGTATGTTATAGAACATGTGTAACAGAAAGTCAATAGTTCCAAATCTAAAAAAAGTATAAAAATCTGACCCAAAATGTTACAATATGTAAGGTGTAAATGAGATTTACAAAACGATGATTCGGAGGCTGTATGGTCTTTTCAAGCTTGCTTTTTGCCTTTTATTTTTTGCCGCTGGTGCTGGCACTTTACTATATTTCTAAAGAAAAATACAGGAACTATATTTTGCTGGTAGCAAGCCTTGGGTTCTATGCTTACGGCGAGCCTAAGTTCGTTTTTGTTATGGTTGGTTCCATTGCCCTTAATTATTTGCTAGCTCTTTTTATAGACAAATATAGAGATAAAGCTCTGGCACATGCTCTGATGGTGCTTGATGTTGTGCTGAATATAGGTATTTTATTCATATATAAGTATCTTGATTTTGCAATTACGATTACAAATCGTGTGGCTGGCTCCAACATTCAGCTGCGCGGAATTGTTCTTCCTATAGGAATATCTTTTTTCACTTTCCAGGCGCTGTCCTATGTGATAGATGTCTACAAGGGAACTGTTAAGGTGCAGAAGAATCCGCTGTATGTGGCGCTTTATATTTCATTTTTTCCACAGCTGATCGCTGGGCCGATTGTCAGATATTCCACTATTGAGGATCAGATTCTCAACAGAAAGTGTAGTGTGGAGAGCTTTGCAGATGGTGCCAGAAGGTTTATGATTGGTTTTGGCAAAAAAGTGATCTTGGCTAATAACCTTTCCGAGGTGGCATCGGCTTCTTTTGGAATGGATGCAACAGTTGCAAACCCTGCATTTTTGTGGCTTGGAGCTATATGCTTTAGCTTGCAGATATTTTTTGATTTTTCCGGATATTCAGATATGGCCATTGGACTTGGCAAGATGTTCGGCTTCCAGTTTTTGGAGAACTTCAATTATCCATACATTTCCAGGTCTGTGACCGAGTTCTGGCGCAGATGGCACATTTCTCTTAGCAGCTGGTTCAGGGATTACGTGTATATTCCGCTTGGTGGCTCAAGAGTGCCATTTGTAAGGCACATCCTTAATATGTTAGCTGTGTGGCTCCTGACAGGTATCTGGCATGGCGCCAATTATACTTTTATAGCATGGGGACTTGGCTATTTTGTTCTCTTGGTTATCGAGAAATACCTGATTAAGCCTGATAAGAGACAGTTTGTAGGCTTCAGGGTTTTGTGGCAGGTGGTGACTTTGGTATGTGTGAACTTTGGATGGGTAATCTTTAATTCACCAACGCTTAAGAGTGGCATGAGATATTGCCTTGCCATGGTCGGCTACTACGGAACAAAGTTTGCTATTGATGACACTATTATCTATAACCTCAGGGAATATGGGGCATTCCTGGTACTTGGAGTTCTTTTCTCAACTCCAATAGCCAAGGTCATAGGTGAGAAGCTTGATAAGTCAAGATTTGGAGCAATAGCAGGTGTGATTGCACCTTTGGGATGCGGATTTATCTTTTTATGGGCAGTATCGTTCTTGATTCTGGGGGCTCATAATCCGTTCATCTATTTTAACTTTTAGGTGCGAGCTGAGAAAATCAGCCGCAAAGCGGTTGATTTTCCCCAGCGAGCACGGGGCGCCGTGCAAACTGGGAAGCTGCTTTATATACAGTAGGAAAATCCTATCGGGAAAGGACTGGCTATCCACCCGTACCGAGCATTT
>NZ_JAFRGN010000057.1 GCF_017433805.1 Butyrivibrio sp. | reverse complement strand
GAATTCAGATATTTTATGGAAAGTTGGCTTAATTATATCAGCAACGTCAAGATTAAGCCCTATAAAACTTTAAAAAATCACAGAATTTTAAAAGTCGATGGAATTTACTGTTTCACTGGAATTTAAAATTTCAAGTCAGCAATAATTTATAAATCTTTTAGATTTTGAAACTTGAATAAATAAATTGCATGCAATATAATTACACATACAAAATATCAGACAGGTTAAATATAGTATTAAGAATGGGCGCTGATAGTAATAGAGGTTTGACTAAAGCGCTCAATTATCATAACATTATTAATTATAATGTAAGAAGCGGGAAAAAGGTATGGATAATAATCAAAATCAGAGAAATAATAATCCACTGGGTGATGGATCAAATTCACCTAGAAGGCAGAATATAATATTGTTGCTAGTTGCAGCTCTCGTTACCATGATCTGCATGACATATTTCCTTCGAGCCTTTTCAGAGAACACCAATCAGGAGTGGACTTACACACAGTTTATTCAGGCTGTAGACGATGGAAGAGTTGATAGCATTGTTATAACAGATGACAGAATCAACATTACATTAAAAGAAGATGCTGACAAGGATCAGGGAATAAGACCAGGTCTTGTAACTTCCTGGGGAAGTGCTAGCACAATGACCTACTATACTGGTAAAGCAGAGGATGACAGCGATCTTACACAGCGCATGATTGAGGCAGGTGTCACAGTCAGCAGCGAGGTGCCAGATAACTCAGGCGTTATCCTTTCATTCTTTTTATACTATGTAGCTCCAATCCTACTCATGTGGCTTATACTGTCACTGATCTTCAGGAGAATGGGAAGAGGCGGTGGTCCTCTTAGCGTAGGTAAGAGCAATGCCAAGATCTACGTCCAGAAGGAAACAGGTGTTACCTTCAAGGACGTAGCTGGCGAAGATGAAGCCAAAGAGTCACTTGTAGAGGTGGTAGACTTCCTTCACAACCCAGCCAAGTATGCCAAGATAGGTGCTAAGCTTCCTAAGGGAGCACTTCTTGTAGGACCTCCTGGAACCGGTAAGACACTTCTTGCCAAGGCAGTAGCAGGAGAAGCGCACGTTCCATTTTATTCTCTTGCAGGTTCAGACTTTATCGAGCTTTACGTTGGTGTAGGTGCCAGCCGAGTTCGTGATCTTTTCAGCGAAGCAAGTAAGAATGCACCATGTATCATTTTTATCGATGAGATTGATGCTATCGGTCGTAGCCGTGATAACAAGTATGGCGGCGGTAATGAGGAGAGAGAGCAGACACTTAACCAGCTGTTGTCTGAGATGGATGGTTTCGATTCTTCCAAGGGTGTCCTCATCCTGGGAGCAACAAACAGACCAGAGATTCTAGATAAAGCCCTCCTTAGACCAGGACGTTTTGATAGAAGAATTATCGTAGATAAGCCAGATCTCAAGGGTCGTGAGGAAATCCTCAAGGTTCATTCCAAGGATGTTAAGATGGATGAGACTGTTGATCTTAAGGGAATCGCACTTGCAACAAGTGGAGCCGTTGGATCAGACCTTGCTAATATGATCAATGAAGCAGCTATCAATGCTGTTAAGGCACATCGTGAGTATGTTTGCCAGCAGGATCTCATGGAAGCTGTTGAGCAGGTACTTGTTGGTAAAGAGAAAAAAGACCGCATCCTCAGCAAGGAAGAGCGTAAGATCGTTTCCTACCATGAGGTTGGACATGCACTTATCAGCGCGGTTCAGAAGAATACAGAGCCTGTTCAGAAGATTACAATCGTACCTAGAACCATGGGAGCTCTTGGTTACGTAATGCAGGTTCCTGAGGATGAGAAATATCTCCAGACCAAGGATGAGATCATTGATGACATCATCGTTTCACTCGGTGGTAGAGCTGCCGAGGAAGTTATCTTCAACACAGTTACAACAGGTGCTGAGAACGATATCGAGAAGGCAACATCAATGGCTCGCAGCATGATCACAATGTTTGGTATGAGCGAGAGATTTGGTCTCATGCAGCTTGAGTCTATCCAGAACAGATATCTTGATGGCAACAGAGTTCTCAACTGCAGTGATGAGACAGCAACTCTTGTTGATGCAGAAGTTCAGAAGCTCCTTGCAGAATGCTATGAGAAAGCTAAGCAGATCATCAGAGAACACCTTGATGCAATGGACAAGATCGCACAGTTCCTTATCGAGAAAGAGACTATCACAGGTAAGGAATTCATGAAGATATATCGTGAGGTTGAGAATCTCCCTGAACCTACAGAAGAGGAGATGGAAGCAGCTAAGCGCGGTCGTATCTATGCTACAAGAGCTGAGTCAGCACTCGTTGGTGAGAACGTTCCTGTTAAGGAGACCAAGGAGAAAAAGGATCCTGAACCAGAGAGTCAGCCTGGACAGTTCCAGAGCATCTTTGATGCAGAGGTTACAGACGCGGGAATTCAGAGCAATTCCGCACCTGCAAGCGAATCTGAGGATAAGAGCGATGATCAGTCAGAGACTGGAAGCGAGAATCGCGGAAGATTTTCAAATGTACCAAATGATTTTGACAAATAATTAGATACTAATTCTAATAACTGAGCCCTGTTCACATTATCGTGAGCAGGGCTTATGTGATATTATTGTATAGATGAGTAATTTCGATATAAAAGAAGAGCTTAAAAAGCTCCCAAACAAGCCGGGAGTCTATATCATGCGTGATGAGAACGACACCATCATGTATGTCGGAAAAGCCATTAACCTGCACAACCGTGTCAGGTCTTATTTTCGTGCCAACATTGGCCGTGGTCCTCAGATCGACCAGATGGTCAAACTCATAGCAAGATTCGAATACATTGTAACTGACTCAGAGCTTGAGGCTCTGGTTTTAGAGAACAATCTGATAAAAGAAAATTCGCCTAGATACAACACTCTTTTAAAAGATGACAAGACCTACCCCTATATCAAGGTCACAGTATCTGAGGATTATCCGAGAGTTCTTTTCTCAAGACTCATGAAAAAAGATAAATCCAGATACTTTGGCCCCTTCACAAGCGCAGCAGCAGTCAAGGATACCATAGACCTCATCAATAAAATATATGGCATCAGAACCTGCAATAGAGTACTGCCAAGAGATATCGGACTTGAGAGACCTTGCCTTAATTACCACATGAAGCAGTGCTGTGGTCCATGTACCGGCGCAGTTTCCAAAGAGGAATACAGGAAAAGAATAGACGGAGCGTTAGACTTCTTGAATGGTAACTACGCTGTTATCATCAAGGACCTTCAGGAAAAGATGGAAGCTGCTTCAGAGGAGCTTGATTTTGAGTCAGCAGCCAAATACAGAGACCTTTTATCAAGTGTCAAAGTTGTAGCCCAGAAGCAGAAGATGACAGACTCCTCCATGGAGGATAAGGATATTGTAGCTATAGCATCAGACGATAAAGATGCGGTAGTTCAGGTTTTCTTTGTAAGAGACGGAAGACTCATTGGAAGAGAACACTTCTACATGACACACGTATCAGAAAATCCTCAGGCCGAGATACTCCTTAACTTCGTTAAGCAGTTTTATGCCGGAACACCTTTTATTCCTAGAGAACTGATGCTTCCAGAAGCCATCGAGGATATGGAGATAATTGAGAAGTGGCTCACTCAGCGCAAGGGCAGCAGGGTTTATATCACTGTTCCAGAAAGAGGACAGAAAGAAAAGCTTATGGAACTGGCCAAGCAGAATGCGGAGCTGGTTCTTTCCAAGGATAAAGAGCGCATCAAGAGAGAAGAAGGAAGAACAATTGGTGCGGTAAAAGAAATAGAAAATCTTCTTGGCATCAAGGGCCTTAACAGAATGGAAGCCTATGATATCTCCAATATCAGCGGCTTTGCAAACGTAGGCTCCATGGTGGTTTACGAAAAAGGTAAGCCTAAAAAGAGCGACTATAGAAAGTTCCGTATTAAATCAGTGGCGGGACCAGATGACTATGCCTGCATGCATGAGGTCCTTACAAGGCGTCTCCTTCATGGAATCGAGGAGAGACATGATCTTGAAGTAAGAGATATTGATGCGCAGTATGGAAGCTTTACCAAGTTCCCGGATCTGATTCTTATGGATGGTGGACGTGGACAGGTCAATATCTGTCTGCAGGTACTTGAAGAGCTTGGAATCAACATCCCTGTATGTGGAATGGTCAAGGATGACAACCACAGAACAAGAGGTTTGTATTTCAATAATGTTGAGCTTCCTATAGATACAAGATCTGAGGGCTTTAAGCTTATCACAAGGATTCAGGATGAAGCCCACAGATTTGCCATTGAGTATCACAGATCACTTCGTTCCAAGTCGCAGGTAAAGAGCTCACTTGATGAGATACCCGGAGTTGGTCCATCCAGGAGAAAAGCCCTTATGAGGAGCTTTAAATCAATTGAAGATATCAAGAATGCCAGCGTAGAAGAATTGTCACAGGTTCCAGAAATCCCTGAGAGCACAGCAAGACAGATCTACGACTTTTTCCACCAGGAGCAATAAGTGGAAAAGCAAGCCTATGCAACAGAATATAGGCTATCAGTTGTTTATTAATCAAACAACTTCTTTATTAAATGGGGATTTGGGGAAACAAAGAGTAAATGAAAAGAACGTTAATAAGCCTTATTTTGGCGACCACATTGGCAACTACAATTCTGACAGGATGCGAACCACTTGTAGTAGATCCTTTAGATAAGAGGTATGAAGTTGACGGTGTAGCAACAACAGCAAGGCAGTTATTTGAAGCAGGCAAAGAGGATTTTGATTATTCAAAATACATATTATGTGATGGCAGTTATCATTACTATGATAAGAGCAAGCGTGTTTCAAATGATGGATCAGTTACATATTATGATCACTACGATTTAAAGAACGGAACCTTTACCTACAGCAGATACTACGTGGACGATGACAATAAGCTTTCAATATATTCAGGAGAGTTCAGGGATGAATTGAACTTTAATTTAGCTCCCAGTATTTCGAAAGAGAAAAGAAAAAAGGACAGTGTTAAGGTTTCGCTGTACAAGAAAACACAAGACGGTGAGGAAACTCAGTTCTATCAGTATGATGGCAACAAGAATGATGAAACCTTTATAGATGTTGAGGCAATATTTCCAGAGAACTTTGATGGAATAAACACTATAGTCAGCAGATCCATAGAAAAAGGAAAGAACATGCTGGATGTGACATTGTCTGGAGATGTTAGTTTTCTCAGACATGTATTTCGCAGTGGATGCTATGGTTATCAATATGCCAAGAATGTCAGATACTCTTTTTGCCTGGATGATAATAAGTTAAAAGAAATAGTGGTTTTCGGAGACAAATTCCAGGATAAAAAAGTTTCTTCTGGCGGAGTGGAGAGTAGAGCTAGTGAAGTTAACATCACTATTAAGTTCTCAGAGATGTCCAATGAGCCAGTTGAGATTCCAGAGCTTCCGGCCATTATGTCTGAAAACGAGGATATAAATAGGATATTAACTGGAGATGAAGAGTTCATTGTTACAGATAACATTGAGAATCCAGCAAACTGCAACGATGATTTCTGCAAAGATGCAGTGCATATCTGGGAAGATCTGATGGCGCTTCCAGAGGAAGACAGAAATACACTCACCAAGATTTCTGATCAGCTTGCTGACATAGCCATAACACATGAATATTATGACTATACATGTACATATGCTCTTTTGGAAAAAGATATATGTGTTGTTAGGTTTTCTTTCTTTGATTATGTAGGCAAACCAATGGGATATATTTTTGTCCCGTTCCAATGCAAGATTGATAATGATAAAAAGGACCAGACGATAGTTGGCAGTGCCTTTTGTGCATCTGGTGCGGACACTATAGAAATAGGTTCCGAAGGCGGCTTTTCTTTTGACCATAAAGATGATTATGAGAAGAAGCATCATTACAAATACTGGCTGGATAAATATATGAATCTTGAGCTTGGATACAGAGCCTACAAGCTGGAGAGACTTTCACTTCTTAATAAGGATGAAGAGCTTGAGGAGTTTGTCGAAGAAAGCAAATCTGAGCTTAAGAGACTTGGAGAAGAATATCGCCTTCCAGTCCTTTCTGATATCACAGAATATTATTTGAACAAGTATGATGAAACATACTACGTAGTTAATATTCACATGGACGAAGAATACACCATAGGCATCATGAGAGATTATGATCTTAACATAGTGTATGAGGATGAGATGAAGAGCAAACTGGCTTATTTAGACAGGAAAGAAACTGAAGTTTCATGGGTGCAAATTTCCGATGAATAATATATAATATCTCACAGATTGTTGAGAGGAATTTTTTTAGATTATTACAATGCTTAATCCTGAGATCAAGTTATTGCAAAAGAAAATAGCAGATTATCCTGAGCAGATCGACAGAATGCAGAAAAGATACGCACTTGTCATGGCTCCTAAGTCTACAGAGATAGGCTCAGCCATCAAAGGACTTAGTGCTTATATGCTGCAGCTCAAGGTTAACAGAGGCTCTTTTGCCAAGCTGTATCAGGAGATTGCATCGGATTGTTCAAGGCTGGAGCAGTTAACTGAAAAAGAGGCAGCTTCTGGCGAGGATCTGACAGAGTCCATTCAGCTTAGTCACGTTCAGATACAGCATGCACAGGCTACCGTAGAGACATATCTTAAGTCGATAGATGCGCAGCTAGACGGAGCAGTGACAGCGCAGGAGAAGCTCAAACTAGCCCAGAAGCAGAAAAAGACATTTGATGTAGTTAATCTCTTGGCAATGATAGAAAAGGGAGACGGATATATTTTATGAAAAAAAAGAATACACTGCCTGGTATTATTATTCTTGCGATAGGCGCAGTAATTGCAGCTATCGTTGGAATTAATGGGGCAGACATTATAATTTCTATAGGAATTGGTTTATTTAGACTCCTGATGATAGCAGGAATCGCAGTATTCGGAGCAGGAGCGCTTACAACACTTATACCTCTTATCAGTAATCTCAAAAGCGCCAAAGCGGCCAAGGAAGCTGCTGAAGCTCAGAAGGCTCAGGAGGAAGAAGAGGCTCGCAAGAGAAAAGAGGACGTAAGAGGACTTGTTAAACAGCTCATGGATGAGGAAGTCGATTTCGTTCCAGTTGGTAATATCCTGTTAAAAGAGATGGACGATATGGATGAGTTTGTTGAGAGAAATGACAAGCTCTTTGTATACAACGACATGACAGAGTTTGAGAGCATGAAGGAGATCATCTCTCAGGCCAGAAATGCTCTTTATCACAACTGCCGTGGTGTAGTTAATCTCTATGTTGCACTTGAAACTTCAGGGGAATTTACAACTGAGGCAGACAAGATCATTCAGAGTAACAACGAGCTTCTTAATAATGCTAAGGACTTCCTTTTAGAGCTCGCAAGATACACTAACGAGCAGAATGAAGATACCGATGCTGTAACAATGATTCAGGATTATGCTGATGCTATCGGCCAGTCACTGAGACATACATACGATTAATAAATAAGAATATAATCAGATAATATTTGATACTGGGAGGAGATATTGAGTATGAGAAAATCAAGATTTTTAAAAGGGGTGCTTGCTGCAGTACTGGCACTGTCAATGACTGCCTGCAGCAACAATGTAACAAACAATTCAACATTAAACAGCGCACTTGGCTATGACGACGCTGTAACAGAGCTTGGAACTTTCTATAGAAAGATCAATCCATCTACAGTTCCAGCAAGGCTTGACGTAGATATGTCAGATGCTTCAATTGCAGATTCACTTGCAGACATTGATACTTTCGACATGATGCTCACAGGAAATGGTTCTATCAACCTTGAGATAGCTGCTCCATCTGAGTTCAGTGGTAAGTCATATCCAGATGAGTGGCTCGTAGCTGTTGGTCAGAAGTTCAACAAGGCTGGCTACACAGTAAATGGTAAGAGCGTTTCGGTTTCAATCAGAAAGATTTCTTCTGGTGAGACACTTACATATATTACAGAAGGTGGCTATCAGCCGGACCTCTATATCCCATCTAATGAGATGTGGGGCGAGATGCTCGTAGCTAATGGTATCAAAGCTACTAAGCTTACAGACAGAATTGCCGGAAACACAGCAGGTATCCTGATGTCCAAGGCTGTATATGACTCATACACAGAGAAATACGGCGAAGTTACTATGGATGGCGTTCTCAAGGCTGCAATTGCTGGCGATATGGTATTTGCTTATACAAACCCATATACATCAGCTACAGGTATGAACATCCTTTGCTCAATGCTTTATGCTTTTGATAACACTAATCCACTTTCAGATAGTGCTGTTGATCAGCTTGTTCAGTATCAGAACAATGCTCCTACAGCAGCTTACACAACATCAATCCTCAAAGAGTCTGCAGCAAAGGGCATCATTGATGCCATGGTAATGGAGGAGCAGACATACATCAATACACCAGAGCTCAAGAACTACGTATACACTCCAGCAGGTGTTCGTCATGATCATCCTGTATATGCGTTCCCTTGGACAGATGATGAAGAGATGGAAATTGCCAAGATGTTCGTGGATTTCTGCCTCACATCAGAGAGCCAGACAATGGCAACAGAAAGAGGCTTCAACCTCCACGAGGATTATGTTTCTGAGAACTATGGAATGACAGGTAGTGACTACCTTTCAGCTCAGAAGGTATGGAAGACCAACAAGAACGGTACACGTCCTACTATTGCAGTATTTGTAACAGATATTTCTGGTTCTATGAATGGCACAAGAATCAAGTCACTCAAGAACTCACTTCTTAATACAATGCAGTACATCGATTCCAGCAGCTATATCGGTCTTGTAAGCTACAGCGATAAGGTTTACATCAACCTTCCTATCGCTCAGTTCGACAACAAGCAGAGAGCATACTTTAGTGGTGCTGTTAAAGACCTTGATGTTGGCGGACAGACAGCTACCTATGATGCAGTACTTGTAGGAATGCAGATGCTCATTGAGAAGAGTAAAGAGGTTCCTGATGCAAACATGATGCTCTTTGTTCTGTCTGACGGAGCACAGAATGCTGGTTACGAACTTAAAAGAATTACTCCTATAGTTGGTGGTCTTGGAATTTCGGTATATACTATAGGTTATGAGATGAATGATTCAGATAAGGCAGATCTTAAATCTCTTTCTGAAATCAACGAAGCTGTATGTATCGATGCAGATACAGAAGATATCGTTAATGAACTTCGTAACTTATTCAATGTAAACATGTAAAACCAATCCAGGAGGAATGTATGGCAAGCGTAAGTCTTAAAACTATCATTGAAAAAATGAAGCTTGAGAATCTGACACCTGAGCTTGATATCAAGAAGATCAGGATCAGTCAGCCAGATATCAACAGACCAGCTCTTCAGCTGGCTGGATACTTTGAGCACTTCGAGGCGACAAGACTTCAGGTAATCGGATTTGTAGAATATACCTATATGGAATCTTTTCCTGATGACAAGAAGGAGGACATGTACAGAGAATTCCTTTCCTTCGACATCCCTGGTGTAGTATTCTGTAGAGAGCTTACACCAGATCCTCTTTTCATCAAGATTGCTATTGAAGAAAAGGTTCCTGTACTTATTACCAAGAAATCAACTTCTGCATTCATGGCAGAGATCATCAGATGGCTCAATGTTAAGCTTGCACCATGCATTTCCATCCATGGCGTTTTAGTAGATATCTATGGTGTCGGCGTTCTCATCACTGGTGAGAGCGGAATCGGTAAGTCAGAGACAGCTATCGAGCTTATCAAAAGAGGACACCGTCTCGTATCTGATGACGTTGTAGAGCTTAGAAGAGTAAGTGAAGAGACACTTATCGGTACAGCTCCTGATATTACCAAGCACTTCATCGAGATGAGAGGCGTAGGCATCATCGATGTTAAGACTCTTTACGGTGTATCAAGCGTAAGAGAGACTCAGACAATTGACCTTGTTATCAAGCTTGAAGACTGGGATAAAGACAAAGAGTATGACAGACTCGGACTTGAAGAGGAGTACACAGAATACCTTGGCAACAAGATAGTCTGCCACCGTATTCCAATTCGTCCAGGTAGAAACCTTGCGGTTATCTGCGAGTCTGCAGCTGTTAACCACAGACAGAAAGCTATGGGCTACAATGCAGCTCAGGAGCTTTACAATAGAGTTCAGAATTCACTTGCTCGCAGAAGAAGTGATGATGACGATGAAGATTAATTAAAAGAAATTTATTAGAGGAGAAAGAAATGGCAAGATACGTATTCGGCATCGACTTAGGGGGAACAACTGCAAAGATCGGATTACTTACTGAGGGCGGAGAAAAAGTAGACTTCTGGGAAGTACCAACCAGAACCGAGAACAATGGAGAACTCATTCTTTCAGACTTAGCTGTTGCTATTAGAGATAAGATGAAGGAAAGAGGCATCGAGGATTCAGAAGTTATTGGAGCAGGAATCGGTGTTCCTGGTGCCGTAAATGTAGATGGCCTTTGCTATCAGGCTGTTAACCTTGGATGGGAGAACCTCAACGTTGTTAACGAACTCCATTCCAAGCTTAAGCTTCCTGTAAAAGCTGGTAATGACGCTAACGTAGCAGCTCTTGGAGAAGCCTGGAAGGGCGGCGGACAGGGCTACAAGAACATGCTTCTTGTAACACTCGGAACAGGAGTTGGTGGTGGTATCATCAACGAAGGCAAGATCCTTGCTGGTTCTAAGGGATCAGGCGGAGAGATCGGACACATTCACCTTGAGGATGATGAGCCAGATGCATGTGGATGTGGTAATCATGGCTGCTTTGAGCAGTATGCAAGCGCAACAGGTGCTGTAAGACTTGCTAAGAGAATCCTTGCAGCTACTGATGAAGACAGCGCACTCAGACACATCGACAACTTCCAGTGTAAGGATGTATTTGATGAAGCCAAGAAGGGCGATAAGGTTGCTATGCAGATAGCTGAGAGATACGGCTATTACCTTGGAAAAGGTATTGCTGCAACAGCAAGCGTTGTTAACCCAGAGATCATCGTTTTGGGCGGCGGCGTTTCAAGAGCAGGCGAAATGCTCTTTGATCTTCTTAAGCCAAGCTTTGAGAAGTATGTATTCCCAGGCTGTAAGGATGCTAAGTTTGCACTTGCCAAGCTGGGTAATGACGCAGGAGTTTATGGCGCAGCCAAAATGCTTCTTTATTAATGGAGATAAGATTTTTGAATAAAGATGTAATAACAGCAATAAGACAGATCTCACCTGATCTGGATGTTAATACTAATGAGATGATGAGCAGGCACACCACGTTTAAAACTGGTGGGCCTGCAAGCTTGTTTATAAGGCCATCTGACCTTGATCAGTTAAAGAGTGTAGTAGCACTTCTTAGAAGAGCTGAAACACCTTTCTTTGTACTTGGAAATGGCAGTAACCTTCTGGTGTCTGATAAAGGCTATGATGGAGCTATTATTTCTACAGAAAAGCTAATAGATATCAGATTACAGGACGATACACATATATATGCGGAAGCCGGAGCAATGAATTCCAGAATAGCTGCTTTTGCAAGGGATAACTCTCTTACAGGTTTTGAGTTCGCAGCTGGAATTCCAGGAACCATCGGCGGCGCAATGATCATGAATGCCGGAGCCTATGATGGCGAGATGAAGCTTGTCACCAAGGAAGTCAGAGCACTTTCCCCTCAGGGAGAAATAATCAGACTTGATAACCAGGCTCTTAGATTTGACTATAGATCAAGCGCTCTTAAAGGCAAGGACTTCATTGTTGTTTCAGCTCTTTTGGAACTTGAGAAGGGCGACAAGGATCAGATCACTGACAGAATGCAGGAGCTGGCCCTTAAGAGAAAAGAGAAACAGCCACTTGAATTCCCAAGTGCAGGCTCTACATTTAAGAGACCGGAAGGATATTTTGCCGGCAAACTTATTGAAGATGCAGGACTTCGCGGATATACTGTGGGTGGAGCAATGGTTTCAGACAAGCATTGCGGCTTTGTGATCAACAAGGGCGAGGCTACATCACAGGATATTTACAAGCTTATATGTGATGTGCAGAAAAAAGTCTATGATGACTTTGGGGTTAAGCTTGAGCCGGAAGTGATCATGCTGGGCAAGTTCTAAATTAGTTACAAAGTGTATAAAAAAGTAGTTTGTTATAAGAAGGGTCGTAGAATATGAGATTTGTCATTGTTACAGGAATGAGCGGTGGTGGTAAGTCCACAGCAATTCACATGCTTGAGGATGCAGGTTACTACTGCGTAGATAATCTGCCAGTATCTCTTATTGAGAAGTTTGCCGAGCTTATTACAATGCCAGACAATGAGATCAGCAAGGTGGTTCTTGGTATCGACGCAAGAGCCGGCCAGGCTTTTGAAGAAGTAGCAGGAATGATTGATGCTATGAAAGAGAAGGGAATTCCTACAGAAGTTCTTTTCATGGATTGCAGTGATCAGGTTCTCATAAAAAGATATAAAGAGACCAGACGAGTTCATCCAATGAACGTCAATGACGTGGGCAACAGAATTGAAGTTGGAATTGCCAAGGAAAGAGCCGTTCTTGCTGAGGTCAAGAAAAGAGCTGATTACGTTATAGATTCTTCTAACCTTCTCACCAGAGAACTCAAGGAAGAACTGGACAGAATCTTTGTTAAGAACGAGAGCTACAATTCTCTCATGGTTACAATCCTGTCCTTTGGATTTAAGTATGGAATTCCTTCAGATGCGGACCTTGTATTTGATGTAAGATTCCTTCCAAATCCTTTCTATATTGATGAGTACAAGCATCAGACAGGTAATGACAAGGGAGTCCAGGACTACGTTAAGAGCTTCCCTGCCTGCGGAGAATTCCTTGATAAGCTGACAGATATGCTGCAGTTCCTGATACCTGGATATGTTCAGGAAGGCAAGTATCAGTTGGTGGTAGGAATTGGTTGTACCGGCGGACAGCACAGAAGTGTAACAATAGCAAATGAGTTATATGACAGATTGAAAGCCTCTGAAGGAAACTTTGGACTTAAGCTTCTGCACAGAGACGTTAAACAGGCTAAGTAATATAGAGCATATGGAGTTGTGACATATGTCGTTTTCTCTTGAAGTAAAAGAGGAACTGGCTAAACACATTGGTTCATCAAGGCATTGCCAGCTGGCAGAGATAGCAGCCATCATTGATGGGGCTGGCATTATAAAAGCCAATGAAAGCGGAGAAATAGCGCTTTATTTGCAGGATGACAATCCGCTAGTGGTTAGAAAGTTCTTTACATTATTAAAAAAAGCATTTAATATAGGAACTAGCATTTTCGAGGATATCCCTAATGTTAAGGAAAATGGCCGCATTTATAGGCCTGTGATAGCTTCTGGCAAGGATTTACACTCTGTTCTGGGAGCCATCAGAATGATCGATCCGCAAGGATCAGTCAGGGACATTAATGAAGGGATCAGTCCACAGGTTACCAGGAATTCATGCTGTAAGAGAGCATTCCTGAGGGACTCATTTATGTGCCTTGGATCTATCAGTGATCCTAATAAAGGCTATCATCTTGAATATGTCTGTGACCGTGAGGAGCAGGCTGAGAGACTTCGAGAGATGATAGAGTCTTTTGACATTAAGGCCATGATAGTTCGCAGGAAGAAGTACTTTGTATTATATATTAAGGAAGGAGCAGGAATCGTAGACCTTCTTAATATAATGGAAGCTCCGGTTAGTCTCATGAATCTGGAGAACCTTCGAATTGTCAAGGAAATGCGCAACTCCATTAACCGAAGAGTTAATTGTGAGGTTGCCAACATCACCAAAACTGTCAACGCTGCAACCAAGCAGATTGAGGATATCACCTTCTTGAGAGACCATTATGGTTTTGAGAATCTTCCGGTGAACCTCAGAGAAATGGCAGAAGTCAGGCTTGAACATCCTGATTCAACACTTTTAGAACTGGGAAGATTTCTGGATCCAGTTGTAGGTAAATCGGGAGTTAATCATAGACTTAGGAAACTAAGCGAACTCGCAGATAAGTTAAAAGGGAATTAAAGGATTAGATTCAGGAGGGGAATTATGATCACAAAATCTATCGAAATCAAGTTGCCTAGAGGACTTGAGGCTAGACCAGTAGCAGAGCTTGTTCAGCTTGCCAGCAAATATGAGAGTACTGTTCATATTGAGGCTCAGTCCAAGAAGGTTAACGCTAAGAGCATCATGGGTATGATGACTCTGACACTCAACTCTGGAGAGACTGTAACTGTTATCGCAGATGGATCTGATGAAGAGTCAGCTGTTGCAGATATGGAGAATTTCCTTCAGGGGAACATCAAGTAATTTTAGACATAAAAAAAGCCCTATAAAAGGGAGGATGCCAGGTAAGCTTCCTTACCTGGCATATTATGAAAAAGTTTTTTAAAATTGGTATTGTCTTAACTCATCTGACAATATTATATTAACAAGAGGATATGTCTAAAAGATGATTCTGAGTAACCATTCTTTTAATTAATTGTAAACAAATTATGAACGATGCTGAGAAGAGATTTTGGCATCGTTCTTCTTTTTTATAAAATTGTGTTGATAATTTTATCGGAATACTACATAATGTAGATTGTGCGTTTGTTTATGAATTATTAATAAATGATTTGATGATAAGTGTATGCAAATCACGACATAAAGTATAAAATATCGGTAGCGGATATATTATTATTAGTACATTATTATTTTATATTTCATATAGGTAATATCTTTTTTGTTCATAATTTTGAGTTGCGAGGGTGCAAGTATGAAGGATATAGATGATCATAGTAATCTAAATCAATCTGATAGATTAAAAGAAACCTTCGTAGTCAAGATTGAACATTGCCAGAATAACACCTGGCAGGGCAAGGTTGTTTGGGCAGATGAGAACAAGAAGGTAACCTTCAGGAGTGCTTTGGAGCTTATGAACCTGATGAATGAAGCTATGGCACATGCTAAGTCACAGGGAGAGCGCACAGCAGAGCATTCTGTTTCCTGATTTTTGTATTGAATATTGTGAGAGGTCGACAAACCGGAGTTCTTCGGGATGCCGGCCTTTTTTCTGCGATATGCGTGTAATATAATAAAAGTGCAAATAGAATCGATAAATAACAGAGGTTTATATTTTGCTCAAAAACATCATTTTTTCCTTAAATAAAGCAGCAATTGAAAATGAAACAGTACTGCGACAGGTGGTAAGTAGTGGCCAATACCTCGAAAACAGTGGCTATAGAGTTAAGCTCCTTGAAGCGAGTGGTGCTTCATATCCCAAGATCAAGGCAGCAGGCAAAAAGAACACACTTATCATTTGCGACAGCAATGCCTATGCCAAAGAGCTTACAGCCAAAGGATATTATTGCATCGGCGCTATTTACAGCACCAATCAGGGTGAGAAGTTCGAAGGGCTTAAGTATGTTTTCGAAGATATAGAGGAAGTTGACGAAGACTCTTTTGTTAAGGCTTATCAGAGATATTCAGGAGAACCTTGGGAAGTGATCCGCACAGACCGGCTTCTTATCCGCGAAACTACTATCGATGACATTGACGAATTCTATCGCTTATACAAAGATCCTGAGATGACACGTTATATGGAAGGGCTCTTTGAAAACCCCGAAGATGAGAAACGTTATCAGAAGGATTATATAGAAAAAGTCTATGGACTTATGGGCTTTGGCGTGTGGACATTGGTAAGAGCCGAGGACGGCGTAGTTATAGGTAGAGCCGGCTATTCCATTAGAAACGGCTTTGATAATATAGAGCTGGGCTTTCTTATTGGAAAAGAGTATCAGAGACAGGGCTACGCTTACGAAGCCTGCAGCGCGATACTTGAGTACGGCAAAAAGGTTTTGTGCCTTGAGCAGGTGCAGGCCCTTGTAAAAAAAGAAAATGAAGTATCAATAAGATTATGTAAAAGACTTGGCTTTAAAGAAGACGAAGTTGTCAAAGTCGAAGAAAATATTTATGGTCACAGTTATACTGGTGAAGCGGACTCATCGGACATCAGACTTAATCAGGCCAAATATGGAGAATATCTTAAATTCGTTAAAGAGTTATGATCAGAAAAATAAAATTGTTTTGAATCAAATTTTATGGCAATTTTTAGGTTAATACTGTAATATATTAGCTGTAACAGTAGAAAAATATTGATGAATAGGCATAGAGAGGGAGTTCCTCTCAGGGGAGAGTGTCTATACGGAGGTAAAATGAGTTCATTAGAAATGTTCAGTTTGGTTGCGGGGTTAGTAGGCGGACTTGCCATGTTCCTTTATGGAATGAATGTAATGAGTGGTGGTCTGACCAAGATGGCTGGTGGTAAGCTCGAAAGCGTTCTTGCCAGCGTTACCAAACACGCAGTCATCGCATATCTTTTCGGAGTTGGTGTAACAGCTCTGGTCCAGTCTTCATCTGCATCAACCGTAATGGTTGTTGGTCTTGTTAACTCAGGAATCATGACACTTAAGCAGGCAGTCAGTGTTATCCTTGGTGCTAACCTTGGTACAACCTTTACTGCATGGCTTTTGTCTTTAAATGCAATCAGCAGTGATAACTTCATAATAAATCTGCTCAAGCCAGCATCCTTCACACCATTCCTGGCTCTTATCGGTATTGCCCTTTACATGTTTGGCAAGACTGAGAAAAAGAAAAATGTCGGAACTATCCTTCTTGGCTTCTCTGTTCTTATGTTTGGTATGAGCAGCATGTCAAGCGCCGTATCACCACTTAAGGATGTTGAGTCTTTTAAGGCAATCCTTACAACCTTCAGTAATCCAATAATTGGTTTTCTTGTAGGTATTCTTTTCACAATGATCATTCAGAGCTCAGCCGGAACAATTGGTGTACTCCAGGCTCTGTCTCTTTCAGTTAAGATCAAGTACAGCATGGCTATTCCTGTAGTTATAGGTGCTGAGGTTGGTACATGTATCACAGCCATCCTTTCATCACTTGGAGCTAACAAGAACGGTAAGAGAACAGCTCTTATGCACCTGTACTTCAATGTGATCAAGGCTTCTCTTTTCATGATCATATTCTATGCACTTAATGCTGTAGTGCACTTTGCATTTATGGAAACTGAGATTGGTATGGTAGGAATCGCCGGAATCCATACACTAGTTAACCTTGTGGCAACACCACTTATGCTGCCATTTGCACAGGTACTTGTTAACCTGGCACTCAAGACTATTCCTATCGATGAGAAGGAAAAGAAGGAGCAGGAGGAACAGCAGGGTATCCGTACATTGGATCCAAGATTCCTTTCAAACCCTCCATTTGCTCTTGAACAGGCAAGACAGGCAGCTATTACAATGGCTAACATGTCTCAGGATGCTCTCAACAAGGCAATTGGCCTTATTAATGACTACGATCAGGAGGTTGCTGATGAGGTTGAGCACCTTGAGCGCAAGATCGATACCTACGAGGATCAGCTTGGAACCTACCTTATGAAGATCAACTCTCACCACCTTGGTGAATCAGATAGCCACACACTTTCTCTTTTGCTCCACTGCATCACAGACTATGAGCGAATCAGTGACCATGCGCTTAACATCTCAGAGAAGGCTAAGGGAATGAGCGCCGAGAAGAGATCCTTCTCTCCTAAGGCTCAGACCGAGATGGATATATTCGCTTCTGCAGTAAAAGAGATCATGGATCTTGCTATCAGGGCTTTTGCTGAGCAGGATGTTAACCTTGCCAAGTCTATCGAGCCTCTTGAAGAGACAATCGATGGCATCAACATGGAAGTTAAGCGTCGTCATGTCAGAAGACTTCGTAAGGGCAAATGTACTATTGAACAGGGCTTTGACCTGTCTGATATCGGAACAGATTTTGAACGTATTGCAGACCACTGCAGTAATATTGCGGTTGGTATCATCGAGGTTGATGAGGATCTCTACGATGCTCATGAATACATTGAAACTCTCAAGAGAGAGAAGAGTGATGGCTTCGAACAGGCTGTGGACTTCTACGAGAGGAAGTACATGCTGCCATCAGTTAAGTATTAATTAAGAGGGATAAGTTGTTATGAATATAAGAAAGCTTGGCCGATTGGACAACCTGATCGAGAGCCAGCGTGAAAAGGGCAAATTACAGGGCGCGACAATTCTCGTTGAACACAATGGTAAAAGAGTTTATGAGAATCACTACGAGCCCGATAGAGAAGACAGTATCTATAAGATTTTCAGTATGACCAAGCCAATTACGGCTGTGGCAGCAATGATCCTTTTTGAGAGAGGTGAGCTGGACCTTATGAGTAAGGTTTCAGACTACCTTCCAGCTTTTGCTGAGTGTAAGATAGCTACTCCAGAAGGAATAACTAAGGCGGCTAATCCTATAACAGTCAAAGATCTTTTGAACATGACTTCAGGAATTGTGTATTCCGGAGATTTTGGTGAAGCAGAAAGATCGATGACCAAGATTTACAAGGAAGCCAAAACTCAGAGACAGTCAGGAATTCTTAAGAGCAATGTGGATGTCTGCAACAAGCTTGCAGAAGGTTACCTTGCATTTGAGCCAGGAAGCGGTTTTAGATACGGACATTCAGCAGATATCATGGCTGGTGTCATAGAAGTTATTACAGGCAAAAAATATTCAGAGTTCCTCAAAAAAGAAATCTTTACTCCACTTAACATGGAAGATACAGATTTCAGAATAGATGAGAGCAAGGCCTTCAGACAGGCTGTTCTCTATAGAAGAGATAAGACAGGAAGAGTTGTACGCGCTGAAGATGACGTTAAGCGCCGCATGGAGATGGAGAATCCTACTGCTATTCCATGGTTCGAAATGGGCGGTTCAGGTCTTTATTCTACAGCCAATGATTACGCGCATTTTGCACAGATGCTTCTCAATAAAGGCTCTTACCACGGCAAAGAACTGATCGGTAAGAAGACACTTTCTTTTATGACTACGCCACAGCTTGAAAAGTCTGTACAGGAGCAGTTCTGGGATATGAATGGATGCCTTGGCTACAACTATGGTAACTATTTCAGAATCCTTACAGATCCAGCTATGGCAGCATCTAATGGCAGTATCGGAGAATATGGCTGGGACGGAAAAGCTGGCACATATTTCTTTATTGATCCAAGCGAGGAGCTGTCAGTGATCTACATGCAGCAGATTGAAGGCGGCTGTGACTACAGCTTTATCCGTGGAATCAGACAGATTGTTTATGGAGCCATTTGATCATGAAATTTGAGTATTTGGAAAAGAAGGAGCAGGGCAAATTCATAACCAGATATGACCTGCACTATAGAACAGAAGATAATCAGGAAAAGACCTATGAGATCATCAGTAGGAACCCTGATCTCAAGGGCTATGAAGATATACATAACAAAAAAGTTGATGCAGTAGTTCTAATCATGCACGATGAAACAGGTGAGAAGATACTTATCAATAAAGAATTTAGAATGGCGCCTGGCGCATGGGTTTACAATTTCCCAGCAGGTCTTATAGATCCAGGCGAGGAGCCAAAAGAGAGCGCAAGACGTGAGCTCAAGGAAGAAACAGGCCTTGACCTTATTGCAATAGATGACTGGATTGGAGAGAGCTATAGCGCTGTGGGATTCTCCAATGAAAAGAATGTGTGCTGCGTGGGAAGAGCCGGTGGTTCTTTTGCCAAGAGCTCATCAACATTAGAGGAGATAGAGCCAGGCTGGTATACCAAGGAACAGGTAAGAGAGCTTCTTAAGACAGAGCCTTTTGCAGCCAGAACACAGGCGTATTGCTATCTTTGGTCAAGACAGTAATTAGTGGTAATTGTGATATGAGAGAAAAAGTACAGGACGAACAAAATCTCATACAGAACAAGAATCTGGGAGTATATCAGAGTCAGAGTAGGGCCGAGGAACTGAAACGAGGAATCATCGGCCTTAATATTTGCGAAGAATGCGGTGGATTCTGCACAGAAAGTGTCCCTCTTATGGAAGGACTTCCTGTTAATGCGCAGGTGAGTCTGATGGAACACTCCAAGCACGAGACTCTTAAGAAAGGCAGTTATCTTTTCAGAGAGGGCGAGACTGTTGACTCAATCTGTATTATCAGGAAGGGCAGGATCAAACTCTGTAGGTATGATTCACTTGGAAGAGAGCAGATCATAACGATTCTGGCTGACCACGATATCATCTGGGAAGGAATGTTCCTTGATGGCAGTATTTATCCATATTCTGCAGTGTGCCTTACTAATGCGTCTATCTGTCAGATTCACAGAGACGATTTCATAAAGGTTGTGGATAACCCTACTGCGGCGATGAATATAATTATTCTGCTCAGTAAAAAACTTCACGATGCCAATGAGAGAAACATGCTTCTTTCTACCAAGGACCCAATGGCACGTCTGGCGGGCTTTTTAATGTATAGGGTAGACAGAAGCCCATCTGATGATATAGTATTGAAACTCGATGACATTGCAGCGAGTGTTAACCTTAGAATGGAAACAGTCAGCCGCAAGCTCAGAGAACTAGAGAAAATGGGCCTTATCGAGCGAAGAGGCCATGCCAAGATCAAGGTAATTGACAGAGATGCCCTTAGAGAAATCTATGTATCCCAGTAATTACCAGGATTCTTGGGGATTTAGGAAGGATATATATGATAAAGGGAGCAATTCATTCCATAGAAACCTTTGGTTCAGTAGATGGACCTGGAATCAGATTTATTGTTTTTTTGAAGGGATGCAATCTCAGATGTAAGTACTGCCACAATGCAGATACCTGGAATCCACAGTCAGAGGATATGAGAACTCCAGAGGAGCTTCTTGATTTTGCTGAGAGATATCGCGGATACTGGGGAGAAGATGGTGGTATTACAGTTAGCGGTGGTGAGCCACTTCTTCAGATTGATTTCCTCATCGAATTCTTTAAAATGGCAAAGGAAAGAGGAATCAATACATGTATTGATACAGCGCTTCAGCCATTTAATGAGGATAGAAACAGCGAGTTCTTTGGCAAGTTCCAGGAACTTATGAAATATACAGATCTTTTGCTGGTAGATATCAAGCACATTGACAGGGAAGAACATGTGAAGCTTACAGGACTTCCTAACGAGAATATCATCGCTGGTATGGAATATTTATCAGAGATAGGTAAGCCAATCTGGATCCGTCACGTATTGGTTCCAGGAATTACAGACAACGATGATTATCTTCGTCAGACCAGAAGCTTTATTGAGAAACTTTCTAATGTTCAGAAGATAGAAGTGCTTCCATACCACTCAATGGGACAACACAAATTCGAAGCACTTGGAATCCCTTACCAGCTGGAAGGTGTAGAATCTCCAACAGCTGAGCGTGTAGCGAATGCTACAGCGATACTCAGAGGCGAGAAATAAAAACAGACAGGACGCACAAATTTGCGTTCTGTTTTTTTGTGACGAAATTGTGAATTAATTACCAAATTTGATTACAATCAAAGTTTGGTATATGCTATTTTGCTAATATACTCTTCGGTAAATACAAGTGACAATATTTTAACAATGGATGTTACATGTTTGAGAGGAGTTTTATTATGAACGAAGCATGGAGAGGTTTTAAAGGAACCCACTGGCTGGATGATGTAAACGTAAGAGATTTCATCCAGAACAACTACACACCATATGATGGAGATGAGAGCTTCCTTGCTGATGCTACAGATGCTACTAACAAGCTCTGGGGCAGATTACAGGAGCTTCAGAAAGAGGAGCGTGAAAAGGGCGGTGTCCTTGAGTGCGAGACAGAAGTTGTTTCTAGTCTTACAGCTTACGGTCCTGGATATATCGATGAGTCTATGAAGGATCTTGAGACAGTAGTAGGTCTTCAGACAGACAAGCCTCTTAAGAGAGCATTCATGCCTTACGGCGGAATCAAGATGGCTGAGGAAGCTGCTGAGACATACGGCTACAAGGTTAACGAGAAGTTCCACAAGATCTTCACAGAGTACCACAAGACACACAACCAGGCAGTATTTGATGCTTACACACCTGAGATGAGAGCTGCTAGACACAGCCACATCGTAACAGGTCTTCCAGATACATACGGACGTGGACGTATCGTAGGCGACTACAGAAGAGTTGCTCTTTACGGTATCGACTACCTCATCAAGAAGAAGATGGAAGATTATGACAACTGCGGCGACGGCACAATGCTTGACCACATCATTCGTCAGAGAGAAGAGATCTCAGAGCAGGTTAGAGCTCTCAAGGGAATGAAGGAAATGGCTGCCGTTTACGGATTTGATATTTCACAGCCAGCTAAAAACGCTAGAGAGGCTGTTCAGTGGCTTTACTTTGGATATCTTGCAGCTATCAAGACTCAGAACGGTGCTGCTATGTCAGTTGGACGTGTATCTACATTCCTTGACATCTATATCGAGAGAGATATTAAGGAGGGAACACTTACAGAGTCTGAGGCTCAGGAGCTTATCGACCACATGACAATGAAGTTCAGAATGGTTAAGTTTGCTCGTATCCCTTCATACAACAACCTCTTCTCAGGTGACCCAGTATGGGCTACTCTTGAGGTTGGTGGACTTGGAATGGATGGTCGTCACATGGTTACAAAGAACGACTTCAGATTCCTTCACACACTTGAGAACATGGGACCTTCACCAGAGCCAAACCTTACAGTTCTTTATACTTCTAAGCTTCCAGCTACATTCAAGAAGTATGCTGCTAAGATCTCTGTTACAACATCTTCAATCCAGTACGAGAACGATGATGTTATGAGACCTATCTGGGGCGATGACTACAGCATCTGCTGCTGCGTATCTGCTACACAGACTGGTAAAGAGATGCAGTTCTTCGGAACTAGAGCTAACCTTGCTAAGTGTCTTCTTTACGCTATCAACGGTGGTAAGGATGAGAAGTTCCTTACAAAGGATGGCAAGCACATGCAGGTAGGACCTGAGATGGCACCTATTACATCAGAGGTTCTTGATTACAACGAAGTTATGCACAAGTATGACATCATGATGGATTGGCTTGCAGGACTCTATGTAAACATCCTCAACCCTATCCAGTACATGCATGACAAGTACTACTACGAAGCAGCTGAGATGGCTCTTATCGATACAAACGTAAGACGTACATTCGCTACAGGTATCGCTGGTTTCTCACACGTTGTAGATTCACTTTCAGCTATTAAGTATGCTAAGGTTACAACTGTTCGTGATGAGTCAGGCCTTGTTGTTGATTACAAGGTTGAGGGAGACTTCCCAAGATACGGTAACGATGATGAGAGAGCAGACGAAATCGCTGTATGGCTTCTTAAGACATTCATGAAGAAGATCGAGAAGCACCACACATACCGTGATTCAGAGCCTACAACATCAATCCTTACAATCACATCAAACGTTGTTTATGGTAAGGCTACAGGTGCTACACCTGATGGAAGACCTGCATTCGCTTCATTTGCTCCTGGTGCATCACCATCTTACGGAGCTGAGAAGAACGGTCTTCTTGCATCACTTAACTCTGTTGCTAAGATTCCTTACGAGTACGCACTCGACGGAATTTCAAATACACAGACAATGAACCCTAACGCTCTTGGTCATGACGACGAGGAGAGAGCTAACAAGCTCGTTAGCGTTCTTGATGGATACTTCAACCAGGGATCACATCACCTTAACGTTAACGTATTTGGTAAGGAGAAGCTCATCGATGCTATGGAGCATCCTGAGAAGCCTGAGTATGCTAACTTCACTATCCGTGTATCTGGATACGCTGTTAAGTTCATCAACCTTACTAAGGAGCAGCAGCTCGACGTTATCGCTCGTACATGCCACGAGGCACTCTGATAATATTAGAACTGCAAAAGAAAGGAAGGTCGCAAGACCTTCCTTTTTTGTGTCATTATTTGATTTCAAGCTTCTTCCATACTAAGGTCTCTTTCGCTCCAAGATTAGCGAGAGGGCCTGGGATGGTTGATGAAGACCTATGGTTACCTAAGAAATCCTTGTCGAAGGTTATAGGTGTTCCATCTGGGTTCTCGAATTTTTGCTCTGGTTCAAATGCCTTGCCTAAAGTATCTGTAGTTATAATGCCATCGAGGAATCCATCAAGAGCTTTACCCACAGAAGTTTTTAAATAATAGTCTCCATTTTTCTCTTTCAATTCGACAGTAACTTTTGTCTTTTTATCTTCAAGGTGATTCTTTTTCTTTTCGTGCTTACATACTGTGGCGCCTCCGAAGTATGCGTTTCCTTCAACCCATACAGGAAGGTGGCCAAAATGTGCTTCTGCAAGTCCGCCCATGTCTGGGTTTTTCTCAAAGTCAAACTGACCTATCCATTCCTCGTAGGAAGGGAAGATATCAAATGGAGCTGTTCCAACTACTTCATATTCAGCATCGGCAGCAGTCTTTTTCTTGTCAGTTACAGGGTGCTGCTGAATAAATACATTGTTATAAATTCTGTCATCGCCGTGAAGGATTGTCATAAAGCCGGCAACCTCTGTCCTATGGCGGATGTGATAAGGTGTATATCTTGGCTCTCGCTGGTTGTTAACAATGCTGTCTACGCCAGAGTTTATTAGACCAAAACCACCAAGGACCAGATTGTGGATAACAGCTATTCCTTCACTTGGAATAATAATGGAAGTAGGTGAGAGCAGAATATTGTTGTCGATAAGCGTAGGGCCGTGTCCAACCTCGATGAATACATCAGTTGAGAACATAGCACCTGGAGCCTGCTTGAGGCCGCCGTGTCTGTAGTTATCGTGCATCAGGTTCTGAGATACTCTTGCACCCTGAGCTTCCCAATCAAGCCATACACCCATAATGCAGTGATGGATATGGTTTCTTCTGATAGTTACATCTATTCCGGCGTGGAGCTTGATACCAGCTGTCTCAGCTCCGCCAAGCTGCTGAGATGTGCAGATATCGTGAATCTCGCAGTCCTCGATTGTTGAGAATACAGCGCCCATTCTTCCTACGATACCAGTCTGCTCGCAGTGGTGAACGTGGCAGCGACGAACTATGTGGTGACCTATTTTCTCTTTTAACCAGCCATGGTACTGACCTCTGCAGACAGCATCACGCTCCATCTGAGTAGGGCTCTTAACATGATTCTTGGTAAAGTACATATCATTTTCAGGATCGAGATATTTGCCCAGAGAGATACCACAGCATCTGCTTCCGTAAACCTCGCAGTCCTCAATTATCCAGCCCTTAGACCAGTGAGGTCCGATCATTCCATCCTGATAAGCTGCAGGAGGAGCCCATGTAGTAGCAGCCTTATTGATGTTAAAGCCGCTTACAGTGATATAGTCAACGTGATTCTTGGTTGGCATGAAGACATTACGTCTTACGCTGATCTCGACCTTTTCTTTGTTAGGATCAAGGTCCTGGAAGTTAGCATAAAGAACTGTCTCATTAGTTTTCTCATCCTGCTCTGTATACCACAGATACTGAGCCGCAACCTGATCCCAGGCAAGAGGATCCCCTTTACCTTTCTGACACTCAGCAAGAGAAGAAGCTTCATACATCATGTTGTCGTTAACAAAGACAGAACCTGTATGTCTGATTATTGGTGAGAAGTACCAGTCTCCATATACTCTTTCAACATATGGATTATAGGAACCAAACATAGTGTTGCTAACGCGTACTGTCCAGGTTGTGCCCTTGACCTTTTTCCAACCTGTTACAAGCTCTGCGCCAGTTATGACAGCTCCCAATGGCTCTTCTGAGCGATAAACAATAGGAGCTTCCTTAGTTCCGGCATTTACAGGAATTACATGTTCTCTGTAAACACCAGGTTTAACAATAACTTCATCTCCGGGAACAGCCAGCTTGGCAGCATCATTAATGTGCTTGAATGGACGAGCCTGACTGCCGTCGCCGTCTTTAAATGACGTAGCATCAACGTAGTAAATCATACTTTTCCTCTCTGCTTAAATGCACAAAAACCACTGATTTAGTTGAACGTTAAACATAAATATTTATTATATTATGTGTTTCAATAACTATTAGCAAGGTCAAATTGCACAAATGTTTACAAAATAGTTTGTGTTTAATAGACAAATTACCAAAAAATGTTGACAATTGTTCTGGGCAAAGGTTATATTTATGGTGTGTTTAACGATTTACCAAAAGAAAACTGACATTTAGGAGTAGAGATGGTAACCCTGAAGGAAATTGCGGAAATCTGCAACGTTTCCGCAACCACAGTGTCCAACGTTATCAACGGCAAAGCCAAGACTAGCGAAGCGACCAAAAAGAGAATAATGGATGTTGTCAGGGAAACTGGTTACAACCCAAATTACATGGCCAAGGGTCTGAGGGTTAAGAGGACCAGAACCATAGCTATCATCGCGGAGGATCTGGCACAGTTTACTTCACCGCCGATAATAGAGAATATTATGGCCTATTGTGAAGAGAGACAGTATAGAGCAACGGTTTATAACCTGCGACTCTATGACAGATGGTCAGACACCTGGTACAACAACGAGGACGAGTATAAATCAGTGTTTGAGCCGGTCCTAAGGGATGTGTTATCTGCTCAGGTTGACGGAATTATTTATCTGGCTGGACATTGTCGTGTGATCAAGTCCTTTGGAGATGATTTTTCTATTCCGGTAGTGATGTGTTATGCACTGTCAGATTCTTCCAAGATTCCTTCGGTAGTGATCGATGATGAGAACAGCGCCTGGGAAATGGTGACACATCTGATCAAGGCGGGGCATAAGCGAATCGGATTTGTTGGTGGTCGCGTAGAAAACACACATACAATCGAGCGACTAAAAGGGTATCAGAGAGCTCTTTATGAAAATGGAATTCTTTTTGATCCAAGTCTTGTCTATTACGGCAGATGGGATCGTGAATCCGGAGCAGAAGGAGCTGCCAAGCTACTAACACAAGGGGTTACAGCAATCTTTGCAATTTCAGACAGAATGGCCGGTGGCGTATACGACTATCTTTATGAAGAAGGGATTGCGGTAAAAGAAAAAATAGCAGTAGCAGGATTTGATAATGAAGCCATATCTCAGTTCTTCAGGCCAGCGCTGACTACGACAGAGCTTCCACTTGCTGAGATTGGCAAAAAGGCCGCGGAACTTATTCTGAATAGCTTGGAAAAGAAAGACGGGGAAAAGATAAGATATTCAGAGCCATATGTTATTAAGCTTCCGTGCACTTTACAAGACAGACAGTCTGTCTGAAAATTTTTTACCAGTTTAGTTTAACGTTAAACTAAAAGGAGGAGTTGGGGTGACAAAGAAAAAGGTTTATTCATTCAAATTATTCTTAATGGTGCTTCCATTCATTATTCTGGTTCTTTTGTTCTGTTATTATCCACTTTATGGATGGATGTACGCATTCTATGATTACAAACCACCAAAGGCATTGTCTGCTTGCCCGTTCGTAGGCTTTAAGTGGTTTTCATCATTAGTAAGCAGTCCTACTAAAGTTCAGCAGATTGTACAGGTATTAAAGAATACCTTTGCCATGAGTGGTATTACTCTTGGTACAAGCTGGCTTCCTATGATCTTCGCAGTATTTCTCAATGAGATCAGAGGCGTCAAGTTCCGTAAGTTTGTACAGACAGTTACAACACTTCCTAACTTTGTCAGCTGGGTAATGGTTTACTCAATTGCATTCGCTCTTTTTAACAGCACAGGTATGATGAACTCACTTCTTATCAAGGCCGGCTGGATAGAGCAGCCAATTCTTTTCCTGCAGCAGTCTGAGCACGTATGGTTCACTCAGTGGCTGTGGCTTACATGGAAGAACCTTGGCTGGGTAGCGATCATGTACATCGCAGCTATTTCAAGTATTGACGATGAGCTTCTGCAGGCAGCAAGGGTTGATGGAGCCAGCAGAATGCAGATTATCTGGCACATCACAATACCTAGCCTTTTACCTACATATTTCGTACTTCTTGTTATCAATGTTGCTAACTTCCTTAACAACGGTATGGAACAGTACTACGTATTCCAGAACGCCTTCAACAAAGAGTTCATCCAGGTTCTGGACCTCTATGTTTATAACATGGCGATGGGAAGCGGTGGATATTCTGTTTCAGTAGCGATCTCAATGCTTAAGAGCCTTGTAAGCGTTGTTCTTCTTGTTATCGTTAACGGAGCATCCAAGGCAATCAGAGGGGAGAGCATACTATGAGAAAAGAAGTTGAACCAAAGACCAAGATAAAGATAAGCGCAGGAGATCGCACACTTGAGATCATATGCTACATCATCTTTTCAATAGCAGCATTTCTGTGCCTGTATCCTTTCTACTATATTGTTATAAATACTATCAGTGCCAACGACTTAAGTGCAAAGGGAGACATTCTCTTTTGGCCAAAAGGAATTCATTTCCATAACTATTCATCAGCATTTAGAATTGACGGTCTTTTCCAGGCCCTCAAGATTTCTCTTATGAGAACAACTCTTGGAACAGCCTTTACAGTATTTGCATCTGCTTACCTGGGATTCATGTTTACTCAGGAAAAGATGTGGCTGAGAAAGGTTTGGTACAGACTCATCGTAGCAACCATGTACTTTAATGCAGGTATTATTCCTTGGTATCTGGTAATGAAGAACATGCACCTGACCAACAATTTCTGGGGATATATCCTTCCAGCAATTGTTTCACCATTTAACCTGATTCTCACTAAGACATTCGTAGAATCTGTGCCAAAAGAGCTGCAGGAAGCTGCGGAAATGGACGGCGCCGGAGTACTTACAGTATTCTTCAAGGTCATTATTCCGGTTATTAAGCCAATCATGGCGACAGTTGCTATCTTCTCAGCTGTAAGCCAGTGGAATGCTTTCCAGGATACACTGCTCCTTATGACAGATACTAAGCTTTATCCACTGCAGTTCGTATTGTACCAGTATCTGAACCAGGCAAGCTCACTTGCTTCACTTGCTCAGAGCAATACAAGTACATCTTCACTTGCAGCGGCAGCAGCTACAACACAGACGACAACCAGTGTACGTATGACAATTACGGTTATCGTAGTTTTACCTATCATGCTTGTTTACCCGATTTTCCAGAAGTACTTCGTAAAGGGTATCATGATCGGTGCTGTTAAGGGCTGAGAGAACTTGATGAGGTATTATCGAATCTAGTTCGAACGTCTACCGGCTCACGAAGTGAGAGCGGTAGGTTCCTTATGTGCAATTACCCATTTTTAATGGGCGTTTATAAGAAAAAGGAGGAATGAAAATGAAGTTCAAAAAAATCGCTTCTCTGGCAATGACAACTATCATGGCAGCATCTATGATTGCTGGCTGTGGTCAGACTGCTGCAGAGAGCACAGGAGGAAATGCTCAGACTTCTACTAAGACTGAGACAACATCCACATCTGGTGGAGACACAGCAGCTGCACCTGCTGCAGAGGCAGATCACTCATCTGAGTACACTGTAGATTTCTACAATGTAGCAGCTAACTTCCAGGGCGTACAGTCCGGATGGTATGGAAAGATTGTAAAAGACAAATTCAACATGGATCTCAACATCATCGCACCTCAGGTATCAGGCGATGGCGCAGCTCTTTATCAGACACGTTGCGCAGCTGGTGCTCTTGGAGATCTTATTATCCTTGACAATGCTGACATGCAGGAATGTATCGAAACAGGTCTTATCCACGATCTGACAGATGTAATCGAGCAGTATCCTAACCTTGCTAAGTACATGTCACAGATCAAGCAGTTCAACTCAATGATGGGTGATGGCACTAAGATCTATGCTATTCCTCTTGAGATGAACAACAACGGACCTACGGCTTACAAGCAGCTTCACGTTTATACATACCCTCGTATTGGATGGGATATGTACAACGAAGTAGGCGCTCCAGAGCTTAAGAACACAGATGACCTTCTTAACTGCCTTGCAGATATCCAGAAGGCACATCCTACAAACGATAAGGGCGACCCAGCATATGCTGTATCTCTTTGGAAAGACTGGGATAGCCAGTACATGGAGAACGTTGCGCAGCTTACAAAGTGGTATGGACAGGAAGTAAACGGATCAGTCCTTATCGGAACAGATAACTCTATCGTTCCTCTTACAGACAAGGCTGGCGCATACTACAAGATGCTTAAGTTCTTATATCAGGCTAACCAGATGGGTCTTGTAGATCCTGACTCAGCTACACAGGACTGGAACTCAATGGTATCCAAGATGCAGGACAAGAGAGTATACCTCTACTGGTATAGCTGGCAGTATGGTTTCTGGAACACACCTGCAAAGGGTGAAGAGGGAACTAACTACATCGAGATCCCTGTAGCAGATACAAACCTTTATCAGCCATCTGATACATACTATGGTGATGGCCGTGTTATTGCTGTTGGTTCACAGGTAAGTGATGAGAACTTTGCTAGACTTATGGAGTTCCTTGACTGGTATGCTTCACCAGAGGGCGTTCAGCTTCAGCATGCTGGTACAGAAGGCCTCATCTACACTGTAGAGAACGGCAAGTACACACTTACAGAAGATGGTCTTAACAGATTCTCAGCAGAAGTTGCTGTTCCTGAAGATCAGGGCGGCGGAAACTGGAACGATGGTAACAACCAGATCAACCAGTGGATCGTAGCTTCTTGCGATATCAACCCAGATACAAACGAGCCTTACGGAACAGATTTCTGGTCAACAACAATCGAGATGAACCAGACAAAGACAACTAAGGAATGGACAGATAAGTTTGGTGCAGCTGATGACGTTGATTACCTTACAAAGAACAACATGATGACAGTAGTTCCAAGTATCAACATGGCTCTTGCTATTGATACAACAGATATCAGCCTTGCTCGTAAGCAGTGCGGCGATACAATCAAGGATGCTTCATGGAGAATGGTATTTGCTAAGGACGACGCTGATTTCGAAGCTCAGTGGGATGCAATGACAGCTCAGCTTGAGGGTCTTGGATGGAGCGATCTTACAGCATTTGATACAGAGAAGTATCAGCCAATGCTTGATGCTAGAAAAGCAGCTCAGTAATTATTCTTAATAAAGTATTAAATTTTTATGCAGGGCAGCGCCAGTGGCGCTGCCTTGTTTACTTTTGCAATTAGTAATGTTAGAGTGAAAATTGACACTGAAATCATCTAATTTAAGGAAAATACTAATGGCAAAAAAATATGTCACCGACATGACTAAGGGCAACGAAATAGCCCTTCTTATAAAATTCACGATCCCAATGCTCTTGGGTAATTTATTTCAGCAGTTTTATAACCTTGCAGATACCATCATCGTTGGCCAGTTTGGAGGCGAGTATGGTCTTGCTTCAATTGGCGCGGTAGGAAGCGTAAACTTCCTATTCTTTTCACTGTGCCTTGGTATGGGCGCAGGTGTCGGCATCATGATCTCTCAGAATTTTGGTGCTGGAAAAGATGAGTATGTTAAAAAGATAGTTGGTAATGCCATATATATCACTCTTGTAGCAGGCATTCTTATGAGTATCGTGAGTGTTGTGTTTGCAAGGCCAATACTGACTATCATGGATACTCCTGATGAATGTATGGGAGATGCTCTTTTATACATGAGAATCGTGTGCGGAGCAACTTTCCTGGTTGCTGCATACAACATGATTTCTTCTATATTGAGGGCCCTTGGCGATAGTAAGACTCCTCTTATTTTCCTCGTTGTAGCCTGCATTATCAACATAGTTCTGGACCTTATCACTGTAGTAGGCCTCCACTGGGGAGTTGCCGGTGCAGCCATAGCTACAGTCTTTTCCCAGACAATAGCAATGGTGGGCTCAATAGTTGTTGGAGTTAAAAAGAACCCCTATCTTCAGCTATCTAAAAGGCACAAGGATCTGGATACAGATATCATTGATAAAGCAATCAGACTCGGTATTCCTCTGGCGCTCCAGAATGCACTTATCGCTTTCTCATGCGTAGCCCTTCAGAGAGTAGTTAACAGCTTTGGAAGTAATGTAATGGCGGCGTATACAGCCACAGGACGTGTTGAGCAGTTGGTTCAGCAGCCATTTGGATCACTTGGAACAGCTGTATCTACCTTTGCTGGGCAGAATGCCGGTGCCAAGAAGCTCGACAGAGTTAAGAGTGGATGTATCAAGAGTGTCATTTTGGTGGCTATATTCAGTGCGCTTATGGCGGTTGTAATGTTTGCTTTTGGCGAGGCTATCATTGGCTTCTTTACACCTAATCAGGAAGCAATCCGAATAGGTGCAATGGGACTTAGAATAACAGGATGCTTCTACTTCTTCCTAGGACTTATATATGTATTTAGAGGAATGTTAAACGGCGTAGGTGATGCAGCCTTTGCTCTTATAAACGGAATCATAGAAGTAGCTGGACGTATCGGCTTTGCTGCAGTTCTTATGGCGATTCCAGGCGTAGGACTTTGGGGATGCTGGTACACAAACGGCCTTACCTGGGCAATTACAGGAATTGGCTGTGTTATCAGATACATGAGAGGTAAATGGAGAAAAAAGGTTTTCGCATAAATAGCAACTTTTGTGTGGTATTAGGTATAATATAGATGTATCATAAAACTGATAAGTTTTTGATGTGGGAGGGATATTATGCAATCTAATACTAGTACCAAACTTTTTTCAGTACTTTGCTACTTAACAGTTGTTGGCTGGATCATTAGCTTTTTGCTCCGCGACAAGGAGGATGTAGTTGTTAAGCATCATCTCAATCAGGGGCTTATACTGATCCTTGCAGCAATAATTTTTGGAGCAATCGGACAATTCGGTGGAATATTTGGACTTATACGTTGGGTTGGTTGTATTGCGGTATTTGTCTATATCATTATGGGTATAGCAAGAGCATTTCAGCTTAGTACACAGCCACTTCCACTCATAGGAGATATTCGTTTAGTTAAATAATTAATTGCATTATTGTATACAAAATACTTGACATGTCTTTTTATATGTTTTAGAATTCATAAACATAAAGACAAGGGCGTCTTAGAGAGGAATCTCTAAGGCGCTTTTTGTTTATCTGTATGCATGGGCAGTCCGCGGTGTGCGTGTATACATGATCATATCTTCATAGTTATATCTATTAGATTAGATGCAATGGCGCATTAGACTACAGGGGTGTGTAGTGGGCCATTGCATTTTTTTATTATGAAGAGCTAATAAGCGGAGAGGAGAACGTGTATGAGTGAAGATATCTTAAGTGCAATAGATAGTAGTGTGTTTGGCGTATGGTTCCTTATAGGAGCGGCCCTGGTGTTCTGGATGCAGGCAGGTTTTGCAATGTGTGAGGCTGGTTTCACAAGGGCTAAGAATACAGGAAATATCATAATGAAGAACCTTATGGATTTCTGTATTGGTACTGTAGTATTTATTCTTATCGGTTTTGGATTGCTCCTTGGCGAAGACATCGCAGGAATAATCGGAAGACCAGGATTCGACATCTTTACAAGTTATGCAAACTTTGACTGGTCTAACTTCGTATTCAACCTTGTGTTCTGTGCTACAACAGCAACAATCGTTTCAGGATCAATGGCAGAGAGAACTAAGTTCATTTCTTACTGTGTATACTCAGCAGTTATCTCAGCAATCATTTATCCTATCGAGGCTCACTGGACATGGGGCGGCGGTTGGCTCGCACAGATCGGTTTCCACGATTTTGCAGGTTCTAACTGTATTCACATGGTTGGAGGTATCTCAGCACTTATCGGTGCAGCTTTCCTTGGACCACGTATTGGTAAATTTGAAAGAGATAAGTCAGGAAAGGTTACAAAAGTAAATGCTTTCCCAGGACATAACCTCGTAGCAGCAGCTCTTGGTGTATTCATCCTCTGGCTTGGCTGGTATGGCTTCAACGGAGCAGCTTGTACATCAGTTGATCAGCTCGGTTCAGTATTCGTAACAACAACTATTGCTCCAGCACTTGCAACAGTAACATGTATGATCTTTACATGGATCAAATATGGTAAGCCAGATGTTTCAATGTGTCTGAATGCTTCACTTGCTGGTCTTGTAGCTATCACAGCTCCTTGTGATGTAGCTGATGCTTTTGGTTCAATCGTAATTGGTATCGTAGCAGGCCTTCTTGTTTGCTTCGGTGTTTGGTTCCTTGATTACAAGCTTCATGTTGATGATCCAGTTGGTGCAGTTGCAGTTCACTGCCTCAATGGTATCTGGGGAACACTTGCAGTAGGTCTTTTTGCTACAAATACAGCACCTGGCTACTCAATTGCTGATGCAGCTGGAAACGAGATGGTAGGTCTCTTCTACGGCGGCGGCTTCAAGCTCCTTGGAATCCAGCTTCTTGGATGCGCAGCTACAGCAGCTTGGACAGCAGTTATGATCACACTTACATTCCTTGCTATCAAGGCAGTTCTTGGCCTTCGTGTTACAGAAGAGGAAGAGATCCTTGGTCTTGACTCAACAGAGCATGGCCTTGCAAGCGCTTATTCAGGATTTGCGATCATGGATGTTTCTAACACACTCCAGATGGCAGTTAATGAAAATACAGACCTTGGTGTCAGCGAGTACAGCGAAGCTTCTACATTCCAGAAGAATGCATCAGTTCCAGTTGTAGCTGCACCAGTTCATACAGAATCAGGTATTCATAAAGTTGTTATTATCGCTAAGTTGTCCCGCTACGATAAGCTGAGACGTGCAATGAACGATCTCGGTGTAACAGGGATGACTGTTACTCAAGTCATGGGATGTGGCGTCCAGAAAGGTTCTGGCGAAATGTATCGTGGAGTCGAGATGGATGCCACTCTCCTTCCCAAGATCAAGCTGGAAGTTGTTATCAGCAAGATCCCTGTGGCAGATGTTATCGAAGCAGCCAAGAAGGCTCTTTACACAGGTCATATCGGAGATGGAAAGATCTTCGTATACAGTCTCGACAATGTAGTAAAGATCCGTACCGGCGAGGAAGGTGCAGCAGCCCTCGCGGATGTTGAGTGATAAAGGGATGAAAGTTCATATTCTGCTGTGTTTACACTAAGCAGAATATGAATTTGAAGACCTAACAGACATAAGGAAAAAAGATATACGAATGAAATGAGTATATCGATTTCCGAATGGATGTAGGATTGCGAGAACGAAGTGTAGCAATCCTTTATCACTAAATATAAATGATATTCAGGAGGAAACAGTATGTGCGCAATACTTACATACGCAAGGGAAGATATTTCCCAGGAGTTCTTTGAGCAGATGCTCTCAAAGACCATTTCAAGAGGCCCTGACATGAGCAGGATTCAGAAAGTAGATGCAGGATGGGTAGGCTTTAATCGCCTCTCAATCATGGGCCTTAACGAAGCAGGGATGCAGCCATTTAACTTAAATGGCAATACAGTGGTCTGTAACGGTGAGCTCTACGGCTTCAAAGATCTAAAAGAATATCTGGTATCCCTTGGGTATGAATTCAAAAGTGAAAGTGATTGCGAAATACTACTTCCTCTTTATGAAAAGCTTGGAACAGCAATGTTCGGACTTCTTGATGCTGAATTCGCCTGCGTCATCTACGACGGGGCCAAAAAGAAATTCATTGCTGCAAGAGATCCAATAGGAATAAGACCCCTCTATTACGGCTATGACGCTGATGGATATATAATCTTTGCTTCAGAGCCCAAGAACCTGGTGGGAGCGTGTGATAAGATAATGCCTTTCCCGCCAGGGCATTTCTATGAAGATGGACAGTTTGTCTGCTACAGAGACCTGACCAAGGTAAAGGAGCATGTGGCTCAGGACCTTGAACAGATCACGGCAAACATTCATGACAAGCTGTTTAAGGGGATTCAGAAAAGACTCGATGCAGATGCGCCAGTTGGATTTCTTTTATCAGGAGGACTTGATTCCTCACTGGTATGCGGCGTAGCAGCAAGCCTGTCAGATAAACCAATAGAAACCTTTGCAATAGGAATGGATATAGATGCCATCGACCTCAAGTATGCAAGAGAGGTTGCAGACTACATCCACAGTAACCACCACGAAGTCATCATTACCAAAGACGATGTTATAAATGCCCTTGAGCCGGTAATTGCAGCACTTGGAACCTACGACATCACAACAATAAGAGCATCAATCGGAATGTACCTGCTCTGCAAGTGGATTCACGAGAATACAGACATCAAGGTAATACTTACCGGTGAGATTTCAGATGAGCTCTTTGGTTACAAATATACAGACTTTGCACCAAGCGCTCAGGCTTTCCAGGAAGAGGCGCAAAAGAGAATTCGCGAGATCAACATGTACGACGTTCTTAGAGCCGACAGATGCATCAGCGTAAATTCACTGGAAGCAAGAGTTCCTTTCGGAGATCTGGATTTTGTAGATTACGTAATGAACATCGACCCGGAGAAGAAGCTCAATACCTACGGCATTGGCAAATATCTTTTACGCAAAGCCTTTGAAAAAGATGAAGTTATCCCATATTCAATCCTCATGAGAGAAAAAGCAGCCTTCTCAGATGCAGTTGGACACTCACTCAGGGATGATCTGATGGAATATGCAGACCAGCAGTACACATACGCTGAATATGAGATCAATAAAAAGAAATATAAGCATGCAACTCCATTTACCAAGGAGTCGCTTTTATATAGAGAAATCTTTGAAAAGTACTATCCAGGTCAGTCGCACATGGTTGTGGATTTCTGGATGCCAAATAAGAGCTGGGAGGGCTGCAATGTAAACGATCCTTCCGCAAGAGTACTTTCAAACTATGGAGCTTCAGGCAAATAAAATTCTTAATATATGAAAAAAATGGAGGAGAAAGGTATGATAGACGCAAGTAAACTCACAACAGAATTTGGAAGTCTTGTATTCAACGACAAGATCATGAAGGAGCGCCTTCCCAAGGATATCTACAAGGCAGTTCACAAGACAATAGAAAAAGGCACACATCTTGAACTGGACGTAGCTAACTGCGTAGCAGCAACAATGAAGGAATGGGCAATCGAGAACGGTGCAACACATTTCACACACTGGTTCCAGCCTATGACAGGCCTCACAGCTGAGAAGCACGACAGCTTCATCTCTCCTACAGAAGATGGCAAGGTTATCATGGAGTTCTCAGGAAAAGAGCTGGTTAAGGGCGAGCCAGATGCATCAAGCTTCCCATCAGGCGGACTTCGTGCAACCTTCGAGGCTAGAGGATATACAGCATGGGATCCTTCATCACCAGCATTCATCAAGGACGGATCTCTTTACATTCCTACAGCATTCTGCTCATACGGCGGAGAAGCTCTTGATAAGAAGACTCCTCTCCTTCGTTCTATGGAGGCTCTTTCAAACGAGGCAACTAAGATGCTTCACCTTCTTGGATATGAGGATGTTAACCGTGTAAACACAACAATCGGTTCAGAGCAGGAATATTTCCTTATCGATAAAGATTTCTATAAGAAGAGAAAAGACCTTCTTTTCACAGGAAGAACACTTATTGGAGCACCTGCTTCAAAGGGTCAGGAAATGGAAGATCACTACTTCGGAGTTATCAAGCCTAAGGTATCTGCTTACATGCATGACCTTGACGAGGAACTCTGGAAGCTCGGAATTCCAGCTAAGACCAAGCACAACGAGGTTGCTCCTTCACAGCACGAGCTTGCTCCAGTATTTGAGACAGCTAACATCGCTGTAGATCACAACCAGCTCACAATGGAAGTTATGAAGAAGGTTGCTGACAAGCACAACTACGCATGTCTTCTTCACGAGAAGCCATTCGAAGGAATCAACGGTTCAGGTAAGCACAACAACTGGTCAATCTGCACAGATACAGGTATGAACCTTCTTGATCCTGGCAAGAACCCAGGTGAGAACACACCTTTCCTTGTATTCCTTATGGCAGTTATCGCAGCAGTTGATGAGTATGCACCAATACTCAGACTCTCAGTAGCATCTGCTGGTAACGATCACAGACTTGGTGGTAACGAGGCACCTCCAGCAATCATCTCAATCTTCGTTGGTGACGAGCTTGCAGAAGTTCTTAAGGCTGTAGAAGCTGGCTCCACATATCAGGCAGCAGGCAAGTCTCAGATGACAATGGGAGCAACAGTACTTCCACACTTCACCAAGGACAATACAGATAGAAACAGAACATCACCATTTGCTTTCACTGGTAACAAATTCGAGTTCCGTATGCCTGGTTCTGCAGTATCTGTTGCTAACGCTAACATCGTTCTCAACACAGCAGTTGCAGAAGAAGTAGCTAAGCTTTATGCAAAGCTCGAAGGTCTCTCAGGAGATGCTCTTGCTGCTAAGATCAAGGAAGTATTAAAAGAGACACTCCTTGAGCATAAGAGAGTTCTTTTCAACGGAAACGGATATACAGATGAGTGGGTTGAGGAAGCAGAAAAGAGAGGTCTTCCAAACCTTAAGTCTCTTCCAGATTGCATGCCATACTGGATTTCTGATGAGTCAATTGAACTCTTCACTAAGCACCACATCTTCACTAAGGAAGAGATTCATTCAAGATATGAGATTCTCCTTGAGAACTACTCTAAGTCAATCCATATCGAGTCTCTCACAATGCAGGAGATGGTCAGAAAAGACCTTACAGAAGGCCTTGTTGCTTATCAGAAGGATCTTTCAAAAGAGATCGTTCAGAAGAAGAGTCTCCTCGATGGCGCATGCTGCGAGCTTGAGCTTGGAGTACTGAAGTCACTTGATGAGTCCAGCGCTGAGATGTGCAAAGCACTTACAAAGCTTTATGAGGATACCAAGAAGGCAGAGGGCATGACAGAGAACCTTGAAACAGCTGCTTACTATCAGAGTACAGTCCTTGCTGATATGGATGAACTCAGAAAGTACGCTGATAAGGCAGAGGCACTTATCCCAGAGAAGTACTTGAGCTACCCTACATACGGCGAGATGCTTTTCTCTCTTAGATAATAAACTGGCACCTAAGTAAATGCACATTTATGTACCGCGCACCAACCTGCGCGGTACCTTTTTAAATAGTTATACGGGAAGGAGATAAAAGTCCAAATGGAACCATGGATGAACGAACGTGACGCCTGCGGTATAGGCGCCGTAATCAATATAGATGGTAATGCAGACAACAGAGTCCTCGATGATGCTCTCAGCATCGTTGAGAAGCTCGAACACCGCGCAGGAAAAGATGCCACCGGTAAAGTTGGTGATGGTGTCGGAATCCTGGTACAGATTTCTCACAAGTTTTTCAAAAAAGAAGCTGACAAAGTAGGCATTAAGCTCAAGAACGCTGGCGACTATGGAATCGGTATGTTTTTCCTGCCTCAGGATTCCATGAAGAGAATGTTCGCAAAGCGTCTTCTTGAAGTTATTGCAGAAAAAGAAAACCTCAAGGTTCTTGGCTGGAGAGAAGCGCCTATTCATCCAGAGATTCTTGGTGAGGTTGCCAGAAACTGCATGCCTTACATCGCTCAGTGCTTTATTGAAAGACCTGCAGAAGTACAGCGCGGAACTGAATTTGACAGACGTCTTTACTGTCTCAGAAGAGAGTATGAGAAATCCTCTGAGGATACTTACATATGCTCTTTTTCATCCAGGACTATTGTCTACAAAGGAATGTTCCTGGTAGGACAGCTGCGTAATTTCTATGCAGACCTGCTTTCTCCTGACTATGTTACAGCTATTGCCATGGTGCATAGCCGTTTCTCAACTAATACAACACCATCCTGGCAGCGTGCTCATCCATATAGAATGATCGCACACAATGGTGAAATCAACACTATTCGTGGTAACAGCGACAGAATGCTTGCTCGTGAAGAGACCATGTCCTCAGACGTATTTGGAGATGATCTTGGAAAGGTATATCCTGTCATAGCTTCATCAGGTTCTGACTCTGCTATGCTGGATAACACTCTCGAGTTCCTGTACATGAATGGAATGGATCTTCCACTTGCCATGATGCTTACTATTCCAGAGCCTTGGAAGCACAACGACTTCATGGCTCAGGACAGAAAAGATTTCTATCACTACTATGCAACAATGATGGAACCATGGGATGGCCCTGCAGCAGTTCTTTTCACTGATGGTGAGGTGTTCGGTGCTACACTTGATCGAAATGGCCTTCGTCCATCAAGATACTATGTCACTAAGGATAACAGACTCATCCTCGCTTCTGAGGTGGGAGTTCTGGATATCCCTGACGAGAACATTGTTAAAAAGTCACGTCTTTCACCTGGACATATGCTCCTTGTTGATACCAAGGAAGGCCGCATAATCTCAGATGAAGAGTGTAAAGAGAAATATTCCAAGGCAAAGCCCTACGGCGAGTGGCTTGACAGATATCTTTTACACCTGGGTAAGCTCAGCATTCCTAACAAGAAGATACCTACACACACTCAGGTGATGAGAGATAAGCTCTACAAGGTATTTGGCTATTCCTATGAGGATGTTAAGAATCAGATCATGCCGATGGCTACAAATGGCATCGAGCCTACTGTTTCCATGGGTACTGATGTGCCGCTTGCCATGCTCTCACTCCATCATCAGCCATTATTCTGCTACTTTAAGCAGCTCTTTGCCCAGGTAACAAACCCGCCTATCGACTCACTTAGAGAGAAGGTTGTAACTGACACAACAGTTTACATCGGATCTGATGGTAACCTCCTTGAGGAAAAGAGCGATAACTGCCGCGTGCTTGAGATCAATAACCCAATCCTTACTGGCGTTGACCTTATGAAGATTGAGTCACTGGATCAGCCAGGCTTTAAGGTTAGAAAGATATCACTTCTCTACTACAAGAATACTCCCGTTGAAAGAGCTCTCGAGCAGCTGGATGTATCTGTTGACAGGGCAGTTGCTGATGGCGTGAACATCATAATCCTCTCAGACAGAGGCGTTGATGAGAACCACATGCCAATCCCATCACTTCTGGCAGTTTCATCCGTTGAGCAGCATCTTGTCAGAACCAAGAGACGTACTGCGGTTTCACTTATCCTTGAAAGTGGTGAGCCTAGAGACGTTCATCAGATAGCTACCCTCCTTGGCTTTGGTGCACGTGCTATTCACCCTTATCTTGCGCAGGAGTGTATCGCAGAACTCATAGATATCGGAATTCTTGATAAGGACTATCATACAGCTATAGCTGATTACAACAAGGCTCTTCTTGGCGGCGTAGTTAAGATTGCAGCCAAGATGGGTATTTCTACACTGCAGTCATATCAGTCTGCAAGAATTTTTGAGGCAATCGGTCTGTCAAAAGAGCTTGTGGATAAATACTTTACAGGAACTACAAGTCGCGTAGGCGGAATCGGAATCAAAGAGATTGCTCAGGATGTGGAATACAGACACAACAGAGCCTTTGATCCACTTGGTCTTTCTACAGATACAACACTTGATTCCATCGGCTTCCATTCTCTTAGAAGCGGTGAAGATAAGGAAGATCACATGTATAGCCCTAAGACTATCGTTACTCTTCAGAGAGCGGTAAGAGAAGGCGACTATGACAGATTTAAAGAATATAGCCAGATGGTAGATGATGAGGACAGACCTCATACCTTGAGAGCTCTTTTATCATTTGTACCAGCAGCTGAGCCAGTTCCAATCGATGAGGTTGAGAGCGAAGAGGAGATCGTTAAGAGATTCCAGACAGGTGCCATGAGCTATGGTTCACTTTCCAAGGAAGCTCACGAGACTCTTGCTATCGCCATGAACAGACTTGGTGGTAAGTCCAACACCGGTGAAGGCGGTGAGGATATTGCCCGCTTTGGAACAGACAGAAACAGTGCAGTTAAACAGGTGGCTTCAGGTAGATTTGGTGTAACAAGCCAGTACCTTCTTAGTGCCAAGGAGATTCAGATCAAGATGGCACAGGGCGCTAAGCCAGGAGAAGGTGGACACCTTCCTGGTAAAAAAGTATATCCTTGGGTTGCCAAGACTCGTTTCTCAACCCCAGGTGTAGCCCTTATTTCACCACCACCTCATCACGATATTTATTCAATTGAGGATCTTGCCCAGCTCATCTACGACCTCAAGAATGCTAACGACAAGGCAAGAATCTCAGTTAAGCTTGTATCAGAAGCAGGCGTTGGAACAATTGCTTCTGGTGTTGCCAAGGCTGGAGCACAGGTTATCCTCGTATCAGGCTATGACGGAGGAACAGGTGCAGCTCCATCTTCATCGGTTCATCATGCAGGACTTCCTTGGGAGCTCGGTGTGAGTGAAGCACATCAGTCACTTCTTGATAATGGCCTTAGAAGCCGAGTTGTCCTTGAGACTGATGGTAAGCTCATGACTGGTAGAGATGTTGCTATAGCAGCACTCCTTGGCGCAGAGGAATTTGGTTTTGCCACTGCTCCACTTGTATGCATGGGATGCATGATGATGCGTGTCTGCAACAAGGATACATGTCCTGTTGGTATCGCTACACAGAACGAAGAACTCAGAAAGAGATTTAAGGGTAAGCCAGAACATGTCATGAACTTCATGCTCTTTGTAGCAAGAGAGCTTCGTGAGATCATGAGCCAGCTTGGCTTTAGAACAATTGCCGAGATGGTAGGTAGAACTGACCGCCTTGTTATGAGAACCTACGAAGGCAGCGACATGGATATCAAGAAGCGCAAGGAAGCAGCCGACCTTAGCAGAATCCTTGATAGAGCTTATGTTGAGAGAACAGATAATCACTTTGATCCTAAGCAGGTTTATGACTTTGCTCTTGAGAAGACACTTGATTCCAAGGTACTCATTCCTGAGTATGAGAAAGCATTCAAGGTTGCTAAGAACTCAAAGGACGCAGAAGGAAACGTACAGATCAAGGTTAATGTATCAAGTACAGACAGAAGCTTTGGTACACTTCTTGGCAGCAGGGTAACTGCAGACTTCCAGGATAAGCTTGCTGACGATTCAGTTGTTGTAGAAGCTCACGGAGGCGGTGGCCAGTCCTTTGGCGCATTCCTTCCTAAGGGCGTTACACTAAGACTCTACGGCGATGCTAATGACGGCTTTGGTAAGGGACTTTCAGGAGGTAAGGTAATTGTAAGACCATCCAAGAAGGCAACCTACAAGGCTCACGAGAACATCATCATCGGTAACGTTGCTCTCTACGGCGCAACAGCCGGCAAAGCTTATGTATGCGGCGTTGCAGGCGAGAGATTCTGCGTTCGTAATTCAGGAGCTGTTGCAGTTGCAGAAGGCTGCGGTGATCACGGACTTGAGTATATGACAGGCGGCAGGGCAGTTATCCTTGGAATGACTGGTAAGAACTTTGCAGCCGGTATGAGCGGAGGAATTGCTTATGTTCTTGATAGAGAGCACACTCTTTACCTTCGTATGAACAAAGATATGGCTTCTCTCTTCGAAGTAACAGAGAAGTATGATATAGCAGAACTCAAGGGAATCCTTGAAGATTACGTCAAAGAGACAGATTCAGAATTTGCTAAAGAGATTCTTGCAAACTTTGACAGCTACATTCCAGACTTTAAGAAGATCGTGCCTAATGACTACCAGAAGATGCTCACAGCTATTGGTAGATTCGAGGAACAGGGCATAGATCACGACACAGCAGTACTGGAAGCTTTCAAAGAGTTGGCGTAAGGAGGACGAAGAAATGGGAAAAGATACAGGATTCCTTGAGTATAAGAGAAAAAATAATGGTGATGTGCCTCCAGCAGAAAGAATCATGACATTCGATGAGTTTCACACAATGCTCATGACAGAGGAGCGTAGACAGCAGGCTGGAAGATGTATGAACTGCGGTGTTCCATTCTGCCAGTCAGCTATGAATCTTGGAGGCATGGTAACAGGCTGTCCACTTCACAACCTGATTCCTGAGTGGAACGACGAAGTATACAGAGGACATGACAGACATGCCTTTGCAAGACTTCACAAGACCAGCAATTTCCCAGAGTTTACAGGACGTGTTTGTCCTGCACTCTGCGAAAAAGCCTGCATGTGTGGACAATACGGCGACGCTGTTACTGTTCATGACAATGAATTATTCCTGGTTGAGACAGCTTATGCAAACGGCTATATTCAGCCAGTAGTACCGACTATCAGAAGTGGAAAAAGAGTTGCTGTTGTAGGAAGCGGACCTTCCGGACTTGCAGTAGCTGATGAACTTAACCACAGAGGTCACAACGTAGAAGTCTTTGAAAGAGAAGATGAGATCGGTGGACTTCTCATGTATGGAATTCCTAACATGAAGTTGGATAAGAGCGTTATTAAGCGCCGCAAAAAGCTCATGGAGGACGAGGGCGTTGTATTCCATACTGGTGTTAATGTAGACACCAGCAAAGCCGGAACCCTTCTCAAAGATTTTGACGCTGTTGTATTATGCTGCGGAGCTAAGAAGGCAAGACCTCTTGCTGCAGCAGAGCCAGGTAAGGTTGGCGGCGTATACTATGCTGTAGATTTCCTGACACAGACAACCAAAGCCCTTATGGATATGGTTGATAGTGCTGATGCTGGAAAGGATGCACCGGATAAATCTGCTGAGTCTCTCAAAAAACACGGCGGATATATCGATGCAGCAGGCAAGAACGTTGTTATTGTCGGAGGCGGTGATACAGGTAATGACTGTATTGGAACAGTCATAAGACATGGAGCTAAGAGTGTAACAGCTCTTGAGATGATGCCTAAGCCTCCTGTAGAGAGATCGGCTTCTAATCCTTGGCCAGAATGGCCCAAGGTTCTCAAGACAGATTATGGCCACGAGGAAGCAATATTCCTCTTTGGTTCTGATCCAAGAGTATATGAGACCACTGTTAAGAGCGTTACTACAGACAAGAAGGGTCATATCAAGCAGATAGAAACTGTTAAGGTTGCTTTCAAGGACGGCAAGCTGACAGAAGTTGCCGGCTCAGAGAAGACTCTTAAGTGTGACCTTCTCCTCATCGCAGCTGGCTTTATAGGCTGTGAGGACTACTCTGCAGATGCATTTTCTGTTAAGAGAAGCCCTAGAGGCACTGTAGTTACAGAAGATGGCGGTTATCACATTCCTGATACCAAGATTTTCTCAGCAGGTGATATGCACCGCGGCCAGTCTCTCGTAGTTTGGGCTATCGCCGAAGGCAGAGCCTGTGCAAAAGAAGTTGATGAGTACCTCATGGGATATACAAACCTGTAATGGATGAGGAAATATTGGATGAAACATGGGATGTAAACTCGGATAGCTAAAGGAATATCCAAATCTCAGGTTATATTAAGAAAACATAGTATAATTATTGAAAGACAGAGCTGTTCTGAATTTACGGAATATGCTCTGTCTTTTCTATTTATATCATAGAAATATCTTTACAATTTTTGGTGGGTATTATATAGTTTCATTTGTATTTCAAGATAATCTTTTTTCAAAGTTCATTTTGAGATGGCTGTTCTTTCTGGGACAGCTAAAAAATATCCATTTAATCAAGTTTTATATGCTCTTTTGTAGATAAAAAATTGTTTAAAGCTATAAGTGCGACCGATGCCAACTTTTTATATGTCTTTTGACATAATAGAAAAGCTAAGAAAACACATAAAAACAGAGATTTAGAGAGATTTATACTAAATTACTAAGTGTATCCAAGGTGGTAGAACCTATAAAACTCTAGGGAGGAACAGGATTTATAGCTGCGGGGTAATAATTGATGCTCGTAAGACATATAAAACGATGCATATTAAGGAGTTTTATATGAAAATTAAATTTGATGAGTATAACTGGTGTGATGGGACGCTTCAGGCTGTTACCAGGAGAATGGAACAATTAGAAAGAATTATACATAATAAAACAGCAAGTCTTCAGCAACCATTGGAAGGAAAGTTACGAGTTCAGAAAAGAAAGAATTCATACCAATATTTCCTGAGGAGTGACCCAAAAGATACAAATGGAAAGTACCTATCGATAAGTCAGCGGGAGGTAGCTGCCAGAATTGCACAACGGGAATATGACACAAAAATAGTAGAGGCTGCAAATAAGGAACTTAGAATAGCGTCTGAATATGTAGATGTTCTTAAACAGGGATCAGTAGCAAATGTGTTTGAAGCCTTAAATCCTGGAAAACAAGTAATTGTAACACCATTGTTTTTGCCTGACAGGCAGTTTGCAACATGCTGGCAAAAGGTTGAATACGAATCAATGCCGATGTCTGATGGTAATGTTTTTTATTCAAATAATGGTGTGAAAGTAAGATCAAAATCTGAGCTTATCATTGCCAATATGCTGGAACAAAGAGGGGTTCCTTATCGCTACGAATATCCAATCAATCTAAAGAATATTGGTCAGGTAAGACCAGATTTCACATGCCTCAATATACGGACGAGACAGGAATATATTTGGGAGCATTTTGGAATGATGGATAACATAGCCTATGCCAACAAGAACATAGCCAAGATAGAGGCCTATGAGCAAAGCGGATATTATCCTGGAAAAAAACTGATAATGACATTTGAGACTTCTCAACATGCCCTCAGTTCAAATATAATAAAGGCTATGATTGAACAGTATCTGATGTAAAAAGAATTGCCCCAAATAATTGTTATGTTCAATGTCAGGTTATACAATGATGTAGACATGCAAGATATGCTAAAGCAGTACTAGCAAGTCAGAAGAATAAAACACATACATAAGATACAAGCGGGATACAGACAAAAGAGGAAGACATGGCTTACTTATACGAAACTCATTTACATACAATTGAAGGCAGCGCCTGCTCTGATACTCCGGGAAAAGAGTATATTGAGCACATGAAGAAAATTGGCTACAGCGGGATCATTGTTACTGATCACTTCTTTAACGGCAACAGCGCGGTACCAAGGCATCTTCCATGGGAAGAGAAGGTGGAGCTGTATTGCAAGGGATATGAGCATGCTTTTGAAGCTGCAAATGGTACAGACTTCAAGGTATTCTTTGGAGTTGAGTTTGCATTTACAGGAGATGAATATCTTCTCTATGGAGTAGACAAGAAGTGGCTTCTTGATAACCCTCAGATCATGGACATGACCAGAAAAGAGCTGCATGAGGCAGTAAGAGCTGTAGGCGGGATCATGGTTCAGGCACATCCATACAGGGAGAGGGGATATCTTAACACAATTCATCTTGCGCCTAATGATGTGGACGGTGTAGAGTGCTTCAATGCAGAGAACCCTGATTGGCAAAACGGTCTTGGATATCAGTATTGCCTTGAGCATAACTTTATTATGAGTGGTGGCTCTGATATCCATCATCTTACTCAGAAGCACATGGGCGCTATGAGCTTCCCATACAAGCTTGAAACGATTCAGGACTACATAAAAGCCTTCCTTGCAGGGGATGGAACACCTGTGTTTACAAGAGATATCGATGAAGAAGGTTTTGAATTCAGGCCGGTTGCTGGAGAAAGGTCTCTTGTGGAAGAGACGCAGCCCCACACACTTCCTGTTGTAGTACATTGAGAAAATTATCCAGGAGACGAATTACATGTCCCACAATTTTATCGAAGTAACTGATCTGGATTCTCAGGAGCTGTCCATATATCATCAGCTCTCTGAGAACCAGCTATATCACATAAATGAACCAGACCTTGGAATCTTTATCGCAGAGAGTCCCAAGGTTATTGGGCGTGCTCTTGATGCAGGGTACGAGCCAATCTCTATGCTACTGGAAAAGGGGCAGACTCAGAAGGACGCGGCAGATATAATCGAGAGGTGTCAGAAATCATCAAGGATAAGCGCAACTAATAATACTTCGAACAGTGTAGCAACAGATGAATGTTCACAGATTCCCATCTATATCGCCGATTCTTCCGTCCTTACCAAGATCACAGGCTTCCACTTAACACGAGGTGTACTCTGTGCCATGAGGAGAAAAGAGCTCACGACAGTCGCAGAGACTATCGCAAATGCCCGTCGTATTGCGGTTCTTGAAAACGTGACAAATCCAACGAACCTCGGAGCTATTGTCAGAAGTGCTGCTGCGCTCGGCATGGACGCTGTGCTCTTTACAAGTGGATGCACTGATCCGCTCTATAGGAGAGCTGCCAGAGTCAGTATGGGGACAGTATTCCAGGCACCATGGACTTTCCTTCCGGAGGGAAAAGAAATAAGTACCTTGCAGGAGCTTGGTTTTAAGACAGTGGCTCTTGCTCTTAGAAATGACACATTAGACATAAACGCCGAGGAGCTCAAAAATGCAGAGAAACTGGCAATTTTTCTTGGGGCAGAAGGTGACGGCCTTCTTCCAGAAACCATAAGCGCCTGTGACTGGTGCGTCAAGATTCCTATGGCTCATGGCGTTGATTCGCTCAATGTTGCAGCTTGCAGCGCAGTAGCATTCTGGGAGCTGTCTCAATGATTGGTCTTGCAAAGTGAGTAGTTTAAGAATTGCGACACTGTTGAGAGTTTATATGTTTTTTAGGATAAATAAAAGCGACAAATGGTATAATGTTGACAACAGATACCATTTGTCGCTTTTTATTTCATCGCATAATTGCAGTTAAAACATAAATCCTTACGTTATAGACGTATGCTATAAGCATATACAGAGAAAAGGTGCTTCGTATGGGAAAAGACCGGGAAAAAGACATCTTCATATCAGATACTGGCGTACATACTTCTAGAATAGGCCTTTATTCAACTATCTTCGTCGCACTATGCAGGCTTCTCAGCATTGTTTTAGCTGTTCTTGGGATTCTTGCATTTATTTCAGGGAATTTTTGAGGTCGCCTATGGAAAAGGTTTTTAAGAAAAGAGTATACGAAGTAATTGAAGTATCGAGTATTGGAGATAACTCCAGCAGAGCCTATGATATGCTCATGACGGTTGCAGTAATTGTGGGTCTTATTCCGCTGACACTCAAGAAAGATAATACCTATACATTCTGGATTGAAATTCTCACAACGATTATATTTGTCATCGACTATATCGCCAGAGTATGTACCGCAGACTATAAAATGGGATACAAGAGTATCAGAGCATACATTGCTTATATATTAACGCCTCTTGCCATATTCGACCTGTTATCAATTATCCCCATTATTTATCTCTTTTCCCCAGTCACATCAGCTATCGGGCTCCTGCGACTCTTTAGGATATTCAGAGTATTAAAGCTCATCAGATATTCCAAGACAGCTGTTGTCATAGCTAATGTTCTGAGGAAAGTTAAAAAGCAGCTTCTGGCGGTACTTATCCTGATAGTGATCTACATATTTGTATCAGCTATGCTGATTTTCCAGTTAGAACCAGATCTTTTTGAAAACTTCTTTGATGCGGTGTACTGGGCTACAATTTCCATAACAACTATAGGCTACGGCGATATCTATCCGACAACAGATGTGGGACGCCTTATCACAATAGTATCGGCTCTTATGGGAGTTGCGGTAATTGCCCTTCCATCGGGCATGATAACAGCGGCCTACATAAGTGAGATCAATAGAAAGAAATCGAAATATGAGCTGTAGCATTAGTCTACAGCTCATTTTGCAGTATGGATTATTGCTACATTTACAACTCGTATTTGTGCTAAACTGATATATGAGGCAGACAAATTCAGATATTGAATAATATCACTCCATAGAAAATAGGTAATAGACAGAACACATAATAAAACACAAAAAAGGAATCACAGATTTGGAAGAAAAGCAGCATAAGCGCAGGGTCCACTACTCAGGTAAGTACCCTCGTAAATTTGAAGAAAAATATAAAGAACGGAATCCGGAGAAGTACGCAGATACAGTGGCGCACGTTATTTCCAAGGGCTCAACACCAGCAGGAATGCACATTTCCATCATGGTAAAAGAAATACTGGATGTGCTTAATATACAGCCAGGTGAGCAGGGACTTGACTGTACTCTTGGCTATGGCGGCCATACTAGAAAGATGCTGGAACAGCTTCAGGGAGAGGGCTGCGTTTATGGGCTCGATGTTGATCCTATAGAATCCAGGAAGACAATAGAACGTCTTAGAAACGCAGGCTTTGGTGAAGAAATATTCCGGTTCAGACTTACTAACTTCGCCAATATCGACCAGGTGGCAGCTGAAGTAGGAAAGTTTGACTTTGTACTGGCAGATCTTGGAGTATCATCAATGCAGATTGATGATCCAAGTCGAGGCTTTTCCTACAAGATAGACGGACCTCTTGACCTTAGACTTGACCCTGAGCACGGGGAGTCAGCAGCAGAAAGGCTTCATAACATCACAAGAGATGAATTCGTAGGGATGCTTGTGGAAAACTCAGATGAGCCCTATGCAGAGGAGATAGCAGACAAGGTTTTTAATCTTATGAAAAAAGGTGATCCCATGGACACCACAACAGCTCTCAGGCAGGCTATAGAGTCAGCTCTTTGGAAGGTTCCCAAGGAGGAAAAGGATCAGGCCATCAAAAAGAGCTGTGCCAGAGTTTTCCAGGCTCTTAGAATAGACGTTAACAGCGAGTTTGAGGTGTTGTACACATTCCTTGAAAAGCTTCCCAATATCCTGAAGCCAGGAGCAAGAGTTGCAATCCTGACCTTCCATTCAGGTGAGGACAGACTCGTCAAAAAGTCTTTTAAAGAGCTCAAAAAAGCTGGCATATATAGTGACATTTCAGAAGATGTCACAAGGCCTTCGGCTGAGGAGTGCAGGGTTAATCCCCGCAGTAAATCAACCAAGATGAGGTGGGCAATCAAGGGGGACACATAAGTGTACGTCAATAGAAAAGAGCATTACCTGTCGAATTCACTTTTCTGGGCGGCAGGAATACATGTCTGTGCAAATTTTGCTTTGTTGATAATACGGAGAATGGTTCGCAGCGCCAACGCTGAACAGCCTGATATAGCCAATTCAACTATCATGGCTGGACAGATTGCAGTTGCTGCTATTCAGGTCATTCTCATGGCATTTGTTTTTATAGGCGCTTTTGATAAGCTAAAGAGCGCTCTTTCTGTGGTGGAGGAATCAGACAGACTCAAAATGGCTGTCCTTCAGCAGGAGACTCTGGGCAGTAAAGTCCCGGCTCTTACTGGAGATTCTATCGCCAAGCTCCTCGAGCTCTGGGGAGCGATTCTGATCGCAGTTCGCATGGTCTATGATATCTGCTCACTTGTCTACAGTAGATTCATATCAGATCTCTTTGACTTTAGTAGTGGCATGACCTCTAACGAGGATTTTGTTGCTATCTACAATAATACCCATGGATTTAAGTATATAGGTCTTCTCATAGCTCTTTTACTGGGAAGTATGATGACTGGAATATTCCTAAACGACAAGCTGCTCAAGGTTATCACAATGATATTGATGACCTTCTTTTTGCTGTCCTTTGTGCTGCTGGGAATGCATACTGTCACTGTTGGAGGCTATAGCGTAGGAATTGTATGGACATCAGTTATTTTTCACCTGGTTGAAACAGTAGGAATCTTTATTTTGGGCTTGTACCTCAGACGCAAATACATAGGACTTTGATAATGGAGGCTACAGAACATGAACATATGCTTACTAAATGATTCTTTTCCACCAATCATTGACGGCGTTGCCAATGTCGTTATGAACTACGGAAATATACTGACAAACGAGCTTGAATCAAACGTTATTGTCGGAACGCCCAAGTATCCCGAGGCGGATTATGAGGGCTATCCCTATAAGGTTGTGGCTTATCCAAGCTTTGACACTACGGACTTTGTGAAGGGGTATCGTACCGGATATCCTCTCGCCATAAGGGAAATAGCTCAAATGGCTGAGCTTAAGCCAAACATTATCCACACGCATTGTCCTGCCGCATCTACGGTAATGGCAAGAATTCTACGCCGTGAGACGGGAGCTCCGATTGTGTTCACTTACCACACCAAATTTGATGTGGATATTGCAAGAGCCGTTGGAGAAGGTATCCTCAAAAAAGAAGCCATTAAAGCTATGGTCAGTAATATCGAGGCCTGCGACGATGTCTGGGTAGTTTCAGAAGGCGCTGGCGAGAACCTTCGCTCTCTTGGCTATCAGGGCGAGTACAGGGTTATGCCAAACGGCGTAGATTTTCCACGAGGCCGAGCTTCCGAAGACATGGTAAAAGAACTAAATAATACCTACGACATTCCTGAGGGAATTCCACTATATCTTTTTGTTGGAAGACTTATGAAGTACAAAGGACTTCCAATCATCATTGAAGCCATGAATCTTCTAAACCAGAAGGGCATGGATTTCAGGATGGTATTTGTGGGCGGCGGCGCTGATGCTGAAGAGATGCAGGAGCTGGTTAAGTCCTATGGAATAGAGAATAAGGTCATCTTTACTGGGCCAATCCACGACAGAGAAAAGCTTAGAGCCTGGAACACAAGGGCAGACCTGTTTCTTTTCCCATCAACTTATGATACAAACGGCATCGTTGTCAGAGAGGCAGCAGCCTGCGGACTTGCCAGTGTTCTCATAAAGGGTTCATGTGCTGCAGAGGGCATTACTCATGATAGAAACGGCTATCTCATAGAAGAAAATCCAGAGTCTATGGCACAGCTTCTTGAGGAGGTTTCCGGAGATCTGGGCCGTCTCCATCAGATTGGTCAGAATGCTATGGATGAGATCTACATTTCATGGGACAAGGCGGTAAGGCTTGGATATGACAGATATAAAGAGATAAAAGAGATGGTAAGAAGCGGAGAGCTTGGGGTCAGGAAACATCAGAGCTTTGAGAATCTCATGAATTCTGCTGCGACTATTCTGAATGGCACCCAGAGAGTATTTGTGGATATTCCTAAGGACATCCACGCTGAAGTCCGTGAGGGATATCAGGATTTCAAGGACGAGGTGATAGATAATTACAACGAGATCCGAGATGGAATGCTTGAGAACTATCAGGATTTTCGTGATGAAATAAAGTCAGGTTATGAGGAGTTTAAGGATAATCTAAGAGATAATTATCAGGAGTTTAAGGATGGGGTAGAATCCCTCAAAAAGGGCATAAACGAAGGTATAGATAAGATAAAAGACAATTTCACAGAAGACTATTCGGACGACAAATATGATGACAACTGATAATGACAACAAAAACATAAAACGCGACTGGTATAAGGAAATGAGCTTCTACCAGATTTGGGTGAGGAGCTTTGCAGATGGTAACGGTGATGGAATAGGAGACCTATATGGCGTCTATGATAAGCTTGAGTATGTTAAGAGCCTTGGAGTAGATGGAATCTGGTTTTCGCCAATATACCCATCTCCCAACGCCGACTTTGGCTACGATATCTCTGATTATAAGGACATTCATCCTGATTTTGGAGATCTTGCACAGTTCCAAAAGGTACTAAAAAGAGCCCATGCCCTAGGTCTTAAGGTCATTATGGACCTGGTAGTTAACCATACCTCTGACGAGCACCCATGGTTTAAAGAGAGCCGTAAGGGCAAGGACAATCCTTATAGTGACTATTATATCTGGCGTGATGAGCCTAACAACTGGGATAGCCTCTTTGAAGGAAAAGCCTGGGAGTATGACTGCGAAAGAGGTCAGTACTACCTTCACATTTTTGCCAAGAAGCAGCCTGACCTTAACATGGATAACCCTAAGGTTCGTCAGGAGGTAAAGGATATTATGCGCTTCTGGCTGGATATGGGTGTCGACGGCTTCAGGGAAGATGTCATTAATTTCATTTCCAAAAAGGAAGGACTTCCCAATGGAATTCCTTTTTTACCAGCAGTTAATGGAATGCCCTATTACAAGGATGGCCCCCATATTCACGAGTATCTGGCTGAGTTTCGTAAGGTCTGCGATGAGTACGACTGTTTCCAGCTGGGCGAAGGACCTATGACTACGGTCAAGTCTGCCATGAAGTATCTGACTGGGCCGACCAAGTCTCTTGATATGATGTTTTCTTTTGACCATATGATGGCTGATTGCCTGTACACAGAGTATGTCCATAGGCCATTTTCGCTTATTAAGCTCAAAAAAGCCTTCTCCAAGTGGCAATATGCTCTTGCCGGTAAGGGATGGAATGCGCTGTACCTTGAAAATCACGATCATCCCCGCATTATAAGCAGGTATGGAAGTGAGCATTTCTGGAGAGAAAGTGGAACTATGCTGGCTACAAGCTACATATTCCAGCAGGGAACGCCATTTATTTATCAGGGGCAGGAGATTGGCATGACTAATATCAGGCTCATGTCCATTGACCAGTACGTGGATGTTTCCTCAATTACCAACTATCACACCTATCACCTCAAGGAGGATCCGGAGAGGCGCCTTCACAGAATACATTTGTCCAGCCGTGATTCTTCCAGAACCCCTGTACAATGGGATGATACCGAGAATGCAGGCTTCTCTACAGTTAAGCCCTGGTTCTACGTGAACCCCAATTATAAGAGAGTTAATGTCAGAAAAGAAGATAAGGATGAGAACAGTATCCTGAATTTCTACAGGAAATGCCTTGCCCTTCGTAAGAACTCCAAGACGCTTATTTACGGCACTTACACAGAGCATTTCCCTAAGGATAAAAATATTTACATGTATGAGAGAAGCCTTGATGGAGAAAGTTATCTAATCATATGCTCCTTCTCAAGATTCCCTGTTAAAGCCCATAAGCCGTCTAAGTTCGCGGGCAAACACGGAGAGCTCGTACTGTGTAATTATCCAAAAGAGCCGGTGTCCTACAATGGAGTATTCGACCACATTGAGCAGGAGCTCAGTGAAATAGAGCTTAGAAAAGGATATTTTCGTCCATTTGAGACCAGAATATACAGATATATTGATAAAAATTGAGTAATCAAATATAAAAACAAACATGAAAAGAGACTGTGCACCAATCGCAAATGATCAGTGCGTAGCCTCTTTTCTGTGTGCGTTAACATTCAATACTGAATGAACAAGGGCGTATTAAAATTATTTGAAGAAGCTGATATCCTCATTGAGCTTCTCGGCAACTTCCTTAAGACTATTAGCTGATCCTGCAAGTGTAGTAACTGTAGCGGACAGCTCCTGCATGGATGCTCCAGTTTCTTCACTGGATGCTGCGTTCTCTTCAGAAATTGCTGAAAGAGCGCTCATTGTATCAACAACAGCATTCTTGGAAGTTTCGCAAGTGTTTGCGCCTCTGGAAATTCTCTGTACACCGCCTACTGTAGATGCGATATCTTCCAGCATGCTATTTACGCTTGTGAGAGTCTCGCCAAGAGCACTCTGCTGGTTAATGTTACTGTCTTTGATCGCTTCAGCAGCAGATACAGCAGCTTTGGACTGATCAAGAAGGACATCCATCTCTTTTCTGATCTCATCGGCCATGTTCTTGGAATCTTCAGCAAGCTTACCAATTTCTTCAGCAACAACTGAGAAACCTTTTCCTGCTTCACCGGCTCTTGCTGCCTCAATGCTGGCATTGAGTGACAACAGGTTAGTCTGTGTAGCGATGGAAGCGATACCTTCAACCTTATCGTTGATGTTGGATACTGCATTCTGAGTAGCAGAGATAGTAGTTGAAATCTCATCAATCTTGCCAGTCATCTCATTGCTGGACTCCTGCAGGTTAGAAAGTGAAGCAGAGGATGCTTCTGATGCTTCCTGCATTCTACCAGCAAGGCCCTCAAGGTCATTAGTAGAATTCTGGACATCTACAACAGCTTCTCCGATACTACCAACGTTTTCTGTAGCGGACTGAATCTCATCAGCCTGCTGGGTAGCTCCGGAAGCAATTTCCTGAACGGCATTGGATACATCTTCCGCAGTCTGGGAAATTTGGTTGGCCATGTCGGACAGCTCATTAGATGAGCTCTCTACATTGTTAGCAGAAGCTTTGATATTATTAACGATTTCGTCAAGTTTGTTGATAACAGTATTCGTACTGTTGACCATTGTGCCGAACTCGTCTTTTCGTGCAGTGAATTTGTCAATCTTAGCAAACCGTCCATCAGCCAGCTGGGAAAGAGAGTCATTTACAGCTGCTACAGGATTTGTAAAGCTGTTTGCCATCATAAGTGAAATGACGGAAGCAATAACGAGCATTACAAGACCAATAATGATGCAGAGCAGAGCAGAATTCTTGGCTGATGCCATAGCCTTGTTGTAGTCGGTTGAAACGACAACGGTGTATCCTGTATCAGGGTCTTTGTACCAGGACATGATGAGCTTACTTTCAAAAGAACTGTCGTCAACGATAGTTCCTTCAGAGCTTGTAGTGAAGGCTGAACCTGTAAGGTCGTAGACGTCATCTACTCCCAGCTCCATCTTGGCATGAGCTGCCATTATATTGGATGAATCGAGGACGAATGCATCCTCTGTGTTAGCGGCCAGGAAATCGTGAAGTTCTGCCAGATTGTAGTTTCTCTGGATTTCTCCAAGAACAGCTCCGTTCTCATCCTTTATAGGAGTAGCGATAGTAATCTGTCTGAGTCCTGATGAAGCACTGACAATAATGTCGGAAACAAATGTATTTCCTGCCATTGCCTGTTTAAAGTATTCTCTTTCATGGACATCTACGCATTTACCACTTGATCTTACGGTCTGCATACCTGTAGTATCTGCGAGGGCTGTTGAGTTTCCGTCGTTGAGAATGTTATCGCCAGCCTGCATCATCTGTACCATGACAGAATCTTCGATTCCAGCGGTCCCCTGCATATATACGATTGTGGTAGGGTTCTCTGCTATGGAACGAATGATTGTGACGTTCTTGTCGATAATGGCATCGTATTCAGATGCTATGTACCTCGCTTGCCAGGAGAGGGCTGTTTTAGCATCTTCAAGAGCCTTATTGGTAGATGTAATATAGCTTATGATAAGGGAAACAATAAGCGGAATTGCAACTAACAAAAGCAGAATGGAAATAAGCTTTGTCTTTATGCTGTCTTTAAATGCAATTGCGTTTTTTGGGGCGTTAGCCTCTTTGACTTTTTTAGCCATGATAAAAACCTCCATGCATAATAATGAGAAATCACCAATTTCATTATCGTACATGGAGGCTTATTATCAAATGTTTATATTCTTATTTTAATATTAAATCTTTATGAAATAGCGACAATTGTAAATCTAACAAAGCTTTAATTACCCGATTCTAAACAACTAAATGAAGCATCTTGGTTGCAATGTTGAAGTACACAAGTAGTGACAGTGCATCGACAATAGTTGTGATAAATGGACTCGCCATAACAGCCGGGTCAAAGCCAACCTTGGATGCCAGCATAGGAAGGCAGCAGCCAACCAGCTTGGCAATAAGTACAACTATGAGAAGTGTCAGGCAAATTACTGCAGCTACAGGAAGTGCGAGCTTATCAAATAATAATAGCTTAGCAAAGTTTGCAACTGAAAGTGTAAGACCACACAGTACAGCAACTCGTATTTCTTTCCAGATGATCTTAAAAAGATCTGTAAACTCTATTTCTTTTAATGAAAGAGCACGGATGATTGAAACGCTTGCCTGTCCACCGGCATTACCGCCTGTATCCATCAGCATAGGGATATATGCTGTAAGGATAACGTAGGCAGAAAGGGCATCCTCAAAGCCAGTGATAATGGCACCTGTGAAAGTAGCGCTTATCATGAGGAATAACAGCCATGGGATACGGCTCTTATAGGTCTCAAAAATTCCAACCTTGGGATAGGGCTTGTCGGATGGAACGATAGCTGCCATCTTCTCGATATCCTCGGTAGCCTCTTCTTCCATGATGTCCACAACGTCATCGATGGTGATGATACCAACCATACGGGTTTCGTTGTCTACGACAGGCATGGCAGTAAAGCCGTATTTCTGGAACATTCGGGCTGTTTCTTCCTGGTCAGTCATGGTGTTGATGCTGATGACATTGGTGTTCATGATGTCACCAATTATCTCATCAGGCTTCATGATGAGCAGGTATCTGAGGGCCACAGTTCCAACCAGAATCTTCTGTCTGGTAACTACATAGCAGATGTTGATAGTCTCGGAATCAACACCTTTTTTACGGATACGCTCAATAGCATCTGCTACGGTCATGTCCTCACGAAGGTCCACGTACTCCACAGTCATGATACTACCGGCGGAATCTTCAGGGTACTGTAACAGATGATTGATATCAGCTCTTGTCTCAGGGCTTGCATTGGCCAGAATACGCTTAACTACGTTGGCAGGCATTTCCTCCAACAGGTCAGTAGCATCATCGGCCATCAGATTGTCAATAATGTTGGATGCTTCTCGGTCTGACAGTGAACGGATAATATATTGCTGGTTATCCAGTTCCAGATCAGCAAATACATCAGCAGCCATATCCTTGGGCAGGATTCTGAACATTTTAAGAGAATCCTCGTCCTCCATCTCACTCATAGCAGCAGCGATATCTGTTGTATTCATTTCTGAGATGGTCTGGCGAAGCAGAGTGTATTTCCTGGACTCAAGAAGTTCTTGTAGGATTTCAGCGGTTGTCTTCTCTTCTTCTTGTAATTCCATTGTAATAATCTCCTTTTATTAAGTTGGTGGTTTTGAGCTTGGTACTTCGACCAGGAGCAGAATCGCTACTGCATAAATGTGAATCTGACTTCATTAAAACCACCTTCCTTTCTTTCGGAGATTTATTCATTTCAGGTATTAGGAATGAATACGAATTACAATCTGCATATCCATAGATTGTGGCAAAAGAATTGCCGGAAACTATTCTATATGCAATATTACTTTAACACAGATTATAGGGAAATGTATATGTTTTTCTTCATCTGAGGGATGTAGATCAGTATATGTATCTAGTGGAACCAGTAGACAGTACGACGGGGTGTTTTTTTGTGTGATGCACGATATAGAGATTTTGCTAGTAATTATCGTGCTAGAGAAAATGGATTTTATACAATGGTTGCACGTTAACCGATGACAATTTCAATAAAACGTCATACTGGTAGAACTGATGTTGGTCGGTGCTACACGCTAGTATAAATTCGGCAGGGGATAACGTGCAATTGTTCAATTACTGTGATTAAAATCTGCTTAAGATATTGCATTTCGAGGAGGGGGATGCCTAAACGTTGCACGATAGAAAATGAGATATAGATGAAAGCGTGCATCCGAAAATCATAATAGATACTTTTCTATTTTTTTCTTGATTTGCCTCATGTCTAACGGCATATCTAGAGATTCCATTGATAAGAGTAAGTTCTCACCGAGAACAATTCCATCTTTTTCGTAAGAATATAGCTTTGATAATGCTTTACTGGAGTAGTTTTCATCAGTAATTAATCCCAGATGCTCCCAATAGTAAGATTTTCTTGTTCGTGTGTTTAGCAGTAAAAAATCAGGATAAACATTTAAACCATTTGAGAGTTCAATCCTTGGTTCATAGACATAGGGAATTCTTAGTTTGAAGAATAAATCAGCTAAGATTTTCTCTGATTTTGATCGGACATGATCGCCGTTATCTGTTAAAAATACACCCTCTTGTGGAAATGTATTCATATTACCAGGGTGTTCGGCTAACCATTTGGCAACATAGCTTTCCTTTGTATCTATTATTGGAGAAACCATCTGTTTCCTTGCATCACACAGGTTATCATAGACATTACTTATGGCAGAGATATCATATAGTTTAAGAAAGTGATCTAATCTATATCTCTGTGTTATAACTACCTTTTTTACATTTTCAAGATAGTCACGTTGAAATTTCCTTCGGACTTTATCACGATCTTTCTTTTTTATGTATACGCGCTGTCCATCTGCATTGACTGTGTAGTACTGATAGCATGACTTTTTCTTGCATAGTTTTATCGGAAATACTTCATCGCTTTTATATAATGCCAGCTTCTTGTCTATCCTTTTGATCAATGTGTCAAGATCGCTAATTTGTTGTTCTAACTGAAAACTGTAGTCTTCTATTGTTTAGTCCTCCTTATGTGTCAATTATTTGTCTGTTCATCATGCAGATAATTGTTCTGAATGTGTAATGTAGAAGATAGAAACCACGAATTACTGCACGAAAATACCGAGACAACAATAATGTATACAAATACTTGAATTTGTGTGGCAAGAATAAATCTAGCGCCACATAGTGAATCACTGATGATATATCATCATATTCTAGAATTATATAGACAGACGCTAATATATAGCATAATCAGAAATCTGTCAACTAATTGAACGTCCTGTGACGTCTATATTTGTCTCTAGTATAGGGTTATGCTATGATTTTTTAGTAGCGTGGTAATAGATGCACATTATCAGAGGATATTGAGCGAGGACATAATTATGGAAAAATGGGCAAGAATCAAATACACACCAAATCTTCCGTTGGGCGAAGGAGGCGTGCGAGTTACAGCAAGTCAGAAGCACATCGACCTTTCCTGCCAGGCAGCATGCGAAGGTATGGTACTTCTTAAGAATGACAGAAATGTACTTCCTCTCAGGAAGGGCACAAGAGTAGCCCTCTTTGGAAAGGGAGTATTTGACTATGTAAAAGGCGGCGGTGGTAGCGGAGATGTAACAGTTCCTTACATCAGAAACCTCTACGAAGGCCTTTCTCAGTACACATCAGACATTTCAATTTACGACAAATCTGTCAGATTCTATCAGGAATATATAGCAGATCAGTACAGACTTGGAATCGCACCAGGCATGATCAAAGAGCCGGCTCTTCCGGAAGATATCCTGGCAGATGCAGCAGCCTATGCAGATACAGCAATCATCGCGATCAGCAGATTCTCCGGAGAAGGCTGGGATAGAAAGGTTGCAGGAGTAGACCGAGAGATCAGGTGCGAAGCCAAGGAGCTTGTAGAACAGGGCAACAAGATCTTTGACCATGGCGATTTCTATCTCACAATTGCTGAGAAGAAGATGGTAAGGCAGGTAAAAGAGAACTTCGCTAACGTAATCGTTGTGATGAATGTAGGCGGAGTTGTAGATACAACCTGGTTCAAGGATGATGATGCCATTTCATCAGTTCTCATGGCATGGCAGGGCGGAATAGAAGGCGGACTCGCAGCAGCCAAGATCCTTCTTGGTAAGGTCAATCCTTCAGGTAAGCTTTCAGATACCTTTGCTGCAAGACTTGAGGACTATCCTTCAACAGATGGCTTCCACGAGAATGACGACTACGTTGATTACACAGAGGATATCTATGTAGGATATCGCTATTTTGAGACAATCCCAGGGGCAGCTAGTAAGGTCAACTACCCGTTTGGATATGGACTTTCATATACAACATTTGCTGTAGAAGATTGTAAGGCAGAAGCTATGACGATCGAAGCGGAGGGCAGCAAGGAAACGAGCGAGCTTCCTGATGCAATCGTAGTATCTGCTAATGTCACCAACATTGGTAAGATTGCAGGAAAAGAAGTAGTGCAGCTCTACTACAGTGCTCCACAGGGTAAGCTGGGTAAGCCTTCTAAAGTACTTGGTGGCTATGTTAAGACACGTTTTTTGCAGCCAGGCGAGAGTCAGCGCGTTACTATAGCTCTCTGCGTTGAGGATATGACTTCCTACGACGATCTTGGCAAGGTTAAAAAGGCAGCATGGATACTTGAAAAGGGCGAATATAAATTCTTCCTTGGTACATCTGTAAGAGACGTTAAGGAACTTGATTATACATACGAGCTTAAGAAAAATGTTGTGATAGAGCAGGTTAAGAACAGACTTGTTCCAACATCACTTAAAAAGAGAATGCTTGCGGATGGAAGCTTTGAAGAGCTTCCACAGCTTAAGCCGGTTGATACTTATGAAACTATTTTCCCAAGACCAAAGAATTGGAAAGATAAGATAGAGCATGACGTGCTTAAGACTCCGGTAGTAAGACCACAGGAGAGATTCCAGCTCTTTTTACCTTCTAAGGAAGGTGATCCTAAGAAATTTATTGAGGTAGCTGAGTGCAAGATCACACTCGAAGACTTCATGAAGCAGCTCTCTAACGAGCAGCTTGGAAATCTTCTGGGTGGACAGCCTAACGTTGGTATGGCTAATACCTTTGGCTATGGCAATCTCCCAGAGGTTGGCGTTCCTTCTGCTCAGACCTGCGATGGACCAGCCGGCGTCAGAATTGCTCCGGAAGTGGGCGTAGTTACTACAGCTTTCCCATGTTCAACACTTCTTGCATGCACCTGGAATGAGGATATCTGCTATGAAGTTGGCGTGGCAGGCGGTGCAGAGGCCAAAGAGTGTAACTTTGCAGCTTGGCTTACTCCAGCTGTGAATATTCACAGAAGTCCACTTTGCGGGAGAAACTTTGAGTACTACTCAGAAGATCCATTCCTTGCAGGAAAGCAGGCAGCAGCTATGGTTCGCGGTATACAGAGTAACAACATCATTGCTACACCTAAACATTTTGCCCTCAACAACAAGGAATCTAACAGAAAGGCCAGTGATTCAAGAGCATCTGAGCGTGCTATAAGAGAGATTTATCTTAAGGCGTTCGAGATCATTGTCAAAGAGGCTGAGCCTTGGAGCATCATGTCTTCTTACAACGTTGTTAATGGACAGAGGGCTTCCGAGTCTTATGACCTTCTCACAGGAATCCTGCGTGATGAATGGGGCTTTGAAGGCGTTGTAGTAAGTGACTGGTGGGGCTTTGGTGAGCACTACAAAGAAGTACTTGCTGGCAATGATATCAAGATGGGCTGCGGCTACACAGAACAGCTTCTTGAGGCCATTGATAAGAAGGCTCTTAAGAGAAAAGATCTTGAGACGAGTGCTGAAAGAGTACTAAAAATGCTGCTCAAGCTGGACTAAGACTATGAAAACCGCATGTAATCTAGCGAGGATAAACGTTTAAGTCATAAAAATGTAATTTATTGTTCATAAACTAGCAATACTTATCGGGAAAATAGGCGTATAATAGTAGTATAAAGTTGTTATGTCTATTGTCAGGGAACAACTTTTGGAGGGTTTGTTTATGAACAAGAAGGCGATTGTTGGTATTTTTTTGTCTATAATGATGACAGCAATTGTGGGATGCACAGGTGCTGGGGCTCAGAACGGTGCACAGGAAGGACAGGATCTAAAGCCTGTAATTTACCTGTATCCTCTTGAAGATAATACAGAGATTTCAGTAAGCCTTGATTATAACGGTAACCTGGTTGATCTGATCCCGGAGTTCAATGCGGATAAGACCTGGAATGTCACAGCCAATAGGGATGGCAAGATTACCTTTGAAGGTAAGACCTATGACTATCTGTTCTGGGAAGGCGATCCAAATTATTCCTATGATTTTTACTCAGGCTTTTGTGTTAAGGGCGAAGATACCAAGAGCTTCCTTGAAGATAAGCTCACAGTTCTGGGACTGAATGAAGCAGAGAGGGCAGAGTTTATAGAGTTCTGGCTTCCAATGATGGAAAAGAATCCATATAACCTCATCAGCTTCCAGGGTACAACCTATAACAATAACGCCAAGTTGTCAGTAACACCTGCTCCTGATACCATGATCCGCGTATTCATGGCCTGGTATCCTACAGATAAGTACATCAAGATCAATCCACAGTATCTTGAGTCTCCATCAAGAGGTGGCTTTACAGTAGTTGAGTGGGGCGGCAATAAGGTTAAGTGAAAATAAGCTTGAAACTATACAGAGTATGATTTAAAATGTTGTGCGTGATATTGAAGATTTTCAGTATCACGCACATTTTTATTTTGTAATTATTAGTATGAGATGAGCAAGACACATGATAAGTGGCATACACAAGGAACGATTTGGCACAAAGTGCCATCGGAGTGACGGTGGATGTCATTGTCATGTGGATTGTGGAGTATATTAATAGAAATGGAGTAGATACTATGATGCAATCACGTACACATAATTGTGGTGAGCTGCGTATATCTAATGTTGGCGAGAGTGTTACTCTTGTAGGCTGGCTTGAGAATATGCGTGAAGTTGGATCAGGACTTGGATTCGTAGTTCTTAGAGACTTCTATGGCACAACACAGATTGTCCTTGAAACAGAGGAGATGGTTAAGACTGCTAAGGCCATCAATAAAGAGTCTACAATATCTGTTAAGGGTGTTGTTAGAGAGCGCAGTTCCAAGAATCCCAAGCAGGAGACTGGTGATATCGAGGTAGTACCAGAGTCTATCACAGTTCTTGGCCGCTGCCGTTACAATGAGCTTCCTTTTGAAATCAATCATTCAAGAGAGGCTGATGAGACAGCTCGTCTTAAATATCGTTATCTTGATCTTCGTAACCCTGAGGTTAAGAAGAATATTATTCTTAGATGCAATGTAGTTGCTGCACTTCGTCAGGCTATGACAGAGCACGGATTTATGGAGATCACAACTCCTATCCTTACAGCTTCTTCACCTGAGGGAGCTAGAGACTACCTTGTTCCTGCAAGAAAGCACCCTGGTAAGTTCTATGCACTTCCACAGGCTCCACAGCAGTTCAAGCAGCTTCTTATGACAGCTGGATTTGACCGTTACTTCCAGATCGCTCCTTGCTTCCGTGATGAGGATGCTAGAGGAGACAGAAGCCCAGGAGAATTCTATCAGCTTGATATGGAGATGGCTTTCGCTACTCAGGAAGATGTATTTGCAGTATGTGAGGATGTACTTCCTCCAGTATTCGAGAAGTTTGGAACATATGATATTGCTTCCAAGGCTCCATTTACAAGAATTCCTTATCTTGAGGCTATGGAGAAATATGGTTCAGACAAGCCTGACCTTAGAATTGACCTTACAGTCACAGATGTAACTGAGTCTCTCAAGGATTGCGGATTTGGACCATTTGCTACTAAGGCTGAGGATGGAACAGATACAAACGTTAGAATCAAGGCTGTTGTTATTTCTGACTTCAAGGAGAGCCGTAAGTTCATCGACAAGACTATTGGTGATGTAGAGGTTCAGTCCGGTAACAAGGCTTACTGGTTCAGAATGGATGAGAACGGAGAGCTCGTTGGTGGTATCTCCAAGTTCGTAGCGCCTATCAAGGATGCTGTAGTATCAGCTCTTTCACTTAAGGCTGGTGATCTTGTAGTTCTTTCAAGTGGCAAGCTTTCAGCTGCACAGAAGACTGCAGGTGTTATCGTTAAGACATTTGGTGCTGCTGTACCTGGACATATGGATAAAGAGAGATATGAGTTCTGCTGGATCGTAGACTTCCCTATGTATGAGATTGGTGAGGAGTCAGGAGAATTAGAGTTCTGTCACAACCCATTCTCAATGCCAAGTGGCGGTCTTGAGACACTTATCAAGGCTGAGAAAGGTGAGATCGATCCTCTTTCAATCACAGCAGATCAGTATGACCTTGTTGTAAATGGTATCGAGCTTTCATCTGGTGCTGTACGTAACCATGATCCTGAGATCATGATCAAGGCATTCGAGATGGTAAGACTTGGTGAGGAAGACGTTAAGGCCAAGTTCCCTGCTATGTACAATGCATTCTGCTATGGTGCACCGCCACACGCAGGAATTGCTCCTGGGGTAGACCGTATGGTTATGCTTCTTGCAGGTGAGGACTCAATTCGTGAGATCATTCCTTTCCCTATGAACAAGAATGCAGCAGACGTAATGATGGGTGCTCCTGGATACGTAACAGACAAGCAGCTTGAAGAGCTTCACATCAAGACAACTGCAGAAGACGCTGAGTGAAACAAATAAGCGAAATTTTGATAAAAGTTTTATTAATTATCGGGCTCTATGCCGCAAAGTCAAGTGATGACGCGGCGTAGAGCTTTTTTGTATGAAAATATGAAAAAGCCATGAATTGTCTAACATTAGTTGTAGAAATGGGGCAAAAAGTGTATTATTAAGTTGTTATACTGTTTTGTTATGCGCAATTATTATGCCCTGATGAAATAATCAGCATATTGTGCAGGTGAAATGTTCGGTATAGCGTTAACGGCTAGAGAAAATGTGACAAGGAAGGAGCGAACAAAAACCATATGCAAATGAGAGAGATTTCCAAGCTATTAGGGCAGTTTGCTATGGTTGGACAGCTGGGATTGTCACTGCTGATGCCGCTTTTATTATGTCTTTTTGGATGTTATCTTCTGGTCACCAAATTATCTGTTGGTGCATGGGTTTATATACCGGGGTTTATATTGGGGCTCGGTGGTTCTATGACGACCGCTTACAAGGTCTATCAGTCAGTTGTTCACAGGGAAGAGAAAGAAAAAAGTAAAAAAGATCCGGGGGAGGTTTATTTCAACAAACATGTTTAAATTACAGGATGCAGTTAAGAAAGAAACCCGAAATATTGCCATAGGTACGGGCATTGGCGTACTTATAATGTTTGCAATTTTCTTCGTGTTACACATGGTACTTCCACAGGATTTGCCATTTGGGTACAGCGTACCCTTTGATTACAAAGTGATTTTAGCTGGAATTATCGGCTTTTTTGTTGCTGTCGGAAATTTTTTCTGGATGGCGATTACAGTTCAGAAAGTGACATCCATTGAGGATGAGCAGCAGGCGCGTCAGACTATGGGCGTAAGCCTTCGTTATCGCACCATGATGCAGCTTCTCTGGGTGATACTTGCTATAGTGGTTCCAGTTTTTAATCTGGTGGCGGGCATTGTTCCGCTGTTTATACCTAGCATCACAATAAAACTACGCGGGATTATGTCTGCGGGGAAAGGAGGTTGAAGGCGAAAGCATGAGTAGTGGTTTCGAAGTCGATTATGCGGTAGTGTATAAGACCTTTCACACTGGAATACCGATCCTTGGCGATTTCAAACTGACAGAAACACTTGTAGTAAGCTGGATTGTCATGGCGATAATCACAGGATTGTGCATTTTCCTTACGAGAGATCTTAAGGTCGAGAACATTTCGAAAAGACAGGCTTTTGCAGAGATGCTTGTTGAGACGGGCAATAATTTTGTTCGTAACAACACAGGAGGCAACAAGTTTGATAAGCTGATTCCATTTGTTTCAGCACTATTTGCTACCAGTGTGATATCAAACCTGATAAGCCTTATAGGACTGCGAAGTCCAACAGCAGACCTATCAACAGAAGCGGCCTGGGCAGTAGTAGTATTCATTATGATCACTGCCACCAAGATTAAGACCAACGGAGTTGGCGGATATTTAAAGGGATTTACAACACCAATTGCTGTTATGACCCCGTTTAATATCCTGTCAGAGTTGGCTACACCAGTTAGTATGGCTTGCCGTCACTTCGGAAATATTCTTTCCGGTGTTGTAATTGACGGACTTATCTACTGGGCATTAGGACTTGCATCAGCAGCATTATTCGGACTGATACCTGGAGCAGTTGGAAATTTCCTTTCCAAGATTCCGATCCTGGGCGTTGGTATCCCAGCTGTAACCGGTGTTTATTTTGACTGGTTCTCAGGCTGTATGCAGGCGTTTATCTTCTGTATGCTGACAGTAATGTACATTGCGAATGCAGCAGAGGAAGGATAAGTAAATAATTAAAACTGAATAGTAAAAAATACTTTAAAACTTCATTTTAGGAGGCAAAGAATTATGAGTGATTTTCAGATGCTAGCTAAAGGTATTGCACTTGCAGGATGTGGTATTGGTGCAGGATGTGCACTTATCGCAGGTATTGGTCCTGGTATTGGTGAAGGAACTGCCGTTTCTAAGGCTCTTGAAGCTATCGGACGTCAGCCAGAGTGTAAGGGCGACGTTACAGGTACCATGCTCCTTGGTTGTGCGGTTGCTGAGACAACTGGTATCTATGGTTTCGTTACAGGTCTTCTTCTTATTTTCGTAGCACCAGGAATGTTTATGGGATACCTTAACTAACCTTGTTTGTAAAGAAGGAGAATACATATGGATATACAGGCCCTATTACTGATCACTGCGGACGCTAAAGAGACGCAGGAATTAGTTACATTGGTGCCCTGGACATTTATCATTCAGATAATCAACCTGTTTATCCAGGTATTTCTGATCAAGAAATTCCTTTTCAAGCCAATCAATGACATCCTTGAAAAGAGAAGAAATCTTGCTGATAAATCGATCCGAGAGGCAAGGGAGGCCCAGGATAAAGCCGATTCTCTCAAAGAGCAGTATGAAAGCAGTCTTACAAATGCACATGCTGAAGCTGCTCAGATAGTTTCAGAAGCACAGAAGGAAGCTCAGGTAAAAGCAGATTCTATTGTGCATGAGGCTGAGGAGCAGGCTGCTGGCATCAAAGCCAGAGCTGCTGCTGATATCGAGCAGGAGAAGAAGAAGGCAATTAACGAGGCCAAAGATGAAATCGGCGGACTTGCAATGGATATTGCAGGAAAGGTAGTTGAAAAAGAGATCAACGAAGCCGATCACAGAAAGCTTATTGAGGACTTTATCAATAAAGTCGGCGCTTAATACTTTTTAGGTTCAAGTAAGGAGAAATTTTATGAGTAAAGCTGGAGATCTTTATGGGCAGAGCCTATATGATCTGGCAGCCGAAGAGAACCTTACGGATGAAATACTGGGCGAAATGGAGGTCGTAAAAGAGATTTTCAAAGAGAATCCTGATTACGTAACACTCCTTTCGGAACCTTCAGTCCCTAAGAAAGAGCGACTGCAGCTGGTGGACGAAGCATTCGACGGAAGCTTGCAGCCATACCTTATGAATTTTATCAAGATTCTCATAGAGAAAGGACTTCTAAGAGAGTTTTCTGCATGCCAGAAGCGTTTTAGAAGAAGCTACAATGAAGCACACGGAATTGCCGATGCTCTTGTAACTACAGCAGTAGCACTTAGTGATGCACAGCTGTCGCAGCTCAAAGAGAAGCTTGAAAAGATCAGCGGTAAGAAGATTCTTTTGAAACAGAAGACAGATCCAGACGTCCTTGGTGGCGTAAGAGTAGATCTGGAGGGACAGCTCTTTGATGGAACCATCAAAGGAAGGTTATCCGAGCTTCGCAGACGAGTAGACGAAACAGTCATCTAATAAAAACACGTCGGAGGATGATATGGAACTAAAACCAGAAAAAATATCCGAGGTCATTCGAAGCCAGATAAAGAACTATCAGAATGCAATTATCCAGAACGAGACCGGAACAGTTCTTACCGTTGGTGATGGTATTGCCAGAGTTAGCGGACTTTTGAACTGTATGTCCGGAGAGCTTTTGGAGTTTGAGAATGGTACATTCGGAATGGCTCAGAACCTCGAGGAAACAGTAGTATCCGCGGTATTGTTCGGAGAAGATGTTGGTATCAGCGAAGGACAGACCGTTAAGCGTACAGGAAGAGTTGTATCTGTTCCTGTAGGCGAGCAGATGATTGGCCGTGTTGTAAACGCTATTGGTCAGCCAATTGATGGACAGGGCCCAATCGAAGCATCAGAATATAGACCAGTTGAATCACCAGCTCCTGGTATCATTGCCAGACAGCCGGTTAAAGAGCCACTTCAGACAGGTATCAAGGCTATCGATTCCATGATCCCTATCGGAAGAGGACAGCGTGAGCTTATCATTGGTGATAGACAGACTGGTAAGACCACAATTGCAGTGGACACAATCCTTAACCAGAAGGGCAAAGATGTTATCTGTATCTACGTTGCTATCGGACAGAAACGTTCAACAGTTACATCCCTCGTTGAGGATCTTAAGAAGGGCGGAGCTATGGACTACACAATCGTTGTAGCAGCTACAGCTTCAGAGCCTTCACCACTTCAGTACATCTCTCCATACACAGGCTGTGCTATGGGTGAGTACTTCATGCTTAAAGGTAAACACGTACTTTGTATCTACGACGATCTGTCCAAGCACGCTGTAGCTTACAGAGCACTTTCACTTCTTATCAGAAGACCACCAGGACGTGAGGCTTATCCTGGAGACGTTTTCTACCTGCACTCAAGACTTCTTGAGAGAGCAGCTAAGCTCTCAGATGAGAACGGAGGTGGTTCACTTACAGCCCTTCCTATCATCGAGACACAGGCCGGTGACGTATCAGCCTACATTCCTACAAACGTTATCTCTATCACAGACGGACAGATATTCCTTGAGACAGAACTTTTCCACTCAGGAATCATGCCAGCGGTTAACCCGGGTATCTCTGTATCCCGAGTTGGTGGTAACGCTCAGATCAAGGCAATGAAGAAGGTTGCCGGAACACTTAAGCTTGTTTATTCACAGTACCGTGAGCTGCAGAGCTTTGCTCAGTTCGGTTCAGACCTTGATGAAGATACCAAGAATCGTCTTGCACAGGGTGAAAGAATCGTTGAGGTTCTCAAGCAGAACAAGAATCAGCCAGTTCCTGTTGAGAAGCAGGTTGCTATTCTGTACGCGGTTGTTAATAACATCCTGATGAAGGTTGAAGCCAGCGATGTTGCTGAGTACGAGGCAGGTCTTTATGACTTCCTTGATCAGGATCCTTCCGGAATTGCTGCTATGCGTGAGATTCGTGAGAGCGGCAAGCTTGAAAAGGAAACCGAGGACAAGTTAAAAGAAGCGCTTGACGCTTACACAGATAAGTTTGTTAAAAGCAGATAAGGAGGATGAATAATGGCTGGATCAATGAAAGCTGTTAAACTCCGAATCAAGAGCGTCCAGAGCACAATGCAGATTACGAAAGCTATGCAGCTGGTTGCAGCCAGCAAGCTTCGTAAAGCCAAGGAAAGAGCTGATGAATCCAAGCCTTACCTTGAAACAATGCTCACAACACTGACAGATATAGCCAATGGAAACACAGATTTCCAGTCCATCTACACCAAGCCTGGTGAAAATGATGGCAAGTGGCTGTACGTTGTAATCGCCGGAGACAGAGGCCTTGCAGGTGGTTATAACTCCAACCTGTTCAAGTACGTTGAGGCTGAGATCAAGGACAAGAGCGATGTTACAGTTCTTCCAATTGGTAAAAAATCTGTAGAGTTCTTTAAACACAGAAATATTCCTATCTTAACAGAGGAATATGGCGAGGTTGCCAAGACAACTATCTCAGACTGTTTTCAGATAGCGAAGATAATCTGCGGATCATACGGTGGAGAAGGATTTGGACATGTATTCCTGTGCTACACAAACTTCGTGTCCATGCTATCCCAGGTTCCAACAGCTACATCACTCCTTCCTCTTTCAGATCTTTCATCTGAGGAGAAAGCTAGTGACGGTAAGCCAAAGGATCTGATTCTGTATGAGCCAGACAGTGAGACAGTGTTCGATGCTATTGTTCCGGAATATCTGGCGGGTATTCTTTATACCAGTATCAATATTTCCTATGCGAGTGAGCTTGCTGCTCGTAGAACAGCTATGGAAGCAGCAACTGATAACGCAGAGGAAATGATTGAGACATTAAGTCTGTATTATAACAGAGCTCGTCAGGCTAGCATTACGCAAGAGATCACGGAAATCGTGGCTGGAGCGGAAAGCTAATCTTTAACTAAACTATAAGGAGTTTAACAATGAGTGAAAATCGTGTTGGAAAGGTAATACAGGTTACAGGCCCTGTACTTGACATCCGCTTTAAAGAGGGTGAACTTCCTGATCTTCACAATGCCATAGAAATCATGATCGAGGACCGCAGGCTGATTGCAGAGGTTGCTCAGCAGGTAGGAGATGACGTAGTAAGATGCGTTGCCATGAGTTCAACAGATGGTCTTGTAAGAGGCGCTGATGCCACAGACACAGGAAGTCCAATCACCGTTCCAGTTGGTGACGAGTGCTTGGGAAGAATCTTTAACCTTTTGGGTGATCCTGTTGATAACGGACCAGATCCAGGTGCTAAGGAGAGATGGCCAATCCATCGTCCAGCTCCTGCGTACGAGGATCAGGTTCCTGCTACAGAGATCTTCGAAACAGATATCAAGGTCGTTGACCTTATCTGCCCTTACGCTAAGGGTGGTAAGATTGGTTTGTTCGGTGGTGCCGGCGTTGGTAAGACCGTACTTATCATGGAGCTGATCAACAACGTTGCTAAGGCACACGGTGGTATTTCAGTATTCACCGGTGTTGGTGAGCGTACTCGTGAAGGTAATGATCTTTACGGAGAAATGAAGGAAAGTGGAGTTATTGATAAGACTGCACTGGTTTATGGACAGATGAATGAGCCACCTGGAGCCAGAATGAGAGTTGGTCTTTCAGGACTTACAATGGCTGAGTATTTCCGTGATGTCAAGAATCAGGACGTTCTTCTGTTCATTGATAATATCTTCCGTTTCACACAGGCTGGTTCAGAGGTTTCAGCCCTCCTTGGACGTATGCCTTCAGCCGTAGGTTACCAGCCTACACTGGCTACAGAAATGGGTGCTCTTCAGGAGCGTATCACATCAACTAAGAAGGGTTCTATCACATCAGTTCAGGCCGTTTACGTTCCTGCTGATGACCTTACAGACCCTGCTCCTGCTACAACCTTCACACACCTGGATGCTACAACCGTTCTTTCCAGAGATATCGCATCAAAGGGTATTTACCCAGCTGTTGATCCTCTTGATTCAACAAGCCGTATCCTTTCACCTGATATCGTAGGAAAAGAGCACTATGAAGTAGCTAAGGGAGTACAGCAGGTTCTCCAGAGATATCGTGAACTTCAGGATATCATCGCTATCATGGGTATGGATGAGCTTTCAGAGGAAGATAAGCTTACCGTTTATAGAGCACGTAAGGTTCAGAACTTCCTGTCACAGAGCTTCTCAGTTGCTGAGCAGTTCACAGGTCTTCCTGGAAAATACGTTCCTCTTAAAGAGACAATCCGTGGCTTCAAGATGATTCTTGATGGCGAATGTGATGACCTTCCAGAGTCAGCATTCCTTCTTGTTGGTACTATCGACGAAGTATTCGAGAAGGCTAAGAAGCAGTGATAACACCTTGTGCTGCGCTGGCAGCATAAGAGAACGGAGTAAATTATGGCCACAACTTATCATTTACAGGTTGTATCCTTAGATGGTCTTGAATATGAGGGCGAAGTTCAAAAGATTCTGCTTCGTACAATAGAGGGTGACGTCGAGATCCTTGCTCGTCACACCAACTACTGTACTGCCATTGGTATGGGAACTGCCAAGGTAACCATGGAAGATGGCAAGGAGAGAAAAGCAGCCTGTATTGGTGGAATGCTTTCGGTAATGAACGGAGAGGTCAGAGTCCTTCCGACAACATGGGAATGGAGCGAAAATATCGACGTTGCCCGTGCTAAGGCAGCTAAAGAGAGAGCTGAGGAAAGACTTAAAGACAAACAGCTTGATAATGAAGCGAGAATCCGTGCTGAAGCAAAGCTATACAGAGCGCTTGTAAGACTTGGATCCTCAGGACATGGTCAGGATCACTTAGATTAACAAGACATAACTATGACCAAACGCTGACTCTGTAATCATGGAGTCAGCGTTTGCTTCTTGATTGAATTGTAATTGTATAACAGCAGGGGGAAGACTGTTGGAAAATCGATTAGGAATTAAAAAAAGCAGCAAGAAATGGCGAATCGTGCTCATAGTGGGCGGGGTTTTGGCTAACGTGCTGTTTTTTTTAATTACTAATCACTTTGGCCTTCCTTTCTTTCTAGATACCATAGGAACAATAATTACAGCTGCCATAGGAGGTCTTTTCCCAGGAATCCTGACAGCAGTAGTGTCTAATACAATATGCGCCATATTTGATGAGAACTCTCTGTATTTCATGATCATCAATGTAATGGTGGCTATCTTTGCATCCTGGTATGCCAGATATTCCACATTTAAAAGAATAGACAAAGCAATTCTTTTTGCTTTTACAGCCGGACTATTTTCTGGTGTCATGGGGGCGCTTTTACAGTCACTTCTCTTTGGGCAGCCGCAGTACCAAGTAGTTAGCGAGCTTTCGGCCCCTATGGAGGGGACCTTTAGCATTCATCCAAGTGTTGCATTTTATCTTTCTAACATACTCATAAATCTCCTTGATAAGACAATCACTACAGCTATAGCCTTTTTGATTATCGTCTTAACTCCGCAGAATGAAGCGATAGAGGTCCGGGAGTCAGGATGGAGACAGAAACCCTTAACTGGTGAGGAGCTTAGGCGTATCAGAGCTTGGGGAAAAGATGTAAAGTATACTTCCAGAACCAGAATGGCTGTTACTCTTGTTAGCATGTCTCTTATTCTTGTGATTATCATGGGCTGGATTGGCATAAGTCTTTATTTCGAGGGAGAGAAAGGTGCAAGAGTCGATAATGCCTGGAATGCAGCAAGATTTACTGCAACTATGATAGATACGGGTAAGCTGGATAAGTTTATCAGAAATGGCAGATCTGAAGAAGACTACACGAATTTTGAATATCTTTTGGCAACCATCAGGAATAATGCTTATGGCGTTGACCATCTCTACGTTGTAAGAGGAGAAAACGATGGTGTAAGAATCATTTTTGACCTTCCTTATGAGGGAAAAGAAATCCCATATGAGCCAGGAGGACTGGTACCTTATGGTTCTACTCCTGTTTTGCCTGACAAAGAAGTCCTTTCAAATGGAGTCAGTGCATCTAATGAGGTGCGCGCAATGGGAAGCTGGCTTATGTCAGTTTATTATCCGGTGATAGATGCCTCAGATAGCTGTGTTTGCTTCGTGTGCGCAGATGTATCACTGGAGTATATGGCAGAATATATGAGACGATTCTTAATGAAGGTAGCTGTAATACTGTCGGGTTTCTTTGTGTTGATCGTTGCTTATGCCCTGTGGACAACAGACGTTTACAGTACATACCCCATTAGTAGTATGGCCGAGATGCTGGATAGATTCAGTAAGGGATCTGATTCCCAGGAGCAGCTGGATGAAAATGTAAGAGAGATAAGAGCTCTTGATATCAAGACCGGTGATGAGACAGAAAAGCTCTATCGCAGTATATGCAGTATGACACTTAGCCAGGCAGAGCAGATGAGAAGTATCAGAAGACTATCTGAATCTACGGCCAAGATGCAGGATGGCCTTATCATGACTGTTGCGGATATGGTTGAAAACAGAGACTCCAGCATGGGACCGCATATACAGAGAACGACAGCCTTCGTCAGAATAATTCTGGAGAATCTCCAGAAAAGGGGCTATTACGCAGAGAAGATCACTCCCAAGTTTATGTCTGATGTAATCAGATCAGCGCCACTTTACGATGTTGGTAAGATCAAGATTCCTGATGAGATTCTTTTTAAGCCGGGAGAGCTTACAGAAGAAGAATTTGAAATAATAAAAACCCATACAACAGAGGGTAAAAAGATAATGGACAATACCATAAGCATGTCCAATGGAGATAACTACTTAAAGGAAGCAAGAAACATGGTAGCTTATCACCATGAGCGCTGGGATGGAACCGGTTATCCTGAAGGTCTGCACGGAGAGGTTATTCCTCTTTCTGCCAGAATAATGGCAATAGCTGATGTTTTTGATGACATTACATCGGACAGAGTATATAGAAAAGCAATGCCGCTTGATAAGGCACTTGAGATAATGAAAGGCTTCTCTGGAACAGTTTTTGATCCAAAATGTCTGGAAGCTTTTATGGATGGACTACCTGAGGTTAAGGTAATCATGATGAAGTATGGTAATAAGAGCGTATAAGAACAAGAAACAGATAATTAAATATACGACCTTAGTTATAGCCTTTATTCTGCTGGTAATGGCTTTTATTCCCGCGCCTGTAGCAGAAGCGGGGGAGAATAGTAATCTTTTACCAAGTGAGCAGGTTAAAAAATTTGGTGGTGGATATGCTGTAACCAATCAGATGGAAGAGAGTGGTTATGCAGCGTATATTTATGATGCCACAAATGGACTGCCTACTTCTGATGCTATGTACATTTTGGGATCCAGCGATGGATATGTATGGATAGGCGGTTATAGCGGCGTTATCCGCTACGATGGAACTGTATTCGAGAGACTCAGTACAGATGAAGGTCTCACAAGTGCCAGAGCTATTTTTGAGGATAGTAAAAAGAGAATCTGGGTAGGAACAAATGATAATGGAGTGGTAGTACTTAATAGTAAAAATACTGATGAAAGAAGGCACTATACACTTCTGGATGGTCTTCCATCATCTTCCATCAGGAACTTTGCTGAGGATATCAACGGAAATATCATAATTGGAACAACAGCCGGACTTTGTTATGTGGATACCGAGCTGAATCTCTGCCAGTTTGAGGGCAACAGTCTGCAGACGGAGCGAATCTTAAGGCTTCAGCAGGGTGTAGATGGCAAAGTATACGGATATACAGGAAATGGAGTTGTCTTTAAGGTTGATAATCAGGAAGTGGCCAAGACCTATACCAGCAGAGAACTGGGAATGGCCAAGATCACTACGATGATGGTGGATCCATACTATTCAGGCAAAGTATATATCTGTACAGAAAGAGGCTATGTTTATCACGGCAATTTCGGTGATAAAGCTATACATATGGAAGTTAAATCCACTAGAGCTATCGGCGTTGCTCACTGGATTTCTTATAACTGCGGAAGAGTATGGGTATCCTCGACTGCTACCAATGGATATCTGGATCAGGAAGGAAATCTTGTTGTTCTCACAGGACTTCCTCTTAATAGCTCAATTGAGATGATGACCTCTGATTATCAGGACAATATGTGGTTTGCATCTTCTACTCAGGGCGTAATGAAGCTCGTTGCAGACAATTTTGTGGATATGACCAAATCTGACGGAGTTCCTGAGGTTGTTACCAATGCAACCTGTTTCCACGACTGCAAGCTTTATATTGGAACTGATAATGGCTTATACATTCTAGATGAAGAAAAAAATCTTATAAATAATAATCTCACCAGATACATGGACAACTGCAGAGTCAGATGTATTTTTGCAGATAACGAGGATAACCTTTGGATTGCTGGATATAGTAATAATAAGGGACTGGTACGATTATCTCCTGATGGTGATCTTAAAGCATATACCGTTGAGGATGGTCTTAAGGATAATTCTGTCAGATGTATATCACAGGCTGATGATGGCGCTATACTTGTAGGAACCAATGGCGGTGTTAATGTTATCAGAAACGGTAAGATTACAGGATTCTACGGCGTTGAGTCAGGAATGAAAAACGCTGTGATCCTTACAATTGCTGAGGGTGACGATGGCAAGATATATGCTGGTTCAGATGGCGGTGGATTATATGTCATAGACGGAGCAGAAGTAAAATGCCTTGGATTAGAGGATGGGCTGACAAGTGAAGTAATAATGCGAATAAAAAGAGATCCGGATAGAGATCTATTGTGGATCATAACCTCCAATTCAATCGGATATTTCAAGGATGATGCTTTTACAACAATCACATCTTTTCCGTTTAATAATAACTATGACATTTATTATGGAGACAATGATTATCTCTGGATCATGTCCTCCTATGGAATATATAGAGTTAAGACCCAGGACATGCTGGAAGATAATGTTCAGAGATATAAACTGTTCACTATATCCAATGGTATGCCATATGCTGTTACAGCTCAGGAATATGGCTGTCAGACAGAAGATGGATACATATACGTTCCTGGAAGACAGGGTGTTATCAGATTTAATACAAGGCGATTTTTTGAGAGAACTGGGACAATTAAGATTGGTGTTCAGTCGATTTATTGCGATGATGAGCTGATACGTCCGGATTCCCAGGGAACCTATACAATTCCTGAATCAGATGGACGAATCAGAATCACTGCATCGGTAAGGGACTATACAATGAACAACCCATCGGTGCGAGTTTTCCTTGAGGGAAATGAAAATGTAGGTATGTCTGTACCCCGCAGTGAGCTGTCTACGCTGGAGTACACCGATCTAGCATACGGCAATTACGTTCTAAATATTCAGATTCTTAATGACAGAGATGAGGCAGTTCAGGAAGAAAGAATTCTTCTAATCAAAAAGCCCAGGTTTATGGAGCTTTTTGCTGTAAGACTGTTCATGCTCATCTTTGTGGCTGTGGCAGCAGGTTTTTTGGTATGGCGAATTCTGAAAGCAACTGTTGTTACCAGACAATATGAAGAAATAAGGAAGGCGAAAGAGGAGGCGGAGAAAGCCAACACAGCTAAATCCAGATTCCTTGCAAACATGTCTCATGAGATCAGAACACCTATCAACACTATCATGGGTATGGATGAGATGATCCTTCGAGAAGATGCAAGGGATGTTCCAAAGCCTTACTTCATGTCTATGATGAACTATGCTCTTGATATCAGAAATGCTACAGAGTCACTTCTTAGCCTTATTAACGACCTTCTGGATATGTCCAAGATTGAGTCTGGTAAGATGCATCTGGTTGAGCAGGAATACGATGTTCAAGAGCAACTGCGCTCCATCGTATCCATGATCAGATCAAGAAGTACAGAAAAAGAGCTTATCTTTGAGGTTGTCATTGATGAAATAATGCCATCAAGAATGTATGGTGATTGCGGTAAGATCAAGCAGGTAGTTCTCAATCTTTTGACAAATGCGGTTAAATACACCGAAACAGGTGGATTGGCACTTACTGTTACGATGGAAGCACGGGAAGATGATGTCTGTGAACGGCTCTTTGCTGTACAAGATACAGGTATCGGCGTTAAAGCAGAGGATATGGAAAAACTCTGTACCGCTTACGAGAGACTTGATGAAGAAACGAACAGTGCCATTCAGGGTACTGGCCT
>NZ_JAFRGN010000056.1 GCF_017433805.1 Butyrivibrio sp. | reverse complement strand
TATCAGCTGCATAGTTGGTACACTTACAATCGCTATCGTTGGCTCAACTCTCAATGCGTTCTTCCTTCTTCCTGCATATGCAGTTATGTTCGGAAGCGGAATCGACACATTCGTACAGATGGGAGCAGCAATCAACCCAGCAATTTCAAATGTATTCACATTCTGCCTGTTTGCGGTAGCGCCTTTCAATCTTGTTAAGGGACTTGCTGATTCTTTGATCACATTCCTTGTATACAAGCAGCTTAGCCCAATTCTTAAGGCTGACCAGATGGCTGTAACAAAAAAGGTAGCTAAGGCTGAAGCATAATGCTTGCAGCCAAAGCGTGAGAGGGAGTGTTATAGAGAGACGTCCATGTGGCGTCTCTTTTATTTATGTGCAATTCGCGGAAATGAAACTATTGCTACGCAATCCGCTCGTGCGCGAAGAGTCGCTCGCGACTCTTTATTATGATATACTACAAAGTAGAGTAGTATGTTTTCTTGAAAATCATATTAGAATTATGCATAATAACGAGGCACATATGGATATAGTAACTAAGCATGAGACATTTAGTGCTCAGGAAACCTTTGAGATTGGTAAAAGAATAGGTGAAAACGCCCAGCCTGGAATGGTTTATACACTGGTTGGTGATCTTGGTGTTGGCAAGACAGTACTGACGCAGGGTGTTGCAAGAGGTCTTGGAATCACAGGCCCAGTCAGCAGTCCAACCTTTACCATATTACAGGTATATGATGAGGGCCGCATTCCTTTCTATCACTTCGATGTGTACAGGATTAGCGATGTGAGCGAGATGGATGAGATAGGTTATGAAGACTATTTCTATGGAGATGGTATCTGCTTTGTGGAGTGGGCGAATCTCATAGAGGAGCTTCTGCCTGAGCATTACACTGAGATCGTAATCGAGAAGAACCTTGAAAAGGGCTTTGATTACCGCCTCATTACTATGACCAAGAAGTAATAAATAATATAGATAAGAGTTGATTATGAAAATATTAGGAATTGATACATCAGGACTTGTGGGAGCAGTAGCAGTTGCAGATGGTGACATGCTTGTTTCCCAGTTCTCGATTCAGTACAAAACAACACATTCAGAGATTTTGATGCCGATGATGGAGGATATAAGGGAGAAGGTACACCTTGATCTGTCCACCATTGATGCCATAGCTGTGGCTAAAGGGCCTGGCTCTTTTACCGGACTTCGTATTGGAAGTGCAACAGCCAAGGGACTTGCGCTGGCTCTTGATAAGCCTATCATTGCGATACCTACTGTTGATGCCATCGCTTACAATCTCTATGGTGTTGAGAAGATTATCTGCCCTATGATGGATGCCAAGAGAAAGCAGGTATATACAGGTCTTTATACCTTTGTTCCTAACACTCCAGAGGGCAAGAGCTTTGAGCGCACCTTTGACATGCAGGTGATCCATGAGCAGTTTGCTACATCTGTAGAGGACATTGTGGAGCGCATCAATGCTATTGGTAAGCCGGTTGTTCTTCTTGGAGATGGAATTCCAGCATATCATGACGAGCTGGAAAGACTCCTTAAGGTGCCTTATTCAATTGCACCGATGCACCAGAACAGGCAGAGCGGAGCAGCACTTGTGGCCCTTGCCATGAAGTATGCCGAGGAAGGCCGCATGGTTTCTGCTGATGAGTTTGCTCCTGAATACCTCAGACTTTCACAGGCTGAGAGAGAAGCCAAGGAAAAAGATGGCGCTCAGGGCACTGATGACAGGGAAAAGAGAAAGCTTGAATCCAGAAAGACTCCTGGAATTGTCAGGATCAGACAGATGACAGCTGAGGATATTGATGATGCAGCTCTTTTGGAAAAAGAGAATCTCGGTAAGGAAGCCTGGAACAGCAAGCAGCTTCTGGATGCGCTGACAAGGGATGACACTATTTATCTTGTGGCTGAGAAGGCTGGAAGAGTTGTGGGCCTTTGCGGAGTTCAGAATGTATCTGGTGACGGCGAGGTTACTAATGTTTCTGTAGCAAGAGATTGCCGAGGCGAGGGCATTGGCTACAAGATGGTCAAGCAGCTTCTTGAAAGAGGCAGAGGAATCGGCATCAAGGATTACACTTTGGAAGTCAGAGCCGGCAATGAGCATGCAATCAAGCTCTATGAGAGGCTTGGCTTTAAGAGCGAGGGTCTTCGCCCTGGATTCTATGACGAGCCCAAAGAGGATGCGGCTATTTACTGGAAACGCGCAGAAGTAGAGGAATAAAGTTAGTTTTTTGATAAGGAATTTAATATATGATAGATGTTTGTTTACTTGGAACTGGCGGAATGATGCCACTTCCAAACCGTTTTCTCACTTCACTCATGGTGAGATATAACGGAAAATGTGTACTTATAGACTGTGGAGAGGCTACCCAGATTGCCATGAAAAAGAAGGGTATCAGCTCCAAGCCTATTGATGTTATCTGCTTTACCCATTTCCATGCGGATCACGTAAGTGGTCTTCCGGGAATGCTTCTTACAATGGGAAATGCAGAGAGGACAGAGCCTCTTTTGATAGTTGGCCCCAAGGGCGTTGAGAGAATCGTTAATGCCCTCAGGGTTATTGCACCGGAGCTTCCTTTTGAGATTAAGTTCAAAGAGATCACATCTGAGGAAGAAACTTTCGAGATCGAGGGAATGCCGGGCTTTTCAGTTACAGCGTTCAAGGTTAACCACAACATTACCTGCTACGGCTATAGCATGAGCCTTAAGAGACAGGGCAAGTTCAATGTGGAAGCTGCTATGGCAGCAGGAATCGACAAACGCTACTGGAACGGACTTCAGAAGGGCGAGACCTTTACTCTTGAGGATGGAAGGGTGATCACTCCTGAGATGGTATTAGGGGATGCCAGAAAGGGTATCAAACTTACTTATACTACAGACACAAGGCCTACGGACAGTATTGTTCGCAATGCGGCTGATTCAGATCTTTTTATCTGTGAGGGAATGTACGGCGAGCCTGACAAGCAGGCTAAGGCCAGAGAATACAAGCATATGACTTTCTACGAGGCTGCCAAGATGGCCAGGGATGCCAAGGTTAAAGAGATGTGGCTTACTCACTACAGCCCATCGCTTGTTAATCCGGCTGAGTACCTGCCAGACGCCAAGAAGATTTTTGCAAACACAAAGGCTGCCAAGGACGGACGCAGCGTTGAGCTTAGGTTTGAGGACTAAGCAGAAAAGAGGGGGAAATGGAAGAAAGCACAAAGTCAGCAATTATTAAATCGATTGTTTTATGCCTTCTGGGAGCTATTTTCATTGGGGGCATCTTTTTGGTGATCGTCAGGAACAAGAAGCCCAAGACAGCTGATGACTATGTGCTGACCGTTGTGGACGGAATCACAACCACTGACCTGGATAAAAAATATCCTTCAGACGGCATACAGGTTGTTGAGCTGTATACCAAGATTTTGCAGGTAATGTACAAGGAAACCTATACAGATGATCAGGCTGATGACATGCTCAAGGTTATGAAAGGCCTGATGGATGAAGATTTCCTTGCGCAGAATCAGAATTTTGAAGGAGTTATGAAGCTTGATGTCAAGCAGAAGAGGGACGAGGATTATTCCATTCCTCTTTATACTGTCATCACCAAGGATCCGGTGATCAGAGAATTAGATGGCAAAAAGACTCAGATGGTTGAGTGTAAGATATTATTAAGACATGGTACTGTCGGCAGTAACTATATTTACCAGTTCATTTTGAGGAAAGATGACGAGGGTAAGTGGAAGATATTCGGCTGGGCAGTTAAACCAGAGGAAGAATAAGAATGGAAATCAATAAGAATATAGAAGAAGATGGCGTTATTTTCATGTCTATCAAGGACAAGGAAGACGCTACGGAAGAGCAGAATAAGGAAGAAAAGAGTGAGGGTGGTGTAACCATCCTTGCTATTGAGAGTTCCTGTGACGAGACAGCGGCAGCAGTTGTAAGGAACGGAAGGGAAGTTCTTTCTAATATTATTTCTTCTCAGATAGCTCTGCATACAATTTACGGCGGAGTTGTGCCTGAGATTGCGTCAAGAAAGCACGTTGAGAAGATGAATGGCTGTATCAGAGCTGCTCTTTCTGAGGCGGGCTTAACTCTTGATGATATTGATGCAGTTGCTGTTACCTACGGTCCAGGCCTTGTAGGAGCTCTTTTGGTGGGAGTTTCTGAGGCTAAGGCTATTTCTTTTGCTACAGGTAAGCCACTTATCGGTGTTCATCACATCGAGGGTCATATCAGCGCCAACTTTATTGAGAACAAGGATCTTGAGCCACCTTTCGTATGCCTTGTAGTTTCAGGTGGCCATTCTCATCTTGTTGTGGTAAAAGACTATGGCGAGTACGAGATCATTGGTCAGACCAGAGATGATGCGGCGGGCGAAGCTTTTGACAAGGTGGCAAGAGCTATAGGTCTTGGATATCCGGGCGGCCCTAAGATTGATAAGGCGGCCAAAGAGGGTAATCCTGACGCCTTCACATTCCCACAGGCTCAGATTCCTGATGCGGAATACGATTTTTCTTTTAGCGGACTTAAATCATCAGTACTTAACTATATCAACCAGGCCAAGATGCAGGGACAGGAGCTTGATCAGGCAGATGTTGCTGCGTCCTTCCAGAAGGCTGTTGTGGAGGTTTTGGTGGGACATGCCATCAAGGCCTGCAAGCAGTATGGCTACGACAAGCTGGCTATCGCCGGAGGTGTAGCGTCCAATTCAGGCCTTCGTGAACTCATGGAAAAAGAGTGTGCGGCTAATAAGATCAAATTCTACAGGCCTTCACCAGTTCTTTGTACAGATAATGCAGCTATGATCGGTGCTGCTGCGTATTACGATTACCAGAAGGGCGTTAGATTCGGCCTTGATATGAACGCAGTTCCTAATCTTCCACTTGGAGACAGGGAGAGAAGATTCCACGGAAGAAGCTCTAATTAAGCATTCTTGCTATATAGGGAGATTGTAGGTATGAAGACAGTAGCGGTAGTTCTTGCAGCTGGAAGTGGCAGCAGGATGAAATCCGATGTTAGAAAGCAGTACATGGAAATTGGCGGAAAGCCTCTTATATATTACTCTCTGAGGGCTTTTGAAGAGAGCATCATTGATGACATTGTCCTTGTTGTTTCAAAGGGTGACGTTGAATATGTTCAAAAAGAAATAGTGGATAAGTATCATTTTGACAAGGTTACAGCTATTGTTGAGGGTGGACTTTATCGCTATCACAGCGTAAGACGCGGCCTTATGGCAGCAGCTGAGGACTGTGACTATGCCTTTATTCACGATGGAGCAAGACCTTTTGTAGATAATGATATTATTCTGCGTGCTCTTCATGCAGTTAAAGAATTTGGCGCCTGCGTTGTAGGAATGCCTGTTAAGGATACTATCAAGATTGCCGATGATAAGGGCTTTGCCAAGGAGACACCAGACAGGGCTCATACATGGTTGATCCAGACTCCACAGGTCTTTTCCTATAAAATGATTTTGGAATTGTACCAGAGACTTGACCGCGAGGAAGGCGAGCTTATGGCCAGAGGCATCAACATTACTGATGATGCCATGGTTGTGGAGTACTTCACAGACAAGAAGGTTAAGCTTGTTGAGGGTTCTTACAATAATATCAAGATCACCACACCCGAGGATATTCCTGCGGCGGAGGCGATTCTTAGGAATGTTTGATGGATTTGGATATGGGGAATGAGAAGAAAAGAGTCTGCATGATCGTCCAGCAAAGAGATGTTAAGGGCGGAATTGCAGCGGTTACTAACGGCTACTACAACAGCAAAATAGAGACAGACTACGATGTGCGCTATGTGGAATCCTACTGTGATACTTCCAAGGCGAAGATGATCCTGAAGGCACTTGGCGCATATGTAGAATTCAGAAAGGTTCTCAGGGACTTTAAACCTGAGCTTGTGCATATTCATTCTTCTTTCGGAGGAAGCTTCTACAGGATGCAGCCATTCATTTATATGGCCTGGAAAAGAGGTATTCCCATCCTGGATCATTGCCACGGAGCTGACTTCGAGACTTTTTATGTTAAGGCATCTGACAAAAAGAAAGCTCGCATAAAGAGTGTCTATGGGAATTTCGCTAAAGTAGTTGTTCTTTCAGATGAATGGAAGGAAAGGCTAAAGGTCTTTTACCCGGAAGAAAAGATGGTTGTTATCAACAACTACTGTAAACCCAGGTCACAGAGCGAGGTGGAGGCTGCTATAGATAAGCGATATGAGGCTAAGCAGATTCTTTTTCTGGGAGAACTGGGACAGCGAAAGGGCGGCTTTGACTTCGCGGGAATTGTTGAGAATGTTGCCCTCGTATGTCCTGATGCCAGATTTATTTTTGCAGGAAGCGGCTCCAAAGAGGATGAGTCCAGGATAAAAGAAATGCTGACACAGAAAGGCCTTATGGAGAAATGTCTTTTCCCAGGCTGGGTTCGTGATGCCGAGAAGGACAAATTACTGCAGGAGTCAACGCTTTTCATGTTGCCGTCTTACCAGGAAGGGCTTCCTATGGCGATTTTGGATGCCATGGCCTATGGACTTCCGATTGTGTCTACATATGTAGGAGGTATTCCACAGCTTATTCAGAATGGAGAGAGTGGATATCTGGCGCAGCCGGGGGATTGTCAGGCTATTGCAGATGGTATTTGCAGGATTCTTGATAATAAGGATGGTTATGAGAAGCTCTCCAGGGAGAGCTACAGAATTGCCAGGGATGAGTTTGGATTTGATGCGCATCTTGGCAAGCTGGAAGCTGTGTATGAGGAGCTACTTAGGTAAAAGAGCTATTATAATAGCTGGGATTATCTATCAGGATGGATTTGAGAATCTGTATAGATGTGGGGAAATAATATGAGATCACCATTATTGTACATTAAGAACGTTATAGGAATGTTGGGAAAGAAGATCAGACATGGAGGGAAATTCTCTGCTGGACTGGTTCAGACCTTTGACCATCTTCATACAGAGATATATGGAAATGGAAGGATCAAGCTGGGATCCTACAACCAGAACAGAGGAAATCTCTATCTGATAGCACAGGATGGAGAGCTGGAGATTGGAGATCACTGCTTCTTTAATACTGGTTGTTGCATTACTGCTCTTGAGAGTATCAGGATCGGTAATAATTGTAAATTTGGAAACAATCTTGTCATTGTGGATCACGATCATAATTTCAAAAAAGAGAGTGATTCGGAGTTCATTTCCAGCAAAATTGTCATCGGAAACAATGTTTGGGTGGGCGCAAATGTGACCATTCTAAGAGGCACCACAATTGGCGACGATTGCGTTATTGGTGCGGGTTCCGTGGTAAAGGGCAACATCGAGCCTAAATCAAAAATCGTACAGAAAAGATGAAAATATTATTTTTTTAAAAAAAGTTAAAAAACATGCTTGACATGTATTGTGGCCTTTGTTAATATATATCTTGCGCTGCGGTGAGCGCCACAAACACTCACACAGAGCAGATCTTATTTTAATAATAAGACACTCGGAGCGATATCGAAGCGGTCATAACGAGGCGGTCTTGAAAACCGTTTGGCGGCAACGCCACAAGGGTTCGAATCCCTTTCGCTCCGCTTAATTATGAACACGCTGCTATACAGCAATATAATTATTGTTAATCAACTATTTTGCAGAAGTACTCAAGTGGTTGAAGAGACACCCCTGGAAAGGGTGCAGGTCGTTAATAGCGGCGCGAGGGTTCAAATCCCTCCTTCTGCGTTGCCTTATGCAACTAGTAAGGCTCATAATTAAAAGCACCTTGACAAATAAACAGTAATGCAACCCTGAAAAATTCCAAGAGAATTATTCAGAACAAAAATTAGTAAATAACGGACAGAACAAAAACCAAGCTTGAGTTCTGGCCAGATCAAACTTTTAAACGTGAGAGTTCGATCCT
>NZ_JAFRGN010000055.1 GCF_017433805.1 Butyrivibrio sp. | reverse complement strand
TTCTGTGTTAAATTCATTTTGAGAAACCTCCGGTTAGCATAAGATGTTTTTTCATCCGCCAAGATGAACACCTTTATCTTACTTTGAGGTTTCTTTTTATTCAATTGGCGTTATTTCTGAATTACAGGAATGCTCCTATTATATGCTAAATTGTTTTTTACTAATATATTCGTGATATACGGATTGCTCTACTTCGTTTTCGCAATCCTACATCCATTCGGAAATCGATATACTCATTTCATTCGCATATCTTTTTTCCTCATGTCTGTTAGCATCCTGAGGTCATGCATCCATTTGTGTAAACACATGTATGCATGACTTCTGTCTGCTATATCACTCACATTAAGTCCTGCATAGCGCAGTCATCCATATCATCGAAATCCTGGTTCTCTCCAACCATTCCCCAGATGAATGTGTAAGCCTGTGTGCCACATCCTGAGTGGATTGACCAGCTAGGGCTGATAACAGCCTGCTCATTTCTCATGATGATGTGTCTTGTCTCTGTAGGCTCACCCATGAAGTGCATAACCATTGCATCCTCTGGAATATCGAAGTACAGATAAACTTCCATTCTACGGTCATGTGTGTGGCAAGGCATTGTGTTCCATACGCTGCCTGGCTTAAGCTCTGTCATACCCATCTCAAGCTGACATGTCTCAACCTGACCTGGAAGAATGTACTTGTTGATAACTCTGTGGTTAGCTCCCTCAAGACTACCAAGTTCCTTCTTGTTCTCATCCTTGATGATGACAACGTCCTCAGAAGGTGTTCCCTCTCTCTTAATGAGAACTGTAGGATATGTCTTGTGTGCTGGAGCACTGTTAATATAGAATTTAGCAGGCTTAGCTGCATCTACGCTGGCAAAAGAGATATCTTTTGCTCCCATTCCGATGTACATTCCCTGCTTGTAATCTACGTCATACTTCTTGCCATCAATTGTGATGACACCTGCGCCACCGATATTGATAACGCCCATCTCTCTTCTCTGAAGGAAATACTCAGCTCTGAGCTCGTCTCCTGCTGTAAGCTTGAGCTCCTTCTGAACTGGTACTGCTGATCCAGTGATGATTCTGTCGATATGGCTATAAACTAGCTTGATATCATCTGGCTGGAAAAGATCATCGATGAGAAATTCCTCTCTAAGTCTCTTGGTATCGTAGTACTTCTCATCTCTTGGTGAACATGCGGTTCTAAGTTCCATACGTCCCTCTCCTTTGTTATTAACTTTTTCCTATATATATAAATGCCTCTATTCAATTCGATTTATCACAGAAAATACTGCATAATCTGCATGACACATTATTTCTATATAGCTATTTAATCCTCATGCTCTTGTATCATACTGTATAATTTATTCGTTGTCAGTTCATTTTTGTAATAAAAACTTGCAAATCTTGACATAATGTAAGAGCTTTCACATTTTTTACATTTTACCCTTTATTGGCCTTAGAAACAAGGCAAAATAAAAGGAACATTCGAAAGTTTTACACTCCCAAATGTTCCTAAAAATCATATTTGCATTTATCATCTCACAGTAGCTTTATGCTATTTGTTAGCCGCATTTTGGCAAACCATGTCAATGCGGCTAATGGAATTCAGGCACGCTTCATCATTCTATTAGCCGCATCCAGACATTTCTCTCTCCTTCGGCTAAAAAGCGCCTCAAAATCATAGTAATTTCCTCCACCATGCCTTATTTCCTTGTGTAAAATGAGTTATAATTAATATGCTTGCAAAGATTGACAATGTATGTTAATTTTTGATAGTTCTTATTATAAGAAAAGAATATTTTGAGTAGGACAGATGATCGCTGCCATGCAAACGAAAGGGCATGGGAGAGGAAAGTCCGGGCTTCGCAGGGCAGGATGCCAGATAACGTCTGGTGGAGGTGACTCCCAGGATAGTGCAACAGAGATATACCGCGCGAGTAATGAGGCGGGCAGCCGGAATGCTTGCATTCCGAGTCTAAACGCCTCGTATATTATTAGCGTAAGGGTGGAAAGGCAGTGTAAGAGACTACCGTGCTGGTGGTAACATCAGTAGCCATGTAAACCCCATCCGAAGCAAGACCGAACAGAGAGCTATGAACCGGCCCGGTTCGCTTTCAGGTGGGTCGCTTGAGGCTGTCGGCGACGGCAGTCCTAGATAGATGATCATCCACGACATAACCCGGCTTACAGTCCTACTCATAGAGAATTAAGAGTCAACAGAGACTTTCTATCATACATCGCGCCGTAGTATTTATGATGTACCCTATCCCGCCGCTGATCAGTAATTGAGGATATATCATAAATGTTACGGCGTTTTTACTTTCCTTTTTACGCGAAAATGTATATTATATAGGTGTAGATACGCTTATTTTGGGGGATTATTATAAGATAATATGAAGAAACGGCTTATTTCAGGGGGATTAGTATTCATATTGTGCGTAGGCAGCATCTTTTCTGTCGCCAAGGCTGATGAACTTGATGATACCATCGCAGCGATGCAGGAGCAGGAAGCGCAAACGCAGCAAACCATCTCGAATCTGGAGAAACAGACCAAAGAGACGCAGGATGCGATCAAAGAGCTGCAAGGGCAACAACAGCAAACCAAGGACAACGTATCCAATCTCCAAAATCAAAGTACTGCGCTCCAGAGTACCATCAATACATATTCCAACAAGCTTACAACATTAAATCAAGAAATCTCAGAGACAGAGAGCCAGATGGCTGAAGTCTCTTCTGAAATCGTCAAACTCGACACCGAACTCAGTCAGGCTATCCAGGAAGAAAAAGACAGATACGAATTATTGAAAAAAAGGCTTAAGTCCACCTACGAAAGTGGTGGAAGTAATGGACTTTTGAGGATTTTGTTAGGCTCAGGAACCATGGGAGAATTCCTGACCAAATTTGAATATCTCAATGCCATTATGTCCTATGACCAAAAGAGAATTGAAGAATACCAGGCTCTTCAGGCAGAAATTCAGGCCAAAAAAGAAATTGTAGAAGAAAAAGAGGCAGAGCTTGATCAGTATCAGGACACGCTTGATGAAAAGCACAATGAGCTAACAACTCTCACCAACACAGTAAAAGGACAGCTAAACAGCACTAACAGTACTCTCAATTCAGAAAAAAATAAGCTGGCTGACTTTGATCAACAGCTTGCTGCTTTAGATGAAAAAATGAAAGCACTGGAATCTCAGACTGCAGCAGCTCAGGCCAAACTCGCTCAACAGATAGCAGAAAGACTTGCTCTTACCAAGGAAGATACTTCCGGTTCCTACTCTGCCAGCGATGAAGAACTTATTTGGCTGGCTGCCACTATCCAGGCAGAAGCTGACGGAGAATCCTACACCGGTAAGCTTGCAGTAGGCTCTGTTATCATGAACAGAGTAAAAAGTTCAGCCTTTCCTAATACTATCGTAGGAGTAATAACTCAGAATCTCCAGTTTGCCTCCTATCGCTCCGGTAAGGTAAATCTCATTATTTCAAATGGCCCAAATTCAACCTGTGTAAACGCAGCAAGAGAAGTTCTTGGTGGAGCCCGTGTTGGCGACTATCTCTTCTTTATGACCAAGTACTGGGCTGATTACTATCGCATCAGCGAATACAACATGATTGGTAATCACGCCTTCTTCTATCGTTGGATAACCAAGCCTGCAGAAGAAGCTCCTGCTGAACAGCCTGTAGAAGAACAGCCTCAGCCAGAGGAACAGCAGCCACAGGAAGAACATCAATCTCAGCCTGAAGAGCAGCAGAATCAGGAACAGCCATCAGAAGAACAGAACCAGGATAATCAGGACAACCAGGAACAACAGGAAGATAACTCTGGTAACAATGATGAATCCGGAAACAACGAAGGTTCAGAAAATCCATAAGAATATAAAAGCAAGTAAATACGCCGCCCAGAATCACTCTGAGCGGCGTTATTATTTTGCAATATCAAAATGCCAATATATTATTCATAAGCTCTGTCATTTCTTCCAGGCTTATCTTCTCTACACATTCAAGCTGGTACTCAATTCCGTTCACTGTCCAATTAGCATTGGTATAACCTTCTTCTGTTCCAATGAGAGAAACATCAACATCTCCTATTGTAATGCTCCTGAATCTTGGTGCAGGCTCGCTATCGCTATCCTTCTTACCAATCTTACCTATGCCAGATCCACCAAGAGCATCTAAAGCAGAATCCAGCTTACTACTTGCACCAGTCTCTTCTGCCATATAAGCATTGGCTTCCGTCTGAAAATCCTCTGTATCACTTGTAACTTTTTCAGAAGCAACTGTCTCACTTACTGTCACCTGGTTGCCAGTAACATCATAAACTATAACAGCCCCTTCGCCATCATCCAGATAATAATCTGTCTCTGAAGAAATGCTGCTAAGATAAGCAATGTCTGCATAATCAACGCCAGCTGCACTAGCAAGTGTCTCAACAGAATCATATTTAACCCAGCTGCCCTTAATAAGCTCAGCTTCATGATGCACATCAGCTGCTGCCTCGTGAGCACCCTCAAGCGCCATCTCTGTCATAGTAGCGCTCTCCATGGCACTCTTTTCCTTGGGGCCAAATACAACTGTCGCACCAACCAGTAGAATCACTACTGCAGCTGCAAGTCCTGCATACTTGGTAAACTTATAGAAACTACTCTTTGGCTGGAAGCTTCTGACATTATTCTCGTCAGACATAGAATCATTAACCTTGAATTCTGTTACCTCTGCTGTTCCCTTGTCAGAATCCGCATCCTTGGTTGGCTTATCATCAAACTCTTTAGCAATGTTCTGAAGGATTCTGTTGCGCATATCTTCAGTAACTTCTATTTTGTTCATTACATCATTGTATTTACTCAAAATCGTACGCCTCCTTCAGTATATTTTTTAACCTGTCACGTCCACGTTTGAGATCTGAACGGACCGTAGATTCATTTCGATTCAATATTTCTGCTATTTCCTTAGTGGAATAACCTTCCTGGTAAAAGAGATGTACCACCTCTCTATACTTCTCAGGAAGCTGCTTAACCGCTTCCCAGACATAGGAAAGATCCTCATTATCCTTGTCTGCCACAAGTTCCTCAGAGAGTTCGTCCGCCTGCCTTCTCTTGAGGTATAAAATCTTGTTCTTACTCAGATTAGAAGCTACCGTAATAAGCCACGCCTTCTCATGCGAATCATTGGCAAAAGTCGGATCATTCCTCAGGAACTGAATTAGTGTATCCTGCAAAATATCCTCTGCATCCTCCATATTATGTAAATAGGAATACGCCACTCTGAGTATCATATTCCCATACTTATCCATTAGTGCTGCCGCTCTTTCTGAGGCAGTCTGATTAGTTGTCCCCATTATTCCTCCGTAAAGCATGTATAAGAAAATTCAAAAATCCGACATTTCAGTATACCATGCCTTACGGAGATTTTGTATTATTTTTAACTGTACTATTGTCTGTTTTTCACGCATTGAGCGAGTTTTTAACTTCTCTTACTAAGTGTTCTTACAAGATAGTAGAACTCATCCTGATACTCATCTGTGTCCTCCAGCTGCTTGTAGGTCTTCATGATGTCCTCAAGGCTGGCAGTTCCCTTGTTCTCGTTATCTTCAAGGATCATAGCAAATTCAGCTACGCTGCTTGCAAACTTGAAATCATCACTAGGATTTTCTGTAACAACCTCATCACCAACAACTATGCTAAAGAGCTCAGATTTATCAGCATCTGGATCCTTGTAGCGAACACTTACAGTTGCAAACTCATGTGAATAAGGAACCTTCTCTTTGCTATCACTTACCTTGTTGTCCTGATACTTAAGCTCAATTGCCTTAGGACTGCGTGCAGGAATGATCTCATAAAGAGCTACTACGCTGTGACCAGCACCGATCTCACCACCATCCTTGGTGTCATCATTAAAGTCCTGATCATCCATCAATCTGTTCTCATAGCCGATAAGTCTGTAGGCATTAACGTTTGCAGGATTGAACTCAACCTGAAGCTTAACATCCTTGGCTACTGTATAAAGAGTAGATGACATCTCATCAACTAAAACCTTCTTGCCCTCTGCAAGTGAATCGATATAGGAATAGTTACCATTTCCGCAATCAGCAAGTGTTTCCATCTTGTCATCCTTGTAGTTGCCTTCGCCAAAACCAAGAATTGAAAGGAACACACCTTCATCCTTCTTGTCAGAAATGAACGCCTCAAGATCATCAAGGCTTGAAATACCTACGTTCAGATCACCATCTGTTGCCATGATAACTCTGTTGTTACCACCTTCAACGTAATATCTCTGAGCAATCTCATAAGCTCTCTGCATACCAGCCTGTCCGTTTGTACATCCACTTGCATGAAGCTTATCAATGGCCTTCTTGATAGCCTTCTTATTTCTCATGGATTCGCCCTCAAGAACAACCTTCTCTTCACCTGAATATGTAACGATAGAAATTGTTCCCTCATCTGGAAGGTTATCTACAAGCTCATCAAAAGTCTTCTGCAAAAGAGGAAGCTTATTCTTGGAATTCATTGAACCAGATACATCGATGAGAAATACCAGGTTATTAACAGGAGCTTCTTCAAAATCAATCTCACCAGTCTTCATTCCAACGAACATAAGCTGATTATCTGTATTCCATGGGCATGTGGAAACCTCTGTTGTTATTCCAAAAAGATCACCTTTCTCAGGCTCATAAAGATCATATTTAAAATAGTTGATGAACTCCTCTGCTCTTACAGCATCAGGATCAATGTTGCCAATTGAATAGCCATCCTCGATCATTCTGCGGATATTTGAATACGAAGCTGTATCAACGTCTGCAGCAAAGGTTGAAAGAGGTTGATTCAACACAAGGCAGAAACCATTTTCCTCTGGCTTTGTGTAAGACTCATTGTTCTCGATCACGCTGTCATCGCAGTAATCTTCAGTTGAATAGCCAGAAACTGTTGTCATATTATTGGTTCCAGCTGAGTACTTACCTCTGCCGCTATCAGAAGCTTCTGCTGAATACATTGGCTCCTGCGCTGACTCTGTAGCTTCATAAGCGTAATTTGCTGATGAAGTAGGTGCTTCGGCCTGGGTATCATAGGTAGCCGATGTAGCTGAGTGTCCGCTTCCGCATCCTGTAAGGGATGACATCAAAAGCGATGAGCCGATTAACAGTGACAAACCTTTTACATTCTTTTTCATAATTTTTTCCCTCCGAATTACACAGGCGAGTTCCTGTGTTTTTGACCTTCTATCCTATAAACACCTCTATAAGAATCCATGTTGCAAAATCGCAATAACAAAAAATAAATTTTCTTAAAAAAATATAATTTATGCAGCAAAATAATATAGGCATAGCTGTAAAGTGATAAAATTAATACGTTAATATGACTATTTAGGCTCTTTAAATAGGAGGTACTCTTGGGCAGCAAGGGCATGGCAAAAGCCGAATTCGAGCAATATATCATAGATAACCTTGACAGAGCCATCGAGGGTGAGTGGATCAAAGCATACCACCAGCCTCTTGTTCGTGCTGCCAGCGGACTTGTTTCTGACGAGGAAGCCTTCGCCAGATGGGAGGACCCTGAAAATGGCAATTTTGCAGCAGCCCAGTTCATCCCAATTCTTGAAAAGCACAATCTTACATATAAACTTGACCTCTATATGGTTGATCGTGTTCTAAAGAAAATGAAGTCCCAGGGTGAGTATGGTCTTTACATCGTGCCAGAGTCTGTTAATATCGGCCGATCTGATTTTGACTGCTGTGACATGGTTACAGAAATTGTCAAAAGAGTGGATGCTTCAGGCCTTCCTAGAGAAAAATTCTCAGTCGAGTTGTCAGAAAGATCTATTTCCACAGATATTGAGTTCATGAAGAGCCAGATTGAGCACTTCCAGTCTGAGGGGATAAAGGTATGGATGGATGACTATGGAAATGGCTATTCATCACTACTGCTTCTTCTCAAGATTCATTTTCATCTTCTCAAAATAGATAAAATATTCGTCGATCTTATCGAGCAGAGTGAAGAAGGTCGAATCATATTAACTGAGCTTGTTAAAACAGCTCAGTCTCTTGGCATGGATACAGTAGCTGAAGGCGTTGAAACTAAGGAGCAGGCAGAATTTCTCTCTGAGATCGGCTGTTCCAAGCTTCAGGGCTACTACTTCACAAGGCCAAACTCTCTAGCCATGATCCTTGAGAGAAACAAAAAAGGCATTCAGATTGGTTTTGAGAATCCAGAGGAAGCACCTTACTTTGAACAGCTTGGCAAAGTAAGCTTGTACGATCTGTCTTTTTCCAAAGATGACGATGATTCACTGAACAGATACTTTGATACACTTCCTATGGCTATTTATTCCTTAGACCAGGATAAAGCTGCCTTTATACGCTGCAACAACAGCTATAGAGAATTCGTATCATTGAATTATCATAACAAGAAATACATGAAGGACTTCTATTATTCGGACATAAAACCAGGTATAGGTTATTACACATTCAAAACAGTAAAGCAATGTGCCCTTGATGGTAAAAGAGCTATTATCGACGATAGAATGTTTGATGGCAGAAATATTCAGCTCTTCATACGAAGAATTGCAGTTAACCCTGTCACAGGTGCAGCTGCCGTAGCAATCTGTGTACTCTCTGTATCCAGCGGCTCAACAGAAGAAAACCTTAACTACAACTATGTGGCTAGAGCTCTTTCTGAAGACTATATCAAGCTATATTTTGTGGACATGGAGACTGATAAATTCACTGAATATGCCTCTTATGGCGATCAGCGTGATATCAGCTTTGAAAGCTACGGTGAAGATTATTTTAATCTCACCAGAAAAGAATTCAGTCTTGATGTGGTGCCTGAAGATAAGCAACAGCTGATAAATGACTTCACCAAAAAGAAATTCGAGGAAGCCATAAACAAAAACGGCACCTATTCAGTGGTAACCAGAATAATCATGGAGGGTAAGCCTGTTTATGTAAGCTTTAAAGGAGCCAAAGTCAGGGCCGATGGCCATCATATCATCGTTGGTCTTAGTAATGTAGATGATCAGATAAAGAGCAGGGAAGCCCTTGAGAAGGCAAAAGAGACCGAGCTTATATACTCCAGAATCGGTGCCCTTTCAGGAGATTATATTTTCCTTTACTCAGTAAATCCTAAAACCAATCACTACACCAAGTACAACCCTACAAACGCAATTACCGAAATGGGAATTCCAAACGAAGGTGATGACTTTTTTAACAATATCATCAAGAAAGCTCCCGATGGAGTTCACCCAGATGATCTGGATCCGTTCCTGTCTGCATTCAATCAGAAAAATGTCATGGAGCAGATCAGAAAAATAGGATTTTTTGAGCATCATCACAGACTTAATATTGATGGTAGCTATATTTATGTTGTTATCAAGGCTGTACTTGTTCAGGAGGATGGCGAGGACAATCTGATCGTTGGTATCCTGAATGTGGACGAAAGAGTCAGAAAAGAGCAGGAATTTGCCCAGAACCTGTTCGAAGCAGAAAGCAAAGCCAGCATAGATGAACTTACCGGCATTAAGAATAAAAATGCCTATGCTGAAACAGAAGCAAGAATGGATGCTCGCATTGCTGATGGCGAAGAGCAGCCATTTGCCATTGCTGTATTCGACTTAAATGGCCTCAAGCAGGTAAATGATACATTGGGACATCAGGCCGGCGATATGTACATCAAGAACGGATGTGCCATGATCTGCCGTCACTTCAAACACAGTCCTGTTTACAGAGTGGGCGGCGATGAGTTTGTTGCCATAGTTCAAGGACAGGATCTTACTAATCTTGATGCTATCATGGTCAAATTCCGCAGACACAATCTTAGAAACATGGCCAAAGGTGACGTTGTTATCGCAGTTGGTGCTTCTAAATATGATGGTGACGAGAATATGGCTTCGGTATTCCAGCGCGCCGATGACAAAATGTATTTTAATAAGGCTGAGCTCAAGGAAAAAGAGAGAAGAAAAAAAGAAGCTGCAGAAAATGTAGCTGTAATCGAAGACAGACCAAAAAAATCTAAAAAATAAACCGCCTAAGGTTTTGGATAACTCCAGCCCCAGGCGGATTTTTTATATCATTATGAATGACGATCAGACTTTGAAACAGCTACCTCCCACAAACTCTCTGCAAATAGAATTGCGAGGAAGAAAAGAACTGTCTACACTTACGAAATAGTCAAGGAACTTAAGAAGTCTCTTAGCTTCGTAGTATTCAGGTTCATCTTTACCAATATTGAAAAGAAGTGGCTCTGCATATGGCTTGATTACTGCAAGCTCATAAATCTGAGCTGAGTTAAACATCTCATCTGCTTCTTCCTGGAATGGGAAAATATTGGCCTCTTCTCCTGCTCTTACTGAGCCCCACATGCTGATGGTTCTCTTGGCAGAAGCACCTCTTGTACGAGCATCTCTTACAATTCTGCGAAGAAGTCTTCCATCTGTTGTAGGAATACGGTTGTGGTTATCAATACTAAGGGTTGTAAGTGCACTTATATAAATCTTGAACTTGGACTCAGCTGGAAGTGAATAGCTCATCTTCTCATTAAGTCCATGAATACCCTCAATTACGAGAACATCGTTCTTACCAAGCTGGAGGAAATCGCCGTTCATTTCTCTTTTGCCGGTGACAAAGTTAAACTCTGGCATCTCTACTCTCTCGCCGTTAAGAAGTCTTGTCATATCCTGATTAAATCTCTCAACATCAAGAGCCTCAAGGCATTCAAAGTTGTAGCTGCCATCCTCATTAAGAGGAGTCTTCTCTCTGTCCACAAAGTAGTTATCAAGGCTTATAGGATGAGGGTTAAGGCCGTAGGTACGAAGCTGGATTGAAAGCCTGTTGGCAAAGCTTGTCTTGCCTGATGAGCTAGGCCCAGCGATCATAACAAACTTAACATCAATTCTCTTGAAAATCTTCCTGGCGATGTCTGCAATACGGCTCTCCTGAAGAGCTTCCTGAACGAGGATCATCTCATTGATCCTGCCCTCGCAGATCATATCATTAAGGTCACCGACATTTTCGATTCCCTGCATTGCTCCCCAGTCGCTTGAGAGCATCATGGTGTTAAAGAGCTTCTCTCTTGGCTCAGACACAACAACCTTGTCTGGATCCTGTCTTGTTGGCAGTGTAAAGAGAAGTCCTCCGTGATAGCACTCTAACTGGAAATTCTCAATGTATGAAGTGTTAGGAAGCATGTAGCCATAGAAGTAATCGTAGAGGTCACCAAGCTTGTAGATGTTGATCTCAGAGCTTCTCCTGTACTTAAGAAGAGCTACCTTGTCATCCATGCCCTGTCTCTTGAAAATCTCAATGGCATCATCAAGAGGATAAACCCTCTTGGTTATAGGCATTTTCTCAGCTATGAGTTCTCTGCACTTATCTGAAACCTTCTGTGCAAATTCATCATCTACCTTGATATCGCCCCTGATTGTGCAGTAATAGCCATTACCTACTGTGAACTCAATTCTGGTCTTGAGCTGCTTATCTCCGCCAACATCGCGTACAGCCTTGATCAGCAGCATAATAGCTGTTCTGCGCATTGTCTTGTAGCCGATAGTGTCACTGAAGGTGATAAAAGAAAGCTCGCCGTCTTTTTTGACAGTCTTCATAAGCTCTCTTATCTTACCGTTGAACATTACAGCTGCAATCTTGCTACTATATTCATGCTGATATTCCCTTGCGATATCTTCGTAGGAAATACCTTTGTTATATTCTTTTTGTACCCCGTTAATTGTAATTAATGGCATAAGGAATTCTCCTTTTCCCTCATAAAAATAGTGAAAGTACACACTCTGTCTCGGCAAGGTCCTTGTTAAGGGCTTCTATGCGGCCACTATGACTGCTGCCCTCAAGCTCAGCCAAGATAGACCTTGTAACCTCTGCTCCATGTCTGCAGAAGTCACGTAGCAGTTCATCCTTCTTTAGAATATTGCACTCGCCAAATCTGTTACAGATATTGGTAGCTGCTTCCATCGAACAACCTGTCTTATCTGTTAAAAGAGCTGTTGCTTCAAACAGATAGTCATGCTCTCTTCCAAGTCTGTCTGTTGGCCTATCTCCCGCAAAAGAAACCTTCATAGGGAAATAGTACTTGCCTTCATCCAGAACAACCTTCTCATCCAGAATAGTGTATCCCTTGCTTCTAAGATAGCTTCTGAATTCATCAAGGTCTGACTGAGGCTGCAATACTGCCTGCCTGATTCCAAGTCTGACCGGATCTCCATCTTCCAGGATGCGGACCATGAGCTTACCACCCATTCCTGCTATCACAAGAGAATCCGCCTCCTCTGGAGAAAGAGCTGCAAGCCCGTCAGAAAGTCTTGTCTCGATAGAATCCAAAAGGCCATAATCTCTGATATTACTCTCAGCTCCGGAAAGAGGGCCTTTCCTCACATCCATGGCTATAGCCCTGTCTGCAATGCCGGACTGAACCAGATATATAGAAACATATCCGTGATCACAGCCTACATCTGCAACTGTCTTATTAGCTTTTTCATCTGAATTTTTCAGCATTTCTGCAAGTTCTATCAGTCTGTGCGACATCCTTGCAGAAACGCTTATATTGTTATCTTTATTATCTGTCATAATTTAATCAAGGTAATCCTTGAGCTTACGGCTACGGCTAGGATGACGAAGTTTTCTGAGCGCCTTAGCCTCGATCTGACGGATACGCTCACGGGTTACGTTAAATTCCTTACCTACTTCTTCAAGAGTTCTCGCTCTTCCATCATCAAGACCGAAACGGAGTCTCAATACCTTCTGCTCACGCTCTGTAAGAGTTCCAAGAACCTCTACAAGCTGCTCCTTGAGGAGTGTGAATGCTGCAGCATCTGCAGGTACAGGAACGTTATCGTCCTGAATGAAATCACCAAGATGGCTATCTTCCTCCTCACCGATAGGAGTCTCAAGAGATACTGGCTCCTGTGAAATCTTGAGGATCTCACGAACACGCTCTACAGGCATGTTCATCTCTTTGGCAACTTCTTCTGGAAGTGGCTCACGGCCAAGTTCCTGAAGGAGCTGACGGCTAACTCTGATGAGCTTGTTGATAGTCTCAACCATGTGAACAGGAATACGAATTGTTCTAGCCTGGTCTGCGATAGCTCTTGTGATAGCCTGTCTGATCCACCATGTAGCGTATGTTGAGAACTTGAATCCCTTACGGAAATCGAACTTCTCTACAGCCTTGATAAGACCAAGGTTACCTTCCTGAATAAGATCAAGGAAGAGCATTCCTCTACCAACATATCTCTTGGCAATACTTACAACGAGACGAAGGTTAGCCTCTGCAAGGCGCTTCTTGGCTTCTTCTCCCTCGTAGATGATTGCGTTAAGTTCTTTCTTACGTGCATCTGAGAGCTTGTTCTTGTCCTTGTCATCTGCAAGCTCTTTTTCTGCCTCAATTCCTGCCTCCATAGCCTTGGCAAGATCAATTTCCTGATCAGCTGTAAGAAGAGGTACCTTACCGATTTCCTTAAGGTACATTCTGACTGGATCCTCGATGCTGATACCATCTGGAACTGAGAGGTCGATATTCTCCATATCAACTTCTTCCTCGTCATCAACAAGGAGCATATCCTCATCATCAGGAATATCGTCAACATCATCCTCAGATACTCTCAGAACATCGATTCCTGAGTTCTCAAGAACCTCAAGGACATTGTCGAACTGATCCTCATTAAGATTAAGTTCTGCAAAGAAATCACTGATCTCAGCATACTCAAGAACATTTTTCTTCTTCTTGGCAAGAGCCAGAATCTCTTTAACCTTCTGTGTAAAGAGCTCTCTTGTAGCCTCATCGATCTCACCATCGTCAGAAGCCTGAGCTGCCTGCTCTTTCTCAGCCTTAGCCTTACCTTTGCCCTTAGTCTTAGGTGTCTTTTCTTCTGCCTCTGGAGCCTCAGCTGCTGCTTTTCTGCCTCTCTTAGCTGGCTTCTTCTCTTCTACTTCAACCTCTGCCACCTCAGCTTCTGCTGCCTTCTTGGACTTTTTAGCCTTTGTCTCTACTACAGCTTCTTCCTTAGCTGCAGCAGCCTTCTTAGTTGTCTTCTTTTCTTCCTTAGGCTCCTCTGCCTTAGCTGCCTTAGTAACCTTCTTGGCTGTTTCCTTTTTAGCTGTTTCTTTCTTGGCTGTCTCTTTCTTAGCGGCAGCCTTTGTCGTCTTCTTAGCTTCTGTTTCCTTTGGTGTAGTCTCTTTCTTTGTCATTTGTCTATTTTCCTTTTCTTTTTTACTTAATCATCTGGTGAAATGTTTGCGTGTGCCAGTTTTTCCAAAGCTTTTTTGCCCTGGATAGTCTTGTTTAAAAATTCCGGATCATCGGGCTTAAGTTCACGTTTCTGCCTGTCGTATCCCGCCTGTTTAACTCCCAGGATGATATCCCTGAAAGCCTTGCGCCTCTGATCCTTGGTCTCTATATCCACCAGGTTGGTGTTGAACATCTCTGCAACCTGACCATACTGTTCCTCTTCTGTGAAGTGATCCAGTATCGCCGCCGGAGAAAAATTGCCGTTCTCCATTCCGGAAAAGACCTCTGTTGCAACCTTTCTGTACAGGTCATCTGAGAAATCTTCTGGTGTTACCCACGCCGCAACCTTGGGATAAATTTCAGGCTCATCTGTAAGCCAGGTGAGAAGGAGTCGCTGATTCTTCTTCGCTCCATCTTCAGGCTTCTTCTTATTCTGTATTCCTGATTCAGGTCTGCGTGCTGGTGTAACCATTCCGGCCTTGCCTGCATAAGATGCTACAAGCCCTTTCAGATCTGCTATGGCAATGTTATATCTGGCTGCCACAGCCTCTGTGTAATTCTCTCTTTCGATAGGTTCCTCGAATTCACAAAGCTTTTTAGCAATATCTCTGTAGAACTCTGTCTTATCTTCAGGATCTGACAGATTATGCTGGGATTCCATAACCCTTACTTCGAAAAAGAATGTACTCTCCGCATTTCTGATGCGTTCTTCAAAAGCTTCCTTGCCTTCGTTCTTGATAAATTCATCCGGATCCTTGTGTGGACGAAGGTCTAATACCTTGCCCTTAAGGCCTGCTTCCTTGAGAATTCCTATTCCTCTAAGAGCCGCCTTGGTTCCGGCTTCATCACTATCGTAGGACAATATAACTTCATCTGTATAGCGCTTGAGTATCATGGCCTGGCCTGTTGTAAAGGCTGTTCCAAGTGATGCGACTGCCATGGTAAAGCCCGCCTGATGCATCGCTATAACGTCCATATATCCTTCGCAGATTATCATGTAGCCTGCTCTGGAGTTCTTGGCATAATTAAGCCCGAATAGATTACGACTCTTATCAAATATAAGTGTCTCTGGCGAGTTAAGGTACTTGGGCTTGCCATCTCACAAAACTCTTCCTCCAAAGCCTATAACCTTCTGGGATGCATCCTGAATAGGGAACATTACTCTATTCCAGAACTTATCATGAGTACCATATTTCTCATCATAGGATGCAAGGCCTGCATCTATGATCTGGCTGTCCTCATAGCCCAGACTCTTAAGGTGTTTGACAAGGTCATCGCTAGTAATATTGGCATATCCCAGTCCGAAGTGCTGCATTGTCTCATCGGATAACTGTCTTCCTCTGAAATACTCCATGCCCTTCTGGCCGGTCCTGCCTCTTAACTGATAGTAATAATACTTGGCAGCTTCCTTGTTGATATCAAGAAGTATCTGCCTCTTATCTCTCATTGCCTTGGCAGCCGGTGAATCATCTTCATCCGGAAGCTTGATACCAGCTCTGTCTGCCAGTTGCTTAACTGCTTCCTGAAATGTTAAGTTGTCATATTTCATCAAAAAAGTAATGACATTGCCGCCTGCTCCGCATCCAAAGCAGTAATACATCTGCTTGTGGGCCGAAACCGAAAAGGAGCCAGACTTCTCGTTGTGAAAAGGGCAAAGACCAAAATGATTGGCACCCTTCTTTTGAAGGTGAACATATTGTCCTATCACATCAACAATGTCATTTCTCGAGCGAACTTCTTCGATGATTTCGTCAGAATATCGCATTGTTATAATACTCCCCATGAACGAGGTATATATACCTCTTCAAATACTGCTACTGCGTATCTGTCAGTCATTGAGCTGACATAATCGCATACCAGGCGCTCTTTATCTACGCCTTCCTCCATCATCCTCTTAAGGTAATCAGGAATCTTGTCTATATGGTCAAGATAGTACTGATAAAGAATCTTGATCATATCCTCAACCTTGCTCTCCTGCCCCTTGGCAACAGGGTTGGTATAAACTCTTTCAAACATAAATTTGCGAAGCTTATGAAAAGCATCATAAACTTCATCAGACATTCTGATATCATCCTCGTCCATGCTGACTGAAATGATATCGTGGATAAAGGTATCTATCCATTCTCTGTTGGAATGGCCGATAACCTTGGCAAGACTGCTGGGGATATCACTTTCCACCAGTATTCCGCCTCTTATAGCATCGTCCATATCATGATGCATATAGGCAATCTTATCAGAAAGCCTTACAACTCTTCCTTCCAGTGTGCTGGGACGAAGATCCATCTCATGATTGAGGATGCCATCTCTTACCTCCCAGGTAAGATTCATGCCCTGTCCATAGTTCTCAAGCTTCTCAACGATACGAAGACTCTGCTCATTGTGTTTAAAGCCAAATGGACAGACATCATTAAGTGCCCTCTCGCCAGCGTGGCCAAAAGGGGTATGTCCCAGATCATGTCCCAGTGCTATTGCCTCCGCAAGGTCTTCATTAAGTCGAAGAGCCTTAGCTATAGTCCTGGCATTCTGTGAAACCTCCAGAGTATGCGTCATTCGGGTTCTGTAATGATCGCCCTCAGGAGATAAGAAAACCTGCGTCTTATCCTTGAGTCTTCTAAAAGACTTGGAATACAATATCCTGTCTCTGTCTCTCTGGAAGCAAGGTCTGATGTCACATGGCTTCTCTTCAACATCACGTCCTCTGGTATTGGTACTAAGTGTTGCATACTTACTTAGTATCTGTGCTTCTCTTTCTTCTAACTGTTCGCGTATTTTCATTTAGTCGCCTCTTTTATAGTAAAGAACACTGAACAAGTAAACCCCACATCTACTAATATTCGACGTGGGGTTTTAAAATCCTTTTTTTAATTGTAAAAAATTATTGGAAATGTTTTGGCAATTGAGTATACTGCGTATTTACTGCCAATTTCCGGCTTCATACTGATCATTTATCCATTTGACAGCAGCTTCAAATCCTTCCTGAGATACCTCAAAGTTCTCAGAGGTCATAAGCTTTTTGTCTGTCATGCCATAAGAATAAGGTTCAGGCCACACAGTAGCCATCAAGGTTGCCGGACCTCTCTTGTCTAAAGGAACAAACTTGACGTTTTCGAGTGGTTCTCTCGCAAGTCTGTAGCGCATTCCCTTGTAGCTGCCAAAGAAAGCCTCTCCATATTCATAATGCATCAGGTTAAAAAAAGTATTAAGCTCTATCGCCATGTTTAATCTGTAGTCCTATCTTTCTTATCTCTTTTGGTCATAAGAACTGCAAGTGCAGCAAGCGACATTATTATAGCACAAACAGATCCCGCCATGCTTCTATCTTCTGTAGCTGATCTTCTGGCTCCAAGAACCTCCGGAAGATCCTCTGGATTCCTGCTTGCTCCCAGTACCTCTGGAAGGTCTACAGGATTGATATTGCCAAAGATAGAAAATACATTTTTTGAAGTTGAAGTTGAAGTAGATGTACTTGTACCTGTTGTTGTAGTAGTCTCATTCTCCTTAGGTGGATCCTCTGGATCAGTAGGAGGTACTACGATCTTATCTTCTGGCTTCTTGCTGTTCTTAAACACAAACTCAGCTGTCTTACCTGAATTCTGTACATCAACAATTTCAAGGTCAGCCTTGGCAAGGCCTGCTGCCTTAGCATAGCTGTTAACATAATCCTTGACATCAGCTATTACTGTATCAAACTTACTACTTCTGAAGATAACAAAGTGCTTGTATGGATCTCTCTGATAATCCTTGGGTGCTTCAAGCTCCTCGTAGTAATACAGGGTATCAAATATCAGCGAATCATACTTACCATCCTCACTAAAAGTAATGTTAAAGTATGGATCTGTTGTCACCTTAACAGCTATTTCTGAAGTAGACTTGTCCATCAGGTTAACTCTGTAAAGTCCAAATTTTGCTCCAGCAAGACCATTGGCAGTGTTGTCAGAATCAACCTTGGTAATTCTGATTGCTCCCTTTGCGCTTGAAATGTTAGCTGTTACTTTGTTAAAGATGAAATCGCCCTTTTCAGTATCTGATTTGCTCACCTTGCCACGAAGTGTAGCTGTGTTGCTGACAGAAACCTTAATCTTACCATCGCCAACATCTTCGCCTGTTGCTGCATTAGCTCTAACCTGATACTCAACGATCAGAGCCTTGCTGTCAGGAACAGTAATCTCGACGCTTGCGCCCTCTTTTGTAACCTTAGGTGCAGGGATACTGATCTCAGCTCCCTTTGTTCCACCTGCGTATTCGTATACGTGAAGAGATCCATTTACGTAAAATCCATTTGTAATGTCATCAGAAAGAACTACTGTGTCACCATCAACAAGATCAAGCGCTCCGTCATTAACAACTATAGAGTAGTCAATCAGCTGCATTGCCTCATTGTAGGATGCTCTCTTATCAAGGATAGTAAGGGAATTAGCACTAATTCCTGTAGTATTTCCTGTGCTGCCACCTACACTTCCATTTACAATGTTGTCAAAAGAGAATGTAAGGTTTGCGCTATTATTTCCATTTACAAGACCTGCAAAATAAGCCTTATCCACTGTTGATACAAAAGAAAGCTCACATGCATTATCTGTACCAGACATACCCTCTGGCCATTTAAATGCCCATGTCAGCTTGGTAGTACCATTCTCTCCTACAGTAATAACAGGTTCTGCAGTAGCGATCGTTTCGCCGCTAACCTTGCTGATCTTGGCTGAACCAGCTCTGTAAACCAGATTGGCAGGAAGAATATCAACTACCTCTGCCTCCATACCTGCTGTGATATTCTGATTCATCTGTCCGACACTGTTCTTATTAACTGTAATCTTCCATGGAATAACGTATTCGCCGGAAGTACTGTCATAGTAACCTGCAGATGCTTCCTTCATCATAGGAAGTCCTTCTGAAGTCACCTCATAGTATTTATCATCAGACTTAACAACCTTGTCTATCGTAACCTGAATATGGTTATTAAATCTTACAACACTTCCCTGAGGATAGCTGTGAATATCTGCGCTTTCATCTCCGTAGAAGTCTTGAGTTTTGTAATATATCACGTAGTTGCCTGATTGAAGAGCCTTAGCAATAATCTTAAAGCTATTGCCTGTAACTGTAACCGAGGTATGCGCACCATGAAGTTTTTTCTCAGTTCCATCATCCGCAATCCTGTAAATAAATACTGATCCAGGCACAATCACGGAAGAAACTGCCTTACCATTAAGTGTATTACTTGCCGGGCTTATTGTATCAATGATGGTTGCCACATAATTGTTATTATCACCATTTACAGAAAAGTGAGATGTCCATGATACATATCCCTTAGAATCTCTCTCTTTAGTAATTTCCTTAGAAATATCTAAATCAAATTCTCCAGAAAATTTGTACAGTGCATTACGTGAAGCTTCATCTAAAAGCTCATTGCCATTATACAGATAGCAATTGTTAGTATATGTAGTCTTGCTGCCAGGAAGTTTTCCACTAATCTTGGAAGTATATGCGATTTTAAAATATTTAACCGGTGTATTCTCAGGGAATTTTATCCTCATTTCCTTCGGTTCGTCTTCACTATCATACTCTACAGAATAGAACTCATTACTGTACACATCCCAGTTCGTACGATTATCTGAAGCATAAACCACAAGGGAATCTTTAAGAAATACCATTCTGGAATCTACCATATCCACCAAGGTATATCCCGAAATATCTTCTGGAAATGATCCACCATTTATGAACACTTCCCAGTTAACTTTTCCATCAGCTAAAACAGTTGCTATAGAATTAGGATCATAATTGTTCTTGCCAAATTTGCTGACAAGCTTATTGTCAGTCATAGTAGCATAGCCTTTATCCTCACCTGGCTGAGTTGCTCCATCCCAGGTCCATGTAACTGTATTTCCATTTCCTACAGCAAATATCTCATCCTCAGACAATCCATCTGTTGAGATACTTTTATCAATAGCTTCAACCTGATATGTAAGTGTATAATTACCTCTTGCTATGCTGTCAGCATGAACCTTGAGGGTATGATCGTCTACAAGTTCAAAACTAACACCCGTTCCACCGCTAAGAGTATATCCACCGACAAATTTAAGATTGCTTCCTAGAACATCTGTGATTTCAAAATTAGTAACATCTGCACTAACATTAAAAGTAACTGTCCATGGTTTTTTATTGGGAATTTTGTAATTTTCTTTTTTGCCTTCAATAATCGCTTCCTGAACATATACTCTAATATGCTTGGTATCAGAAAAAGCAATATCTACTGATCCGTCGCCCTGTATACTGCTAGGGTTAACCTTACACTTAAAACCAACACTTCCCAAAAGACCATTAGGCTTTTTCTCGAGGTCGTCAGTTTTGATCTCAAAAGACATGATATTATCAGAGCCTACACGAGCTGAGCCAATCTCAACCTCTTTCTGTACGCCATCTTCTTCAACTAATTCAATAACAGGAATATAAAGACCTACTGCCTTGGAAAAATCAAGACTAGATGGCAATTTATAGGTAAATTTGCCATCAGGAATAGACTCCGCATTATAAATACGGAAGCTAAAGCCAACCTCAATTTCCTGCTCTGTAGAAGAAATTGTAGTCTGACTGGTATATGCATCTGTTATCTCACCGAAATCAGGGTTACCAAGTTCTGGCTCTATAGTCTGAGTAGCAGTTCCTGCAAGAGGAGCTGCTGGCAGATCTTCTTCTGTCGTATCTTCTAAACTAGCTGCATCTTCATTTGGTACTACTTCAGATGTATCTTCAGCACTAGCTGTGTCTTCAGTTGTAGCTCCATCTTCAGATGTATCATCTATATTAGACGCGTCATCATCTGCATCACTATCTTCGTCAAAATCTTCTTCAAAATCTTCGCCATCTATAGCTACAGTAGAATATTCATTGGCAGCATCTGATGGTTCTGCCCCATCAGACTCAGGGTCTGCGCCCTCACCATTTTCATCACCTGACATAGCAACAATTGGCGCATCAGAATCAAACTCGCCAGCGTAAACAACACTGCTCCCCAAACTTGAGAACATGGTAGTAAGCGTAATCATGCCTACCAGCATTCTCCTTACAATGTTTCTTTTCATTAACTCTTTCCTCCCGCAAAACCAGATACCTCATACCGTTTTCCCCCTTTGTTTCAACGCCTGAGAATCCAACTTCATAAAAAATAATTATCTGAATTTATTCATAAAAGTAGCCATCGGACCAACTGCATCCTGAAGATCCTTGATAGCTTTATTAAGCCCGTCGAAATCTATCTCCGAAATTGACTTAACAGCCTCTGTCATCTCAGTAGCATTAGAATCCAGAAGCTTATCAAACTTGGCAGCTGAATTAGATACATCTGCAGCCATAGTATCTACATTACCAAGTGACTCCTCAGCCTTAATAGCCACATTATTGATATGATTAAGTGTTGTTGTTACCTTTGGAACCATAATGACCACAGCAGTTGTCAGAACCACTAACATTCCTGCAAGGCACAATGCACATACTCTCTGGTAAAAGAGCTGTTTCTTTTCCAAATTAGTGTTCAAATTTTCTTCCATAATAGCCCCCTGATTATAAAATAAAATTTCACGTGTACTGTAACACAATTAATATTTCTATTCAATTGATATTATTGCTAAATCGCTATTTTATTATACTTTTTTATGACAAAAGTTGCCTTAATTGTTTGCAAAATTAAGACAACTCTTATAATTATTGTATCTGATTTAAAATACTAGGATCTTTTATCTTACTATCCTGAGCAAGGAACAGTATTTTTGTGATTATTTCTGCAGTCTTAGGATCCTCATCGGCAAACGGAAGGAAAATCTTGCCTCTGTGCTGAGAATGTACAGGAAGGATGTTTATCATAGTTCCTCCCATCTTATGCACAACTCCGCTTCCAAGGTGCACTGTATAATTTCCGTATTTGCCCTCGATATGAGCATGAGACTTCTCTATTGTCACATTTGATAGTTTGAACAAAGGAAGTGTAAACTCCACAAGAGCTGCTCTCATCTCTATTGTAGAGTGGCTTGTCTGAGGATCTACTCCGCCTGCATGAGCAACACTCACAGCAAGGTCCACATCTCTCATTACTTCTGAGAAAATAATATCAGGAACATCTTTTATCTTGATCGCCTCATAGGTCTTGCGGTCATAGAACGCAACCCATTCAAGAGTAGGTGCTTCTATATCTGAAGGAGCAAACCAGTCTGCCAGCGCATAGATAGTAGCAACGATGTTGTCCTTGTAGTAAACCTTCTGAATTCCATCTTCCACATCCGGTGTCCAGCGCCTTGACTTAAGAAGTGCAATTGTTTTCTTGGGCTGGATCTGATTGCCTGCATATCTGCGGCTATCAAGCATATCTGCTTCTTCTTGAGTCTTAACGTAAAGCTCTCTGAATACCTGCTTAAATGGCTGAACAATGCCTCTGTCAAAGAGGTTCTTCTGATAATCAGATAAGTGTCCATCCTTGTAGATATCAAAAGAATGCGCAACTCTCACGTTGTCTTTGGCCTTAAGCTTAGTAGCATTCCCTGCATAATCAACGAAGTTCATACCCTCGATAAAGCCAACCTGTGCAGAATTTTCCGTGACAAATACCAGATTTCTGATAAGCGGCTCTACAACCGGGTTAGTTCTGAGTATTTCCAGCTCCTCTACAGAATATAAGGTTCTGTCCTCCATGGACTGTTCAAACATCTGCCTTGTACGCCTGTACTGATCTGTCAGCTGCTTCTTGGCATCAGTGAGTGTCTTAACATACTCATCCTTCTTGACAGCTGCAGGAACAGACTTAAGAGCCTTGCCACCTTTGACAGCAGATATTGATGCATTTCCAAGTTCATCTATTACAAGCTTGACAGTTACATCTCCAATCTCTTTTTCCTCAAATAAAGACTTAAGATTTTCAACAAGCTTGGTCTCCATTCTGAGAGTAAGTCTTGTAACATCGCTATATCCAGCATTGGTCGCAAGGTTCTGCATAGCTATTTCTACTGCAGTCTTCTCACTTGCACTTCTCTGAGAGCCAAACTTCTTGCTCTCTTTAAGGAACTGCTGAAGGAAAAGGAATCTGGCACAGATATCATCCTCTCCCTTAAGCGGGATCAGAGGATAAGCCATGAGAAGATCCTTATTTCTCTTATCAGAGATCTGCTTCTCTGTATCTTTTACCTCAAACTTACCAAGGGATGCATCCGCATACTTGCGGGCTCTGGAATGCCTGATTCCATCAGAGATATATTTGGCTGCATCGTAGATAACATCAAGCCTGTCATCTCCAAGTTCCTCATAAACACTCTTAAACCAGTCAACGTCAAAGGCACCTTTCCTCAAATCCTCCGGGCTGATAGGAGTGTGCTTGGCTATAATAGCCAGCTTTTTGTCGTCCACCCACTCGTTCATGTGAGCTATAAAGTAATAGCAGCCTGACACATATCCATCCCAGCCAAGGTATTCGCCTACAATATCAAGCCACTCCGGAGCATAAAGAGATGCTTCCACAAGTCTCTTTTCAGTAATATCTGTTCCAGCAAGTTTCTCTTTGAGAGCATCTGCATTATCAGAAACATCCGGAATACATACTGAAAGAAGCCTTGAAAGCGCACCCTTTTTACTGTCAGTTGAATGGTACTCTGATCTCTCAAGCGGCTCTTTTCCCATAGCAGCAAGGATAGCGACAAAAGTATCAACTCCGTACACCCTCTCAATATGGCTGATGTGGCTGGAATATACAGTCGCTGAATCGCCTCTCTTAAGCTCAACAGAAAGGACCTGTGCCATAACCTTCTCATAGACGTCAGCTATGAATTCCAGGAACTTATCATCAGTCTCTCCTTCAAGGTCACGCAGTACATTGGTCTTCTGCCATGATGAAAAGCGGCGTCTTGAAGCTATCTGTCTTTCTTTTTCCCTGACAGCTGATATGGCCGAAGTCAGGAATGTAAATGTATCATCAAGGTTGTGCTCATCAAGTAACAGCTTGTACATCTGTCCGCTTGTGATTACCCCATTGTAACAGGCAAATATTGTAGCCTTGGCATCAGGCAGCATATATGGTGAATGATGGCGTCTGTCATAGCGATCATTTTTGATGCCGTATCCAAATATGTCATCTTCCTCAAACACCTCAATATGCTTTAAATATAACCCATACAAAAGAGGGAATGTGGTAGCAAGGGTAGCCTTATCCATCCTGTTAATGTCAGAAACCAGGTAGCTAATATAGTGATCACTGATTGTCGTAGCTACTCTGCTTCTTCCCTGGTATGTGTATCTGATGTACAGCTCACTTGATGGAACAGCCTTGGCAAAGTACGCAAGGACTGCAATTGTAAGTTTCTGATAGTCTTCTTTTGAAATATATTCATCACGAAGATTCTCCATGATCACACGTATGTGATGAGAATATTCGCCTCCTACGGTCTCAAGAAGCTCTTTTCCATACACTTTTTCTGCATATGATCTTGTAACAGGAGCTGCATGGTCATATATAAGCGTCTCCTGATTCAAAATGCACATTCTAAAGAACTGTTGCGGGCTCTTAATATGTTCATCCAAAAAGCCCTTCCAAATCTCTTTATACGCAATGGCTCTTTTGCCCTCTTCATCTACTACAAAGAGCTCCCAGGCGTTTCCTCCAACAAGAGCCTCATTCCTTTTGCCTGGAATCTCATCATTTTCATGGAGCTTGATAAGTTGTCCAAAGGCCTTAAGTACTTCTGCTAACCTGGCTGCGTCAAGGTCACTATCTCCTTGCGCAAATACGCCCTTTATCTTATTGATAAAACCTATCTTGTAAGCTTCAGGATAAAGTTCATGTCCGATAACTGAATTAGGAAAATATGTCATGAATGTATCAACACATTCTCTAATGCAGTTGTTATCAGGAATCACAGGTACATAGTCATCAGCTTCAGTATAAAGAGCTGCCTCTTCAGATTCTTTCGCGGCATTTTCAGCGGGGAGGATGGAATCAAGAAGGATCTTTTCCTTGGTTGTCGGATCTTCCATAGCTTGGGCCAGTTTGACGCATTTGTTATAAAGCCCCTGCCTGTTCTCATCCCCTGATAAATTGATGATAATATCAAGTGCAGCAGTTCTTTTCTCTTCTTTCTTGTCATCCAGAAGTCTCGTTATTGTCTGCAAAAGAGCTTCATCAGGCTGTCCAAGTAGAAGCTTAATGAGGTTCTGCCTTGCATCTGAAGCCTTGTATTTCAGCATATCCTCCATCTGAAGGAAGTTTTCAGGTAAAAGAGGTGTCTTCAGAGCATTTACAACTCTGAATGCATCTTTTCTGACATATTCCGACTTATCGCAAAGAGCTGCTGTAAGGGTCTGTCTCTGAATGTCAGTAGTTGGATTGCCCAAGAGCCCTCTGATAATCTGGCCTCTGTAGTTCAGATCCGCATCACCCATCATTGTGCAGACTTCGTCGATAAGCTCTGTCTTATCCAGGACCTGTGCAATATAGGCAAGTCTTGTCACCACATCGCCCTTTGAAATATTTGCCGAGTACCATGAGAAAACACATTTATCAAAGGTCTGCTTCTTACCTGAAATGTTTCCGTATATCTTTTTTAATATGTCATAAAAATGAAGAGCCTCTGCATCATCTGTAAAAAATCTAGTGACATCGCTCTTATGCTCTGCTATGTCAAATCCGCATCCGCCCATGAAAAAGCCCATGTATGCAGCCATAATCT
>NZ_JAFRGN010000054.1 GCF_017433805.1 Butyrivibrio sp. | reverse complement strand
CTGTTAAACCTGCCAAGAAGAACACAGCAGCAATTGTTGTAGCAGCTATCGCAATACTTGCTCTTTTGGTAGGAGGCATTGGTGCTTCTTATTACACAATTGCTAACAGAGTAGCAAACAAGACTACAGAGACTACTCAGGCTGTGGAAGAGCCACAGCAGCAGGCACAGATTGAGCAGACTGAGACAGACAAGGAAAAGGTTCAGACAACAACAGTATCTGCTGAGACCAAGGCCGTAGTTACAGATGTTACAGCAGTTGTAGAAGAGGTAATGCCAGCAATGGTTATTATCCACAACAACTACACAGCATCAGCTAGCTATTTTGGCTATGTGCAGACTCAGGAAGCTACAGCATCTGGAAGCGGAATTATAGTTGGACAGAACGATTCAGAGTTATTGATAGCAACCAATTATCACGTAATTGAGGGCGCTGATTCTTTGGAGGTTATCTTTAATGACGACACAACACTTGCAGCTGTTGTAAAGGGTACTAATTCAGATATGGATCTGGCTGTAATAGCAGTTATGCTGGATGATATTTCCAGCAGCACAATGGACAGCATCAAGGTAGCAACTCTTGGTGACAGTGATGCGCTCGTTCTTGGCGAACCTGCTATAGCAATTGGTAATGCTCTTGGCTATGGCCAGTCAGTTACAACAGGTGTTATCTCAGCTCTTAATCGTCAGGTAGAGCTTGATGATGGTAGCACAAGAGAGTTTATTCAGACTGATGCAGCTATCAACCCAGGTAACTCAGGTGGTGCGCTCCTTAATCTTCAGGGCGAAGTTATTGGTATCAACTCCAACAAGATTGGTGGAGATACAGTAGAAGGTATGGGATATGCTATTCCTATTTCTGCAGCTAAGCCTATTATCGAGCAGCTTATGAACGAAGAGACCAAGATCAAGCTTTCAGATGATGAGAGAGGATACATTGGAATTTCTGGTGTAAGCGTTACCTCAGAAGTATCTTCTGTATACGGACTTCCTATGGGAGTATATATTGCAGAGGTTTCGAATGGTGGCGGCGCTGCAGCAGCAGGCCTTGAAAAGGGCGACGTAATTGTAGAGTTTGATGGTCAGGAGATTACTTCTATGGATGACCTTCAGACAAGACTTCAGTACTATGCAATTGGTACAACTGTTCCAGTTACTGTTATGAGACAGAATGGTTCAGAGTATACAGAAGTTACTTATAATGTTACACTAGGAGCAGCAACCTCAGTAAATACTCAGGATTCTAATGCCGGTGAGAATGGTGGAAGTTCCGGACAGTATGATGGTAAGCAGTCTCCTGGTAAGCCAGAAGACAGATCAGGTAATTTTGGTTCAGGATCTGGCGGACACTGATTATATTAGAGACATATGGTTGCTATGGATGACGAGGAGCCATCCATAGCAATTTCTTTTTTAGGGAATAAGGGAGTAACGTTTAATGACAGATAACAGAAATGATGATTTCGATTTCAGAGAAGTAACTGATGATGAGAGAGTAGATATTCAGGATACAGTTGAGACAGATAAGACTGATTCTCCATCAGACAAGGGCGAAGAGAACAAGACAGAATATGAGGATGTCTGCTTCGTGTGCAGAAGACCTGAGAGCAAGGCTGGCAAGATGTTCCATCTTCCCAACAATATCAGCATCTGCAATGACTGTATGCACAAGACTATGGATACTGTCAGCCAGTTTGATTACCAGAACATGCTTAACAATCCAACTCTTATGAATGAGCTCAACAAGCAGACTGGTATGCCAAACTTTGGCTTCTTTAACATGGGTGATCTTACTAATGGTAATTTCAACATGGGCGGCGGAATTCCTAATACTCAGAAGATCAAGAAAAAGAGTGAATCTGCAGCCAAGCCAGCTTTTGATATCAAGAATATTCCTGCACCTCACAAGATCAAAGCCAAGCTTGATGAGTATGTGATCGGACAGGACCAGGCTAAAAAGGTTATGTCAGTTGCTGTTTATAACCACTATAAGAGAGTGGCAACAGACACCATGGACGAGATTGAAATTGAGAAATCAAACATTCTGCTTCTGGGACCAACTGGTAGTGGTAAGACATACCTTGTTAAGACTCTTGCCAAGCTTCTTGATGTGCCTCTTGCTATAGCAGATGCTACATCTCTTACTGAGGCTGGATATATCGGAGATGATATTGAGAGCGTAGTAAGTAAGCTTCTTGCAGCTGCTGGCAATGATGTTGAGAAGACAGAACACGGTATTATCTTTATTGATGAGATAGATAAGATTGCCAAAAAGAAGAATACAACTTCAAGAGATGTAAGTGGAGAATCGGTTCAGCAGGGAATGCTCAAGCTTCTCGAGGGCTCAAATGTAGAAGTTCCTGTTGGAGCTGGCAGCAAAAATGCCATGGTTCCACTTGCTACAGTTAATACCAGAAATATTCTCTTTATCTGTGGAGGAGCTTTCCCAGACCTGGAGGAGATCATTACTCAGAGACTTAACAAGCAGACATCAATAGGTTTTGATGCTGATCTTAAGGATAAATACGAAGATGATCCTAACCTTCTGACAAATGTTACTGTTGAGGATCTCAAGAAATTCGGAATGATTCCCGAGTTCCTTGGACGTCTCCCTATTATCTGTTCACTTCAGGCTCTCACCAAAGAGATGCTGGTACAGATATTAAAAGAGCCTAAGAATGCGATACTCAAGCAGTATCAGAAGCTCCTTGCTCTTGACGAAGTAGATCTTCAGTTTGATGATACAGCCCTTGAAGCTATTGCAGAGAAGGCATTGGAAAAAGATACTGGTGCAAGAGCCCTTCGTGCTATCATCGAGGAATTCATGCTTGATATCATGTACGAGATTCCTAAGGATGAGAACATAGGAAAGGTTACTATTACAAGAGACTATATAGAAGGTAAGGCTTCACCTCTTATTGAGATCAGAGGAGATATAGTTCAGCCCAAACTCCCACAGCTTAACATTGAACAGGCTACTAATGCCTGAATTAAAAATCCCACAGCGTTTGCTGTGGGATTAACTAATTAATCATTATTTGTAATTCAGGCGAAAGTAATTCTTGTGCCAGCCTTGCCCTTGAGAGCATCCTCAACTGTGCTAAGAGAAGTAATGACAACTTCGCCGTCGTTATTGGATTCAAGGAATTCGATTGCTGCTTCAATCTTGGGAAGCATATCTGTTTCGCCGAATTCTCCGGCTTCTATGAAGGCTTTTGCTTCTGATACTGTCATCTTGGAAATCTCTTCCTGTTCTTCCTTCTGGAAGTTCTTGTAAACATAAGGAACAGATGTAAGGATGATGAGCTTGTCAGACTTAAGGTCTGCTGCGAGCTTACCAGCAATAGCATCCTTCTCGATTACTGCGGAAGCACCCTTAAGTACATGGCCCTGTTGGATTACAGGAATACCGCCACCGCCGCAGGCTATTACGATCTGACCTGCATCTACAAGTGCTCTGATAGCGTCTATCTCAACTATATCTATTGGCTTGGGAGCTGCGATTATACGTCTGTAGCCCTTGCCTGGATCTTCTTTTACAAAGTTTCCTTTTTTAACTTCATTATCGGCATCTTCCTTGGACATGTATCTGCCGATTGCCTTGGTAGGTGCATAGAAGGCCTCATCATAAGGATCAACTGTAACCTGTGTGAGGATTGTGCTGACTGCCTTGGAAATACCTCTGCCTGTGAGCTCTGCCTTCAGGGAATTCTGAATATCATATCCAACATAGCCCTGACTCATTGCACTGCATACGCACATAGGAGCTGCAGTGTAATCAATATACATTCTATGAAGCTCAGTCATAGCCTTGTGTATCATGCTGACCTGAGGTCCGTTACTGTGTGTGATTGTAAGTAGGTATCCGGCTTCTACAAGATCTGCGAGAGCCTTGGCTGCGACTTTGGTTGCTGTAAGCTGCTCGGAGGTTGTAACACCGAGAGCGTCATGACCTAGAGAAACTACTGCTTTAATGTTATCCATAATGTCTCCATTTCCGCGTGTTTTCTTATGAAAAATTTAAGTACATTGTACAAAATTAATAACCACTTTACAATAATAAACAATTTGTAGTAGTATGTCATTTTGAATTGTATTACAGAAATTTGCACTGTTGGCTACATATAATAAATTAATGATTTTTTGTCGTTTAGGTGAATATAATGTCTAAGACAAGTAATATCAAGGATTTAACTGTTGGAGATCCCATGAAGCTTATTATGGGCTTTGCAATGTCACTCTTTTGGGGCATGCTTTTCCAGCAGCTTTATAACATAATAGATACAGCTATCGTATCCTGGACTCTTGGTAAGGAAGCCTATTCTGGTATGGGTTCTACAGGAGCAGTTAACTTTCTTATAATGGGCTTTTGTATGGGAGTCTGCAACGGCTTTGCAATTCCCATAGCTCAGAGATTTGGGGCAAGAGATTATAAGAGCATGCGTAAGTTCTTTACCCATGCCATCATTCTGTGCTCAATCTTTGCTGTAGTAATGACATTTTTAGTAAGCATATTCTGTAGACAGATTCTTGTGACAATGAGAACACCTGAGTCTATTCTGGAATATGCCTACAGATATATAATCGTTATTTTCCTGGGTATCCCGGCAACTTATATGTATAACCTTCTGTCAGCTACCATAAGAGCTCTTGGAGACAGTAAGCACCCTGTTCAGTACCTTATTATCGGTTCTGTAGTGAACATTGGTCTTGACCTTGTGTTCATCATGGTATTCCACTGGGGAATATTTGGAGCGGCTTTTGCCACTGTAGTATCTCAGCTTGTTGCTGGAAGCTTATGTCTTGCGTATATTATCAGAAAGATTGATATCCTTAAGCTTGGCAAAGTGGATTGGGAGCTGGACAGATCTCATTTCGTGATTCTGCTTAACATGGGTGTTCCAATGGGACTTCAGTATTCAATTACAGCTATTGGCAGTGTTATTTTGCAGACTGCTATCAATGGCCTTGGAGAGGATGCTGTTACTGCTGTTACAACAGCCAGCAAGGTCGGAATGTTCTTCTGTATTCCGTTTGATGCCCTTGGTTCAACTATGGCAACCTACGGTGGTCAGAATGTGGGAGCCAAGAAGCTTGATCATCTGACATTAGGACTTCATGCTGCAGTTAAGATTGGAAGTATTTATTCAGTAATAGCTTTTGTGGTTCTTGCTTTCTTTGGCAGGAACTTTGCAATGATATTCCTTGATGCAAGTGAAGTTACATGCCTTGATAATGCACATCTTTTCCTGATATACAACAGCCTTTTCTATATTCCACTGGCTCTTGTTAATATCGTAAGATTCCTGATTCAGGGTATGGGATATTCATTATTTGCAGTACTTGCGGGTGTAATGGAGATGATTGGAAGATCGCTTATGGCGATACTCCTCGTTCCACAGATAGGATTTACCGCAATCTGCCTCGCCAGCCCAGTGGCATGGATATTGGCAGATGCGTTTCTCATCCCGGCATTTATTATTGTTAGAAATAAACTTCAGAGAATATTTAATGGTCAGGTCGAAGTATATTAAAGCTTGTTCAGAGCGTTGTTGATGTTCTGAGATAGACTTGGATCAAGATCGGGATT
>NZ_JAFRGN010000053.1 GCF_017433805.1 Butyrivibrio sp. | reverse complement strand
ATATGTCTCCCATTGACATGTTTCGCTCGAAATAATCTTTACATGCAGCAATCTTGATTTCTAAAGGATACTTAGCCATAAAAAATCCCCCTAAAGGAGACTTTGGATATTTCCATTGTCTACTTTAGGGGAATCATATCATATATCTTCAAGGCTCCTATTATTATTCTTACTTGAGTTTGAATTTACCAACGATTTCTTCGAGGGTACCGGCAACTGCTTCCTGCTTGGTTGTCATCTCGTTTACGTTAGATACAACATCGGCTGCAACCATAACGGAATCGTTAACCTGGCTGCTGAGGTCTGCTGTATCCTGAGTTGATTCAGCGATGTTCTGAATAGCCTTACTAACTTCTTCCATGGATGCTCTGATGTTCTCAACCATCTGAGCAATGTTCTCGGAAGAATCTCCGAAACGTCCTGCATCATCACCATACTGCTTGGCAAGTCCAACGAACTTGTCATAGTCTGGTGTAACAGTCTCTTTAATGAATCCAAGAAGTTCGCCTGATGAAGAAGAAAGTGTTCCAAATGCTTCCTGTACTCCATCGATTGTTTCTCTGATCTGTTCTACTGCTTCAGACGTGCTGCTTGCAAGCTTGTTGATCTCAGAAGCAACTACTGCAAAGCCCTTACCTGCATCACCAGCTCTTGCAGCCTCGATACTTGCATTAAGTGACAGGAGGTTGATCTGGTCTGCAATCTCAGCAATTGTATCAGCAAGTGTTCCAATCTGATCAACGACCTTAGCCTTCTCATTAGCTTCCTCAAGGTCCGCTTCTCTCTGCTCAGCAATAGAAATAGCATAGTCGTGAGCCTGTTTGCTCTCTTTTTCGATATCCTGAGCTCTTGCCTTGATATCAGCTGCATCAGAGCTTGTCTTTTCAGTCTCAGCAGCAAGCTGATGAACAGATGCGTTAACTTCTTCTACAGATGCATTAACCTGCTCTGTAGCTGCACCAGATGACATCATCGCATCATTAACACCAGAAATGTTACCCTGAATACTTGTAAACTGGCTGGACAACTCATTAGCCATACTTGCAAGTCCACTTGATGTCTCACTAACCTTAACTGATCCATCAGAAATCTTGGAAATAACATCCCTGTTACTCTCAAACATGTTATTGAGAGACTCACTCATGGCACCGAGCTCATCGCCTCTCTTATTGTTGATCTTCTCAACAGTAAAGTCACCACTTGCAAGTACACTCGCAAACTGCTTAACACTGTTAATACTCTTGGCAATACTCATAACGAATATGAGAATGATAACTGCACCGATAATAAGTGCAATTGCAGCGATTACAACCAGAGTTGTAGTTGCCTGATTTACAGGTCCTTCTATCTCATCAAGATCCATAGCAAGCAGGATCTTCCAACCAACATTTGGAACATCTCTGTATGTAACAAGGATAGTCTTACCTTCAACATTCATAACTCCCATGCTAGGTGTTTCAGATGAATTGGCAAGAATCTCTGCACCCTTTGCAGCTATATTAGCATCAGGATCTTCCTGCATCTTGACGCCATTCCGCATCTTTTCATTATCGTCTGTATAAATATATGTACCATCAGATGAAAGAAGAATTGCTCTACCAGTTGTACCAATCTTAATATTAGATACAAGGTCCGCAACATTTGTAAGCTCCATATCTACAGTCACGCATCCAACATATTTACCATTGTCATAGATAGGCGCAGAACAGCTGGACATGACAATGCCTGATGTTGGGTCATAGTATGGATTGGTAATTGAAGCTGCTCCATTAGAAAGAGCCTTGGCATCAGTATAGTATTCCTGGTTGAAATAGTCATACTCTGCATTACTATAATCCCAGGTCTCAACTACAGTTCCGCCATCCTTATACCAATATGGGCCAACATATTTCTCATCAGCTTTATATATATTTGGTTCGAACCATACTCCGGCTCCAAGGATAGAATCATTATCATTAATAACCTTTGTGAAAGTTCCCCTGTAGTTGTCAGTATCTACAAATAAATAAGAAGTAGATACCATTTCAGCAAGGTTAACAGCTGTAGTTCTGATGATCTCCAGCTTGGAGTCTACACCTATAGCATTAGCTGATACATTCTGGAACATGGCATCAGTATTTGCTGTCTGCAGATTCGTGCTAAGTTCCTGTGCAGCCACATACGTAAGAACAGCCATAGCTATAGCCATAACAGGAAGAATACACAGTAGCATCTTGGTTTTCAAACTCATCTTTTTCATCTAATTTGCACCCTTTCATGTAATTTAATTACACTATCAGTCACATAATTTGTGACAAATACACCTATTAACATTTTACATTATCACGATTTTATATGTTCTAAAAAAAGTATAAATATAACTGAAAAATGCATTAATTATTTCATCATTTAGTTTATTTCAACTTCTCATCATGCTAGAATTTGATTGTGCAAATATGTTTTTTTGAAATAAAAATGCAACAGAAATAAATAGAAAGGAACGCTAATCTATGAACGCTGATCAGTATCGCAGAGCTAATGCCAATAGTTTTAATGTATGTATAGTTATTTTTTTATGTGGAATATTACTAACCGTTATAAAGATATTCCAAAGTGGTTTTCAAGGTGCTGATGCGGCAATCATTGCCTCCGCGATTATCGGAGCAGCTATGGCAACAGCAGGATATTTTAAGTTTTCTACCGTAAAAATGGGTTCTATCCTTATAATGGGTGGCGCGACTATTTTCTATTTTGTCATGCTGGTTGCTGAAGACAATATAGTATACTTTGCTTTTGGTCTGCCGATACTGATCTGCAGTATCATCTATTTAAATGTAAGGCTTTGTAAGGCTGGAATAAGCGCGATCACTATTTCTTTTACTATTACCTGTATTAAAGCATATGTTTCTTCTGGTACTCTTGATATGATCCATGTACCGGCCTTCATAACACTTGCACTTGCGTTTATAGCTACAATAGCTACAGTTTCTCTTCTCTGTAAATTCAATGAAGAAAACAATGCAACTATCACTGAAAACGCAGAAAAAACACTGGATACAAGTAATAAGATGGCAGGCATTGCCAATACGATTACCGATCTGTTCAATGATTCCCAGCAGACAATGGTAGATCTACAGGACATTATCGAATCACAGCATTCCGGAATGCAGGACATTGCAAGCAGCATGGAAAGCACAGCTCAGGCTATTACCTCACAGGCTCAGAGAGTTCAGCAGATTCAGGAAGAAACAGCTACAACTGAACAGCACAGAAAAGATATGACAAAAGCATCCGAAAGTACTCAGACTGCCGTACGAGAAGGAGTAAGAGTCATTGGAGAGCTAAAGGAAAAATCACAAAACGTAGCACAGCAGAGCCAGGTTACTGTAGAAGCTACTCAGGCAGTTATCAATAAAGTTGCTGAAGTTACCAAGATTGTCGGATCCATTATGTCGATTTCCAAACAGACTAATCTTCTCGCACTAAACGCCAGCATTGAGGCAGCAAGAGCCGGCGAAGCAGGAAAAGGCTTTGCAGTTGTAGCTAATGATGTACGAGAGCTTGCAGCAGAAACAAACACAGCTTCTACTGAGATTACAAATATTATCAACGAACTTAACGAAGATGTTCAGAAAGCAATGTCCAGCATTGATGATACTGTTGCATCCGTTTCAGAGCAGAACGAAATGATCGAATCAGTTGGCGAAAACTTCGACAGCATAAATGACAATGTAACAGAGATGCTCTCTCGCTTCTCGGAAATTGGCGAAGGCATGAAGTCAATTGCCAGCTCCACGACAGAAATCAACGACAGTATTTCCAATCTGTCAGCAACCAGCCAGGAAGTTGCTTCTCTTTCAAATGAAGGTGTATCTGCTTCTGAATCAGCAGTTTCCAAGTTTGATGATTTCAAGGGTATCCTTGGACAAATCTTCCAGCAGGCTAATAAGCTTAAAGATATGCAGCAGTAATTCTGTTACATTTTTAAATTATCAACATAATACTAATAATTTATTACAATTTAAAACATCAGAATTCATAGGGCTTTGGAGACACGCATTCCTCCAAAGTCCTTAAATTTTAGGGAATTTTTATAATTTTTTGCCGAAATGCCTTAACTTTTCGTGCAAAAATACGATATAATAATAGAAAGGTCAGATAAATACTGACTTAAAATTATTATACTATTTATGAAAGGAGGAACCGTGTGTATGACAGCTACATTGGATGCTAAAATGGAAGTAATGGACTGCATCAGAAAGGACTGTGAAGATGAATACTATCCAGATCCAGAAAAAGTAGCCCATATTACTGGATTACCATTGGGGGTTGTTTTTGATTTACTGATAGAACTCAAAAACCAGGGTTGTCTTGGCAAGAGATGATCTATTATTCAAAAATGGAGAATACAATGGAAGAACAGCAGAATTAAAGGCTCTATGCAGATAAAGCATAGAGCCTTTATTATATCCTTATATAGTTTTAGAGCATCTCAACTGGTTCGTGTGTGAAATCAGCCATTCCGTCAGCATAAAGTTTCCTAACAAAATCAATAGCTCTTGCTCCAGATTCCTCAATCGGCACATTCTGGCTATAAATGTACTTAATCTGGTCTCCACTTACAAGTGAAAAATCAATCTGTGTTCCTGAAATCTTTCCATCCCCAAAGTCAAGAGGCTTAACCTCTACAGACTCTACTTCTTTCACAACGCCCTCGCTGAAAAGAACTCTCATGTATAACCCTCCTTGAATTGATTAGCAATTACTATGCTTTATTTTATCACTATATTATCTAAATTGCGATACTCTTTGGCTAATTTACACCTCTATGCTATACTTAAACATATTACGATATTAGTAACAAATACATTGGGGGCCTTATGAATAGATTACAAAAATGTCTGGGAGTAGCTATGGCTACCCTTCTTTCGATATCTTCTCTTACTGGTTGTTCCAATCAGGATAAGAGCGCGGTACAGGAGACCGCAAATTCCTTCATGGCTATCTTAGCTTCAGATTCAACAGAAGACATAAACAAATACGCAACTTCCGAGGTAGCAAACGGTGGTTTTGTTCAGCTCTTTAATTCCGATACTCTGGTTAATCAGATTGCTGATGGCGCCGGTGTTTCCGAGCTCACTGAAGAGTCCAAAGCTGAGCTTGATGAATTTGCTTCTCTTTTTTCTAACATGATACAGTCCTATTCCATCTCAGATACTAATCTTGAGAAAAAAGATGGAACGCAGACTGCTACTGCTGTTGCCACCTTCAAGACATCCTTTGCCATGGATATCCTTGGAAGTGAAAGCGCATCCAATAAAATAAACGATGCAATTACAGCCTACAACACTAACAATGCAGAAGAAATCGCAGCTCTTTACGAGGAAGGAACTGAAGTTGCAGAAGCTAAGATTTACAACGATATGCTAAGGATCATCCTTGAAATCTATGAAGATGAGATTGCGAATTCCAAAGAAATGACCTATGCCATCGTCCTTGATCTCGAAAAAAATAACGAGACAGATTCATGGATTGTTACAGGCGTAAGTGACTATGACAGTTCCAATCCAGGTTCTGAAAACTAAATATATAGCAAAAAAGCAGGGTTAACACCCTGCTATTAATTTATCCTTATTCTCTATTATTGTCTTGATACCGCTCCTTAGCATATAAACAGAAACCAGCACAGAACCCACAATATCAAAATAATAGGCCTGTTTGGTACCAGGCATTACTGCTACTACAAAGAGTGTCAGCGTAACGCAGCAATCCACTATGGATTTAGCTCCATATAACCTTGCCTGAACTCCAAGAATCGCATTGCCATTATGCTTGTATAGCCTTGTGTATTTACGCCAGAAAAGCGTGTTTGCTATAACTCCAAAAAGAGCTATAACAAAAGCGGGAGCTACATTGCCTTTATTGGTATTATCAGAAACAAAAGCAAGAATGATCATACTAAGTCCACTGATACACATTATCACTCCGACAAAGAGATTACTCTTACACTCTATTTCTCTTTTCCTGTTGTCATCCATGGACGCATCTTTGTTGGTTATCACATAGACAACAAATGAGGCTATAATCGCAAGTAGCTCTGCAGTTCTCCTGGTAAAATCAGATATCTGCGTTGAGCTTCGTCCTATCATGAGCCCGATTCCCAGGACCAGTGGCCCTGGCGAACTCAGGATTACAGACAACAAAAGGGTTTTGTATCCACTTTTCTGATTCAGATTATCTTTTGCCATATAATAATCATTCTCCGTTTAATCACTATCTGAATCTTAACGAAGTATCAGTTCTGCTATTACCAGAACAACCATTGTACCTATTGGACAGTAGAAAGTATCATATCCATTTTCTATATTGAGCTCTATTCCAGCACTGACAATTGCTGCAATAAGAGCCACAACAACGGTAGCTATAGTGCTGTACTTGCCATATATAAACAGGACGATCAGCAAAGATATGAAGGAAACGATAAACATAGAAATAGTACCTTCAAGGCTCTTTTTCTTGGATCTGCCTATCTTATGTTTGCCAAATCTCTTGCCAATAAGTGCTGCTGCAGCATCTCCTGGTCCCCAGGCAATTATCGCTGCTATTCCCAGCATTCTCTCTCCAAGACGTCCCCAGCAAATACTGGCTACAATAATAAACATTGCCATAAGAGCCGAAAAACTAGTAGCAAACTCTCCCGACCTTCTCGCATTAACAGCACTGGAAAGTCTGGGTACTTTGGCGCACAATAACAGAACCGGATATAATAGCGCTCCCGCCATAGCCACAGCAAATACTGATTTTCTCCAGTCATCATACATATAAAACCAGAATATGCTAAAAGAGATAGCCAGCATATGCAGTATTTTTCTAAATACTTCCTTGGCAAAGTCCTTCATTTTTCTTTATTCCACCGAATCAATAAGTCCAAAGATTTCTTCTTTTATCTTCTTGTTGGTTTCAAGAGCATTCTCTCTGCTGTCACGGTTTGAATAGAAATAGAACTTTATCTTAGGCTCTGTGCCTGATGGTCTGATGGCAAACCATGAACCATTATCCAGGAAGAGTCTGATTGCATTCTGAGGCGGAATATCCTCGTAGCCGTTAATATAGTCGATAACCTTCTCAACCTTAGCTCCGGCAACCTCTGTAGGAATATTCTCTCTGAACCACTTCATCATACGCTGAATACGCTGAGCACCTGGAATACCCTCCAGAACCATGTTAGGCTCATCCTCTGCAAAGAAGCCGTACTTAGCGTAAATCTCCTGAAGTACATCCCAAAGAGTTTTGCCCTGCTTGCGGTAGTAAGCAGCTGCCTCAGCAACAAGCATACCAGCTGATATACCGTCCTTATCACGGATATCCTCACAAACCGCGTAACCTACAGACTCCTCATATCCAAAGAGGTATGTATATCCATTCTCATGGAGGTATGGAATCTTACCACAGATGTTCTTAAAGCCTGTAAGTGTCTCAAACATCTCAATACCATAAGCCCTAGCCATGATAGTTGAAAGAGTTGATGTAACAATAGACTTAACCATAGCTCCCTTAGCTGGAAGTGTTCCGGCATCCTTACGTCCCTCAAGTACGTAGTTAACAAGAAGATATCCTGTCTGGTTACCATTAAGAGGAATGTAATTGCCATTGTCATCTCTGATCTCGATAGCAAATCTGTCTGAGTCAGGGTCTGTAGCCATTAAAAGCTCTGCTCCAAACTCTCTTCCGTACTGCTCTGAAAGCTTAAATGCCTTAGGATCCTCTGGATTAGGATATCCAACAGTTGTGAAATCAGGATCTGGATTCTCCTGCTCTGGAACGATCTTCCAGTTAGAGAAGCCTCTGTCTGTCAGCATCTGTCTGAATGGGATAGATCCGCAGCCATTAAGTGGTGTATAAACAAGTGGAATTGAAAGATCAAGCTCATCACCTTCATGAATAGCCATTCCCTCGATCTTATCAAGGTACTCTCTGTCATATTCAGGTCCAAGAACAACGATCTTACCAGCCTTAACGCCTTCTTCAAAGTCAGAAGTCTTAATGCCATTCCAGATATCAACAGCGTTTATCTTCTCTGTCATACCATCTGCAACATCAGATGATACCTGACATCCGTCATCCCAATATGCCTTGTAGCCGTTGTACTCTCTAGGGTTATGGGAAGCTGTAATGTTGATTCCAGATACTGTACCGAGACGTCTTATCATAAATGCAAGCTCAGGTGTTGGTCGAAGATCTGGGAATGTATAAACCTTAATTCCATTAGCAGCAAAAATTCCAGCAGCAAGCTGTGAGAACTCCTTGGAAAAATGTCTTGGATCATGAGCAATGATAACTCCCTTATCACAAGCCTCTTTTCCCTTGGAAACGATGTAATCAGCAACACCCTGAGAAGCCTTACCTACTGTAAGGAAATTCATACGGTTAGTTCCTGCTCCAACCTTTCCGCGAAGTCCTGCTGTACCAAAAGAAAGATCCTGATAGAATCTGTCTTCGATTTCTTTATCATCTCCCTTGATAGCCTCAAGTTCAGCCTTAAGTGGATCAGAATCTGATAACTTATCCAGCCACTCCTGATATCTTGACTTATAATCCATTAATTAGTCCTCCATATATCATAAATAAATATTTGTTTTACCGAAATAAAATCGGGACGATCATATATATTATAATACACAATAATCGCCCCGCATCTTATGATTTTATTTTAAATCATTAATATACTATAAAATTATTTGTCGCCAAGGATCTTGTTGATAACAATCTTACCAGCTCTCTTAGCTGCATAAGGTCCAACCTTCTTGAGCTTATCCTCAGCTCTAACCATTGTGCTAGCCTCAGGAATATCTCTTGTAAGGTGGATGGCATCGAATTCACACTTAGTTGTGCAAAGTCCACATCCGATACACTTATTCTCATCTACAGTTGTAGCACCACATCCAAGACATCTTGCTGCCTCTTTCTTAACCTGCTCCTCTGTAAGAGTAAGTCTAAGGTCATCGAAAGTCTCGTGAGCTACGCCAGCCTTCTTGCCAGGGATTTGTCTCTGCGCGTTATCAAAATTCTCAACAAGGATATCATCCTTATCAAGTTCAACGAACTCTCTTCTGTCTCTTGCAAGATCAAGTCTGTTACCCTTGTGAACGAAACGGTTGATAGAAACGAATCCTTCTCTACCGCCTGCAATAGCATCAATAGCAAATCTTGCGCCAGTGAATACATCACCACCAACAAAGATATCAGGCTCTGCTGTCTGTCTTGTAAGAGCATCAGCAACTGCTGTGCCATTTCTGTTGAGCTCAACCTTAGTTCCCTCAAGGAGTCCGCCCCACTGAACTGACTGTCCGATTGAAAGGAGAAGATTCTCACATGGAACTTCGATTGTGTCGTTCTCGTCGTACTTAGGGCTGAATCTGTGCTGCTCATCAAATACGCTTACGCACTTCTTGAAAATAACAGCCTTAACGTGGCCTCCCTCAGTAACAACTTCCTTAGGTCCCCATCCGTTAAGTACTTCGATTCCTTCTTCCTTGGCCTCAGCAACTTCGTCCTTGGCTGCAGGCATCTCTGCTGCACTCTCAAGGCAAAGCATTGTAACCTTATTAGATCCTGCTCTAACAGCTGTTCTGGCAACGTCGATAGCAACGTTACCACCACCAACTACTACTGTAGCGCCGTTAAGCTTAATGCTGTGATCCTGGTTGATAGTACGAAGGAAATCAACACCTGTCTGAACACCTTCTGCTGTCTCTCCTGGAATACCAGCCATTCTACCGCCCTGCATACCGATAGCGATAAAGAATGCCTTGTAGCCTTCCTTACGAAGATCCTGGATTGTTGTATCCTTACCAACCTCAACGCCGCACTTGAACTCAACGCCCATCTGTCTGATAACGTCGATCTCAGCGTCAATGATATCTTTCTCAAGACGATAGCTTGGAATACCGTTCATAAGCATTCCGCCTGGTCTCTTCTCTTTTTCGAATACAGTTACAGGGTAACCGTTAAGTCTCAGGTAATATGCTGCAGAAAGACCTGCTGGGCCACCACCGATGATAGCTACCTTGTACTCATCGCTCCACATTCCGCCATCGTGCTTCTCGCAAAGAGGAATGTATCTCTTGTCCTGCTTAAGCTCAAGAGAAGCAATGAACTTCTTGATCTCATCGATAGCAAGTGGCTGATCGATTGTGCCTCTTGTACAAGCATCCTCACAACGTCTGTTACATACAGCGCCGCAGATGTATGGGAATGGGTTATCCTGCTTGATAAGCTTAAGAGCATCTTCATATCTGCCCTCAGCTGCCATCTTGATATATCCCTGAACTGACAGATGTACAGGACATGCTGTCTTACAAGGAGCTGTACCAGTCTCATAGCAGTTGATCTTGGCATCATCTCTGTAGTTGTAGTTCCACTTCTCAGGTCCCCACTTCTTCTTATCTGGAAGTTCAGCCTTAGGATATGTAACCTCTGTGCCGTTCTTCTTGCAAAGCTTCTGTCCGAGCTTGGCTGCTCCAACAGGACAAACCTCTACGCACTTACCGCAGGCAACACACTTATCTTTTTCTACATGTGCTCTATAAGCTGATGCAGACATATTAGGTGTGTTGAAAAGCTGTGATGTTCTAAGAGCGTTACATACGCCAGGAGCACAGTTACAAATAGCAACAATCTTGCCTTCACCGTCAATGTTAGTAATCTGGTGAACATAGCCATGTCTCTCAGCTCTCTCAAGGATTTCGTAAACTTCTTCCTTAGAGATATAATGGCCGATTCCACGATCATCCATGTACTCAGCCATGTCACCCATACCGATACAATAATCACCACGGATTTCTCCAGAGCCCTCGCCACGCATAGCCTGCTGCTTACGGCATGAACACTCAGAAATACCATACTTGTCATACATATCGATCCAGCGTGAAAGATGCTCAACTGGAACTGACTGGTTCTCAAGTGAGATAGCCTTCTCTACAGGAATAACATGCATTCCTACACCAGCGCCTCCTGGAGGAACCATCTGTGTGATACCAGCAAGTGGAAGCTGTGTCATAAGGTTAAAGAATGTAGCAAGCTCCGGGAATTCGTCTGTGAGCTTTTCCTGCATCATCATGAACTCAGCTGAACCTGGTACGAAAATAGGAAGCTCGTACTGTCTATGCTTGTCAGCTGTCTTGGCTCTGTTCTGCTCGATGATACCAATCCATCTAAGACGATCAACCATCTCCTGTGTCTTGTCTACAGGCATATTGTTCATCTGCGCAAGTTCCTCGATTGAATATGGAACCCTTGTCTTCTTGAAGTTCAAAAGGAACTTTACCTGTTCCTTGTTAAGAATATGATCAAGCATCCAGTACTCTGGATCTCTGTTATTAATCTTGTTTGTAAGTTTCTTAACATATCTGTCTGTAATGAGTTTAGCCAGCTCAATTACCAACATTTCCTTTTCAGGATCTTCTGCCTTATAATCTGGGTCCTGCCAATAATCATTCTCATTGATCATTGGATCGCCAATTTTCCAATTGGCCTCAGTCAAAGTTTTCTTCGCCATAAATCCTCCTACCATTGTTTCTTGCCATAGTACATATAACCTTTTTGCCACAAAGTTACATGCCCCCCGAAGTGTAATTCATTATACAAAATAATCTCTGGAATTTCTACCAAAAACGTAGATATTTCTTGCATCTAAGGCACTTATTTAACAACATTTTGATCAGTTTCCATAACAGGTATTAGTAGAGCGATTTTTTTCCCCTTCAGGCATATTAGTACCCATTAGAAATATCAAAATAAGATTGTAATCAATCCTTATCAAGCGTATAATTCAAAACTAATTATTTTAAATTAAGGAGATAGAAAAAATGAAAATCGAGAAAGTCACCTTGGAAGACGCAAAAGAATTACTTAGTATTTACGCTCCTTACGTTACAAACACAGCGATCACCTTTTAATACGAAATTCCTTCGGTAAAAGAGTTTGAGGATCGCATCCGTAATATCTCATCTAAATTCCCTTATATCACAGCAGTTAAAGATGATGGCAATATCGTTGGATACGCCTATGCTTCATCCTTTAAGGGAAGACGCGCTTACGACTGGTCTGTGGAAATGACAGTTTATGTCAAAGAAGACTGCAAGCGCCAGAAAATCGGTCAAATGCTCTATGACGTTCTT
>NZ_JAFRGN010000006.1 GCF_017433805.1 Butyrivibrio sp. | reverse complement strand
CTTCACTGCCTTCTCTGCTTCCTCGCCATCCTTTATTGCCTGAGCATTATCTGTCTCTGCCTTATTTGCTGCATCCTTGGCGTCCTTCACTGCCTTCTCTGCATCCTCGCCATCCTTTATTGCCTGGGCACTATCTGTCTCTGCCTTATTTGCTGCATCCTTGGCGTCCTTCACTGCCTTCTCTGCATCCTCGCCATCCTTTATTGCCTGGGCATTATCTGTCTCTGCCTTATCTGCTGCATCCTTAGCGTCCTTTACTGCCTTCTCTGCTGCTGTTCCTGCTGAGATTGCTTCATTGAGTCCATTTACTACGCCGTTTGCAGAAGTTACTGCATCACCAGCTTCCTTCTGAAGCTTTTCCTTAGCAGCAACATCAAGTTCTCCTGCATCTTCTGCATTCTTCTTAGCTGCTGCGAGCTTAGCATTAGCTGTCTCAAGTTCTCCCTTAAGAGCTGCTGCGTATGCCTTAGCATCTGCAAGATCCTGCTCTGCTGTAGCTGCGTCCTGAGTAATATCATTTATAGCTTCAAGGTATTCGCCCTGTTTATCATTTGCTGCCTGAAGAGCTGCTTCATAAGCTGCTTTCTTTTCATTAAATTCTTTCTTGGCTGCTTCAAGTTCTGCATTTGCTGCATTAACAGCTGCTTCTGCTTCTTCGTATGCAGCTTCTGCTTCCTGCTGAGTGTTTGCTGCTGCAATCTTATTATTTGCTTCTTCGATCTTATCAGAAACATCTGAGAAAGCACCTGCTGCCTTGCCTGCTGCTGCATCAAGAGATGGTGTATTATCTAATGTATCAACAGCATCTTTTCTATTTGAATCTGTAGAGTTAAGAGTCTGAACATCTCCATTAAGCTCTGTGATATCGTCCTGAACTGTATCAACACTGTTTGTAAGATTCTGAGCATCCTGACTGATATTAGAAATGCTGTTATCATAAACCTGATTAAGATCTGGGTTTGAAACAGCTTCCTTAGTATCTTCAACTACTGGATCATCAGCTGCAGGAGCTTCTGGTGTAAACTGATCCTGAACTGCTGCTAAGCTTTCATTTACCTGCTCAACTGCCTGCTCAACACCCATATCACTGTCGTTTACAGACTCATCAAAAGCCTGCTCTGCGTTGTTTACAAGTTCTACTTCGCTAGGATTGTTAGCCTGCTGCTCATTACCCTCTGTAAGGTTGTCGCCATCTCCCTCAATAGCGAGTGCTGTTACTGGCTGAAGTACCATGCTGGCACTAAGTCCAACTGCGATTGCTTTTATAAGTTGCTTGTTCATCATCTTTCTCTTCATAACTAATTCCCTCTCATTCAAAAATAACACACACGTATATGCTGTTTCATTTAACTTGTCATAGTTATACATCATACAAAATCATAAACAAAATCATATTTATCATTTCTTTTGTCGATTAAGCATAAATTTATGATTAGTTTATAAGTCTAAACAACCATTTTATAATTTGACTGTATTACGCAAAAAAAGAATCACTTTCAAAGAGAAAGTGACTCTTTTTTATAATCTGTTAATATATTTGTGTCAGTTATTACTGCTCTGTTTCCTGATTGTTATCATCTGATTCAGGCTCTGTTTCTGATGTTTCCTGACTATCTTCATTATTATCTTCTGCAGGCTCAGGAGCTGCCTCTGTATCTGATTCCGTACTTGATTCTGGCTCCTGCTCTGGTTCTGATTCAGTACTTGACTCCTGCTCTGTCTCTGGCTCTGGTTCTGCATCTTTTTCGGACTCAGACTCAGGATCAGGATCAGCTTCTTTTTCTCCATCATCCTCGTTGTCATCTTCATCAGACGGCTGCGTGGCCAGATCTTCCGGTACGGATTCATCTGCATCGTTATTGGTAACAGGATCAGTCTGGGTAGTTACTGTCGTTGCCTCTTCGCTAGATATCTGCTTGTCAGCAATCTGCTCAGGCGGAGCATCAACCTCAGGCGCCCTTGCTGCAATCTGCCCTTCATCATCAGACTCAGGAGTATCAGAAGCATCTGTATCCTCATTTCCTTCAGGTGGCATTGCCGGGCCCTTAGTTCCTGCTGTAGCCCAGGTACTCTCGTTAGATACTGTAGACTCTACATAGTCTTTTGAATCTACAATATTATAAAGTGTCTGCTCAGGTTCACTGTCTGTTGACGCTGCATCAATAACTGAAGTTTTGTCTGTAGCAAAGTCCAAAAGGACTGAACCGTTGGCAAACTCAACATATTCTGCATCCCCCGTCAGGTCTTTTGACACCTTATTAAGGTAGTTGAGAACGTCAACGCAGAAATTTGCAGAAGCATCAACATTTTCATAAGTGCCATTTGCTTCATTATATGCTCCAGTCAGGAATGCGTTCTGGAAGCTCTCTGTATCTGCATAGGTTCCATTAGATATGTCATCTATGATGTCATCGAGAGAAGTTCCATTATGAAGTCTTCTCAATATCTCATCGAATCCGCTCCTAAGGATAGCGGAACTATATACGTTTTTATCCCCGTCATAAGTATCTGTAACTGCGGAAGTCTTGCCTTCCACGTAGCCTTTTTCTATAGCCATATCGGCAAGGTATAGGCACGCAAGATATCCACTCACATAAGCACTGGCCGTATTCTTATCAGAATCATAATACTTATTTTTGCTGTCTATGCTAGGACTTCCATAATATTCATCATTAAAGTTTTGATAATATGCCAAAAGAGAATCCACAGTGTAATCAGATAACGCATCCTCTTTATCCGTATGCATAGCGTCAAAGACTTCATATCTATATGAATATACGTTTTCTACTGAGGACGCTGAACCTTCTATAAACCAGTTAGGAAATTTGTTCTCATCTGCAGTATACTCGGTCTGATTATTAGCAAGGCCTGTCATACCGGTTCTGACATAGTCGTCCATATAAGCATGCATGAGCTCATGGGTAATGGTATTGTTCAGTGTATCAATTTCCGTATTGATCAAAGAATAGGTGCCATCTTCATTTTCTTTATATAAAGACTTGGTGTTAACAGCCATGAAATAGCCGTAGGATGTTATTTCCTCGCCGTTAACCGTTATGTTCTCATATTTGGGCTGAACATAGGCATTAGCATCGTCATAGTCTCTGTCTTTTATATGGTCCACTCTGGAATCATATACATAAAGACCTATCTCTTTGCCCAGCGCATTTTCTTTTGCCCCATCATAATAGCACTGGAAATTGTTAGTAAGCTGGCTAACCGCCTGTGGCTCTATGACATTCATGATAAGGTTCAGAAGGTTTGTGAGATTCTCGCGACCAATGGTCGCAATAACATTATCTGAACAATGGATTGCCAAAAGATCTACAACAGGCTCTACCGGCTTGGGATCAACTGGTATTTCTGATGATCCGCCTTTAGTTTCTCCAGCATCTGAGTAATTCCCCTCACTGGAAAGAATCTGATCATCATCGCTATAATCATCTACTTGATCTTGAGAATCTTTGTTTTCTGGTTCTACGTAGTAAGAATCTTCAGCGCCTGTATCAGTATAATCTTCTGTTTCTTCAGCCATCTGCGTAAGGCCGTTTTGCAGCTCTTTTTGCGCAGTGGCAACGTCGAATATTCCAGTTCCTCTACTAATAGTAGAAAGACGTTTTAGCTCAGTGGAATTAAAGACCTGTGGACCATTTGATGATCCAAGATAGCCGACAATTGAGGAAGTTGTGATGTATGTAACTCCGGAAAGAGGATTGCTGATAGACAGAAAGCTCTTTTCACCATAGAGCTGACCTACGAATTCAGGCAGTTCAATAGAGTATCCGCGGGAATTCCCCTGATTCATTACAACTATGTTGTCAGGGAGATAGAATGCGAAAATAGGAATATATTTGATGCCCGGAATACACACAGAAGAAATCTGCCCCTGTGGATCGAGCCAGATAACAGGAATATTCCAATAAAGTCCTTGGGATGTTTTGATAGTGGCAAAGCTGTCGAGGAGCTTGCCCTGAGATGGCACATCAAGATTAATGATCTGAAGGTCAGCAACTACAGTCTTACCCTCGGTATTTGCCTGTTGCGCATTGGAATATGTGTTTCTGACCTGAATAGAAGGGGCGGCCTTTGCTGTAACGCACCCCAAATTGAAGACTACCAGCATGGCAGTCAGAATAATACTGATTTTCCCAACTATTTTTTTAGTGATCTGGTCCATAATACCCCCTTGATTACGTGTCCAATCACTAAAAACTTTAACATATATAGTTGGTTACATTTATAAAATATAAATTAATATTTTATGATATATTGATAATATCTTTTTCCATCTGAGCCTTGAGCTGCTCAACGGAATCGAACTTCATCTCAGGGCGCTTGAACTCAAGAAGTCTGACTTCTATGGTCTTACCATAAACGTCCTGATCAAAATCATAAATGAAGGTCTCAACGCCTATCTGGTTGTCGGAGGATACAGTAGGTTTACGGCCAATATTGGTCATTCCCTTGTACTCTTCGCCGTCGATAATAACTCTACTGCTATAAACGCCAAAAGGTGGAAGGAGCTTGCCAGCAGGAGGCAAGATATTAACAGTAGGGATACCGATAGTGTGGCCCAGATGATTGCCATGCTCAACGATTCCCATAATGCTGTAATCGCCGCCAAGAAGTCTCTTGGCCATTGGAATCTCGCCGTCTGCTATCTGGTTTCTGACTCTTGTGGATGAAACTTCCTCTCCATCAAGCATTACCTTATCAATAAGACAGAGTTCGAAGCCAAGTTCCTTGCTCATATTGCGAAGAAGATACTGATCTCCTCTTCCCTTGTCGCCAAAAGAAACATCGGTACCGGCAGCTATATAGTCTGCATTGAGGTCCTCAACAAGGATAGTCTTAACAAAATCCTCAGGGGGAGTTGCTGCAGTCTTCTCATTAAGCGGGAATTCAACAAGTATATCAATTCCCATGTCTTCGAAGGCCTTGCGCTTCTCGTTGCGGGTAAAGAGCTGCTTAACAGGGTGTCCAACAAAAAATTCCTCAGGTGATGGCTCAAAGGTAAAAACTGTTGCCTTAAGTCCATCCTGTTTCTGATCAAGAATGTATTTAAGGAGCTTCTTGTGTCCTAAATGAATTCCGTCAAACTTACCAATAGCAATGGCTGTTTTGTCCTGTATATTAAGTTCATCAAGTCGTGTTATTATCTGCATTGTGATATTCCAAACTTACTGTATAATTAGTTCTTTTCAAAGAAGAACTTGTCCACCTTGAACTGTCTGGTTCTGGCGTCATATTTGTAGATTCCAAAAAATGTATCGTCCTCAGCATAGACTCTTACCATGTTACCATCAGTAAACATCTGCTCTGAGAATTCTGTATCATTAACTTCGTCAGGATCTTCATTAACTACGTTGTCCTTACGGAAGCTGTTACCGTTTTCAAGAAGAGCTCTGCAGGAATCCTTGACGTGTATCTTATCAAGGTCCTTAAAAATATATTCAGGAGACTGAATGATTCCCTCGAGAGTTCCATTATCTCTCATCTCTTCTACCTGTGAGAGTTTAACTGCAGTATCGAGAGCAAAAGCACCAACTCTTGTCCTCATTAGGTTCTGCATTGCTGCTCCACATCCAAGACGAAGCCCTATATCATTGCAAAGGGTTCTGATGTAGGTTCCCTTTGAGCACTTAACTTCCATAACGAAGGTGTTGTCTTTATCAAGGTTGCTGTCATCAAGTATTGTGATGGCGCTGATATGAACCTTTCTTGGCTTACGCTCTACTTCTATGCCTTCTCTTGCAAGCTCATAGAGTTTTTTACCATTCTGCTTGATAGCTGAGAACATAGGTGGAATCTGGTCATAGTCACCAACAAAAGCCTGAACTGCCTCGTGGAGCTGCTGCCTTGTGACATTAACCTCAGCTTCCTCAAGGATAGTTCCTGACATATCCTGAGTATCTGTAGTTACGCCCAATTTACAAACCGCGATATATTCCTTGTCGTGGTCTGTGAGCATCTCAACAAGCTTGGTTCCTGTACCGAGGCACACAACAAGTACACCTGTGGCATCAGGATCAAGAGTTCCAGTATGACCTATTTTCTTTTGATGAAGGATTCCTCTTAGCTTGGCCACCACGTCGTTGGAGGTAAAGCCCTGTTCCTTATAGATATTGATAAGTCCGTTGTATTTGTTCATATGTCCGCCTAGGTAAAAATAGTCGTCGCACCCGAATATTTCGAATGCGGCGACCAGATTATCATTTCTTCTCGTCGTACTGCTGCTGAATGTAATTGGTAATGCTGTTGATCGCATCGTGTGCAGTTCCATTCAGTGTGCATCCTGATGCTCTTACGTGACCACCGCCGCCAAGGAGCTTGGCAACCTTGGAAACATCAATGTTACCATTACTACGAAGGCTTACTCTGTACATCATTGGCTCTTCCTCATACATGAAGATAGCAACGTCTGTACCGATAGTGAACATCAGCTGATTAACGATTCCATCAAGATCATTGCCGTTAACACCATAGAAGTCCATTGTCTGTCTGGATACAACAGAAGCAATTACCTTACCATGCATAAGAGTGATACTCTCAAGGAGTGCTCTACCAAGGATCTGATTCTGTGTATATGTCTTCTCATAGAATACGTGGTCAATGAGCCATGTGAAATCAAAACCGTAGGATGTAAGTTTACCAGCGATCTCATAAGTCTTGGGAGATGTGCTGTTATACTTGAATACGCCTGTATCTGTTACCATACCAGTATAGAGCGCCTGAGCGATTTCTTTATCCAGCTTGTCTTCGTCCATTACATTATATGCAAGCTCGCAAGCTGAGCTGGCTGTTGGAACGATGTAAGTAACATCGCCAGTTCCTGGATTACTGATATGATGATCAATATTAAGTGTCTTCTTGGCTGCATCAAAGAACTTCTCTGCGCCGCCAAGTCTGCCCTTTTCGCAGTCGATGCAGATGAAGAGGTCAAAGCTCTCAACATCTGATGTGAAAGTATGGTTGATCTTGTCTGCATCCTTGATGAATAAGAACTCATCAGGAATATCCTCAAGGAAAACTGTTGCCTTAACGCCTGGATAATTCTTGGTCAGATAAAGATATAACCCCATTGTAGAACCTATGCAGTCTCCGTCTGGTCTGACATGACCTGCAATACCTACTGTTGTAACTCCACTCATCAATTCATCAATTTTCATTAGAAACCTACTCTTTCAACACTATAAATATTTGTAATTACTCTTCATCAAAAGACTCTTCGTCTTCTGACTCTTCTACTTCTTCTATTTCTTCACCACGAGCCGCTCTGGCCTCGTTGTCCTTGGCTGTTACTTCATCAATCTTCCTGGACATATTGATAGCATACTCAATTGAGTCATCCATGATGAATCTGATCTCTGGAGTGTATCTCATATTGAGCTCTTTAGCCAAAGTACTGCGAACATAGCCTGCCGCGCTCTTAAGGCCTTCAGCTGTTCTGGCTCTGTCCTCATCATCACCCATAACTGTTACCCAGACCTTGCATGTCTTAAGGTCTGGAGCGACTTCAACGTCCATGACAGAAGTCATGGGGCTGATTCTGGGATCTTTACTATAACGGAGAGCTTCTGAAATAACTTTCATTACTTCGCCGTTGATTCTTTTATTCTTATTGCTGTTCTTACGCATTTTTACTCCTTTGTAGGAAAAGGCTTACTGGCGAGGAACCTCTACCATCTCATAAGCTTCTACATAGTCGCCTTCGTGTATTGAATCGAATCCATCAAATACAAGACCGCACTCGAAGCCTTCCTTAACTTCCTTAACATCGTCCTTGAATCTCTTGAGTGAAGCAAGATCACCTTCGAAGATCTGCTCGCCATCTCTCTGGATACGAACCTTGCATTCTTTCTTGATGACACCATCCTTAACGAATGCACCGGCGATGTTACCAACCTTGGATGCCTTGAAGATCTGACGAACTTCTGCATGTCCAGTAACTCTTTCCTCATAGATAGGAGCAAGCATACCCTTCATAGCATATTCGATCTCTTCGATAGCCTGGTAGATAACCTTGTAAAGCTTGATCTCTACGCCCTCGTGCTCAGCCATGCTCTTAGCTGTTGCATCTGGACGAACATCAAATCCGATGATGATAGCGTTAGATGCTGCAGCGAGTGTTACATCAGACTCATTGATCGCACCAACACCACCGTGGATAACCTTAACAACAACTTCGTCGTTAGAGAGCTTGAGGAGTGACTGCTTAAGAGCCTCTACGCTACCCTGAACGTCAGCCTTGATGATGATATCAAGTTCCTGAAGTCTGCCTTCCTCGATCTTGGAGTACAGATCATCAAGTGACATCTTAGCCTTAGTCTCTTCGATAAGATCCTTCTTGTGCTGCTGAAGGTATGTATTAGCATACTGCTTGGCAAGCTTATCTGTAGCATGTGCAAGGAATACCTCACCTGCGTTAGGAACATCAGAAAGACCAAGAATCTCAACTGGCTGTGAAGGACGAGCTTCCTTAAGCTTGTTGCCCTTATCATCAACCATGGCTCTAACCTTACCTGAGCTTGCTCCAGCTGAAATGAAGTCTCCAACGTGAAGTGTACCCTTCTGAACGAGTACGTTAGCTACAGGACCACGGCCCTTATCAAGTCTTGCCTCAAGGACAAGTCCTCTTGCCTCTCTGTCTGGGTTAGCCTTGAGCTCAAGGATATCTGCTGTAAGGATGATTGTCTCAAGGAGGTCCTCGATACCTTCACCTGACTTAGCAGATACAGGAACGAACTCTGTTGTTCCGCCCCAATCTGTAGAGATAAGACCGTACTCTGTCATTTCCTGCTTAACTCTGTCTATATTAGCGTTTGGCTTATCAATCTTGTTAACAGCTACGATAATTTCTACCTCAGCTGCCTTAGCATGGTTGATAGCTTCTACTGTCTGTGGCATTACACCGTCATCTGCAGCTACTACAAGTACTGCGATATCTGTTGAATTAGCACCACGCATACGCATAGCTGTGAATGCTTCGTGACCAGGTGTATCAAGGAATGTGATCTTCTGATCGTTAACAGATACTGTATAAGCACCGATTCTCTGTGTGATACCGCCTGCCTCTCTGTCTGTAACAGATGTCTTACGGATAGCATCAAGAAGTGATGTTTTACCATGGTCAACGTGACCCATTACGCAGACAACTGGAGGTCTCTTCTTGAGTGTCTCAGGTGCGTCATCTTCTTCCTTAAGGAGCTCTTCGATAACGTCAACTGGAACCTCTTTCTCGCAGAGAATCTCATATTCCATTGCGATATTCTCAGCCTCTTCATATGAAAGCTCTGTATTAACTGTAGAAATCTGTCCAGCCATGAAGAGCTTCTTGATGATAACTGAAGGCTGCATTCTCATCTTCTCAGCAAGTTCCTTAATAGAAACCTTCTCTGGGATTGTGATAACCTTGATCTGCTCTTCAGGTTCCTCAACCTTCTTGACCTCAGGCTTGATGAATCTGCCAACTCTCTTACTTCTTGGCATCATCTCTTCCTGCTCGTAAGCAAGATCCTTCTTGTTGCGCTTATCTTTCTCCTGGCCCATACGACGTCTTTCTTCGTCTCTATGGCTTCCACCCTCTTTAACTGGTGCTTCGAAAGCTGCGCCTCTGTCATTTCTATCACCGCGCTTGCCCTCGAACTTGTTGCCGCCGAACTTGTCGTTCTTGCCAGCAAACTTGCCCTGGCCGCCTGCAGCCTGATTAAAGCCGCCCTTGTTGTCGCGGTTAAATGATCCGCCCTGAGCGTTGTCTCTTCTGAATCCGCCCTGGCCACCATTTCTGTTCTGACCATTCTGATTTCTGTCTCCGTTTCTATTAAAGCCGGAGTTTCTATCATTTCTGTCGTTTCTATCGTTTCTGTCATTACGATCGTTACGGTCGTTTCTAAATGACTGATTATCTCTGTTTCTGTTCTCTACTGGAGCACTTGCTACAGGTGCCTGTTCCTGAACTGGTGCCTTAGGCTGCTCCTGTACTGGAGCCTTAGGCTGTTCCTGAACTGGTGTCTGAACTGGAGCTTCCTTCTTGGGAGCTGGTGCAGGTGTCTTCTTAACAGGAGAACTATAGCTATCAAGCTGTGAAGGTGCTGTCAAAGGCTTGATAGGATGATATACGTTCTGTGACTGCGCGAACTGTTTACGCTGAGGCTGGTTGTTACCACCTCTGTTGTTGTCACGACGCTGGTTGTTATTACCATTGCCTGAATTATTCTGGTTATTAAAGCCGCCCATCTTGGAGTTACCGGCGTTAGTAACCATGATAATCTTCTTCTTTTTCTTAGGAGCTTCTCCAGCTGGCTTGTCTGTAGCTTCTGCTGGCTTAGCTGCTGCCTTCTCTACAGGCTTCTCAGCATGCTTAGCTGCTGGCTCTTCTGCCTTCTCTGGAGCCTTCTTAGGCTTCTCCTCCTTCTTAGGTGCTTCTGCCTTAGCTCCGCCAAAGTGCTTACGAGCTACTTCTGCATCTGCTTCTTCTATAGAACTGTTCGAACGCTTCGCTTCAATGCCTTTTTCCTGCAAAAAGCTTATAAGCTCTTTTCCTTCGCATCCAAGCTCAAATGCAAGATCGGATATTTTTATTTTTGCCATTACATTTCCTCCGTATTTCTGTTTGCCGAATGTAAGTCGTTGCCATCAGTATCATCTGGTGGTAACTGTAAGTTCTTCCGAAGCGACTGTGCAAAGCCTTTGTCTGTTATAGCCAGACTTGTTCGAACATCCTTACCTATTGCATGTCCCAATTCCTCCTTGGTTCCAAAGAAAACTATAGGGACATTATAATATTTACATTTATCATTAAACTGTTTCCTGGTGTTATCGGAAGCATCCTCACTTACGATAACAAGCTCTGCCTTATGCGCTCGTATTGCCTCAAGCACAGCAAATTCGCCGCTCTTAAGTTTGCCCGCTCGCATGCATAGCCCCAGTAACGAATAATTCTTATTAGAATCCAATATTTAACCAAGCTCCTTCTGTAGCCTAATTGAAACTTCCTCTGGTATCCGGGATTTAAGAGATCTCTCAAGGCCTTTGTTCTTGATGGCCTTGGCAAGGCACTCGGAATTGTTGCAGATATAAGCACCTCTTCCATTTGCTCTGCCAGTGGTATCTAAAATGATCTCGTCTTCAGGCGTCTTCAGAACTCTGATCATTTCTTTTTTCTCTTTCATCTCGCCGCAACCGACACATTTCCTCAAGGGAATTTTCTTTTGCATAAATCTCTTACTCCTGAAATATGGGGCCTAGAGGATTACTCTTCTGTTCCCTCAGATTCCTCGTACTCGCCTTCCTCGTACTCACCCTCTTCGTACTCATCGTAGTCTTCATCGTCGAGGTAGTCTTCCATACGGAATCCTGGAGCATCCTTAGCCTGAGTCTCGCTCTTGATATCGATCTTGTAGCCTGTAAGTCTTGCTGCAAGTCTTGCGTTCTGACCTTCCTTACCAATTGCAAGTGAAAGCTGGTAATCAGGAACTACAACCTTAGCACTCTTCTCGTCAGGATCAGCGAATACTGCAACGATCTTGGCTGGTGAAAGGGCGTTCTGAATAAGGTTACCAGGGTTCTCATCCCAGTTGATAACGTCGATCTTCTCGCCACCGAGCTCATCTACGATAAGGTTAACTCTTGCGCCGTTAACACCAACGCATGCGCCAACTGCATCTACGTTAGGATTGTTAGAGTAAACAGCGATCTTAGTACGGCTTCCAGCTTCTCTTGCGATTGACTTGATCTCTACTGTACCGTCCTGAATCTCAGCAACTTCCTGCTCGAAGAGTCTCTTAACAAGGTCTGGGTGTGTACGTGATACAAGAATTCTAGGTCCCTTAGAACCATTCTTAACCTCGAGAACGTATACTCTAAGTCTCTGAGTAGGTCTGTAAACCTCACCCTTAACCTGCTCGTTCTCGTTGAGGATTGCATCTGCACGACCAAGGTTGATAGAAATGTTCTTGCCGATAAATCTCTGTACAACACCTGTTACGATGTCATGCTCTTTTTCAAAGTATTCATTATAGATAGCGCCGCGCTCTTCCTCACGAATCTTCTGGAGGATAACGTTCTTGGCATTCTGAGTAGCAATACGTCCAAACTCCTTGGAGTTAAGTGATACAGCTACGATATCGCCAACCTTAGCCTTCTTGCTGATCTTCTTGGCATCGTCAAGACTGATCTCAATCTGAGGATCCATAACATCATCTTCTGTCTCTACTACTTCCTTATCAGCGTAGCACTTGAAGTCACAGTTATTTCTGTCTACCTCTACTCTGATATTGTCAGCCTTGCCAAAGTTGTTCTTGCAAGCTGTGATAAGGGAATTCTCAATTGCATCAAACAGAGAATCCTTGCTGATGTTCTTCTCCTTTTCTAAAAGGTCAAGGGCATCCATTAATTCTTTACTCATCGTAATCTCCTTTTTCCGCTCGTGGATTATTAAAAATCAAGAGCAAGCTTAATCACTGATATCTCTTTTCTTATAAAAGTTTCATCTACATCATTTATAGTTACGGTTACGGTTGTATCATCAAAACTCTTAAGTGTTCCGGCAAATTCCTTGACGCCGTCCTTGGCCTTAAAGAGCTTGAGTTCTACATCCTGGCCGATGCTGCTGGCGAAATGCCTGTCCTTCTTGAGCTGTCTGCCAAGTCCAGGGCTGCTAACCTCTAATGTGTAAGCCTCTTCAATGAAGTCATCAACGTCAAGAGCATCTGAAAGTGCATGGCTCACATCAACACATTCATTGATGTTAACTCCGCCATCCTTGTCAATATAAGCTCTAAGGTACCACTCACCGGCTTCCTTGACGTATTCTACGTCATAGACTCTGACACCATTTGCCTCAGCAATTGGAGTAAGAAGGGCTTCGGTCTTCTTTTCAATATCGTCTTTTTTGGACATATAAATCCTCTCTTTGATTGCACAGAAAAAGTGGACTCGCGAAAGTCCACTTCAAACTAGTCTAAATCTTATGTTACACATGCATATTAGCATGATAATGCAATAATGTCAAATTATTAGCAATAAAAAATCCAAATCACATATGTGATCTGGACTCGGGTTGGGCTGTTATTAAACAGTCAATACCTCGTAGCGGAATCGAACCGCTGATTCTGCCGTGAGAGGGCAGCGTCTTAACCGCTTGACCAACGAGGCTTAAGCTTTGTTTGTCACCGCCGTATCGCGGCGACTTGTTTATATTATCCCAACTCAGAAAATAATGCAAGCACTTTTTTTAAATTTTTTTATTTTTTTTGCAAGTTTTTTCAAGAAGCCAGTATTTATGCGGTTTGTGAGGGATAATTTTTTCTAAATCTCTTTTAAAAATCATCCCTCAAAACCATTTTTTGATGATTTAGGCATCAAAATTTTTTGTTATTTCTTGATTTCAAGCCTATCAAGAAGTCCTGAGAACAGGAATAAAAGAGCTGCACTGATAAGTACTCCGCCGAGAATATCAGTAAACCAGTGAACTCCGCAGACAAGTCTTCCAATTACAGTAAGAATTATAGAAGCTACCGCAATCAATCTGATGATAAATCTGTCGTTGCTGGATGCCTGTAATCTGTACTTATTGATCATAAGGATCAGAGAGCCCATTACAACGCACACAAGCATTGTGTGTGATGATGGGAATGATGCTTCCACATGCTCAGCGCCCTCTTCTATTATAGGTCTGTAGTTGATAACAACCTTTTCAAAGAGTCCATAGAGACCAAACACTACAACATATAAGCCGCCCAATAAGAGAATAGGTCCATCTACTTTAAGAAGGCTTCTTCTCTTAATAAGCTGGTATGCGCCTGCTGCCGCGTACTGGAGAACAACACCAATAGCTACAAGACCGAATATCTGAGTAAGGAAATACCAGAACTTGCTGTAGCCAAACTTGTCGTGTACTGCTCCGTTTAAATGTGAAAAACCAATTGATGTTCCCTCAGGGCCTATAGCATCCACATCGTAGCTCTTAACAAGTGCGATGAGTCCAAAGAAAAGAGCCAAAGAAACACCAGCGCAGATAAATTTCCAAATCTGCTTATTCTTATTACTAGTTGCCATGATTATTTTTCCTCCCAACAATAATCAAAATTTATTCATCACTTCATCAGATCAAACAAGCTGATCTGGTTAGAATCAGGAAGGTCTCCAAGAAGTCCCATGTCGGCCATCTTCTCGATAACGCCCTGTGGACACTTGGTTCTCTGTCTGAAGTCATCCTTAGAAAGGAATGGGCCGTCTTTGGCAGCTTCCACGATCTGGTCAGCAGCTTTTTCACCCATACCATCGATACTGGTGAGAGCAGGCATGATCTTGTCCCCGATAACCTGGAAGTCTCTGGACTTAACCTTGAAGATATCGATAGGCATGAATTCGATGCCTCTTTCGTACATCTCCTCAACAAGTCTCATATCACCGTACTCAGCCTGCTGAGCGTTTGTAAGCTCATCCTTCTTGTTCTGATACTCACGCATGATTGCATGAAGGTGATTCTCACCAAGGCACATGTGCTCATAGTTAAAGGCCTTAGCTCTGATACTGAACCATGCAGCATAGAAAGCCTGTGGCACATAAACCTTGAAATAAGCTATACGCCAGGCCATCATAACATAGGCTGCAGCGTGAGCCTTAGGGAACATGTACTTGATCTTCTCACAGGACCAGATGTACCAGTCAGGAACACCGTGATCCGTCATATCTTTTTTCCATTCAGGCCAGTTGCCCTCTTTACCCTTGGCAACCTTACCTTTTCGAACAGCCTCCATGATCTTGAAGGACTCAGACTTATCAAGTCCCTTCTGGATCAGGTAGATCATGATATCGTCTCGACAACAGATACAGGTATCGATTGTGGCTGTGCCCTCCTGAATAAGAGTCTGAGCATTACCAAGCCAAACGTCCGTACCATGTGACAGACCAGAAATTCTGATAAGATGCGAAAGTGATGAAGGCTTGGCATCGATAACCATCTGCATAGCGAAGTCAGTACCAAACTCAGGAAGTCCGAGACATCCAAGCTTAGTGCCTCCAAGCTGCTCAGGAGTTACGTTAAGCGCTGTTGTATTCATGAAAAGACTCATTACATTCTTATCATCAAGTGGAACCAGCTTGGGATCAAGGCCCGTACAATCCTGAAGGAATCTGATCATGGTAGGATCATCGTGTCCCAGAATATCGAGCTTAAGAAGGTTGTGGTCGATTGAGTGATAGTCGTAATGTGTTGTAATTGTTGCAGTTGTCATATCGTTAGCAGGGTGCTGAACAGGGCAGAAGGAATTGATATTCTCTCCCACTGGCAGAACTATGATTCCACCAGGATGCTGACCTGTACCACGTCTGATGCCGGTACAGCCCTGAACGATTCTGTTTATTTCACTTTTTCTTTTGCTGGAGCCTATTGAGTCATAGTACTTCTTAACAAAGCCGTAAGCCGTCTTATCAGCAAGTGAAGCTATAGTTCCAGCTCTGAAGGTCTGTCCGTAGCCGAAGATAACCTCAGTGTACTTGTGGGCCTTGGACTGATACTCACCAGAGAAGTTAAGGTCGATATCAGGCTCCTTGTCTCCCTTGAATCCAAGGAAGGTCTCGAAAGGAATATCAAAGCCGTCCTTGTAGAGCATTGTTCCACACTTAGGGCATCTCTTGTCAGGCATATCACAGCCTGAATTACCACCAAATGCTACAACTTCTTCTGATTCGAAATCGCTGTATTTACACTTAGGGCACACATAGTGCGGACTAAGTGAGTTAACCTCTGTGATACCTGAAGTAAAGGCAACGAAAGAAGATCCAACGGAACCTCTGGAACCTACCAGATATCCATCCTCATTGGACTTCCAAACCAGCTTCTGAGCGATGATATACATAACGGCGAATCCATTCTTGATAATGGAATTCAGCTCTCTTTCAAGACGCTCCTGAACTATCTCAGGAAGGTCTTCGCCATATATCTCATGAGCTTTGTCGTAACAGATCTTGGTGAGGATCTCATCACTATTCTCAATGACAGGAGCACACTTATCAGGGCGCACAGGTGAGATACTGTCACACATATCAAGGATTTTCCTTGTGTTGTCTATAACAATCTCTCTTGCCTTATCGCCACCAAGGTAGTCAAACTCAGCCATCATTTCCTCAGTTGTCCTCAGGAAAAGAGGCGCCGGCTCCTCATCATCCATACCTTTTCCGGCCATGATGATAGTCCTATAGATCTCATCCTCAGGATTAAGGAAATGAGCATCACATGTAGCAACTACAGGCTTATTGAATTGTTCTCCAAGCCTTACGATTTCTTTATTGATCTCTCTGATATCATCATCAGAGTTAATATCTTCGTATCTCTCTGAGCCAACCATGAAGTGGTTATTAGCCACAGGCTGAATCTCAAGATAGTCATAGAAGTTTACAAGACCAGCGATCTCCTCTGGTGGTCTTCCCTCTACAACCGCTCCGTAAAGTTCGCCGGCGCAGCAGGCGCTTCCAACAATAAGTCCTTCTCTGTATTTCATAAGTTCGCTCTTGGGAATAAGAGGGAATCTTCTGAAATAATCTATATGAGACTTGCTGACAAGGGTATAGAGATTAACTCTTCCCAGTGTGTTCTTGGCAAGAATAATGCAGTGATTAGGACGAAGGTGTCTTATCATCTCCGGGGTTGGTTTACCCAGAATATTTACATCAGTAAGGTTCTCAGCCTTCTGCTCTTTGAGCATAGGAACAAACTTGTTGAAGATAAGAGCTGTACACTCCGCATCATCAACAGCTCTGTGATGGTGGTCAAGAACTACATTAAGAGTCTTGGCTACAGCATCAAGAGTATGCTTAGCCTGTAGCGGGAAGAAATATCTCGCAAGCCAGAGTGTATCTACTGTTGTATAGTCAACGTCAATTCCAAGGTCCTTACAGTTCTGGTTGATAAAGCTGATATCAAAAGAAACATTATGTCCTACAAGAACCGCGTCCTTACAGAACTCCACAAACTTAGGAATGATCACTTCCCTTGTAGGAGCATCCATTACCATCTCATCATTGATACTGGTGAGCTTCTCAATCCTGTATGGAATCGGAACCTGAGGATTGATAAACTCAGAAAAGCGCTCAATGATCTCACCGTTACGTATCTTAACAGCACCGATCTCGATGATCTTATTCTTAATAGGAGAAAATCCTGTTGTTTCTATATCAAATACGACAAAGGTAGTGTCATCAAGTGGCTGTCCCTTGTCATTAACTACGATTTCCTTGAGGTCATCAACAAGATAAGCCTCTACGCCAAGGACAAGTTTAAAGAAATCCTGTCTCTCGATAGGTGGCTCACCTGCTTCTTTTCTACGCTTACATTCGCCTGAATACAGATCTTCCCATACATGGTTGGCATCAGTAAGAGCCTGAACAACGCCGTGGTCTGTGATAGCGATTCCAGGCATACCCCATTTGTAGGCCTGCTTAACGATGTCTTTAACCTCAGAAACACCGTCCATATCACTCATCTTGGTATGGCAGTGGAGCTCAACACGCTTAACATCAGCATTATCCTTACGCTTGGTTGTGAAATCAGGAATCTTCTTGACTCCCACAACAGACTGGATAGAAAGCTCGTGGTCGAACTTATCTACAGCCGCAATTCCCTTAACCTTAACAAAGGCTCCGCACTTGATATCCTTGGTAATCTCAGGCGCATCCTCAGTCTTGATGAACATCTTGACTGTAATAGAATCTGTAAAGTCAGTAATATCAAATATGAGAATACTCTTCTCGTTTCTGATGTCTCTCTGCTCAAAAGCTGTGATCTGGCCGTGGATAGTAACTTCACCAAGCTCGCCCACAAGGTCAACCAGCTTCATTACTTCGTCGTCAAAGTCTCTACCAAAGATAACATCAGGATTATCAGACTTCTTGAAGCCTCCGCCAAAGTCTGATCTTCTGCCAGTCCACTTTCCTTTTCCGGCAAAAGAACTCTTGGCGCCCTCTGCTGTTGTACCAGCCTGAGTCTTCTCGCCTCCCTGTGCAGCACCTGCGCTCTTTGGAGCTGCAGAATCTCCGCCAGCCTTCTCGGCTTCCTTGGCCGCTTTTTTCTCGGCCTTTTCTTTTCTCTTTTCCTCAGCCTGCTGCTCAACAGCCTCAAGCTTCTTGGCCATTGTGGCTGCTTCTTCTGAATAGTCAGGCTCTGATTCCTCTTTTTCCGTCTTAACAAACTCAGGTGAAATCACAGCTGTAAGGCCACATCTCTCATTGATGATCTTGGAAAGTACGCGCACAAGGTCAGGAGCTTTCTTTTTGCCTACAACGCTGTCCTCGAGCTGCACTACAATGTTGTCATCATCTGGGTACACAAACTGGGCAGAACGAAAAAGACTATATTCCATGTGGTCATAGTCTCTTAGTTCCATTTCTATACTCTCTCTGTACAAATCGATCAGATTCTCGGGAGTGTACTGAGCTGACAAGCTAAACTTCTCGTAGATCTTAACTGTAAGGTCCTGACCTCCGAAAAACTGCTTCTTGATACCTGATTCGGTCTTGAGAATATCAGACTTATCTATCAGCTTGTTACTGGAAATGTATATTCTAATGAAATCCTGTTTCCTCGTGGTGGATACCTTTTCAACCATGGTCTGTTCCATGATTTCTTTGGTCCCCGCATCCAGCTTGAGGGCAGGAAAAACCTCAAAAAAACTTTTACTCATAAAACCTCTGTTAGTTCTCTCAGCCAGCCCAGTTATCCAGCTCAGCTTTTAATACATTAAGAAGTTCGCTCTCTGGAACTTTCCTTATAATCTCACCTTTCTTAATAAGAAGGCCTTCTCCGTCGCCACCAGCGATTCCTATATCAGCCTCTTTGGCTTCTCCAGGGCCGTTTACTGCGCAGCCCATAACTGCAACCTTGATATCAAGCGGATATTTCTGCACAAGAGTCTCAACCTGGTTAGCAAGTCCGATGAGATCAATCTTGGTTCTGCCACAGGTAGGACAGGAAACAACTTCGATTCCGCCCTTACGAAGCTCAAGTGTCCTAAGAATAAACTTGGCTGTCTTGATCTCTTCTACAGGATCTCCAGAAAGAGATACTCTGATTGTGTCACCAATGCCCTGACTAAGAATGATTCCAAGGCCAACGGATGACTTGATATTACCACCGTAAAGAGTACCAGCCTCTGTGATTCCTACGTGAAGAGGATACTGGCACTTCTCTGCCAGAAGCTCATGAGCCTTGGCACAGAGCATAACGTTAGATGACTTGATGCTGACAACCATGTTGTCGTAGCCAAGATCTTCAATGATTCCAATTTTATCTAGAGCGCTCTCTACAAGTCCCTGGGCTGTTACACCTCCGTACTTCTCCACAAGGTCTTTTTCCAAAGAACCACTGTTAACGCCTACTCTTATAGGAATATTTCTCTCCTTGGCACAGGATACAACTGCTGCAATTCTGTCCTTGGAACCGATGTTACCTGGGTTGATTCTGATCTTGTCAGCGCCATTTTCCATAGCTGCAATGGCCATCTTGTAATCAAAGTGAATATCAGCAACAAGCGGAATAGATATCTGTTTCTTAATCTCTTTAACCGCCTTGGCAGCTTCCTCATTAGGAACTGTACATCTGATGATCTCGCAGCCAGCTTCCTCAAGTCTCTTGATCTGCTCAACTGTAGCCTTTACGTCCTCAGTTCTAGTATTAGTCATGGACTGGATGAGGATTGGATTACCGCCACCGATCACTCTGTCGCCAATATGAATAACCTTAGTATTATCTCTATATGCCATAAATATCTCCTTACCTTGTAAACTTTGTAATGTCATTAAACAGTACGAATACCATAAGCCCCAGAAGTGCCACCATACCTATCATGTGTACAAAGCCCTCTTTTTCCGGAGGAACAGGTTTGCCAAAGATAACCTCGATGAACTGGAACACCAGTCTTCCTCCATCAAGAGCTGGAATTGGCAGAAGGTTCATAACTCCAAGGTTGACTGACAAAAGAACTGTCAAAGACAGCATAGTCAGCACAACTGCTGAAACTCCATAAGGCTTAACCTCTTCGTAAGTATCATCCACCATCTTGACCATACCAACAGGGCCTGAAACATCATCTGCTGTGAGTCTTCCCTTGAACAAAAGTGCAAGACTTCTGTAGGTAGCCTTAAAGTAGTATCTGACCTGATACCATGCATATTTAAGAGCTGCAGGGCCTTGGATACGGTCGTACTCTCCAAGATAGATACCCATATAGTATCTGCCAGCTTCGTCGCTGTACTTGGGCTGAAGAGTTGTTGTATATCTCTGGCCATCTCTCTCATACACAATCTCCATAGGAGAGCCTTCCGCAAACTGTGAGATAAGAGTAACTTCACCAGCCATATAAACTTTCTCGCCATCAACGCTGATGAACTTATCGCCAATCTGCATTCCAGCTTCTACTGCTGCTGAATCCTCAGTCATATTGCTGATAACCGGGAAATCCCAGGTTGTGAAGCTCACGAGAATGACAGAAAGAATGTAGGCAATTATAAAGTTGGCAAATGGTCCGGCAAAAAGAGTAGCAATTCTCCTCCACACTGGAGCATTTAAGAAAGAATGCTCATCATATGAGCCCTTCTCCTCTGCAATTGGATCCATTCCATCAAATACGCAGGCTCCTCCAATAGGAAGAAGCTTGATGCTGTAAAGAGTCTCACCCTTTTGTTTCTTCCAGATAGTGGGGCCCATTCCGATAAAGAACTCGTTAACTCTGATGCCACCTGACTTGGCCACAATGAAATGTCCAAACTCATGGGAGGCTACCAGCACTCCAAAAATAATAAAGAAAATAAGTACGCTTACTATCATATCTCTCCTAGCTGTCAGTTATATTATTGTGTAACACTCATATACATAACTAATATCAATATCCAAGATAATCGTAGGTTTCCTTCTCTGCTGCAAGAATAGCTGCAACATCTGGATTATCGATTCTATTGTGGTGATTCATAGCTCTTTCAATCATGTCATAGATCTCAAGGTACTTGATGTCGCCCTTGAGGAATGCCTTAACTGCCATCTCATTGGCTGCGTTAAATACTGTTGGCATACTACCGCCAGCATAAGCAGCATCAAAAGCAAGCTTGAGACCTCTGAAGGTATCAGTATCAGGCTTCTCAAAGGTAAGGCTATAAAGCTCGAAAAGGTCAAGCCTCTTCTCAGCCATAGGTCTTCTGTCTGGGTAAAAGAGTGCATACTGAATAGGAAGCTTCATATCAGGCACTCCAAGCTGTGCAATAACAGCGCCGTCCACATACTGAACTGCACTGTGAACAATACTCTGTGGGTGAACCACAACCTGAATATTATCAAGGCTCACATCAAAGAGCCATCTTGCTTCCATAACTTCAAGTCCCTTGTTAACAAGAGATGAAGAATCGATTGTAACCTTAGGTCCCATATCCCAGTTAGGGTGCTTGAGAGCATCGGCTGCAGTCATATTAGCCAGCTCTTCTCTCTTCTTGCCTCTGAAAGGTCCGCCACTGGCTGTGAGAAGAATCTTCTCAACCTTGTCCCTTGGCTCTCCGTTAAGAGACTGGAAAATAGCGCTGTGCTCACTATCTACAGGGAGAATCTGAACCTTTTTCTGTGCTGCAAGAGGCATGATGATGTGACCAGCACATACCAAAGTCTCCTTGTTGGCAAGGGCAATATCTTTACCACTCTCTATAGCCTTGATTGTAGGCTGAATTCCGATCATACCAACAACTGCAGTAAGGACAGTGTCTGCTTCTGGAACTGATACTATCTCAAGAAGTCCCTCCATGCCTGACATAACCTTGATACCAAGGTCTGCGATTCTGGTCTGAAGGTCCTTGGCTGCAGCCTCGTCGTACATGCAGACATATTTAGGCTTAAATTCTCTAACTTGAGCCTCAACATCCGCAACTCTCCTGTTGGCTGCTAGACCTACTACAGTAAGCTCCTCCGGATTATTTCTGACAACGTCCAAAGTCTGAGTTCCAATTGAACCTGTAGAACCCAAAAGTACTATATTTCTATGCATTAAATTTCACCTCTATATCTTTTTATAAATAGAAAACTATAAAATCAGTCACTGTATACTATATCACTATGAGGACATAAAAAATACCCCTTTACTTTTTAGGGTAAAAGGGGTATGTATAAGCACTATTTAATAAATCATAGGCGCCAGAACAGCTGCCAGAAAATATATACAAGGTATTACGAAAATTACACTGTCGAATCTGTCCATGATTCCGCCATGTCCAGGAATCAGCTGTCCGTAGTCCTTGATATTGTGATCTCTTTTGATTCCGGATGCAAGAAGATCACCCAACTGAGCAATGATACTACCTGCAAAGGTTATAACCATGAGTGCGATGATAATGCCATAGTCGAGTGACTCCCTGACATAGAGGATGTATCCGATGATGGCACCAACTATAACCGAGCCAATAACTCCGCCTATAGCGCCCTCTACTGTCTTCTTGGGAGAAAGCTTAGGTACAAGCTTGTGCTTGCCAAAAGCTCTTCCAGTAAAATAGGCACATGTATCGCAAACCCATGCAATAAATGGAATCCATGCAAAATACTGTCCAAAAGGTCTGATTCTCAGTAAATATACAAAAGACATATTCACTGGTGCATATACAAAGCAAAAGAATGTTGTAATAGCCATTGTAGCTGTAAACTTAGGAAAGTTCACAACGTAGCAGACCATTATCAGGAAAAATGCAAACATGATTGAAAAGATATAGTATCTGTAATCCTGCACCAGCACCATCTGCACATAGTGAACAGCGATGGATATATATCCGCACAATTCCAATGCATTGCACTTCTTGCCTTGCTCATGTATTCCTGTAGCTCTTGTCAGCTCGAAAAAGCTGATAAATGAAACCGCCAGAAGTGTTGCTGCCAGAACATAGCCGCCTGTCAGAAGCACCACAGCGAGAACTACACCTATAACAATTCCGCTAATCACTCTATTCTTCAAATCTATATACCAGCCTTATTCCTCAGTTTTGAGACCACCAAATTTACGTGTTCTGTTGCCATAAGCTTCTACTGCCTTGAGAAGCTGCTCCTTGTCAAAATCAGGCCATGCAACCTCTGTAAAGTAAAACTCTGAATATGCGCACTGCCACAGCAAATAGTTAGAAATACGCTGCTCGTTACAGGTTCTGATGAGAAGATCAGGATCTGGAAGGTAATTAGTATCAAGATTCTCAGCGATCATATCCTGTGTGATCTCATCTGCTGTTATCTCACCTGCCTGAACCTTCTGGGCAACCTTGCGGACCGCACGAGTGATCTCATCTCTACTACCATAGTTAATGGCAATAGTAAATGTGAGTCCTGTATTGCCAGCTGTTGCCTCTTCAAGCTCTCTGATAGCATCCTGAATATCAGGAGAAAGAGCGCTCTTATCACCGATAACACGGCAACGAACATTATTCTTCATTGATTTCTTGATACTGGTCTTGAGGTAGTTACGCAGAATTGTCATCAACGCTGAAACCTCAGTCTCTGGTCTTGACCAGTTCTCTGTTGAAAAAGCATAGACTGTAAGATACTTGATGCCTATATCTCTGGCATCAACCAAAATATCTTCTACTGCCTTGGCTCCCTGCATGTGTCCATAATTTCTGGGCATTCCCTTAGCCTTGGCCCATCTGCCATTGCCATCCAGAATAATCGCTACATGCTGAGGAATATTTGTATTATTATCCATATCACTTACCTACATAAAGATTTGCTCCGCAGTGATGCGGAGCAAAAACTAATTATACTGTCATTACTTCTTTATTCTTTTCTTCTACAGCAGTATCAATATCCTTGATAAACTTGTCTGTAATCTTCTGAAGCTCTTCGTTAAGATCATTGATCTCATCCTCAGAAACTTCTGTGCCCTTAAGCTTCTTGAAAGCGTCGTTACCGTCACGACGTACGTTTCTAACTGCTACCTTAGCATCCTCGCCCTTCTTGCGGATATCCTTGGTAAGCTGCTTACGACGTTCCTCAGTAAGCTCTGGGAATACAAGTCTGATAACAGCACCATCATTGCTAGGTGTGATTCCAAGATCAGACATCATGATTGCCTTCTCGATATCCTTGATAAGAGACTTGTCCCAAGGCGCGATCTGGATGATACGAGCCTCTGGAACTGATACGTTACCAACCTGCTGAAGAGGTGTAGGTGTTCCATAATAGTCCACCTTGATCTTATCAAGTACATGAGGGTTTGCTCTACCAGCACGGATAGATGCAAGGTCCTCTCTCAGGAAATCAAATGATTTCTGCATTTTATCATTATATGGTTTTAACTTTTCATTCATATCGGATTCCTCCTATTAAACTCCAGTGTAGTATTTATCAATCTGTTGTAACTGTAGTTCCATTAAATTTGCCTGCTGCGGCGTTGACAATGCTATTCTCTTCCTGAAGAGCGAACACTCTCATTGGAACCTTGTTATCTCTTGCAAGAATTGAAGCTGTCATATCTACAACCTGAAGATTCTCTGCGATAACCTCATCAATAGAAACAGTATCATATCTCTTAGCATCTGGATTCTTGGCAGGATCGCTGTCATAAACACCATCTACTGCCTTGGCAAGAAGAATATAATCTGCCTCAACTTCTATTGCTCTCAGTACAACTCCTGTATCTGTTGAGAAATAAGGATGTCCTGTACCACCGGCAAAGAACACTACCATATTTCTTGCAAAATACTTGTTAGCCCTGTCCTTAGAAAACAGCTTGGTAAAAGAGCCACATTCAAAAGGTGTAAGTATATTGGTCATCATGCCCTCGCTTCTGAAAATCTCAGAAACATAAATGCAGTTCATGATTGTGGCAAGCATTCCGATCTGATCAGCCTTAACACGATCAATGTTCTCACTTGTACGGCCTCTCCAGAAATTACCACCACCGATAACAATTCCTACCTGTGTTCCGTTGTCAACAAGCTGCTTAACCTGCAGAGCAACCTTTCTGACTGTCTCCTCATCAAAGCCAGTCTTCTTGTCGCCCGCAAGGGCCTCACCACTGAGTTTTAATAAAATTCTCATAACTATCTCCGACTATTCTATTATCTGTTTTTAAGTGTTTCAAAGAACTCTGATGGATTAACATCTGCATATGCCTGTGAGCACATACCTTCGATAACTGCACCATTGTTGATCTGTACAGACTGAGACTTGATGTTACCCATAACGATTGCTGTTGTATCAAGTACTACTGGACCGTGAACATCGATGTCACCCTTAACAGCACCAGCGATAACTGCGCTTGAACCAAAGATGTTACCAACGATAACTGTGCTCTGTCCAACCTTGACGCTTCCCTTACTTCTAACTTCACCAGTAATTCTTGCTGACTCAGCATAAATCTCAGCAGCATCTGAATCACCTGCGATCTCTCCTGTAACATTGAGCTTGCCAAGGCACTTGATATTACCTGTTACCTTACCAATAAGATCAAGTGAACCTGTTGTCTGAAGGTCACCAGTGATGACCATTCCTTCTGTTATGCTAGCTGTTTCTTCTGTTGGTGTCTGCTGTTCGAAATCCATAGTATCATATCCCCCATCATTTGAATTATTATCTACAGTTGCAGGCTCTTCTGCAATGTACATATCCCCTGAAACTGACTCCTGTGCTGCGCCAAGTGCCTCGAAACCAGACTGTGGCTGCTCCACCTCAGTTTCAGCCTCTGTCTGATCCTCAATCTTCTCTTCAAGCTGATCAAGTTCTTCCTTCTCGATCTCAGCAGCAGCTTCTGCTGCAGCGCTCTGCTTAAGCTCAGCCATTACGTCAAGTGCACTCTTTGGAGCTTCTTCTGGCTCTACGGTCTCCTCAACAACCTCTTCTGGTTCCTTGGTTTCCTCTGCCTCAAAAGTCTCTGACTTCTCCCCGCCAATCTCGTCAAGCTTGATATCATCCAGCTTGTTAAGCATGCTGTCAATATCTACTCCCTTAGACTTGTCCCCGCGAGCAGAACCTTCCCCATTCTTGTCACTATCAAGAGTAGCTGTCTCGTCCGCCTTGTCATCAGGCATGAGAGTGTTAACAGCCTGTGAAAGGTCATTCTTCAGCTCAGAAAAAAATCCCATCTTGATATCCTCCATTCGCTATAAATCTTATTATTTGATATGTTGAACCGGTAACGTATCGTCTGTTATCGGATATATCACTGTGTCATCCATTGCCTGAATAGCCTCGATTATCTCAGGAAGGGCCTCTACTGTGGCCTTCTTGTCAGTTGCGTCGTGCATCAGGACTACGCAATGCTTGAATCTTGGAATATTCTCCACAATGTTGTTGTAAATAGTAGTCTTGTTAGAACCAGCTCTGTCATCGCCTGCAGAAACATTCCAGTCAAAAAATGTTATGTCGCTATCGTTAAGGCAATCAACAAGTTCCTTCATGCTGACTTTGCTGACATTGTTGGAGCTGCCACCAGGAAATCTGTAATACTTGGCCCAGACTCCTGTAGTCTCATATAAGAATACTCTTAATTTCTCCAGATCAGCCTTAAAAGAAATCGCTGATTCATAGATTACATTATACTTGTGGCTGTAGGAATGCATACCAAGTGTATGTCCCTCATCCACTATTCTCTTGTAAACGTCTGTATATCTTGCATCAGGCTTGCCACATACAAAGAATGTAGCCTTGACATCATACTCTGCCAGAATATCCAAAATCTCATTGGTATAAGAGCTTGGTCCGTCATCAAAGGTAAGATAAACATATCGTGTTCCCTCAATATCCTCAGGATTCTGAGCTCCACTAACTTCTACATTGGCATAGTCAACATCCATGTTAACAAGATCGGTAGAAGTCTCTGTCTGACTAGCCTCAGCAGCCTCTATCTCACTGATAAGTTCCGTAGTAGCCTCCTGTGCCGGCTGCGCAGCTTCCTCAGTTTCCCTTGCAAGTATCTCCATCTCTGTACCATACCGGTCTCTGTACCAGGCAAGGTCAGTAGTACTCTGCTCGAAGTTACCTCTGAGTCTGTCATATTTAATTGCAAGGATAATACAAATACATGTTGGGATAAGACAAGAAGCAATTACTGTAGCCACAATCAGCCTGCGTAAATGCTGAACGCGCTTACTATAAACTTTCCCCGACTTAATTGTCTTCTTGTCAGACGTCATTACTAAAAATCTCTTTCATTCAAAATATGTAACCAGTGAATAGTATAGCATAGTTTAACCCCAAAAGAAAAGAGCGCAGGTCTATTTCCTGCGCTCAAAAAAACTAATGATATTAAATTAAAAATCCATCATTACATCATTGCCTGCTGATGTATAAGTCAGAATGTAATTATCATAGCTTCCAGTGTTGTGGCCAACCATCTGTGAATTAGTACTGCCACCGTGGAAGGTATAGCCTACATCTGCGATATTTACCGTATCAAAGCCAACAGCCTTACCATTTTTAAGAAATACTGTTCTGACTCCAACACCCTGAATATCATGCTCAGAATAATTGGTAGCAGATACCTGAAGGCATTCACCGTTGTTAACAGCATCTATATTTACTGAGTTATATGTGCAGTTATCAGTTTCAGCTATGCTGAAGTTATACTTAAAATCCTTAGCGCCTGCAATATCAGCATTTTTGAACTGCCCGTACAGTATAAACTGCTGATCTTTTTTGACTGCGTCTGAATAATCCTGAGACTTTCCAAGAATCTTGCCTGATTTATCAAGTGCTGCAAACTCAGCATTTATGGTGATATCCTTGCCTGTATTGTTAGTAGCAACAACCACGTAATAGGTACACCAGTCATATCCATCAGGAATAACATACTCGCTGTTTATGCTGATATTCTGGACTGAAGGTTCCGCCGCATATACAGTCAGCTGACCAATTTCTAATATGCAATTAAGTAAGATGAGGATTAAAGATATTCCCATAGATACTGCGATAGAAGCGATTTTTTTCCTCATGACCGGCACCCTCCAACTAGAATTATCTGATAAATTTATTATCCTAGTTTCGGGTTAATTAATCGACGGTATCAGCGGTTACTTAATCCTTTTTTTAACTTTATAAAAAATGTATGAACCCCGCACCAGTACTGGGTTAGCGGGCATTCATGGCAGCGTTCCAATCGGCTATTCCCATATACGCAGCAGCCTGTGCTGAATAGGTTCCGGCGTTAGGGCCACTCATCTGTTTGAATACCTCGTAAGCCAGTTTCCTTCTACCTTTCTGGTCTGTCAGACCTACAGAAAGTCCTTGTCTTACCTCAAGAGGGAAATCAGTCTGTCTGTTGAATATGATCATTCTGATATATCTGTTAGTCATAACCCTCTGATACGCATAAACCATGGCATAAGCCTGAGCCTCTTCGCTCTGAGTTGAGGTATAACCTATCTCTGTTAAAAGAACTGGTCTCACATTGCCCTTGGTATTGCGCATTTCAGGAAGGCTAAGATAATCTGTAAGCTGCTCAATATTCTCCATAGAAAGATATGGTGTATTGATGTTGTGCTGGATCATAGCTGCAGCAGTCTCGCTCTTAGGAGTCCAGAAAGGAGTCCATGTCATAGGATAGTTGTATGGATGCTCAGCTACAGCCCAGTCAAAGTTACCCTGTGCACAAGCCACAGCGTTGATAGCTTCGATCATACTTCTTGCAGAGTAGTAAGAAGCTGGATTATGTACATGTGTCCAGTTCTGATCAAGGCTGATGCAGACTGTTGCATTGGCATTCTTACTCTTGATGGCGTTATAGCACACTCTGAGAGAATCAACATACAACTGCGCATATGTAAGCTCATCAGAAACTGATGAGTAGTTCCATACATTCTTGGCATTTACTTCGTTGGCAACTACCCAGTTGTCAATCTGTCCAAAGCCATTACGTCCGTTATATCTGTTAGCAAGGAAGGAAATAACTGCCTCAAGATGCTCAAGGCCCTTCTGCTCAGAAGTATTCATCATATAGTAGCTGCTTCTGCCGATTCCACCTCTTGAAGATGGAGAGATCATGAACTCCTCGCCTCTTGAATAAGGGTTCAGAAGTACCATTGTAAGTCCGATTCCCTGGCTGGAAGTAGTCTTAACGCAGTGGTCATACTGGCTGAGATATGTAGAGTCAAAGCCATAAACCTTGCCATTATACTCATATTTAACAGCTCCGTTACCGCCAACAATATCAGTAATGTTGATATTATAAGCAGCCTGCTGAACTCCAAGGTCAACAACCTCTGTATTGCCATTGCCTATCTTGGCGCCGTCAAGGATAATACCCTTTTTACCGTTGTTCTTGGCTGGAACAGCTGTGCCCAGAACCTCAGGATTAGTGATATATCTTGGATTAGTTACAGGTACCATTGCGCCGCCCTGAAGCACGCAGATCTGGAACTTGTCATAAAGTCGGCAATCTGCTGTATTCATACCAAGTGGTACTGAAAAATTAACCGCAGTGCCTACAGGAGCAGATGCTATTGCATTGCCTGAAGGGCCATTCTGATATACCTTCTCAGCGTAGAGATAATATACCCCATCATCACTGTCTGGAAGGTCCGATGCAGAAGCAACAATATTAACATTGCTGCCACCGATGGTTACGGAATTGATTGCAACTGCACCAGTACCAGCAGCCTTGGCTGTGATAGGATTTGTCAAAAGAACAAATGCTATCATAAACATTCCGGCTACTGTCATAAATAGTTTTTTGCTTAACTTGTGATTCATATAACACCCCGTATCATAATTTTATATATCTACTACTCACAGCCTTGGCCACTCGTAGATACATTAGTAGTCCACCTTCATCATGCATAAGCCTTCTGGTCTGGCAGTTGGTCCTGCCTGTTTCCTGTCACATGCACTCAGAATGTCCTTAACACGCTGTGGAGGAATATTGCCATAGCCAACTTCCAAAAGCGTTCCAGTGAGAATTCTCACCATATTCTGTAAAAATCCATTGCCATGGAAATAAAAACGAATGTAATTGCCACTCTTCTCTATGTTGATGGCATCAACGTTTCTAACCGTTGATTTCTTCATCTTGGGATTGCCACAAAAGCTCTTGAAATCGTGCTCGCCAACTAAGAAGCCCGCCGCCTCTTTCATCTTGTCAACATCAGGCTCCGCATCAAGAATAGTCACATACTTCCTGTCAAAAACAGGCTTGCTGGCCCCATACCAGCATGTATATCTGTATGTCTTACCTATTGCATTATATCTGGCGTGGAATCTGTCAGAACAGACCTTGACCTCATTGATACTAATATCCTCCGGCAGATAAGTATTCATATACTCCTGTATCTGCGCTTCAGATAATTTCGTCTCAAGAAGGGCGCTGGCAGTCATTGCTCTGGCGTGTACACCAGCATCAGTCCTGCCTGCGCCTATTAGATTCACTTCATTAGCCCCATCAGCACCAACCATCCTATTAAGAACACCTTCTACCTTACCCTGAATAGTGTCAATGCCCGGCTTTTTCTCCCAGCCATGATATCTTGTCCCATCATAGCTGATAATGAACTTATAATTCTGCATCTCTACCCTATACAATTCCAAGTAATTTTTCGCAGAATCTATTATACCTTAATAATCACCTATTTGTCTGCATAAAGTTGTGCATATCTTCAGCAATTTGCTTAGAAACTGCTACAGCTGCAACTACAGTCTTGGCACCTGTAACAACATCGCCTGACGCAAATACTCCCGGAATGGTAGTTTCGCCCAATTCATTGGTGGCAAGATTACCCTTCTCGTTAAGCTTAAGGTCTTTTTCCTTACTGATAATCCTGTCCTGAGGAACCTGAGAGATTGCAATGAGAATGCTATCAGCAGGTATGAGCTTCTCGCCATCTCCATCCTTAAACACAGGGCCATCATCTTCTATTCTCACAATAGACATATTGTATTCAAATTTGACACCGTCAACCTTGGCATATTCGAACTCTGTCTTGGACGCAGAAACCTCATCGCCCCTTACATAAACTGTGACATCTCTTGAGCCGTGTCTGATGGCAGTTCTGGCAACATCCATTGCAGCATTTCCAGCGCCAATGATAGCCACCTTATCGCCAAGCTCGTAGACATCAGGATTGTTGAGATAGTTAATAGCGTAAAAGACATTTCCAAAGGTTTCTCCTGGAATTCCAAGCTTACGCGGTCTCCATGCGCCAGTTCCAATGAAAACGCTCTTGTAGCCATCATTTAAAAGATCCTGAATACCAGTTGATCCTCCAATAGAGAAATTAGGTCTGAATTTGATACCCAGCTCTCTCATCTTGACATAGTATCTGTCCAGAATGGACTTAGGAAGCCTGAACTCAGGTATTCCGTACCTAAGGATTCCACCGATTTTGTCGTGAGTTTCAAATACTGTAATGGAATATCCCTTGAGAGCAAGAATAATAGCAATTGTTATTCCTGCAGGTCCTGCACCGATTACAGCTGCTTTCATTCCGTTTGAAGGAGCTTTTTTAAGCTCAAGTCTCTCAAAACAGGAATCTGATATGTAGTTTTCTATGGAAGAAATATGGACGGGGTCCCCTTTTATCCCGCGAACACAGTTCCCCTCGCACTGATTCTCATGATTGCAGACAAGAGAGCAGACCATGGAAAGCGGATTGTTCTCAAACAACATCTCCGCCGCTTCCATCATCTTATTCTCTTTAAAAAGTCTGATCATCTCAGGAATATTAGTGTGAATCGGACACCCATTCTCCCTGCATCTGGGATTAGGGCACTGCAAACAACGATTTGCTTCATCAATAACATGTACAGACATAGAATAATCCTCCCTTTTGGATTATTCTATATGGAACAGGCTTTTAGAAAAACCTAAAATCATGTAAAAATTCTTGCTAAAATTGAAAAAAACATCTGTTACGATTACTCGCCTTTTCTAAGGAATCTGCTAAGAGCAGCCCAGATAATAAAAGCATATACAAAGCCAATGCAGGCTGTAATAAACTGTGTTGCTGAGAACATTGTCTTAAATACAGGAAGCTTATTGAAAAGTGGGCTCTCTTCAGATATATATGCAGGAAGGAGCCACATTGAAATAGTAATCCACATAAAGAATGCCTTAAGTCCTGAACAAATAACAGCCTTTACGTAACTCTTTATGTCTCTAAGCCCTTTTCCATACTGAAGGTCTTTTCTAAGGAAATGGTTAGTTGCAAGTACAAGGACAGCATTTCCAGTCATAATAAATGGAACCAACCAAGGCACTGCCATCATAACTGGTGATGCAGCAATGATATATGACGTAACAGGTGTTATAATTGCCAAAATAAGGCCGCTTACAAGCCCTGATGATAAAACAGCTATGATCAGACAGGCATTTATGATAGGCCCGGTTATAAACACGCTCAGATTCTTAAAGTACTGACTGACTATGCATATAGCAAGCAGCACTGCTGTAATTACAATTTGTCTCGTCCCAAAACTACTCTTTTTCATACATTTATTCCCCTAATTTGTTTTTTATTTAAGAATATCACAGCATTCTCAACCTGTAACGCATTATTTTGTCAGTAACACACAGGTTTCTATCGATCTAGTAAACGGGAACATGTCTACTGGCACAGCTTTTTTAACCTTGTAGCCTCCCTTTGTGATAAGTTCAAGGTCTCTAGCCAATGAATCCGGGCTACATGAGATGTAGACAACCTTCTGTGGTGCCAGATTGATCATAGACTCGATAAACTCTGGTGTTGAGCCTGCACGTGGTGGATCCATGAATACCAGATCAACCTTATCCCCTGAATCAGCCATCTGCTGCATAAATCTTGTAGCATCATTCTCGTAGAATGTGATATTATCCACATCATTTATCTTGGCATTAAGCTTGGCATCCTTGACTGCGTCAGAATTAAGCTCTACAGAAATAACCTCTTTAACATGAGGGCTTGCGATGATTCCGATGGTTCCTACACCACTATAGCAGTCAAGAGCAACTTCATCCCCCTTGAGGTCAGCCATCTCAATCGCAGTATTGTAGAGAACTTCCTGCTGAATCGGATTAACCTGATAGAAGGACTTAGGACTGATCTTGAACTTCATGCCACAGCAGATATCATAGATAAATCCAGGGCCATACATGGCCTTTTCTTTATCTCCAAGAATCATGCTGGTCTGCTTGTCATTTACATTAAGAACAATTGTTGTTATTTCCGGATGCTCTTTAAGGAGTGCCTTAACAAAATTATTCTTGGATGGGAAAATAGGTGATACTGTAACCAGTACTACCATTATCTCGCCTGTATTCTTGCCAATTCTGATGAGTACATGGCGAAGAAGTCCGTAGCCGTTGTCCTCATCATAAGTCTTGATCTTAAAGGATTTGAGCATTCCACGGATTGTACCGATGATAGCATCAGCCTTCTGATCCTCCAAAAGACAGCTGTCGATAGGCACAACGTCATGTGTTCCTTCTCTATATATTCCAGATAATGGATTGCCCTTTTTATCATGGGTAAATACAGCGTGAACCTTGCATCTGTAGTGCTCCGGCTCTTCCATTCCAACAAAAGCTGCAACTCTTGTGTATGGCTCAAGGAGCTCCGCTACATGAGCGTGCTTCTGTCTGAGCTGCTTGTCATATGGAGTATCGATCATCTGACAAGCGCCGCACTTCTTGAAATATGGACAGCGGCTCTTTTTGGCAAGAGTCTTATTATCTGCATTTTTGCCCTTTGGAGCAGTCTTGACCTTAGTGTTTGTCTTACTTTTACCTACAGACTTCTCATTCATCTCAACATCTGCTTTTGCCTTTACACTTGCCTTAAGCCCATCTGTAAATTTAGATTTCTTATTCTTGTCCTGAGTCTTATCCGCAGCCTCTTTTCCCTTGTTCATCTTCTGGTTTATCTTCTCAAATTTTTTAACATTCTGATGATATGACATCTCTTACCTCTCATTAAATACAACACTCTTAAATATAGATATTGGAACAATTGTCCTATGATACAAAAATAAAGTAGGGGCGCTTGTCCCCTACTCTTTATCAGTTCTCTTCCTCATAGTCCTCAGTACTATTCTCAAACTTGAGCTCTGGCATCTCAAGTCCATCGCTGTCGTCATCACTCTTAACAGCTTCGCTTCTCCTGCGAATGCGCTCGTTAAACTTGATGTCTCCGTTGTCCTTGAACTTGATACCCTCGATTCCCTGAGCAAGCTCTCTTGCTCTCATAACCTCGCTCTTATTGATTCTAAAGGTGCAAACGATCTTGCTGCCCTTTCTGTCGAACAAACGCTGAATAATTGACTTATCCTGCCACTCTATGAAGTATGAAATCCTGTGTGCAAGGAATCTCTCCTCGAGCTGCTTCTTGCTCTCTAAGCTATATACTCTGCAAAAAGCGATTTCGTTATTAAAAACCTGATTGTTCTGAATTATTGATGACATAAACACCTCTCCAATAATGTACTAACTACAGATTATAGCATAGAAATTAGCCCTAAAACAACTATATCAAATCGTTCTTTACTAATAAGCCAGTTGCGATAAACTTTTCCGTTCTGCTATGATGAAAGCAGCTGATAATCATAACCTTATAAGGAGTTTAATATGTTCGCTTTTAACACCACACTTCCAGAAGAGGCAGGAATAAAATCTTCATCGATTCGTGACCTCCTCTTATATCTTGATAAAAAAGAAATTCCAATGCACTCACTTCTCATAATGAGAAAAGATAAGCTTGTATTTGAAAAATATTATGCCCCCTATAAAAAAGATACTCTTCACAGAATGTTTTCCATAAGTAAGAGTTTCACTGCCATGGCCATTTCTCTTTTGGCAGATGAGGGAAAAATATCTCTTGATGATTCCATTACCAAATATTTTCCTGAATACATAACAGCCGATACCCATCATTGGATAAAAGAGACAACCATCAGAAATATGCTGATGATGCGCACCTGTCACGCTTCTACCACCTACAAGGTAGATATGAAGTCCGACTGGGTCGAGAGCTTTTTTACCGTAGCTCCCACACATAAGCCTGGAACAGTGTTCCACTATGACACATCTGCAGCCCATGTAATGTGCGCACTTGTAGAAAAGCTTACAGATAAGCCAATGCTGGAGTACCTGAGAGAAAAGTTCCTGTGTTATCTTGATTTCAGCGAAAACTCATATATGGTCAAGGATCCCTTTGGGGTATCTATCGGCGGAAGTGGCCTTATGGCAACTCCAATGGATATTCTGAAGGTCTTATATGTCCTTGATAAAAAAGGCACTGTAGTTTGCAACGATGGTGAAAAAAGAACTCTTTTAAATCCACAGTTCATCGAGCTTGCCACTTCTAACCTGAGCGACAGCATAATGACAGGGCCTCTTCCAAGTGAATCTGTGGGCTATGGAATGCAGATCTGGCAGAATGAAATGGGCGGCTTTGTAATGTATGGCATGGGTGGTCAGCTGGCCATAAGCCTTCCAGAGCAGGAGCTTCTGATCATGACAACTGCTGACACTCAGGGAATTGCTGGTGGCAATCAGGTTATATATGATGGCATTTACAATATTCTTTTACCTGGAATTTGTGATGATATAAAGGAAGTTACAGACGGCAAAAGAGATTACGATGAGCTTATGAAGCTATCGGAATCCTTAAAAGTCGAACTTCCAAAGATTCCAAATGGACGGCCAAATCCTACTCCATGCATCACATCCAAGCACCTGGAATATGACCTTGACAATAACAGGCAGGGTTATACCAAGCTGGTACTTGATCTGTCAGAGGATGCGTCATCCTTAAAGCTTTTGTCAGATGATAAGAGCGGCGATAGTTCTTTTACCGAAATAAAATTTGGATTCCAGAACATGGTAGAAGGCGACATAATCCCTTCAGATATGAAGGCTTCCTTATGTGGCCCAGAGCAAAACGAAGGCACCCACTTTGCAGCAGGTGCCATCTGGCTTAGAGAAAATGTTCTATATATTCGCGTCCATCTCATAGGTGAATGTGTAGGGTCCCTTAGGTTCGAGCTGTACTTTGGTGATGGAGACATTACAGTCTTCATGCGCAAGATCGAAGAGACCTACTTTAGAGAATTTGATGGTCACCTATATGGAACACTTAGAATTTAAAGCATACAACAACTGAGAATGAAACTGCCGCAAGGATAATACCGATCTGAGCGGCAGGTATTTTTTTGTAAAAACGAATTATCAGGAGTATGCACCATGCAATGACATTCATAACTACCCATGATGACATAATTCTTCTTGGTGTGATTCCAAAGATCATGATATATACACCAATGAGGTTACATGCAGCAAGAACTGCGAATCCAAGGGCGAACACAAAAAGTATTGTTGCAAGGATTCTTGTAGCCTTCTCATCCCAAAGAGCTTTCTGTGAGAAGAAACATGATCCGGCAAGGATTACAAAGTTCAAAAGAACAACTCTTATAAGGCTCCAGAAGCTTCCAACTGCTCTTACTGATGCTTCATGTGCTGTTGCTGCAAAAAGACCTTTATGGTTGATAAAGTCATTTATTGAAGCGCCAAGGAACAATGTATATAACAGGCAAACACTTCCGATAATGATATAAGCTGAATATGAAGGAAGCACGTGGAAGCCTTTTGTCTCATGTTCAATTCTCTCATCTGTAACGTAAGGCTTATCAGTGTTGAGAGTTCCACCAAGCAGGCAGAAAAGGAACCAGCTAACAGGGATTGAAGTTAAGAAAAATACAAAGTTCTCTGTAATATACTCCCAGAAATCCTGAGTGAAAAACTTATTTAAAGCCTCAAAGAAACGAGTTCCAACATCTTCAAAGGTATCTGATGCATTTGCAAGCTGAACATACGCATATAAGCAAATGATGAGTGCTACAAACGAAGAAGCTGCTATTGTTGCAACAGTTCTAGCAGAAATCTTTTTCCTTGGAATAACATTTCCATTTTCATCAAGCTTATCTTCTCTCTTGAAAATAGCAACTACTCTGAGGAACATATTGCTGACCGGAATAACAACACATCCCTGAAAACAGTCTATGATAAACATTATTCCGCTTCTGCCAGCTACCAGTGAGCCTGTTCTTGCGAGAATATAATAGATAATTGTAAAGTGCCAGAAAAAGAGCTGTGCAGCCTCCCAGTCATCATGGAAGTTCCAGAAAGCAAGTCCAATTGACTGAAGCAATATGCATGCGATATAGATAATCGGCTCGATTACCGAGTTCTTTTTTTCCTTAATACTCTGATAGGTAACGCCTGTAAGATTTGCAAACAGCTCTGTGCATACAATAAAAATCACTGCAAAGATCAGCATCCTGAGTCCGTATTTGCCCTGCCAGAAATCATTGTCACAAATGCCTGCGCTCCAGGCCATATACTTAATATAAATAAATCCCACAACATAACTTATGATGGCAGCCCATCTAAAGACTACCTTATTCTTCTTTACTTCCATACTGTCCTCCATCGTTGTCTTCGTCTGGTACATATTCCAGGATGTCTCCCGGTTGGCAATTAAGCTCCTTGCAGATCGCGTTGAGCGTCGAAAATCTAACCGCCTTAGCTTTATTATTTTTCAAAATAGAAAGATTCGCCGGAGTGATATCGACCTTCTCCGCAAGATCTCCAGCCCCCACCTTACGCATTGCCATTACCACATCCAAATTAACTCTAATCATGGCCACCTCCTCATACAGTCAGGTCCAATTCATCCTTCATCGCTACCGCCTTGGCAAATGCATGTCCTATAACACTGATGATAGGTGTCACAAATGCGGTTGTAACGGTGATGACGAATATCATGTACGTACAGGTGATTCCGATAGCGAATGTAATAACACATGCGGCAAATACGAGCTTACTAAGGATTCTAAGTGCCTTAACATTCTGTTCTACAAATACTTCGCCCAGTTCTATTCTGCAAACCAGCTTATATAATAGAGACAAAAAGACAAATAGAATCGTTGCAAGAACATATCCCCCAATTAACATAATCCAGAATCTGTACTCATCCGGTACAAGTGGTGTTGTCTTGGTCATGACGATCTCTACGATTCTGGGGCCCAGAACACACATAATCACTGCAGCAACTGTCAGGATAACTATAAAGGCTTTTGTTGCACCGATGCTTGCTGACTCGTTTACATTCACCTTATTCCCATCTTTTCCCATTATTTTTCCTCCAAAATAACGTTTTTGGGTGTTTCTAACGTTTTATTGATTTTAGGATAATACTCCTAAAATTGAATGTCAATATATTTTTGTTGTTATTCGATATATTTATATTGTTTTTCAGAATTTGATATTGGTTGTTATCGTATTATGGTAAACTTTTAACAATTTGAACACATCTGTTACAGTTGTGTAAGATTCCTTTACTCTACTATGGTGCAGTGATAACATAGCCTCTGTAAGTTGGCCAACTTGCGGGAAAAAAAGTATCATGGAGGAGCAAAAGGTATGAAGACTTGGAACACACCAGAGATCAAAGAGCTTAAGCTCAGTGGAACACAGCTCAGCGGCGACGATACAAGATATGTTGATGGCTATATCTACGATGCTGACAGAAACACTAACTGGAAGAGCTTCAGCGGCGGAACTGTAAATACAGAAGCACCAGGTGCTGATGTAATCTATCATCCATAATTTGCTTGGTAAATTAGGCCACCGGCATATACCGGTGGTCTTTTTTAATTTCATTAATACAAAAAAGAGGCGGCATCCAAGTCACCTCTTTTGTCACGTGCTATATTCAACCAATATCTGGCTCATCTTTGAGCTCAATTGTATCTCTTACCTTACCATCTGTCTCAAAGATAATGATCTCATTTTCTCCATCTTTAAGAAGAGGAGCTGGTATATACAGTCTCTTCTGAGGTCCGATTTCCCAGAATCTTCCAAGGTTAAAGCCATTGATAAATGCTACTCCCTTGCCCCATCCTTCGAAGTCAAGGAATGTGTCACCCTTCTCATCAACATCAAATGTAAAGCGATAGAATGCAGGCGCACCCTCTTTGTATTCTCTACTAAAATCTACCTTGTCGATGTTATCAAGAGGAAGTGTATAGATATCCCAGTCATTATGTATATGACCGTTAATCTGAACACATCTGTTAATACCCTTTCTCTGTGTCTCCATACGAGGGCCAAAATTAACACGTCCCATGTTCTCAACAAGGACATCAAATTTCTCATTAAGTCCCTGAAGAGTTCCTGTAGAAAGACCTGCTTCTCCAATAGCAGCTGCAGCAGTCTCAGGAGTGAGTCCATTCTCCATCATAAACTTACCGGCGAGCATCTGTGCAGGCTGAGAGCATGCAAGGAACTTCTCCATAGGAATATTATGCTCATCGTTAAGCTCCAGGTCATAAAGTGTAATGAGCGGATTCTCATCTACAAATACATTAGCTCTGTCTCCAGTCTCCCAGAGTTTAAGCTTGGCAATTCCAGCCTCTGAATGAAGTCTTGATCTATAGAGAATATAGCCATAGCTCTGATCAAGCTCTTCCATGTTAACCGTATAAGGAAGATGCACTGGAGTGCTGAGTGTATCAAGTGTTGCAAAAAGAGATACCTTCTCCTTACACTCAAGTGTTCCATAGCTCTTTCTGCTGATCTTGGTACTAAACTCAACCTCTGGAACGTCCACATACTTGCGAATTACTTCCTGGTACCTACGATACTTCTCAGTGATCTGTCCATCCTCAGTGAGTATTCCATCATAGTCATAGCTTGTAACGTCAGGTGTAAGCTCGTTGTAATAGTTAGAGCCATTCATAAATCCAAAGTTTGTACCACCCTGGAACATGTAGATACTGACATTTCCAAGCTCAAGCATCTTATCAAGGTCCTCAGTACTCTGTACGAGGTTGCCCTTCATATGGCCGCCATTTCCCCAATGGTCAAACCAGCCAACCCAGAACTCAGCGCACATAAGTGGTCCACCGTTTGTGTAATCCTTGATTACATTGAAGCGCTCTTCTGTCTTGGATCCAAAGTTACCAGTAGGGTGAGCACCTTCTGCATAGCCACCTCTGTAGCTCTCATGATATGGGCCGTCTGAAGTAATAAGAGGTACTGTAACGCCATACTTAACCATCAGATCACGCATAAACTTCATGTACTCATGGTCATTAGCGTAATATCCATACTCATTCTCAATCTGCATGAGAATAATGTTTCCACCATTATCAATCTGATACTTGGTGATCTTAGGCATCAGAACCTTATAATAATCCTCTACCGCATCAAGAAAAGGCTTGTAGCTGACTCTAAGGCGCATATTTCTGTCTTTTAACAGCCATGCTGGAAGTCCGCCAAATTCCCACTCAGCGCAGATATAAGGTGATGGCCTGATAATAATGTAAAGGCCCAGCTCAGTAGCAGTCTGTATAAATTTCTCTATGTCGCAGAAACCTTCAAAATTAAATACACCTTTTTTAGGCTCTGTAAGATTCCATGGAATATAGGTCTCAACGGTATTGCATCCAAGAGCTTTTAACTTCTCAAGTCTGTCGACCCAATACTCCGGGACAGTCCTGAAATAGTGAAAAGAACCAGATATAACCTTGAATGGTTCTCCATTTAAATAAAAGGTATCCTTAATTTCAAATTTTCCCATAATTTATCTCCTGAAAACTAAAGCTATTGTTTTCGTTTCCTCATTTTTATAATAAAGGGAATACTGCAAAACTAGTCTACAGTATTCCCTTTTTATCTAGTAATTAGTTCAAGTTATTACTTGTAGAGCTCGTCGAACTGCCTCTGAAGCTCAGCTGTTACATCATCGATACCAGCCTTCTTAAGAGCTTCCTGATACTCAGCAACGATATCTTCAGCTGATCCCTGGTACTTACCAAATGCGATCTGCTTCATGTATGTTGTGTGAATATCATTGATGTTGTCGATCTTAGACTGAATGTCATCTACGTTAGGAACGAACTGTCCATATGGATAGTCGATCTTGATTGCATCATACTCTTTGTAGAGCTTCTCGATAGCATCCCAGTTCATTGTAGCGTCCTTGATCTCAAGGTCATCGTTACGTCCCCACCAGTAGTTTACAGAAATACCATCTGTAGCTGAGTTGTATCCGTCTGGAGTCTTTCTCATGCCATCAGCTGTAAGCTCGTATGAAACGCCCTCAACACCATAGTTGAAAAGCTTGTAGCAATCTGGATCGTTTCTGATAAGGTCATAAACCATAAGAGCTCTCTCAGGGTTCTTGGAAGCTGCAGATACAGCCATAGCACCGTGAGTGATTGAAAGAGCTACAAGGTTCTTAGTCTCTTCACCAAAGTAGAAGAAGCCTGTTTCAGCCTTAGGATCATCATAGATTGTATAGCCATCCTTGTGTGAGCAAAGGTCTGTCCAAGTCTGTGTGTGGTGCTGCTCAGCTGCTACACGGCCAATCTTGAAGTCTTCTCTGTTGTCAGAAGTTGTGTTGTTGAGAACGTCTGTCTTCCAAACGCCAATCTCATCCCATTCCTTCATCATCTTAGCAAACTCAACAAGTGAATCTGTATCTGTTACATATGGTGAATATACTGTGTAAAGGTCATCCTTTGTACCACCCCACATAGCGCCGGAGTTGATACCATCGATTGAAACATAGTTAGAGTGAGATGTGATCCATCCACCAACCATTGTTGCATACTGTGTGCCGTCTGAATCCCAAGGAATAACATCAGGATATGTCTCTTTTACATACTTGAAGTATGTTGTAAGGTCTTCCCAGCTCTTAACGCCATCAGCAAGGCCTGCTTCCTTAGCCCAGTCAAGACGATATGCAAATCCGTGGTTAGTCCACTGTGCATAGTTATCTTCTGGCATAAGGTAGATGTTTCCATCATATTTGCAAAGTTCCCAGTGCTCAGGTGATACTGACTCCCATGTCTTAGGAGCGTATGTCTTGAGCATATCCTCTGAAAGCTCAAGGAAAGCACCATTCTTGGCATTTGGCCAAGCATCAAGCCAGTCAGAAGCTGTACCAACAAGGTCTACTGTACCGTCCATACGTGCAAGTGTTAAGTTATAAACTGAAAGATAATCTGTCCAGTCGATGTAGTATACTTCAAGCTCTGCGTTAACCTTCTCTGTAAGGATCTTGTTCAGCTGCTCAAGCATAGCATCTGTCTGGTTTCCTTCTGGAGCACCACCTGTTGTCATGTAGGTGATAACTACATGCTCAGATGTGTCGATAGCTGAAGCGTCTGCTGTCTCTGTGCTGCCTGCATCAGTTGTAGTTGTCTCAGTCTTTGTTTCTGTCTGTGTTGCAGTTGTGTCTGCAGGAGCTGGTGTTTCAGCTGTAGATGAGCCACATGCTGCAATACCAAGTACCATGCTTGCGCTAAGTAATGTTGCTAATAACTTTTTCTTCATTTTTATCCTCCTTTTTGATAAGAAAATGAATATGTGAACCCACTTACGTGAGTTTCAAACAAGGAACTTCCGCTCTCGCATACGCTCGCCGGAAGACGTTCGAACTAGCTTCGAAAAAACCTCAGCAAGTTCTCTCAGCCCTTTACCGCACCAACGGTAATACCGCCGATAAAATACTTCTGAACGAATGGATACAGGAATACGATAGGTCCTGTTGCCATAACTGCTGTTGCCATCTTAAGTGACTCTGTAGGTACATCTGTAAGTGTGATGTACTGTCCGGCGATTGAATTCTTAAGTGCCTGAGTTTCGTTAACAACCTTGTACAGCTGGAACTGAAGTGGCTTAACAGCTACTCTTGAACTAAGGAAAAGAGATGACTGATACCACTCGTTCCAATATCCAAGTGCAAGGAAAAGACCTATTGTAGCAAGAGCTGGCTTGAGCATAGGAAGAATAAGTCTTGTAAAGATGACCATATCTCCGGCTCCGTCAATCTTACCTGATTCTGTGATCTCATGAGGGATAGCTTTAACAAAGTTCTTCATGAGAATGATCAGCCAAGGTGACATGAGAAGAGGGAAAAATACTGCCAGATAGCTATCATTTAATTTGTAGGTCTGTGTCATCAGAAGGTAATATGGTGCAAGTCCTGCTGAGAACAGTGAAGTAAAGTAAATATAGAAGGAAATTGCATTTCTGAGAGGGAAATCTTTTCTCTGAAGTGCATAACCTGTCATAGCAATTATCATAAGACCTACTACTGTTCCGCATAATGTAAGAGTAATTGTAAGTCCGTATGATTTCCAGATCATTCCGCCTCTGACAACCATCTCATAGGCTTTAAGTGTGAACTCCTTTGGAAGAAGCTGAACACCTTCTGCTCTGATTACTGCCTCATTGGTAAAAGATGTACCGATGATGATCAGGAAAGGAAAAATACATGCAAGAGCATAGAATGTAATAAGTACATATCCAAAAACTCTTATAATAATATCTGAAGCGCCAAGTTTAACTTTAACGCCAGTCATTTCGATTTCATTTGATTTAGCCATCGTAAAACTCCTCTTATTTTCTTAATTTCTTTTGCATCAATAATCAGAACAGTGAATAATCTGGATCAATCTTCTTAACTATGTAGTTAACTGCCATAACCATTACAAAGCCTATGATTGACTGATACAAACCAACAGCTGATGCTGTAGAGAAGTTAAAGTCATTGATTGTAGCACGGTACACGTAAGTCTCAATAATATCTGTTGTAGGATAAAGAAGTGAGTTAGTACCGATAATGTTGTAGAACAGACCAAAGTTACCTTTTACGATTCCACCAAGAGCGAACAACAGAAGAATTACTATTGTAGGCTTAAGTCCTGGAAGAATGATGTATCTGATCTTCTGGAAAGCGTTGGCACCATCAACCTTGGCTGCCTCGATGATCTCTGCATCAATTCCGCAGATTGCAGCGAAGTAAACAACTGAGTTGTAACCTGTCTGCTGCCACAAATGAACGATTACCAGGATTACCGGCCAAACCGAAGGATCTGAATACGGTCCCCATTTCTCTCTTCCAAGTGATGTGAGAACCTCATTTACAAAACCGTAGTCATAATTTAAAAGGTTGTAAACAAGAATTCCTACAAGTACCTGTGAAATGAAGTATGGAAGGAACATCATTGTCTGTGATACCTTCTTGAACATCTTGCTCTGCATCTCGTTAAGAAGAATAGCTACGAGAATAGCAAGTAAGTTACCCAGGATAATAAATGCGATATTGTAGAGAATTGTATTCTTGGTAAGTTCAAAGAGCTTGCCTGACTCTGCCAGGAACTGGAAGTTCTTAAGACCTACGAACTTACTTCCAAAAATACCATCTCTGTAATTATATTTAACAAAGGCTACCCAAATACCGGGCATCGGCATATAGCTGAAAAGGAAGAAAAAGACTACTGCAGGCAAACACATAAGTTCCAAAACTCTGTATCTCCACAAAGTTTCTAGCACCCCGCGCTTCCTGATTACCTGCGTAGAAGATGAATTAGTATTCTTACTCATGGAACCCTCCCAATTACTCGCGATTGCTTTTCTATTAAACACAGTCCCCGTTTGTGCATTTTAACAACTTGCAACCGATTTCATATCATTATTTAATCATTAATGCCATATATTAGTCAATGATTATTTTGAAACCGATTGCAGTTTTGGTGAATTAATACAAAAAGGAGGAAGCTATACTAGTTACTTCCTCCTATTTTTGTACATTTTGCCATATATTGTATACAAAAATACCAAATAGCAATATCACAGTTTCAAAAACGTTTTTCCATAAATATTCTTATATCTTTTGCCATCAGTTATAGCATATCCCTGTACTATCCCTGATAACCAGCACCGGATCAACCATTTGAAGGTCTTCTACTTCTTTTCCGGCAGATACAGCAACTGCTGTATCTATCAACTTCTGGCCATACTTATCATAGTTATAATCTATACTGGTGAGCTTAGGTGACATCAGATCAGCGATATATGTATTGTCAAAACTTACTACAGATATATCCTCAGGCACTCTTAACCCATGTTCTCTTATACTCCTGAGAGCTCCACTGGCAGCAAAGTCATTAATTGCTATTATCGCTGTAGGCCTGTCCTCTAGTTTCAGAATCTTATTGGTTGCGTCATACCCTGATTCCGGATCATAATATCCATTTACTACATATTCCCCATTTACCTTGATACCATGCGCCTTGAGATTATCCTCATATCTCTGATACTTGTAAAAAGTAGAAGCAACGCGCATTTCACCTCCAACAAGAGCAATCTTGTGATGTCCCAGTCCGATAAGATGTTCCATAACAAGGTTCATTCCCTTTGCTTCATCAATAACTACCCTGTGAACAGGCGCTTTATCAAGCTTGCCCGTTACAATCACAGGAGTACTGGCACAAACAGCCCTTACTTTCTCAGCATACGCATCATCAGTAATAAGATCATCAACCCGTCCGCCCATCTGAATGATGGCATCAACCTTCTGCTGCAGCAGAATATCCAGCTGCGCCTGCTCTCTTTCTTTTACGCCAAGCGAATTAGCAAGACCAACACTGTATCCAGCCTTCTCTGCTGCAATCTCGCAGGCTACAAAAAGAGCTGAATAATAAGGGTTTCTAACGTCAGCAGCAATGATACCAATTGTCTTGGTGGCAGTGTCAGAAAGCCCCTTAGCCAATGCATTAGGCTTGAAATTATATTTATCAATTATGCTCTGGATTCTGTCCTTCTTCTCTTTGCGAACGGAAGCACTTCCGTTCAGGACACGAGAAACAGTAGAAGCAGACACTCCCGCTTCCGCTGCAATATCATAGATTGTAATCGACTTACCGGCATTCAGTCTATCGTTTTCCATAAAAACTCCGTCTTGGGGACTGTCTGAAACCGATTTCAATTACATATTACGAAATTTCACACATCTTGTCAATATCGATTATTATGTATACTAATATCCCATATAAACTCCAGGAATATCGCTTTCTGTAAGGTGGAAATTGTTAGCTCCTTCCTCACTGTCTGCCGTTTCCATCTTAACTACATTTACATAGCCATCATTAATCATATCAACCATGTATTTTACAATATCAGGATCAAACTGCTTTCCACCGCCCTTTTGAATTTCCTCAATGATCTCATCCTTATTAAGGTGTCTTCTGTACACACGGTTACTAGACATGGCATCATAAGCATCTGCCACACCTACAATTCTCGCATATAGAGGAATAGATTCTCCGCGAAGACCTTCCGGATATCCGGTTCCATCATATCTCTCATGGTGATAAAGAGCTGTTTCTCTGATACCTCTGATAGAAGAAAGCTGTTTGAGCATCTTTCCTCCTGCAATTGTATGGTTCTGTATAAGCTTGCGCTCTTCATCAGTAAGCTTACCTGGTTTATTTAAAACAGCATCCGGAATACTGATCTTTCCGGAATCATGCAAAAGACCTGCATAATAAATATTCTGGACCTCATCTTCCGATAGCCCCATTCTCTTGGCAATTTCAGCACCATACATGGCAACACGCTTTGAATGTCCTCTTGTATATGGATCTTTTGCGTCTATGAAACTAATGAAAGTATTCATCGACTGTAGAATGATCTTAACATCATTCTGCTGTCTTTCTTTGTAGTTTCTGATATTGAACCTTGTAACCCAGTATCCAATAAATGAAATCGCCCAGATTGCTATAGCTATCTGAATAATTGGTCCTATTATGTTTTTTTGGCCTTTAACAACCTCATAGCCTACAAATTTAATTGAATGAGGATCAAACGGCTCAATAGTATTTAAAAGCAACCTGAATGCAGTTGCTTCATAGGAATGAATATCTATACTGTAATACTCAGGGGTAAAAACAAGTTCATTTCTATCCAGATGCTGATTAAGTGCTGCATCCCATGAACTTTTTACAATCGTACCATTTGGAACTGATAACGTAGCTTTCCAATTAGATATAGTATTATCTCCAATGTTAGTGATCAAAAACTCATATTCCGTATCATACCCGGACGTAGTCTTTGTCTCACTTTTCTTTGTTACAGAAGCATATAATATATCGGACAGCTTAGCTCCATAAAGATTCAGATCAGCTGTAACCTCAGAAGATACATTATTTTCAATAGCAATCTTATTAACAAGATACCCTGTAAGAAGCATCATAAGAACAGCTATGAACATCAAAAAAGTATGAAAAGGTCTTTCCATCTTCATATCGCAACACCTATAAATGCGCACAACTACACAATTCTACGAATACATTATATACAATCGAGTGCGATATATCAGTTATTTTTCTGTGATAATTTAATAAACAAAATAAAAAGAGCTCTATCCAGCCTAAGCCAGATAGAGCTCTCCATAATTCTTTATGATGATTATCTCTGGATACGTCCTGATCCGTCGCCACCAGCAAGCTTGTTAACCTCATCAACAGTAACAAGGTTGAAGTCTCCCTCGATTGAGTGCTTAAGAGCAGATGCTGCAACAGCAAACTCGATTGTAGCCTGAGGATCAAATCCGTTAACGCAGCTGTAGATAAGTCCGCCGCCGAATGAATCTCCGCCACCTACACGGTCAACGATGTGAAGTGCATACTTCTTGGAGAAGTAAGCCTGTCCATCAGTGTAGAGCATAGCGCTCCAGTTGTTGTCGTTAGCTGAAAGTGACTCACGAAGTGTGATAGCAACCTTCTTGAAGCCAAATCTCTCTGTAAGCTTCTGAGCAACCTCGATGTAGCCCTCTCTGTTAAGCTTACCTGTTGTAACGTCTGTTGAAGAAGCAGCGATACCAAATACATCGTTAGCATCCTCTTCGTTAGCGATACATACATCAACATACTGGCAGAGCTCAGCCATAACCTTACCAGCCTTCTCCTTGCTCCAGAGCTTACCTCTGTAGTTAAGGTCACAAGATACTGTAAGACCATGCTCTTTAGCCTTCTTACAAGCCTCAAGAGTGATCTCAGCAAGAGAATCACTTACAGCTGGAGTGATACCTGTGAAGTGGAACCACTCAGCACCCTCGAAGATCTCATCCCAGTTGAAGTCAGCTGGAACTGCCTCAGCGATAGCTGAATGTGCTCTATCATAGATGCACTTAGAACCTCTCTGTGAAGCACCCTTCTCGTTGTAGTAGATACCTACGCGATCGCCGCCTCTTGTGATCTTAGATGTATCAACGCCATACTTTCTAAGTGAGTTAACAGCAGCCTGTCCAATCTCGTGCTTAGGAAGCTTTGTAACGTAAACTGAATCAAGACCATAGTTAGCAAGAGAAACTGATACGTTAGCCTCTCCGCCACCGAATGTAGCCTCAAGGTGATCAACCTGAACAAATCTAAGATAGTTGTCTGGCTGAAGACGAAGCATGATTTCACCAAATGTAACGACTTTCTTTGACATAATAAAATCCTCTTTTCTTATTCTATAAATCAAATGTGATAATTAGTTTTTTGTAAGATGTACAGCGAATCCGCCGAAGTCATCAGCGAGGTAAGCTACCTTAAGGTGACCATCTGCATCATATGAGAATGATGTCTCATCAAACTTAACGCCCTGCTTGCCAAGGTGATATACAGCTCTGTCAACGTTGTTAGTGCCGATAGCGATGTGTCCGCACTGTCCACGTCCCTGAGACTTCATAACTTCTACAACTGAGCCAGCGAATACTGATGAGTTGCCAACCTTCTTGGTAAATCCGAAGAGTGAATCAAACTTGTCTGCAGTAGCCTCAGCGCTTGCAGCATCAGCCTGGTTGATTCCAACGTGCTTCATTGTGAAGCCAAGCATAGCATTAACTGCATCTCTTGTCATAGCTTCGATCTCATCGAACTTGCCTGCAGAGATGAGTTCCTTCTTAACCATCCAGCTACCACCACAGCAGAATACCTTGTTGAAGCTGAGGTAATCATTGAGGTTGTTCTTGTTAACACCGCCAGTAGGCATGAAGTGCATCTTAGTATAAGGAGCAGCCATAGCCTTGATCTTGGCAATACCACCGTTCTGCTCAGCTGGGAAGAACTTAACGCAATCAAGACCGAGCTCGATAGCCTGCTCAACTTCACCAGGTGTAGCAGTTCCAGGAACTACAGGTACACCGATTGACTGGATGTACTCAACGTTTGATCTGTTAAAGCCTGGGCTAACGATGAACTTAGCACCAGCAGCCTTAGCGCGGTCAGCCTGCTCAGCATTGAGGACTGTACCAGCACCAACGATCATCTCTGGGAACTTCTCAGAAATAAGTCTGATTGCTTCCTCAGCAGCAGCTGTACGGAATGTAACCTCTGCAGCTGGAAGACCACCCTTAATAAGTGCCTCAGCAAGTGGCACTGCATCCTTAGCATCGTCAATAGCGATTACAGGAACGATACCAATTTTGTATAACTCTTCGCAAATCTTATCCATTTTTATTGCCTTTCTTTATCCTATATATAGAAATTATTCTTTACTGTGCTGTGCTCTCGTCGATATCAGCAAACTTGGAAGGATCAAGGTTGTTAGGATCCTGTCCGATGTAAGCAGAGATACCACCGTCGATATAAACTACCTGTCCGTTGATGAAGTCAGAAGCTGGAGATGCAAGGAATACTGCAAGTCCCATAAGGTCTTCTGTCTTACCCCATCTCTGAGCTGGTGTCTTAGAACGGATGAATCTGTCGAATGGGTTCATTGAACCATCAGCCTGCTTCTCACGAAGAGGTGCTGTCTGAGGTGTTGCAATGTAACCAGGTCCAATAGCGTTGCACTGAATGTTGTACTGACCATACTCTGAGCAGATGTTTCTTGTAAGCATCTTAAGTCCGCCCTTAGCTGCTGCATATGCAGATACAGTCTCACGACCAAACTCTGACATCATTGAGCAAGCGTTGATGATCTTACCTGAGCCCTTCTTCATCATTGCTGGAAGAACTGCCTTAGAACAGATGAATGGACCTGTAAGGTCTACATCGATAACCTGCTGCCACTGATCAACTGACATCTCGTGCATAGGAATTCTCTTGATGATACCTGCGTTGTTAACGAGGATGTCGATTGTACCAACTTCCTTCTCAACTGCAGCTACAAATTCCTGTACCTGATCTTCCTTAGTAACGTCACAAACCTTACCGAAAGCCTTGATGCCGTGCTTCTCGTACTCAGCAAGTCCCTTGTCTACAAGTTCCTGGTTGATATCGTTGAATACAACCTTAGCTCCGCTCTCTGCGAATGCTACTGCATAAGCAAGTCCAAGTCCATAAGAAGCGCCTGTAACCCAAGCTACCTTACCTTCAAGTGAAAAGTTCTTTAAAAAATCTCCCATTTTAAAATCCTCTCTATACTTTCTTATATATTTTGCACAAAAGAACCAGTATTTAAGCCCTATGTGCAATTGGTTAATAAGTTACAAACAATGATAAGCAATAAATAATGGGCGAAAACTATGTCATTTCAGGTACAATGCATATGTGTT
>NZ_JAFRGN010000052.1 GCF_017433805.1 Butyrivibrio sp. | reverse complement strand
GTTCATCCTGAGCCAGGATCGAACTCTCACGTTTAAAAGTTTGATCTGGCCAGAACTCAAGCTTGGCTTTTGTTCTGTCCGTTATTTACTAATTTTTGTTCTGAATAATTCTCTTGGAATTTTTCAGGGTTGCATTACTGTTTATTTGTCAAGGTACAGGAGCCTAGAATCCGCTCCACTGCTGCGTTTGCGGTGTTTGTGTCCGCATCAGCAACGAATATAAATATATCACTCGGTAATATAAGTGTCAACAACAAATTTCAATTTTTTTTGAGTTTTTTATAAAAAGGCTGGCAAACCCAGTATTTGCCAGCCTTTCAGTCTATAAACTTTTTATAAAGTTACTTATTATTTAAGTGATACCTTCTGCTCAGCTCCATTAATACTCACTATCATTTCCAACGTCTGAATAGATGTAGCAGCCTCTTTATCTATCTCTGTAAGCACAACCAGACTCTCATGAGCTCTGGAATCAATTGTTCCCACGAAAGATGAAAGATCATTAGGGAGGAATGTAACTGGAGTATATCCTAGATTCTTGCCATTTAATATAACCTGGAACTTTATATTCTTTTCGAGAATATTTACCTTCTTGGCTCCGTCTGATCCATTGTACAGATCAAATCTCAGCACCAGAAGCTTCTTGCCTTTTTCAGCATTTATGACATAACTCTTAGAGCTTTCTGGGTATGTACTGGATACAGAATATCCCTCGTAGGATAAGAATATGTCATCAATAATTTCCTGTGTTTCTTCTGTAGATAAAACTATCGCATCAGGATCTTCTGCTACCTTACTTGGTGTCTCTGATGGAGTATCAGTCTGCTCCTCTGGCTGCGTTTCACTGGTATTTGTTTCTGTGGAACTGTCAGAAGTCTGCATGTTTCCTGCATCATCTTCCACTGGGATCACTTCTTCAATGGATATATCAGTAGTTGGTTCTTCAGGCTGAACTGGTTCTGGCTCAGGTTCTGGAGCAGGCGTAGGAGCAGGAGTTGTAGTCTGAGCGCTCTCCGCTTTCGCCTTTTCTTTTTCTGCCTTAGCTTCTTCTTTTGCTCTTTGCTTGGCTACTTCCTTGGCATCAACATATGTCAGCTTAGCCTGACCATTGTTGGAATACTTCATCAAAAGGCCAACAGCAAATTCAACTGTCTGGTTATACTCATCCTCAGTCATCTCAGGAAAAGCTTCGCCACAGCCAGCCAAACTAAATGCAATACATATAGCTGTCATTATTCCCAAATACTTTTTTGCCCTCATAAGCTATCCTCTCTAGGAGTGATTATTTGGTCTCTAATTCAAAGTAGAATTCTACTCCATTATCATAGTTCTTGACGCCATATTCCTGATGCATGCCTTCCATAATTGCCTTAACAATGGATAATCCAACGCCGCTTCCACCGTATTCCCTGGTTCTGGCTTTATCAACCTTGTAAAACTTCTCCCATATATGACCGATACTGTCATCTGGAATAGGTTTACCAGTGTTAAAGACAGATACCCTTACATGACTATCTTTCTGGGTAAGCTTGATTTCTATGATTCTCTCGCCATCTATATGGTTAAGAGCATTGCTATAATAATTCTGCAATACTTCTTCAATTTTGAATTCATCACCCCATACAAATATCGGCTCATATTCATCAAACTTGATAGTAACATCTTTTTGTCTCGCTAAAAGATCTGCAGATTTAATGTAGTTTGATATCATATCAACGATATCAAATCTCTCCATATTGGCATTTTCGTTGCCAAATTCCAGCTGATTAAGAGTAAGGAGCTTTTTAACCATGATGTTCATCTTGTTGGCTTCATCCATGATTACTTCACAATAAAAGTTCCTGCTCTCTTCATCATCATTAATGCCTTCCTTAAGACCTTCTGCATATCCCTGAATAAGAGCTATTGGGGTTTTAAGTTCATGAGATACATTGGATAAAAATTCCTTACGCATCTCGTCAATTTCTTCTTTTTTAGCAATATCATGTTTGAGCGCTATATTGGCATTCTTGAGTTCTTTGATCGTGAACTCAAGTGTCTCAGACAGTTCATTCATGTTAGAGCCAAGGGCATCAATCTCACTGTGGTAATCACCGGTAGACTCGTACTTAGCTTCGAAATTAAGCTTTTTCATATCATCAGATATAAAGTACAGTCTCTTGATAGGATCTGTTACTCTCTTGGAAATGTACAGGATTACCATGGATCCTGCGACGATGGCAACGATAGCCACATATATCATGAAAGTATTGGAAATAGCTACACTGTCTTTGATACTCTCCATTGTAGAACGCACCAAAACCAGGTTTCCATTTCCTACTACTCCCCACATCTCCAGATATTGTCTGCCGTTTTTATCTTCTTCCCTCTGAAGAGTATAGTTCTCGCCAACATCCAAAATAACTCTATGCTCTATTTCGTACTCTCCACCAGAGGTGTTGATCATATTCTCCCACAGAATCTTGGCCAAAAGCTCTGCGTTACTGGTTGACGACTTGATAGTCTTGGAATCACCATCAAGGACTATCATTTCAATATCATATCTCTCACAGATATGCCTGATTTCCTGATCAAACTCTTCTGATGTAATATCACCTGTAGAGGTAGCACGATCTATACTTCTATACGCTTCGATGATAGCTTCTCTCTTATTTTGTACATAAAAGCTTTCCATGAACAAAAGATTCATGACAAGACAAAAGGTAAAGGTACCAATTATGGTTGCAATGAAAGCAACGCTTATTTCAAAGCGTATGGAATGGGTCTTATTAAACTTTTTATCATTTCCCATATCTACAGCCAAACCAATTCCCCGTATTATTCTGCGTCAAACTTGTAGCCCATTCCCCAGATAGTCTTGATCATATCGCCCTTCTTGCCAAGCTTGCCACGAAGTTTTTTAACATGAGTATCAATGGTTCTGGCATCGCCAAAATAGTCATAGTTCCAAACATTATTAAGAATCTTTTCCCTGGAAAGAGCTACGCCCTTATTCTCAAAGAAAAATGATAAGAGTTCGAATTCCTTATAGCTAAGATCAATCTCTTTACCGTCAACAAGAACGCTATGAGCAACTTTATTAACTACAATTCCGCCAATCTCCATGATCTGATTATTTGCCGTCTGATTAGTTCTGCGCAAAATAGCAGAAACTCTTGCTGCAAGTATCTTGGGACTAAATGGCTTGGAAATGTATTCATCAACACCAAGCTCAAAGCCTAAAAGCTCATCTCTTTCCTCCGCCTTAGCTGTGAGCATAATGATCGGAACCTTAGAATTGGCTCTGATTTCTCTGCACACTTCCCAGCCATCTCTCTTAGGCATCATAACATCAAGAATAATCAGTGATATCTCTTTATCTTCATAAAAAATATCAAGAGCCTGCTGTCCATCCTCAGCCTCAACTACGAGATATCCATCTTTTACTAAAAAGTCTTTGACGAGTTTACGCATCCTGCTCTCATCATCAACTACTAATATTTTAAGATCTTCCACTGTGTCAGTCCTCCTGATTGTCGTCTATATTTTCTGTATCCTCATAATAACTTGAAGTATCAGTGATGCCAAGCCTTTTTTCAGCTATTCTGACTTTTTTCTCCCTCTCTTTAAGGTCCTGTTCCCATGATGCATATCTGTTTGTCACATTACTCTTGTAGTTGATAATGTTGTCGTTTTCGGCTGTTGCAGCAATTACAAAAAGAAGAATCACAAGTATCACAAGCACTATATTGCATATAATCGATAGTATCTTGGTAAAATCTACCTTTTTCCCCTTTTTTTCAGGTTTTATCCTCTGTTTCACAGAAAGGCTCTCAATTGCAGAGTGCCTGGAAAAAGATACACCTACAGGAATAGGAATTATATCCTCCTCACTATATCCGCTTTCAATCAGCCTTATCCTGAGTCCGATAAGATAGCACCAGCCAATGGGGGTTTTGAATATCTTATTCTCAATAGACTTCTCATATACAGCCTTTATATCAGTCGGTTTACTGGACTTTACTCTGGACTGCAGAAGCCTTATCTTGGACGCATCCATAGTAGCCTTCTGAGTATCAGCCTCGGAAGTAAACTGAAAGCCTTCTACTATGAAGTTGTCAGCATTACTTTTATCATCAGCCGCCATATTCTGCTCCGTTAGCTGCAATGAATACACTTACACTTCTGGCCTTAAGGGTTTTATTCCTCCAGGTAAGAGGTTTTGGTCTGTTAAAAAAGTATTTGCCTTCGTCATCACCTGTATCAATGCAAAGTGCCCAGTATGTACCTTCTGGAGGGTTTGGAAGCATGATCTGTATATCCTCCCAATATGCATTGATCGCGATGTATACTATATCGTCATGGCCTTTTTTGTTATAAAAGCCAGCATATCTGACACATACAACCCTGGATTCGCCAGTAATATTGTGGTTATCCGGATTCTCCGTATGAAGTGATATATTAGGATATCCGCATGCTGCTGGCTGTAGGTCTTTTCTGATGCAAGGATGCTTTCTTCTAAACTGGATAACACGTCTGTAAAAATCAAAAAACTCTTTATTCTTATTAAGCAGTTCCCAGTTGAGCCAGGATATCTCATTATCCTGACAATACGCATTGTTATTACCAAACTGAGTGTTGCCAAATTCATCTCCTGAGTAGATCATAGGAGTTCCTCTGCTGCACATTAGAACAGTGATAGCATTTCGCATCATCCTGAATCTCAGGTCATTGATACCAACATCTGAAGTCTCTCCTTCTGCACCGCAGTTCCAGCTTCTGTTATCATTAGCTCCATCAGTATTGTTCCAGCCATTGTCTTCATTGTGCTTGCTGTTATATGCATACAGATCATATAAAGTGAAGCCATCATGGCAGGTAATAAAGTTTACAGAGGATTCATATCCCATATAAGCTCCGCCGTATAGATCCATGGAGCCTGTAATTCTCTTAACAGCTTCTGGTGCAGCCCAGATATCGCCCTTTAAGAAGGATCTGATATCATCCCTATATTTGCCATTCCACTCAGCCCATCTCTTCCATGCAGGGAAATTACCAACCTGATACATTCCGCCTGCATCCCAAGCCTCTGCTATGAGCTTGACGTTACCAAGGATTGGGTCGTAGGCAAGACGCTGAATAAGTGGTGGTCTTTCCATAGGGGATCCATCCTGATCTCTTCCAAGAATACTAGCAAGATCAAATCTGAATCCATCAACTCTGTACTGTTCAACCCAGTATCTAAGGCACTCAACAATGAGCTCCTGAACCATGGGATGGTTACAGTTCATAGTATTACCACATCCGCTGAAGTTGTAATATTGTCCCATAGGAGTTAAAAGATAATAGATATTATTATCAAAGCCCTTAAAGGAAATAAAAGGACCATTCTCATTACCTTCTGCTGTATGATTGAACACGACATCAAGGATAACCTCAATTCCGTTATCCTTAAGTTCTTTGATCATATGCTTGAGTTCAACGCCTTCTTTGTTATACTCACTCTGATAGGCGTAGCTCGTATTTGGAGCAAAAAAGCTTATGGTGTTATAACCCCAATAATCAAGAAGCGTTTTGCCATTAACTTCTCGTTTATCCCTTGTTTCATCAAATTCAAAGATTGGCATAAGCTCTACCGCTGTTACGCCAAGTCTCTTTAGGTATTCAACTTTTTCCTTGATTCCTTCAAAGGTTCCTCTGCACTTAACGCCAGAAGAAGGGTCCATTGTAAATCCCCTTACATGCATTTCATATATAACTGAATCGCACATAGGGATTTCAAGGCTGGAAGTTGCATTCCACTCAAAGTTGTCTCTAACAACTCTGGCTCTGTACTGCCCATTCTTATTAAGCCTCTGTCCCCAGATTCTCTGTCCAGAAACAGCCTTGGCATAAGGATCAAGCAAAACATTATTCTTATTGAACAAAAGACCTTTCTCGGGATCCCAAGGCCCATCAACGCTATAACAGTACTCCAGATTTTCTATATCAAGTCCGAAAACAATCATGGAGTATACTTTACCGATCTTATAGCTCTCAGGAAAAGGGATCTGGGCAAATGGCTTTTCTTCGCCGCGATGGTATAGCAAAAGAGTCACCGATGTAGCGCCGTTAGAATATACGGTGAAATTTACGCCATCAGTGAGCATAGTTGCACCATTAATGCCATAAAAACCAGGCCTCACACGGAAGCCTGATATTTCATCTAGAGCAAGCATCTGTCTGTTAAGATCGCTTTTCCTTAGTTCTCGCCCATGCCGCTCTCCGATCTCTATAGGTTTTCTGCTCTGTCTATGTCTTCTAAACTCGTTCATATTAATATATTAACACATTATTGATAAATTTTCTGTGAAATAAAAAAGACGGCGAGGTAAAAACCTCGCCATCTTATAGTACATTTTTAACTAATTAAACAGGATATGCTCCATTTTTGGTATCAGCAGCTGAAACATCAACTGATGTCTGCTGTGCCATACGATACTTGAAGAAGTCTGTAGCAACCTGTGGGAACAATGCATATGAGAGAACATCCTCATCCTGCTGCTTCCACTGAGCAACTTCCTTCTCGAACTTAGCAAGTCCTGGCTCAAGCCTATCTGCAGGCCTGCATGTGATAACTTCTCTGTCGCCAATGATCTTCTTCTGAACTTCTGGGTTGAAAGGCTTAATTGTCTTACCATACTCACCAGCAAGGAGGTCCTTAGTCTGGTCAGTAGCAACCTTATATCTCTCACCCATAAGTACGTTCATAACAGCCTGTGTTCCAACGATCTGTGATGAAGGTGTTACAAGAGGTGGCTCACCGAAGTCCTTACGAACCTGTGGAATTTCCTCAAGAACTGTATTGTACTTATCGCTAGCATTCTGCTCTTTGAGCTGGCTAACCATGTTAGAAAGCATTCCGCCAGGTACCTGATACATAAGAGTCTTGATGTTAACACCAAGAACCTTAGCATCCATAAGTCCGCTAGCAAGGCACTCTTCTCTATATGGTCTGAAGTGATCTGCAATCTTAGCAAGAATCTTCTGATCAAGACCTGTCTCGAAAGGCTGTCCCTTGAAGGCCTCAACCATAACTTCTGTAGCAGGCTGTGATGTTCCAAGAGCGAATGGAGAAATAGCACAGTCGATGATATCTACACCAGCCTCAGCTGCCTTCATGTATGTCATGCTGGCAACACCTGATGTGTAGTGTGTATGAAGGTCGATAGGAAGGCTTGTAGCACTCTTAAGAGCCTTAACAAGCTTCTCTGCCTCATAAGGAAGAAGAAGTCCAGCCATATCCTTGATACAGATAGAATCTGCTCCCATGTTCTCAATATCCTTAGCGATGTTCATCCAGTACTCTTCTGTGTATGCATCACCAAGTGTGTAAGCAAGAGCGATCTGAGCATGTCCGCCCTCTTTCTTACAAGCCTTAACAGAAGCCTCAAGGTTTCTAAGGTCGTTAAGACAGTCGAAAATTCTGATAATATCGATACCGTTAGCAATAGACTTCTGAACGAAGTACTCTACTACGTCATCTGGATAATGCTTGTATCCGAGGATATTCTGTCCACGAAGAAGCATCTGAAGTTTAGTATTCTTGAAGCCTGCACGAAGCTGACGAAGTCTCTCCCATGGATCTTCCTTAAGGAATCTCATGCAGGAATCGAATGTAGCACCGCCCCAGCACTCAACTGCGTTATATCCAACCTGATCCATTGTCTCAATGATAGGGAGCATAACTTCTGTAGGCATTCTGGTCGCAATAAGTGACTGATGTGCATCACGAAGTACAGTCTCATTGATACGAACTGGTTTTTTCTGTAATTCTGCCATATCTTTTTATCCTTTCGAATTTATTGTTCTACTTATAATCAATTTATACTCCAAATACCGCCATAAATGTACCAGCAACTACGGCTGTACCGATAACTCCGGCAACGTTAGGTCCCATAGCATGCATGAGCAGGAAGTTTGATGGATCATATTCAGCACCAACCTTCTGTGATACACGGGCAGCCATAGGTACGGCAGAAACGCCTGCTGAACCAATAAGTGGATTGATCTTGCCACCTGTTACCAGGCAAAGAAGCTTACCAAGAAGACATCCAGCGGCTGTACCAAATGCAAATGCAATAAGTCCAAGTACAACGATGATGATTGTTGTTGTGTTAAGGAAAGCCTCAGCACTTGTTGTAGCACCAACGGATGTTCCAAGAAGGATAACTACGATGTACATAAGTGCGTTAGAAGCTGTTTCCTGAAGCTGACGAACTACTCCAGACTCTCTAAAGAGGTTACCAAGCATAAGCATACCAATAAGAGGAGCTGTTGTAGGAAGGATCAAACTTACAACGATAGTAACGATTACAGGGAAAAGAATCTTCTCGAGCTTGGATACTTCTCTAAGCTGCTGCATTCTGATCTTTCTCTCTTTATCTGTTGTAAGAAGCTTCATAATAGGTGGCTGAATCATAGGCACGAGAGCCATGTACGAATAAGCAGCTACCGCAATAGGTCCCAGAATAGATGTCTGATGCAGTTTGGATGCAAGGAAGATAGATGTAGGGCCATCTGCTCCACCGATGATTGATACAGCAGCAGCCTGCTGATCATTGAATACAAATGCAAGAGCCATGAAGTATGCTGAGAAAATACCAAACTGAGCACCAGCTCCCATAAGGAAACTGATAGGGTTCGCAATAAGTGGACCAAAGTCAGTCATGGCACCAACACCCAAGAAAATGAGTGAAGGAAGAATTGCCCATTCATCCAAAATGTAGAAATAATGGAGAAGACCACCAGCAGAATCGCCAACTGGCTCAGCCATGATTTCAGGATAAATGTTAACAAGAAGCATACCAAATGAAATTGGTACTAAAAGCAAAGGCTCAAATCCCTTAGCAATTGCAAGATACAAGAACACAAGAGCAACACCGACCATTACGTAGTTACCAGGTGTCATTGTAGTAAATGCTGTCTGTTGCCAGAGATTAGATAATGTATTAACTATGTAATCCATTTTTTATCCTCATTTCTGTTTTAATGAAAACTAATTACTCTGACGTCTCTATTAGTTAAGAGTAGCAAGGCATGTTCCAGCCTCAACAGAATCACCAGCAGCTACATCGATGCTTGCAACTGTTCCGTCCTGAGGAGCAACCATAGGGATCTCCATCTTCATAGACTCGATAGTAACAACTGTGTCACCCTTCTTAACAGCCTGTCCAACGCTAGCGTTGATCTTGAGAACCTTACCAGCTGCACCAGCCTCTACTTTAACAGCACCTGCGCCAGCACTTGCCTTCTTAGCAGGAGCTACAGGAGCCTTAACTACAGGAGCTGAAGCTACAGGAGCAACTCCTGAGCCCGCGCCTTCTTCTACAGTTACATCATATACGTTTCCGTTAACGGTTATTGTATAGTTCTTCATTTATATCTCCTTTCGATGAGCATGGATGTTACCGTGCTCGATCCCCTATATTAGTGTTTTTTCCAGTTATTATTTACTTTTCTGATAGATCTTACACGGAATCCATCTGTACCAGCGCTTCCCTCGTATGCAGCAATTGCAGCAGCGATAACTGCAACAAGCTCTGCATCGCTTGAGAGATCTTCCTGCTCAGCAATCTGATTGATTGTGTTATCCATTGCCTTCTGAGCGATTTCCTTGTCACTCTCTTTCTTTTTCTTGTTGCCACCAAAGAGCATTGGGAAAAGAGAAATGATAAGTGAAATAAGGATAAGAATTGCGAACGCCATACCCATTCCAAGAAGAGTATTAAGTCCAGCATTCTCAAGCTTCTCACCAGTAGTCTTCTGAACAGTTACGCCGATATCAGTAGGCTCACCTCTGTTTGAAAGGTAAATCTCCATATCAGCAGCGTGCTTGGTTCCCTGAATTACAGCATCTACTACTAATTTACCATCTTTATTAACTTCATAGCTGATCTCTTTTACAAAAAGATCACCAGGAAGTGTCTCAACTGATTTGTATCCGAGATCATTAAGTGCCTTGTACCAGCTCTCATATCCACTGGCAAGGACCTCATAACGCTCATCTGAAGTGCTCAGTGCAATATCGAAGTACATCTTCTCTTCGAAGTTATCAGGAGTAATACCCTGTAAATACCACGCTTCGAAATTGTTATCTTCGAGTGCCTCTGCATAGCCCTTCAGGCTTTCCTGTGTGAATATATCAGACGAATACCTGCTTCCTTCTACGGTATTGGATTTAGCATCTTCACCGCAGGCTGTCAGTCCCAGAAGGCAGCTAAGCATTACGCCCAAAACCAACATTTTTCGTTTCATTTTGAGTGCTCCCTTCATTAAACTGTGCCATGTTTCTTGGCAGGACGCTCATCCCTTTTTGTAAAAAGCATTTCGAATGCACCTACAACATACTTTCTAGTATCTGCAGGCTCAACGATTTCATCTACATATCCTCTAGCTGCAGCACTCTTAACATTGTTCTGAAGTGCAGCATATTCTGCAGCAGCCTTAGATACTGTCTCAGCATCCTTACCGTCGCAGATGATCTTGGCAGCAAGATTAGCATCCATAGTTCCAACCTGAGCATCTGGCCAGCTGATAGTAACATCAGCACCAATTGCCTTGGAGTTCATGATGACATATGCGCTACCAAATGCCTTACCAGTGATAAGGTTAACCTTAGGAACTGTAGCATTAGCAAGTGCATAAACAAGCTTGCCTGCAGCCTTAGCTACATGCTTCTCATCGCACTTAGATGCGCCAAATCCTGTTGCGTTTGTAAGTGTAAGAACTGGAAGATCAAAAGCATCACAGAAGTTAATGAACTCAGCTGCCTTCTCACAGCCGTGAGCTGTAAGCTTGTCAGCAAACTTCTCTGCTTCCTTGCCATTCTCATCAAATACAGCTGTACGGTTACCAACAAGACCAACTGTTGCACCGTTAAGTCTGATAAATCCTGTTACCATCTCCTTTGCATACTCTCTCTTTGTCTCAAAGAAGATGCCATTATCTGAGATATGTCTAGCGATAAGTGAAGGATCAGCTGTTGCGCCATCCAAATTCTCGCATGCTCTGTTCAGGTCATCAGCACACTCCTGATATGTATCTCCATCCTCGTTGTTAGAAGGAAGAATAGATACGAGTTCTCTAACCTGAGCATAAATTGTAGCCTCATCAGCAACTACATCAACATTAGCTGTCTCTGTAGCCTGCCACTTAGCAGATGATGTATCACACTTCTCTTTGTAGTTGCCATCAAGAGCGTTAGGTGAGTTTACAAAAAGCTTAGCCTTCTCAGACTCCATGAATGTAAAGTCTGTGATAGAAGGAATGATCGCAAGTCCACCACCACAGGCACCAAAGATGGCTGTGATCTGAGGAACAACTCCAGAAGCCTCCACCTGCTTAAGATAGATTTCGCCAAAGCCGTTAAGGGCGTCTGTTGCCTCCTGAAGACGAAGTCCTGTTGAATCGATAAGTCCGATTACAGGAGATCCTGTCTTGATTGCCAGTTCGTACAGGCGAACGATCTTCTTGGCATGCATCTCACCGATAGATCCGCCAAGTACTGACGCATCCTGGCTGTAAACATAAACCAGATTACCGTCAATAACACCATAGCCAGTAACTACGCCGTCTGATGGTGTTTCTTCCTGTTTCAGATTGAAATCTGTGTTTCTGGCTGTCACAAGAGCACCAATTTCAACGAAACTGTTTTCGTCGAGCAAAGCATTGATTCTTTGTCTCGCTTGTGAAGAACTACTCATTTGTTTACCTCCGAAATTTTTTATAATGAATAATATATGCACAAATGAATTGTAAAAACGCAGAAATCTGCTATTTTCACAACATAAGTCAGAATATATTGTATCATAAAAAATGGCAAAAAAAAGGAAAAATGCATAAAAATTTGCGCATTTTTCCTATTATTTTATGAATTGTATATTATTAATTGTTCTGGCGAAAACCATTAACTGCAAATTGATAAAATAGTATCTGTTAATTAAATGTCAAGCTTGACATTTATCTCCTCTTCAGCCTGAGCCTTAAACTCCTCAACCTGCACAGTTCCTATAGCTGGAAGCTCATCGAGCGATCTGACGCCAAAGCTTCTAAGGAACTCTTCAGTTGTTCCAAACAAAAGTGGTCTTCCTGGAGCATCTAATCTTCCAAGTTCCTGTACCAGTCCAAATTCCACAAGTCTGTTCACAGCGTGATCACTGTTAACTCCTCTTATCTTTTCTACTTCAAGCCTTGTAATAGGCTGTTTGTAGGCGATAATAGACAAAGTTTCCATAAGTGAATCAGTCAGAACTGCCTTTTTAGGCGCCTTGGCAATTTTGACTAAATATTCATACATTTCCTTTTTGGTGCATAACTGAACTGCCTTTTCCAGCTCTATTAAACCAATTCCGCTATCGGACTTTTCATATTTTTCTTTTAAGTATTCAATATACTTCTTTACTTCTTTTGCATCAGTCTCCATAGCCTTAGCAAGTGCGCTAATTTCTACAGAATCCCCCATAGTAAATAGAATAGCTTCTACTACAGCTGCTCCCTCTTCTCTTGTCATATCAGCTTGCCTTCCTGGACGTAATTATAATATCTCCAAATGTTGTTTCCTGCTCGATTTCAATCTCTCCGAGCTTCATCTCCTCCAGCATTACAAGGAACGTAACAATGATTTCCGTCTTGCTATGCTGTTTCTCAAGGAGCTGTCTGAAACTAAAACGTGAATGTTCACGGATATAGGCCTTGATGTACAAGGTCTTGGCATCCATGTCGATTTCCTCTTTTTCAATGTTACCGAACTTACTACGAATAGGATCGACCTTGTCTTCCTGCCTCTTTAATAGCTCCTGGAAAATCTCATTAAGCTTGGATAATGTTGCATCACCGATAAGTCCGGTCAGGTCAACAGGCATCTCATACTCTTTGACTTCCTGTGGAATATTCTTATTTCTGTACCAGGAAAGCCCGGCATCCATCTGCCTGTCCTTAAGCTCATAGGCCATATACTTGTACATCTTGTATTCAAGAAGCTTTTCAACGAGCTCTGCTCTTGGGTCCTCTTCTTCTCCCTCTTCGTTAACCTCTTTAGGAAGAAGCATCTTGCACTTAATATCGATCAGTGTCGCTGCCATAACAAGGACTTCACTTGTAACATCCATATCATCGCTCTGCATGGCATTAATATATTCCAGATACTGATCAGTTATAGTAGCAATCGGAATATCATAGATATCTATTTGGTTCTTATCAATCAGATGTAGCAAAAGATCCAGTGGACCTTCAAACACCTGTAGTTTAACTTCCAGTGACATTTCCTACCTCATAAAAAACGATAATTCTTACTTTTTATGAACCCTGATAACATCAACTTCTCCAGGGTTAAACATTCTGACATGGATACTATGTGTACCTAAGCCTCTGCTCAGGATCATAGTTCTGCCATTTTCTACAAATTTACCACCATCATATTTAGGGAAAAGAGCTATTGCCGGAGAAATAACACCTCCAAGAAGTGGAAGTCTTATGATACCTCCATGCACATGACCTGATACTGTAAGATCAGCTCCCCAGCTTGCATATTCATTAAAGTACTGTGGATTATGTGCTATCAAAACCTGAAATGCATTCTTGTCGCTATGTCCTACAAGCTTATCAACATAGCCTTTTTCCATTTCAAGCTTAACAACCTTACGAAAATAATCATGTTTAAGGTCAAGGCCAGTAATACGAATATTTGCATCTTCAATATTCGTACTATCATTCTCAAGCACTACTACTCCCGCTTTCTGAAGACCACTTCTATATCTGGAAAAAAGATTTCCAAACTCATTAGTAAAGGTCTTGATCTTGTGTTCATGATTGCCATTTCCCATATATACAGGGAACTTGGCTGCCAGTTCAGTCAGGACATAAAATCCAGCCTGATACCTGATCTCTCCCTTGATTCTGTGAGCGGTAAACATATCACCTGCACACAATACGGCATCAGGATTCTCAGCCACCACAGCATCTATCAGTTTATCGTTGTTGTTACCAAAAACGTATCCGTGAAGATCTGATAAAAGAACAAATGTATAATCTCTACTCACCTTATCAGAATCTATATCATACCTTCTCACCACAAAGCTATGAGTGTCATGATAGATCACGGCCGCCGATAAAATAGCCAGTATTAAAATAGCAATCAAAATATATATCCACATAAAGTCAGCTCGCCTAGAATCTTAAACGTAACAAACATAATTCTATCACAGACTTGTAATATTACAAAGAAAAAAGTCCCCGGAGAAACTCCAAGGACTTTTCATAAATTTGATTTAGTTATATTTGCGCTTTCTTGCTGCTTCAGACTTCTTCTTGCGTCTTACGCTAGGCTTCTCGTAGTGCTCTCTTTTACGGATCTCCTGCTGGATACCAGCCTTTGCACAACTTCTCTTAAAACGACGCAGTGCGCTATCCAAAGTCTCGTTTTCTTTTACTACTACTGTTGACATCTCTACTCTTACCCTCCCTTCAGTCCCTTCAAGTACATGACTGATTGGGTTATTTATTATGCTTATACTAAGCCCATTAACTCACATAACATGAATAATTTTAACACATATCTCATGTCTGTCAAGCACATTTTTGATAATTTTATTATTAATTTATCTGAGTTTCAAGAACAGCCTTCGCTTCAGCAAGTGCATCCTGAATACCTGCAGGATTCTTACCACCAGCCTGAGCCATGTTTGGACGACCACCGCCGCCACCGCCAACCTTAGGTGCAATTGCCTTAACAAGGTTACCAGCATGAGCTCCCTTAGCCATTGCTCCATCAGTAGCCATAGTTACAAGGTTAACCTTGCCATCAGCTTCTGAGATAAGAACAACAACGCCTTCTCCAAGCTTGGTCTTCATCTGATCGCCAAGATCACGAAGTCCGTTCATGTCTACACCCTTAACAGCTGTAGCAAGAAGCTTAACTCCCTTAACCTCAACAACCTGATCAGTTACATCACCAAGAGCAGCTTGAGCTTCCTTACTCTTAAGTGACTCATTCTCGCTTCTGAGAGCCTTGAGTTCCTCCTGAAGCTTCTTGATATGATCAACAAGATCTGCTGGTGTAGTCTTGAGAGCCTTAGCTGCATCTCCAAGATTAGCCTCAACATTCTTGTAATATGCTCTTGCGTTGTCTCCTGTAAGAGCCTCAATACGACGAACACCTGCAGCAACACCGCTCTCTGAAAGGATCTTGAAAAGACCGATGTGGCTTGTGTTAGCTACATGAGTACCACCACAAAGCTCGATAGAGAAGTCGCCCATGTTAACAACTCTTACTGTCTCGCCATACTTTTCGCCAAACAGTGCCATAGCACCTGTCTTCTTGGCCTCTTCTATAGACATCTCCTTAGTTACAACTGGAAGTGCCTCCAGAATCTTGGCATTAACAATCTCTTCAACCTTCTGGATTTCTTCTGCTGTCATAGCCTGATGATAGCTAAAATCAAATCTTGTCTTGTCTGGATCCTGATATGAACCAGCCTGCTCAACGCCATCACCAAGAACCTGCTGAAGTGCCTTCTGAAGAAGGTGAGTTGCTGAGTGGTTACGACAAGTCTTAGCTCTGTTATCAGCATCAACATTAAGTGATACCTTATCAGAAACCTTGAAGCTTCCAGCTACTACCTTACCAACGTGTGCTGTTCTGCCACCAGCTACCTTAATAGCCTCTGATACTACAAACTTAGCTCCGTCAGAAGAAACGATCTCACCGATATCTCCAACCTGACCACCCATTGTGCCATAGAATGTAGTCTTATCTGTAAGGATAGTTCCCTGCTGTCCCTCTGCAAGCTCAGATACAAGAGCATCTGCGCCAGCCATAGCTACAACAGTACCATCGCATGTAATTGCATCATAGCCAAGGAACTGCGTTGTTACAGACTCCTCAAGATTGTCAAATACACCAGCTCCAGTTGTAAGGTTAGCTGAGAAGTTCTGGTTCTCTCTAGCCTTCTGCTTCTGCTCTTCCATAGAAGCAGCAAAGCCCTTCTCATCAACTGTAAGTCCCTCTTCCTCTGCAAGCTCAGCTGTAAGCTCTACAGGGAAACCAAATGTATCATAAAGGAAGAATGCATCCTTTCCTTCGATTTCCTTTTTGCCAGCTGCTGAAGTAGCATCAAGAATCTTTTTGAACTCCTTCATACCATTCTCAAGAGTAGCCTCGAAACGAGTGATCTCTCTTTCAAGCTCTGTAAGAACGAACTTCTGATTCTTGTTAAGGTGCTCGTAGCTGTCAACATACTCGCTGATATAGATCTTAGCTACACCAAGGATCTGCTCCTTGTTTAGGCCAAGTGTTCTTGCATGTCTTACAGCTCTTCTGATAAGTCTTCTGAGGATATATCCAGCACCTGTATTAGAAGGAAGAAGCTTAGCCTCATCTCCAATAAGCATAACTGCTGTACGAGTGTGATCAGCAAGAATTCTCATAGATCTTGTTGTCTTCTCATCTGACTCGTACTTGATTCCGCTCTCTTTTTCAATATAAGCGATAACAGGAGCATGAAGGTCGATCTTGTAAACGTCATCTACTCCGTTAAGGAATGCAAGAATACGCTCAAGTCCCCAACCTGTATCAACATTCTTCTGAGCAAGTGGTGTAAGATGACCATCATGATGCTTCTCGTACTGCATGAATACGTCATTACCAATCTCAGTATACTTACCACAATGACAGCCTGGCTTACAGTCAGGTCCGCATGGTGGAACATCATCTTTTACATAGAACATCTCACTGTCAGGACCGCATGGACCATATTCAAGTCCCCACCAGTTGTCCTCTGCAGGAAGATAGTAAATATTCTCAGGCTTAAATCCAGACTCAATACGATACTTAGCACCCTCTTCATCTCTTGGTGCATTCTCGTCACCTGCAAATACAGTTGCAGCAAGGTGATCAGCATCAAATCCGAAGAGCTGTGTAAGAAGCTCATAACTCCACTGGCAACGCTCTTTCTTGAAGTAATCTCCAAGAGACCAGCTACCCATCATTTCAAAGAAAGTACCATGGCTCTTGTCACCAACTGAATCAATATCGTTAGTACGAACGCATCCCTGCACATTGCAAAGACGTGTTCCCATAGGATGCTTCTTACCAAGAAGGTATGGCATAAGTGGCTGCATACCAGCAACGTTAAACATAACTCCTGTAGAACCATCTGATACAAGTGATACAGCGCCGCAATCTACATGGCCTCTGTCGATATAAAACTGCTTCCATGCTTTACGCAGTTCGCTAGCAGTAAACTGTTTCATAAATATTTCCTCCATTTATATAACATGATATACGGATTGCTTCACTTCGTTCTCGCAATCCTACATACATTCGGAAATCGAATCACTCATACTTCGTGATTCTTTTTTCCTCATGTATGTTCGGTCTTCAAGGTCATGCATATATTTGTGCAAGCACATATATGCATGACTTTGAATCCCTATATCATTAAAAATCAAACTTATCAGCAAAGAATGCATCGAGCTGATCGATAGCGATTCTCTCCTGCTCCATGCTGTCTCTGAATCTAACAGTAACCATGTTATCGTTCTCAGACTCAAAGTCATATGTTACGCAGAATGGAGTTCCGATCTCATCCTGACGACGATATCTCTTACCAATATTTCCACGATCATCAAATTCGCAGTTGTACTTCTTGGAAAGCTGAGCATAAATCTTCTCAGCACCCTCGTTAAGCTTCTTGGAAAGAGGAAGAATACCAATCTTAACAGGTGCAAGTGCTGGATGGAAATGAAGAACAGTACGCATATCTGGCTTGTCCTCAGTTCCGATGTTCTCCTCGTCATATGCTTCGCAAAGGAATGCAAGTGTAACACGGTCTGCACCAAGTGATGGCTCAACTACGTATGGGATATACTTCTCGTTTGTCTCATCATCGAAGTAATCCATAGGCTGACCTGATGTCTCCTGATGTCTTGTAAGGTCATAGTCAGTTCTGGAAGCAATACCCCAAAGCTCGCCCCAATCTGTGAATGGGAATGCATATTCAATATCTGTTGTATGATCTGAGTAGAATGAAAGCTCCTCTGGATCATGGTCACGAAGACGAAGGTTCTCTTTCTTGATACCAAGTGAAAGAAGCCACTCATAGCATGTCTTTCTCCAGTACTCGAACCACTCTGTCTGTGTGCCAGGCTTGCAGAAGAACTCAAGCTCCATCTGCTCGAACTCTCTTGTACGGAATGTGAAGTTACCAGGTGTGATCTCGTTACGGAAGCTCTTACCGATCTGGCAGATACCAAATGGAACCTTCTTACGAGATGTACGCTGCACATTCTTGAAGTTTACGAAAATACCCTGAGCTGTCTCTGGACGAAGGTACACTGTATCCTTAGCATCCTCAGTAACGCCCTGGAATGTCTTGAACATCAGGTTGAACTCTCTGATGCCTGTGAAGTTGTGCTTGCCACATGATGGACATGGAACGCTGTGCTCCTTGATGAAGTTCTCCATCTCCTCGTGTGACCATCCATCAACTGATGTCTCAAGTGTAATATTATTCTCTGCAGCAAAGTCCTCGATAATCTTGTCAGCTCTAAATCTCTCGTGACACTCTTTACAGTCCATAAGTGGATCAGAGAAGCCACCAAGATGTCCAGAAGCAATCCATGTCTGTGGATTCATAAGAATCGCGCAGTCAACACCTACGTTGTAAGGGTTCTCCTGTACGAATTTCTGCCACCATGCTTTCTTGACATTATTCTTGAATTCAACGCCCAGATTACCATAGTCCCAAGTATTGGCAAGACCTCCATAGATCTCTGATCCTGGGTATACGAATCCTCTTGCCTTGGCCAGGGCTACGATTTTGTCCATTGTTTTTGCGCTTGCTTCCATAATCCTCCATTCTGCGACTGCTAACTGCAGACGTTTATAACTTATATTTTATTTTGAAAGAAGCATCTGTACTAACTCGTTAGTTACATTAGTAAGATCAGCTTCCTTTTTATCTCTAAGTGCAACACCACTTGTCATATATTCAATATTATATGGTGTATATATTACTGTCTTCTCACTGGTTATGACAATATGTTTATCCAAAAAATCATCACTTCCAAGATCAATTTTGTTGCCATTCTTGTCAACGAGCGCACTTGAAAGCTCGTAACCATTGTCCATAGCCTCCTGAACAGTGCCATAGAATAATCTTGTCTGATTGTAATGTGAATAATCAGAAGAGTTCTCAAAAGTCATAACGAGCTTGGCAACAGGCTCATCCTCAATGACCTCAGCTTCTGCAATCTCTATTCTTGGTGTATCATACTCGGAATTATAATAAGAAATCTCCTCCGCAGCCATATCTGACAACTCGGCTATATCATAATATTCCTGATCAAAAGCCTCGAAGATGGTATTGGTAACTTTGCCATCTTTGCTGATACTAAGGCTCGTATCTTTTTGTTTGTCCCCACCACATCCAGTAAGTGTCATCGCACATACACATGCTGCTCCAGCAAAAGAAATCGCATATCTATGTAATAATTTATTCTCTTTAATACTATGTATTTTCACTATTTCCCCTCTATTTAGCTAAAAAAATACAAACAAAGTTATTATATCCAAATAGCTTTTCTTTTTCAATACTCAAAGGTTTCTAGCATCTCAAGGCTCTTAAGAGACCTGTCGATGTACTTTCTGCGATACTCTTTAGTTACTCTGTCCAGCTCATCGAGGACTTCTTCTGTAAGAGAAAAAGAAAATAGTCTGTTCAAAGGACTACTACTGATATATTCCATCGCATATTTTGTAGATTCCAGCAGGTTCCTTCCTTCTGGTATTCCAGGATATTCTCCTTCTATCTGAAGTGCTCTAAGTTCAAATATACACCTGACCAGTTTATTAGGTATACTGTCCTTTAAAAGAGCTTTAAGCGAAAGATAAAGAAGATTAAGAAGTTCCTTATCCTCATTATTTTCTCTCGTATAAAAACTGCACAGCTCAAGAAAAAAGGTGCCATAACAGGCACCTTCCAGTTTTGTTCTGAAGCCTTCAAAATAGTTTTCAATATCCGCTTCAACAATAGTATAGGAATTCTTACCTGCAAATAGCTTGAACGTTCCAAAGCAAAAGGGTTCTACCATACCTGATAGTTTGGCAGAAGGCTTTCTGGCACTTCTGGCAAAAGCTGTTATCTTACCTCTCTCGGCGGTAAAAATAGTAGCAACCCAGTCATAGTCTCCTGCAGGCGCATGCTTTAATACTATTCCGCGGACTATTACAAAATCTTCCATGTCACATCCTGATAAACGCTGTTAAATAATTACTTGAGATCTCTGATATCATAGCCAAAGCTCTTCATCTGAGTCTTGTCATCTCTCCAGTCTCTTCTGACTTTAACCCATATCTGGAGATTAACCTGACAGCCAACGAGCTCTTCAATATCTTTTCTGGCAGCTGAGCCAATCTTTTTGAGCATTGCTCCGCCCTTACCAATAACGATTCCCTTGTGAGAATCCCTCTCACAGATGATCGTAGCATCTATATCCATGATTCCATCGGGATCATAAACTTCTTCCGGCTGCTGAATCCCAGAAAGATCCAAAACCATAGGGCCGTCAAAATCATCATCCATATCATCTGCCGTATTCTGAGCTTCCAAAGCCTCTTTTTCCATAGCTTCGAGCTTACTCTTTTTAGGCGGATGCTGATGTCTCTTTTTCTTGGGCTTAGGAGCCTCTACAATCTTTTCTCTCATTCTCATGGTCTCAATAGTAACAGCGATTCCATGAGGAACCTCATCCTGTAAAAGACGAAGCGCCTTCTCTCTGATGATCTCAGCCGCAATCTGCCTCTCTGGCTGATCTGTAAGAGTTTCCTCGTCATAAAATGGAGGTCCAAAAGGAAGGAGCTTTTTTATTGTATCCATGAGCTCATCAATATTCTGTCCCTTAAGGGCAGCTACCTTAACAACACTGTCAAAGTCCATTTCTGCCCTGTAGGCATTCTCGAACTTATCAAGGTTGTCCTTGGATACCGTATCTATCTTGTTAATGACAAGAATCACAGGCTTTTTGCACTTCTTAAGTTCCTCAATGATAGACTTCTCACCAGCGCCAATGAATGTGCTTGGCTCAACAAGCCACAGTACAACATCAACCTCTTCAAGAGTACTCTTGGCAACCTTGGTCATATACTCTCCAAGCTTATTCTTGGAATCATGTATACCAGGAGTATCAAGGAAGATCATCTGACAGTCATCATCCGTATAAACTGTCATGATCTTATTCCTTGTAGTCTGTGGTTTGTTAGAGGTTATGGCAATCTTCTGTCCTATCATGTGATTCATGAGGGTAGATTTGCCTACATTTGGCCTTCCTATAAGTGTTATAAAGCCTGTTTTAAAATTATCCTTCATCTTGTCCTTTCAATTCATTAACTTTTCTTTTTCTTGGAAGCTTTCCTAGCCACAAGAATAATTACTGTCACAAATACTGCAAGAATAAACAGCTGAGGAATATGGATAACGATCCAGATAAACAGCTCTGAAATAGCATGAAGCACTGACTTGCAGCTATCAATAAAGCCCTCTGCCATACGCTTTCCTGCGCTCTTCTCCTCAACAGGAGTGAACTTGGTAACCTCTGTGATATCAAGATAGATTGTGCTGTAGTTAACCTTGTTGTCATAGGTACGAAGCTTGGATTCGATGCTCTCAAGTTCGTATCTCACTTCTGAAAGTCTGCTCTCTACAGTGATGATATCCTCAACCGTCTCAGCTGACTCTACAATCTCAAGAAGTCTGTCTTCCTCAGCCCTGAGAGCTTTCTTCCTGCTCTCTGTATCTACATACTGAAGAGTTACATCCTCAACATTCTGAGATTTGTTGGTAATGTTCGTAACTCCCTCGACGGTCTCAAGGAATGAGTCAAGCTTATTGGCTGGAATCCTGATAGTAAGGCTTGCATCTCTTGTGATGGTTCTGCCTGAATATCTGCTTCCGTTGTAGATATTGCTAGATTCAACATAGCCACCAAGCTCTTTTATCTTGTTATTAACTGAGCCAAGAACATCGTCAAGATTCTCCGCTTCCGCAGAAATGTTCATGGTGGTAATGAGTTTTCTGGAAGTATCTACAACCTGTTGGCTCTCTGTTCCGGATGCATTAACAGGTTCTTCAGCAAAATCTGCTGTCTTGTACTCATATACGCCATTAGAATCATAGGCTTCTTCTGTAGCCGCCGCTTCCATATAGCCTGAGTCGCTTTTACTACTGCCACAGCCTGATAAAAGAAATGCTGCTGTTAATACTCCTGTTAAAACCTTAACCCCAATACATTTTTTCATACTATTGTCCTCCCCAATAATATTTATCTGTTTACAAGCTGCTCAACGTTGTCAAACAGATTTTTCTCCTCATCGATCTTGTCATTAGTACCAATTACGCAAAGACACTCATCCTGCATAAATGCATCAACATAATCCGCAAGACCTCTTATAGTTTCCTTGGTTGTTCCAAGAAGCTCATCTCGATTTCTCTGGATATTCTCCATCTTAGCCTTGCAAAGATAAGCTGTAAGGCCATATGCTCCCTTTCCAGAAGGAGTCTTAGGTGTATCCAGATCAGAAATAGCACCTATTATATACTGCAGAATTGTTCTGTCGTCAGCATCAAAGTTTCTGAGATAATCCGCAGCCTTCTCAAATATATCAATACTATTCTTAAGATTAGGATCTCTATAGGTAACAAATGCACTGTCACCATTTTTAGCGTAACTGCTCATACATCCATAAGCGCCGCCAATAACTCTTATGTTTTTCCAAAGATAATCGTACCCCATCATTACCTTGAGAACGCGCAGTGCTCCGTTGTACTTAAGTCCCTTGGATGCAAAGTTACCTGCTCTGCATACATACTGAACCTGTCCTGCAGTCTTGAAGGCCTCATTTCTCTTAGAGGTCTTGATATCAAGTCTTCCAAGGTCAATGTTCTCAGTATAAAGAGAAGCTGCAAACTTCTTGCTATTTTCTGGAATTCCCTGATATTCCTTATCAGTTCCAGTAATATCAACCAAAAGGTTGTCTGCTCTGAAAATAGCCTTACTCAGTATAACCAGAGTATCGACAATTTCCTTAGCTCCCTCCTCGGTATTTATATCCTTGTTAAGCTGCTCTAAATGTCTGAAATATCCAATTCCGCTTACGCAGTCAGAAACATACGCTGCTGGTGATATATAAGACATAGCGCGAAGAGCTGCTGTCTGATGTCCGGAAGAAGCAAGGTCAGACTGAAGTCTTGCATACTGCTCACCAAATATCTCTTTCAGCCTCTTAACATCATCAAACTTAGTAGATGTAATAATCTCCTGAACTAGCTCAAATGCTTTATCCAGATTGCTATGAAGCACCTTGACGCTTATTTCAAAGGCTGTCTCAAATTTGGATACATCATTGGAATCAGTGTAAGTACTGATTGCGCCTGAAAGTCCGCCGGTATAAATGTTGATCTCATTGTAGAGGTCACCATATGTATAATTGGCTGTATCCAGCATTCCAAGAACCTTTTTGAGCACTGAAGCATATGGAAGATACTTGGCATCAATATTCTTGAGATCAAAAACAAAGGAAACGTAGTCGATTCCATTGGTAAACACATCGTGATGAAGAATCTTAACGCCCTGATACTCCTTGAGCTCATAAATGAAGTTATCAGCTTCTTTCTTGAGATCCTCGAGCTTTAAAAGAGGAATCTTTTTGAGGTCCTCAGGATCATCAGGCTGTTCCTGGTACTCCTTAAGCTCTTTGGTCTCTCTCACGATTCTGTCTATCTCATCAGCAGAAAGAGATTCCTTATACTTAGCAAGCTTATCCTTAAGCTCTTCATCCTTTTTCTCTGTAAGTCCCTGCTCAGGCTCAAGAAGAAGGATTGTTTTATGAGTATTGTCCAAAAGATACTTCTGGATCAGGTCTTCAAAGTATCTGCCCTTAGCATCCTCTTTGAGCTCTGCAAAAGTATTGTTGGCCTCAACATTTATCCATGGGCTGTTATCGTCGTAGAGCCAGCTGTCAAATATCTGAAGGCCATACAGAAGTCCCTTAGGGAATCTTCCAAAATCAGCTTCTCTATATTTGAATTCATCGAAATTAAGTCCTGCTAAAAGAGATTTCTTATCAATTCCATCTCTTACCTGCTTCTCAAGGACTTCTCTGATAGTATTAACAAATTCTTCCTTTTGGGAAGCATCAGCATTCTTGGCAATAATAGAAAATACAGGCTGCTGAAGTCCATTGTCATACTCACTGTAAACATCCTGTCCAATACCCTTGTCGATAAGGGCCTTCTTAATAGGCGCTCCAGGAGCTGAGCAAAGCGCATAATCCAGAATATCGAATGCCACATACAGCTTTCTATCAAGTGTTGATCCTACGCTGCAGTTATAGGACAGATATGTATTCTGCTCAAGTGGCTCGCTCTCCATGATTGAGTATGGCTTATGTATCTCTCTGGGAGCAGTAAAAGCTTCCTGCCTCTGTATCTCAGAATCCACCTCAAGATAATCAAAGCCTGAAAGATAGTTCTTGTCGATATAATCAAGCTTTTCAGCCATATTCATATCGCCATAAAGATAAATATAGCTGTTGGATGGATGATAATACTTTCTATGGAAATCAAGATATTCCTCGTATGAAAGCTCAGGAATAACGTCCGGATCGCCACCAGATTCAATTCCATAAGTAATATCAGGATAAAGAGAATTCTGGATTTCTCTTGAAAGCACGTCATCTGCTGAAGAAAACGCACCCTTCATCTCATTATATACAACACCATTGATGGTAAGTTCACTGTCCTTATCTTCCATCTCATAGTGCCAGCCTTCCTGCTTGAATATCTTGTCAGTCTTGTAGATATTAGGATAAAAAACTGCATCAAGATATACATGCATCAGATTGTGGAAGTCTGTATCGTTGCAACTGGCAATCGGATAAACCGTCTTGTCAGGGAATGTCATAGCATTTAAAAATGTGTTAAGAGAACCCTTGACCAGCTCTACAAATGGATCTTTGATTGGGAACTCTTTGGAACCACACAGAACCGTGTGCTCGATAATATGAGCTACACCAGTAGAGTTCTTGGGTGGAGTTCTGAAGCCAATAGCAAACACCTTGTTATTATCATCATTAGATAAAAGTGTTATTCTTGCTCCGGTCTTTTTGTGCCTGAGAATATAGCTGTCAGAATTAAGATCATCAATTCTGCGATTTTCTATAATCTCGTAGGTAGTTAAATCTTCTAATCTCATTTAGTATGCTTACCTTTCAGGTTTCTATATATTAAACAAATCAAATATCAAAATCGTCCCCACTTTTGTAAGGAATATCAAAATCATCTTTTTTATTTTGAACAGGAACTTCAACATGCGCAGTCTTGTACTCTGTTCGCTTTCTGAACACAACCTTGCGCTCAGAATCCTTAATTTTCTGAGGTTCTTCTATCTGAGGTTCTTCTGCCTCAGGCTCTTCTACCTTAGGTTCTTCTACCTTAGGTTCTTCTGTCTTCTTCCTGTCGAGACCAATCTTGCCTTCGAACTTAGGCATTCTCATCTTGGACTTATCAATATCCATCTCATCCTCAGCCCCAGTTGGGAGAATCATTCCCTCAGGAACAAAGCGAGGCTTTTCTTCGTCAGTCTTTTCTACTTTTTCTTCTACTTCTATCTTCTCTTCTGATCTGGTTTCTTCTGGAAGTCTGAAGGCTTTCTTCTCAAGAGGAACATATTCAGCATCTTCGTCGCCGAATGGCTTGACAACCTCTTTTATCATCTCATTAGACTTAGGTCCAATGCTGTCCTCTTCATCTCCATCGTCCAAATAATCTTCCTCTGGTAGCTCTTTGAACACCTCTTCCTGCCTTGTGAGCGTAATAAGTGATACTACACAGGCAAGTACAAATGCAAAGAATACGGTGACAACATTCTGATCATTCATTCTGGTAGCGCCAAAGAAAGGAGTCGCAATAAATACCAGAATTGTAGCCATAAGCCATGGAGAGATTCTTCCAAAATTCTTGTTTCTGAAGTATCCAACAAGCACTCCGGACATGGCAATAAATGTAATAACATAAACGAGCTTGTAATTAGTGTAGGTCCAGAACATGCTAAAGGTATTCAGGTTGCGGAAATAATATCCTGACCAGTTATGAAGAACTGCTCCCATCTGCATGAAGCCGGCTTCCTGAGCTATCATTCCAAAGAATGTGATAACCCCGGCCAGAACAACAAATATCAAACTAAATGCGCCAACATGGTCCTTATCTCCTGCCATAAACATAACAGACAAAAGAAGCGGAACAGCTACAACAATTGTTCCCGCATCAAGATAGGCCATGAAACCAACAACCATTCCAACTATCACATACCAGATAATGAACCACTTGGATGTATAGTTGCCATCAGATGCATCTCTAAGGTAAATACCAATAATGAGAAGCTCAAGTCCCAACATTACAAGGAACAATTCATCAGTGCCAATAACTGCCTTACTAAGTCCTTCTGTAAAAACAGGCATGAAAGAAACGTAGGCAGCAAATATTACAGAAGCAGCTTTCCCTAAAACCACCTTGCAGGTAATAGTGCCAAGCATAACAAAAAGCATGAAAAGAGCTATCTGAAGGCCATAAGCTACGATAATCTTATTGCCTGTAAAATACATTACAAATCTAAGAATATCTGTATAAACCGCAGATAAAAGATTGTATTCAGTAGAAGCACCAACTGCTCCTACCTGAGCATTCTCAAATAAAGACAGTTTGCCAGAAGGTGCATAGGTTGTTCGTCCCAGTATATCCAATCTATAGAATATTCCACCTGCAAAAATAGCAATAAGCATCAAAGCATAAATTACTCTGACGCCTACAGTATGTGCCAAACTCTCCAGTTCGATATGATCACATATTCTGCCAAGTAAAAATGTCAGGACACTCATAATGAGCACTCCCAGCACCGTCAATATTGCAGAATAAGCAAGCTTCATATCTCCAGACGGAAAAAGTCCTGAAAAGAAACTAGAACTCGCTACCATTATCACATCAAAAATCATAAACATAATCAAGATGCACAAACCTGGCCACATACGTTTTAGTTTCATTTCAGGACTCCCCCACGTTTACTATTTTGTTTTATAGATTTATATACAAGACTTTTTTCATAGATAAATCATTTTATATTGTGAAATAATCACTCTTCAGGCTCATCCCAGTTATGATATACAGCCTGAACATCATCATCCTCATCAAGAAGATCAAGGATTCTTGTAAGGTACTTAACAGTCTCAGGATCAGTTACTGAAACATAGTTCTGAGGGATCATAGTAACCTCAGCAGAAGCTGTCTCAATCTTAGCCTCATTAAGAGCCTCTACAACTGCCTGGAAATTATCTGGAGTTGTAAGGATCTCATAGCTGTCATCTTCCTCATTGAAGTCATCAGCACCAGCATCAAGAACAAGCATCATAAGATCATCAGATGACATCTTGCACTCTTCCTTGTCGATAAGGATCTGTCCCTTATTATCAAACATATAAGATACGCAACCAGGAGTTCCTACGTTACCGTTACCCTTTGTGAATGCGCTCTTAACGTTAGCTGCTGTTCTGTTCTGGTTATCTGTAAGAGTCTCAACGATGATAGCTGTACCGCCTGGGCCATATCCTTCGTATGTGATGCTCTTGTAATCAACTGCTCCATCAGCGCCTGATGCCTTCTTGATACCACGCTCGATAGTATCGTTAGGCATATTGTTAGCCTTAGCCTTGGCAATTACTGTAGCAAGCTTGAAGTTATTAGCAGGGTTTGGGCCGCCCTCTTTAACTGCTACTGCAATTTCCTTACCAATGATAGTGAAAATTTTTCCCTTTGCAGCATCATTCTTTTCTTTCTTATGCTTGATGTTTGCAAATTTTGAATGTCCTGACATAAAAAACTTCCTTCCTTTAGATATATCTAATTTGCTATTTCTAATTCTTTTTCTTCCTGAACAACCTCCTCATCAGGGAGCTTGTTAACCAAAACACTCTGAATCATATGATTGTCTACAGAAAGAATCTTGAAACTATAGCCATCAACTGTGGTGCTAAACTCCTCGTCAGCCTCAGGAATCCTGTCAAGCTGAGATATCATATAACCGTTTAGCGTCTCAAATTCGCTCTCGCCGAAAGATATTTTAAATCTTTTCTCAAGAACTTCAAGAGGAGTCTTACCCTCAACTATATATTCGCCGGAATTCTTGGTAGGTTTGATGAAGTTCTCATCCTCATCATACTCATCCATGATATTACCTACGATTTCCTCGAGGATATCCTCCATGGATACAAGGCCAGCTGTCTGTCCATACTCGTCGATGATTATAACCATCTGAGTCTTGGTAGACTGCATGCTATGGAAAAGAGAATCAATATTCCTTGTCTCTGGAACAAACTTGGGCTGACGAAGCAGACCCTTGATCTTCCTGATTGGAAGAGCCTCATCTGTCTCCTCAGAGAGCTTCTTCATAGCATCTCTTATATGCATGATACCGATGATATGATCAATATCATCAAGGTATACTGGGAATCTGCTATTATTCGTATCCATCATAAAGCCAACAGCCTCTTTAAGGCTCATATTGGCATCAATAGCCACCATAGCCTTTCTGTTGGTCATGATATCTCTGGCCTCTTTATCAGAGAACTCAAAGATATTAGTGATCATATCAGCTTCTGTTTCCTGGAGAACACCCTGTTCCTGACCTTCTGAAACCATTGACTTGATCTCCTCCTCAGTAACATCAGATTCATCCGCTTCTCCGCGAATCCCAAACAGATATAAAAGACCTGCTGAAAGAGCATTAGATACGAAAACAAATGGATAGCATATGCTGAGTATGATACTCACTGGATAATAACATACATAAATCCATTTCTCCGGATATCTTGCGGACAGCTTTCTGGGAATCAGAACTCCAAAGCACATTATCAAAAGACTGATAATCAGACCAGTACACAAAAATATAATACTGCGCGAATAATCGGCGCTATTCACATCCATTCCTGCAGCCATGACAATAGCATTAGAAATGTCAATTGTGACCATACCGCCTAAAATCATATTAACTACAATATTAAAATACTGGATACACTTGATCAGTTTGGCATCGTCCCTGATGGCAGCCAAGACCTTGGCACTAAGCTTATCCTTGTTCTCAAGTGCCTTTTTCTCGATTTCTTCCTCTCTGACATGCCCCAGTGCAACACCAAAACCATGCACCAGAACATCCATTATCAGGATGATGCAAAAGATAAGAATACTGACAGAAGGCAAGCCTTCGTCCATAGTAGTTCCTCCTATACATAAAAAGTCAACTTACACTATACCATATTTTATGTAGCTTATCCAGTGGGGCTAAATCTCACAGCACCAGCTTATCAATTTCTGCCCTTAAAACATCACTATATATGCCATCTTTGGACTTTTCTTTATAATCCAGTTCCTCGTATGGCACCAAAAGGTTGTGTTTCCTAGCACTGTTGTCCCTCACCTTATCATAGGTCCAGTGATTAGCATAGTAGAACCTGCTCCATCTGATATGCTCGATCTTCCAGGCATCCTCAGAATTCTCTTCAAGCTCTCCGTCTGCCATAAGTTTTTTCTCTATCCAGTAATGATCTGCTCTGGCAATATTAGAGCTCTTGAAAAAGCCGTTGAGCTTCTTCCACTCTTCATCAGCCGCCCTTTCAAAATCATCAGGCACCTGTCCGTTACTGTATCTGAGATAATAATCGTAGTTAAAGAGCTTTCCCTGCCTGTAGAGCTTTTCTTTTTTGATGTTGTCTTCTGTGAGGATATCACTCAGATCGCCAAAAGCCAGCATCTTATTAGAGATATAAAGCTGCGCAAGGCCTGCTTGATTCTCAGAATAGCAATGTATCTCAGCATCAGGATTCACATACAGAACCTTCTGAACAAGCGCAATACTCTGTTCTTCCAGTGTGTAGATAATTCTGCTCATCTGAGAAAGAACATCCATTTCCTCTTCCCATGGCGTTTCATGAATCACTATACTGTCACCATTCATAGTGTGAAGACCACCCACAAATGAAGCCTCTGATGGAGAACATCCCCATATATGATATTCAATTTCCTGGTTAAGCCCATAAATGTTATTCAGATAGCCATACTTAAAGATTGCTTTTCCAACTCTACCATAGCCAATAACAGCTACCTTGAGCTTCTCGTTTCTCCTGTCATAGAAATTATTCTTCTTCCAGTAATCTCTGGCCATAACATCATAAATATTAAAGAAATGAAGTCCGGATGTTTCCTTACTGGCTGCATCCAACAGTGATGGATCAATGTCTCTTAGCATCATGAACACATTGGAACCAGACAGTTTTTTCTCATTTTCTGTAAAAAAGCTCACGTTATCCATGTCATTTTCAAACATAAGGATGTGATTCTTAACCTTTTCTACCCTGAACTTTTTGAGATTATCTCTGTCATCATCAGGATTGTTATAAATTGTATAGCCATGGCTGAGTTTGGAACCAACCTCTTGCCCCAGATCATTGTCTGTATAAACTACCGTGGCATCTCCACTTAATCTTGTAAAAAAATGGTCCACTTTGGCATAAGCATATCGAACAACACTCAGAATAATACCTGCAGTAACGATAACGGCAGTAATCTCTGCAAACACAATAAGTGAATTTTCAAAATCAACAACGGGATTTACAAAATAGAGCGCAACAGACGCATAGATAGTCTCCCATACTGGAAGCCTCCCATAATATCCATATCCTATGCAGGCTGCAGTAAATGGAATAAGCCCGAAAACATATGATATCCATGGGTATTTCTCTTTTATTCTGGCAAATATTTTCATAGTCTCTCCCTCACAAATCATAAGTAAGCAAATTTATAGTCCTATCTTAATAACAATAAGAAACCATAAATAATTGCAAACCCTTTTAAACCTTACCATTTTTAACTGTTTCAATCAATAAATCTTTATATAGAGCACTTTTCATAGTAAAATAACTTGGTGAAAGATAATTTGGGGGATATTTATGGTTTCACTTTTTTCGATGGTATTAAACGCTGTTATCAGCTTTCTTTTATATGTTCTCAGGGCCTTTTTCTCTATGCTGGCTTTTGTAGTAAAGAGTCTTTACAAGGTATTTAAGCTCTTCTTCTGTGCTTTCCCACTTACCTGTATAGCATTTGTGTGTTTACTGCTTTTCAATGCATTTCTGGTATTTAAGGGCATTCCTGAAATCGAAGCCTTCACCGAATACGAAGATATACTGGAAAAAGATGTCGCTACTTCAGTAAAGCTATTCCGTGATCTCAGAATCTGGTGGGTACTAAACATCTATCCAACACGCGGGACTATCACCTTTGTCCTTTTGATCATCCTTTCAGTGATAATGGCTATTCCTGTTCTTTTAGCCGTCCTATGCATAGGTGTTTTCCTATCCTTCGGACAGTTTTTATTCTATGCAGCATGCATAGATATTGTCGTATACTTACTTAGAGCTATTTTTCAGAAATCCTTTGCAGCGCAGTTCTTGGACAGATACTACCGTCTTTTCCCTGATGCCGGCAAAAGACATTACGAGAAAAACTACGAAAAGTGGCTGCGAAAGCATCATAAAGATTTCGAAGAGGACGACGAAGACTATAAGCCTCGCAAAAAGTCAGCAAGAGACTTTTATGAAGACGATGAGTACGATGATGACTATGATGACGAGTACTATGAAGATAATGAGTACTATGAAGAAGACGAGTATGGCGATGAAGATTATGACGAAGATAATGACGATTATGATGTAGACGAATACGAAGACGATGAAATCTACGAAGATGATGAATATTACGAAGACGACTATGACGACGAAGAAGATGACACTATAGAGGATAAAGCTTCAGCAGCAACCACCTTTGATTTCTTTGCTGGCTGCAGCTCCAGAGAAAGCGTCGACAAGAAATACAAATCTCTAGTTAAGCTCTATCACCCTGACAATATGGACGGCGACACAGCTGCTCTTCAGGAAATAAACGTTCAATATACAGAAGCCAAGAAACGTTTTGGATAAAAGAAAAGATTAGAAGGTATTACAGCCTCCTAATCTTTTTATTTATTTTCCCACAAATACTCTTGGTACTCTTTTGTTAATGTCACATGTAAGTTCGTAGTTAAATCTGCCGCTCATTTCCCCGAGAGCTTCCGCAGATATTTCTTCTCCTGTGTTCTTATCACGCCCCATAAGAACAACTTCATCTCCCTCTTTAACATAAGGAATATCTGTTACATCTACCATAAACTGATCCATGCATACTCTTCCAAGAATATTAGCATGATGTCCGTTTATGAGAACATAGCCCTTATTAGAAAGACTTCTGGGGTACCCATCACCATATCCCACAGGAATAGTGGCAATCTTGGTCTCTTTTTCTGCTACAAAGGTTCCTCCATAGCTTACTGGTGTTCCAGCTGGAACCTCTTTAATCATAACAATATGACTGATGAGTTCCATCGTAGGTTTCAGATCCACAATATCTCTTGGAACATCCTCTGATGGCCACATGCCATACATTGTAACGCCAGCTCTTACCATATCCATAGAAGACTCTGGAACAGAAATGATGCTGGCTGAGTTAGCGCAGTGATGAAGAGGAATCTTGTGTCCTGTCTGCGCTTCTATAGCAGCTACGAAATCAGCAAAAACCTTCTCTCTTTCTCTTGCATTAGACAGGTCGGCTTCATCCGCTCTAGCAAAGTGAGTAAAGATACCTTCTACCTGAATGCCTGGCATATCCATTACTTCTCTGGCAAATTCAATGCCCTTATCGTCTGGTGTAATTCCGATTCTGCTCATACCGGTATCAACAGCAATATGAATGTGCGGAGCCTCATTAAGTTCACCATTATTCATAAGCTCCTGGCCACAATCAGACAGCTCTTTGGCCATATCAAGTCTGAATACTGTAGGTCTGATGCCCTCAAGGAGCATTCTCTTATACGCATATGGGAATGTATAGCCCAAAATCAAAATAGGCTTCTTAATTCCACTGTCTCGAAGTTCAAAAGCTTCCTCAGCAGTTGCCACCGCATATCCCCAAATATAATCCAGCTTCTCGAGATTTCCAGCTATTTCAACAGCCCCATGTCCATAGGAATCTGTCTTAACAACAGCCATGATCCTTGTCCCATCGGGAATATTCTTTTTCATTGATTCCAAATTGTATCTGATAGCGTCAAGATCAACCCTGGCGTATACTCTTGAATACTCTTCAAGCATTTCCTAAAACCATCCTAATTCTATATTTGTCTCAGAATGTCTTCCATTCCAAGAATGATGTCTGAAGCCACCATGGAATGCTTACCCTTATCCTCTGCAGCCTTATCACCGCTTAGACCGTGAAGATAAACTGCCAGGCAGGCAATTTCAAAGGATGTCTTACCAAAAGCCATGAAAGCTCCCATAATTCCCGCAAGAACATCTCCGCTACCTGCTGTAGCCATTCCATCGTTACCGCTCATATTAATATATATCTTTTTCTCTTTGCTGTCAGCAATAACAGTTCTGGCATCCTTGCAGACTACTGTACAGTGCAGGTTAGAAGCAAGTTCCCTTGGATATTCCAGAATATGTTCCTTGCAATCTCTGATATCTCTGTCAAAGAGCCTCGCAAACTCTCCAAGATGAGGCGTAATAACAAGCTTCCTGCTACTTCTGGCATAATTCGATAAAAGATCTCTAAGCTCATGATCTCCTGCTATAAGATTGAGCGCATCCGCATCAACCACAAGATTACCAGTATACTCCTCAAGAGTCTGTCTTGTGAGCTCATAACCGCTCTGAGTAGTTCCTATGCCTGGTCCAAGAACCACTGCACTTGCCCATTCAAAGCAAAGCCTTAGTTTATCATTAAAAGGTTCAAAGTCTTCGTAGGTAACAAGCATAGCTTCTGGTAAAAGAGATTTCATTACCTCTGCATTTTCAAAAGCAGTAAATATCTTGACCATACCAGCTCCTGCCTTCATACATGCATTAGCTGCAAGAAGACACGCTCCGCTTATATCCTTAGAGCCTGCAATGATAAGAACTTTCCCGTTGGTTCCCTTGTTGCCATCAAGTACTCTTTCCGGCAAAAGCTCCCTGATATCCTCATCATAGTAGAAAGCTCCTGGTTCCTTGGATAAAAAGCTATCTTCCGTAATACCAACATCTTCTACAAGCAGCTTACCAGTGTATTCACACCCAGGATACAAAATATGGCCAAGCTTGACCTGATTAAAGGTAATAGTCATATCTGCTCTTACGGCATTTTCCATCACTTTGCCATTATCAGCATTGATTCCCGATGGAATATCTACACTTGCCACGAGAAGATCTGATTCTCTCTCCGCCTTACAACTATTTATGTACTTAACAGCATCAGCATAATCTCCGGATACAGGACGTGACAATCCTATTCCGAACATTGCATCTACTATAATATCCCACTCGGCAGGGCTTTTGTTGTCTCTTATATTGGAAAAAGTGTCCGGAGTGACTGAATACTTTTCCAGGATTTTAAGCTGCTGCAAAAGAAGGTCAGAGCACTTAGTATAATCCCCAATTACGCATATACTGACCTTGATTCCCTTCTGTTTAAGTAGTCTTGCAATGCACGCTCCATCTCCTCCATTGTTGCCAACACCGCAAACCACAAGGGCTCTCACTTTTCTGTCCAGGTGCCTTGCCCCCAGCCATTTAAAAATGTTCTCAGAAGCCTTAAGCGATGCTCTTTCCATAAGAACGATGCTTGGAACACCAAAGTATTCAGAAGTGTTCCTGTCATACACCTTCATCTCCTGACTATTTACAGCATATCTCATAGTACTCCCCCTTATTATGTAAAACTAAAGCAAAAAGGGCTGCCCATCAAGGCAGCCCGTAAATCATTCAACATACTCTTCACCAGATAAAGGCCGCCTTATTGGATGCCTCTTATCCGGATCATACTTCATATCGAAAAGATCAACCACTTCAGGTCCAAAAATCTGATGCATATATGAATAAAGATTATAATTCTCCATTTCTGCTTCCTGAAGTCTTATAACATTCTTTTTAAGTTCTATTCTCGCTCTCTTGATCCACTCATCAAGAGCATTGATATCAGTTGTGTTGTCATAAAGTCGTTCATAGCAGACCTTCATGGTCTCTATCATGAGTTTATAATCAACGTCATAAATCTGCTTGGATAAATCGAGAAGTTCATCCTGATGGCTATCTATCTTCTCATTACATTCATTGATCAGCCTTGTACGCTCTGAAATCTCTTTTTCTATATTGGGGGCATTACCAAGCTTGTTGGCCTTATCTCTAAGGGGCACAATCTCACCAAGAAGCTTTTTCTTGAGCTTCTTGATATCCTTGGTCTGGCTCCTGAGCTTACCATCCTTCTCAACGAGGGCGTTAAGCTCATCTGCGAGCTGTTCTATTTCAGGTGTCATGTCTGTCTGCGTAAACAATTGATGCCATTTATTATCCAGCGTCAAAATAGGGATACTCTTTCCCTGCAGCGCAGACATATAAACTTCATCGTTTTTTGCCATCAGATAATCTCACAATCATCAGTTTATGTATTTTCGTACCTGTTAATATTATACGATAATTTCATCAAACTGTCAGATAAATGTACATTTTCTACCTGAATATTGTTAGGAACTTCAAGGTCAACATGCGCAAAGTTCCATATAGCCTTGATTCCACATTCAGCGAGCTTATGAGCCATTGGAACAGCCTGTTCCTTAGGAATAGTCAGAACAGCTATTTCAATCTGATTCTTTTTGACAAATTCCTCCATTTCATCCACTGGACGAACTTCTACGTCACGAATCTTAGTTCCATAAAGCTCTGGGTTACAATCAAAAGCTCCCTTAAAAACAAAGCCTCTTCTGGTAAAATTGGTGTAACCTGCAATAGCCTTACCAAGATGACCTGCACCGATAATAACGAGGCTATGCTGTTTATCAATGCCTAATATCTTACTGATCTCATCGTAGAGATAATTGACATTATATCCATATCCCTGCTGGCCAAACCCTCCAAAATTGTTAAAGTCCTGTCTGATCTGAGAAGCTGTAACCTTCATAATATCTGAAAGCTCCTGAGAGGATATTCTTTCAACGCCCTTCTCTTTCAGATCTCCCAGATATCTAAAATAGCGGGGGAGTCTCCCTATAACCGCCTGAGAAATCTCTTTATCTGCCATTTTGAGCTCCAATCCTGCGCAATTAACGCTTTTATATTATAATCTGAATCTTAAATTGTTAATTAATTCTCAATTATAATTATACCCCATACGTTAAATAAATGTCAATTAAATAGCGGCCCTTGAAAGAGCCATTTTTCGGCTATTCAAGGGCCGTTTTGGCACCATTATCCATTCACAGAAAAAGATATTATGGCTTGAAGTAACTAATTGTATCAGTCATGTCTTCTGCCAGTTTCTGAAGCTTATTCGCAGACTCTGTAATAATAGAGAATGTAGCATTAAGCTCCTGCATAGAAGCATTGGTTTCTTCTGTAGATGCTGCATTTTCCTCAGATATTGCTGACAGATCACTGATGATTTCTACAAGCTTATCCTTAGCATCATTCAGCTTATTGATATGTCCTGAAATGCTGTCTGTACTCTCAGAAACATTATCTACATTAACAACCATGCTACGCATGTTAGACTGGGTTTCATCAAGCTGCTCTGCCTGCTGTGAAAAGCTCTCATTAAGTCTCTGAAGAACCGCAACAGAGGACTCTGAATCAGCAACAAGCTGTTCTACAATCTTCTTGATTTCTTCTGCACTATTGCTACTCTGTACAGCAAGCTGTCCAATCTCAGTAGCTACAACAGCAAAACCCTTGCCAGCATCACCTGCTCTGGCAGCCTCAATACTTGCATTAAGTGACAAAAGATTGGTCTGAGAAGCAATCTCTGTGATAGCCTGAGAGAACTTGGAAATCTCTTTTGCAGATTCATTAGTAGAACTGATCGTATCACCAATATCTTTTACAGAGGCCTGAACATCTTCACTCTGCTTAATAAGCTTTTCAAGAGCATCCATAGCTGCGTTACAGGATGTCTTCATCTCACCAGCATAGGAATTTAACTGTTCTACGTTATCTGCAACTTCTTCAATATCTCTTCCGATATCCTGAGTATTACCAGCTGCAGTCTCTACACTCTCAGCCTGATTTACAGCGCCGCGTGAAATATCATCAACAGCTTCGCTTACCTGAGTGGATGCATTTGAAGCCTGATTAGCTGACTCAGCAAGCTCAGCGCCAGATCTCTTAAGCTCATTAGACATTTCCATGGTATCGCCAATAACGGAACCAAGCTTTTCCATAAGAGTCTTGGCGCCATCAGCAAGAAGTCCGATCTCATCATTTCTATTAAGCAATCTCTCATCGATAGAAAGCTTTAACTCACCCTGTGAAAGATGACCAAACTCATCAGCAATCTTCCTCATCTTAACGGATGCTGTATTTGCAACAACTATACCGATTGTAGAAGTTACTACAGTCATGATTATCGAAATGATAACCATAAGTATAATGACTGTTCTTACTGCATTAGCTACATCCTCTCCGTTTCTACCTGCAAATACCATTCCAGCAACAGTGCCATCACTCTGAAGAAGTGGACAATAGTAGCAGTATATTGCTTTGTCTGATCCGGCAGGAACTGCATTAGGAGTATATTTCTCGCCCTTTTTGTTAATTACTGCATCCACAACCGCATCAGAAGCATTGTAGCCAACAAGTCTTTTGCCGTTAGATACAAGTGTAGTAAGCACTCTTTCTTTTCCATAGAAAACTGAATACTCAAGGCCTGTCTCGTTTTTCAGATTATCTATGATTTCCTGATATTCCTCAGCTACTACTTCTTCGCCTTTTGTAAGGACTCCACCTTCATAAGCCCAGTCACCATCCCAGACGTTAGACATCTCACTTTGTATATGATTAGCAGCAACACGAAGTTCCTCTCTAACCATCTCACTATATATCTTATTGATCTGGTAACCACCTACAATAGTGAGTACTGTCGCCACAACAAAGATAGCTATAACTGCCGCAATAATAAGCTTTTGAACCAGTTTACCGTTAAATTCTTTGGGCTTCATGCAATCAGACCTCCTTACTGAGTCAAATCGATATATTAATTAATTCATTAACTTTTTACCGTTTATAGTTATTATACAAAAAAATCCCAGACATTTCTGTCTGGGATTCTTATTGCTTTATTAAATTTTGATAAAATAAATCAGTTTACACGAATACCATTCTCATCAAAGAAGTATTTTTTGCCATAGATAGATACAGTAGCGTTTCTTACCATATGTCCATCTCCATCAAAGTAGCGGATGCCATCATCACGAGTAAGAGTTCTGTTCTTGATCACTACACCTCTATCATCTACATAGTATACGTAGTCTCCATCGTCTATTAGTGAACTATACTGTACAGATCCATCCTCAGCAAGGTAATAGGTCTTGGTATACTTGGTTACAAACTGTGAAACAAGCATGCGTCCATCTTCGCCAAAATAGTATCTCTTATCATCAACATCAGCGAAATTATTGTGCATTACCTGACCCTTTGCATTCACATAGTACTTATAGCCATCATTTGCAACAACAAGTGTGCTTACAAGCATAATACCCTTTTCATTGAAGTAGAAGGTTGAACCATACTTTGTAAGGAACTCTCCTTTAAGCATATGACCTTCTGAATCAAAATAGTACTTGCCTTCATCAGTTGTCAGATACTTACCTCTGAGCATCTTACCATTTTCATCGAAGTAATAGGTCTCGCCATCAAGAGTAAGCCATCCTGAGTACTTGCTGCCATCTTCAAGTATGTAGAAGTATGTGCCATACTTGTTAACTATTGTACCAGCTGGAACTTCTTTCTCTTCTTCTACTGGTCCATAGTATGAAGCATCTGTAATAGCTTTACGAACTACGATAGCACCAAGTCTTGGAGTGTTAGTTCCAAAGGTCATTGTAAGCTGACCATCTGCTACTTCTACATCTACAGCAACAGATGCATAAGTATTAGCTGCATTGCTGATAGTAAAGCTCTTATCTTCTACTGTTCCAGATACTGTGCTCTTGTAGACTGAGTTACTAAGGAACTCTACCTGATAATTACCATTCTCTACATCTACAAGGAATGTCTCGCCTGCAGGAAGAGCAAAGTCTGTGTAAACAAGCCATGGAAGTGTTCCATCAAATGTGAATTCCTCTGTACGTCCCTGAATAGCTGAATCCTTATTCTGGAAGCCAAAGCCTTTTTCCTTAGCATAGGCACTTCCAAGAGCTTCCATAGTCTGCTTGCCGTTCTTAGGGTTGACAGTGATACCTGTCCATCCATCAGCAACACGGTTTGTGCTGATACCAAAGTCAAACTTATAAAGTGCAGGGTAATTTACTGTAACCTTAAGGTTTGCCTTGCCCTCATAATCCTCTACTGTACCTTCTACATTGAAGGTTGTACCAAGGCTTGATACATCAATGTCAGAAGTATTCCATGTTACAGCAGCTGCTGTTGTTGCTCCACTTGCATATGTAGCTGTAACTGTCTCTGGGAGAGTAAATTTCTTATTGAGGTACTCAATCTCTGCAAAAGAATCAGCTACCTTTACAATGTAGTCTGCAACAATATGAACTGTTACAGTTACTGTATCCTCAGTTCCTTCTATAGAACCTGTAAGTGTATAATCACCAACCTTTGTTACATCAAGCTTATCAGTATTCCATGTAACCTTAACGTCCTTGGTGCTTCCATTTAAGAATGTTGCCTTAACTGTAGCAGGAAGAACAACTTCATTTCCAAGGATAACCTTAATGTCTGAAAGTGCTTCATAGCCTGTAGGAACATTTGCAATTACTCTTACTGTTACATCAACAGGATTCTCTGAATATCCACGAATATAAGCATGAGCTGTATATTCACCAACTGTATGAATATCTACATCATCAGCATTCCATGTGATAAGTACTGTCTGCTCTACACCTTCACTGTCTGTAACAGAAATGTACTGCTTCTGAGCTGCAAGAAGATCTGCTACTGTCTGACCCTCAGAAAGAGGTGTATCCTGAACAAGCTCCATAGCTGTAAGCTCTTCATTGAGTGTATCAATTGCAACTGTAGTCTGAACTGTAAGAGGAGCACTTGCGTAGCTCTCTTTTTTATCTACTACTGAAACAACCTTATATGAGTAGAACTTACCGCCCTTAACAGTAGCATCTGTAAAGCAATAAGCTCCAGAAGGATCTACATTTATAGGCACTTCTTCATATACAGGGTTAACTCTTGTAATAACAGCTGCATTGAGAATTGCAAGATTTCCTGGGTTAGAAGCTACAATTTCAATCTTGTCATTTTCGCCAATAGTAACAACTGTTGACTTAACGATATCTGAAACAAGTGGAGACTGTGATACCTGTCCAAGATCTGTACCATTTACATAAATTGTTGTATCGTTATAAGCTCTGTTGTTATAAGCAGCACCAGCATAAACATCAACTCTGTATGCTCCCGAAGGTGCATCTACAAAGAACTTAAGCTCATTGTCTCTTCTGTCAAGATCGCAACATGCTTTCTCGATAGGTGTCTGAGTATCACCAGCATTCTCAATTCCTACGCCAACCTTATTCCAGTTAACAGTTGAACCTGTGCCTTCTTCCCATCCGAAGCCTCTTGCCGAGCTATAGTCATCTGCGAGGATTCTCTCAAAGCCTGTAGCATTTGAGCTCTTGTATCCAAAGTCAAACTTTCTGAATACTCCTGCATCTGCATAACCAACGAGAACTTTTTCTGTCTGAGGTACTGGGCTTTCACTTGTTACAACACCCTTAGCATCAAGCTCTCCTACTGTCTCGTAATCGCCAATTACCTGGTTGCCGTTTTCGTCAACTGTTACGTCAGCTCTTTTAACAACATAGCCCTGAATATCATGACCATATACACCGTCATTTGCCTGTGTGAAGTTGATTGTTACGCTACTTGCATCAACGCTTCCCTCTGAAACCTTGGAAGTGATAATGCCTTCAGAGATGAGATAGCTTGTATGTGCAGGCTGGTTGTAGCCAACGTTCTGCCAAGCAACACCTTCTCTGTAAGCAAGGTCTGTAAGCGAGCAAGGAACTACATAATCAGTCTGAATTGTTGTTGAGTAAATTCTAATTCTGCTGTCATCAGCAGCGCATCTTGCGATGATTTCTTCTCTGTAATCACCAAGAATATCTGCAACAAGACCAAGGTTGCCCTTTGTTCCGTTACTTGTAAGAACCTGTGATGACTCAAAGAGTGTTATTGACTTCTGGTTCTCATAATCCCACTTCTCAATAGTTGTTGTAAGTGGTGCATATGCAGCCTGGTTGAAGGTGTGATCCTGCATATCTGCAAGAAGGTCTCCATCCCAGAACATTGAGAAGTTAACAGCTGGTGTAGCACCATCTGAAAGTGCGATCATTGAATCTACTGATCCATTTGAAGCTCCAACAAGTCCTGAAAGTGAGCTAAATACATCAGCATTTCTGGAATTCCATGCTGGCTCATCATTGCCCTTGTAGTTAGGGTTAGCAATTGACCAGTACTCTGCTCCCTCTGCTGTAGGATCGATATCTGATGCCATTCCACGTCCGGTATCCTTACCTGTGTAGTAACCAGTGATCATCTCACCTGTCTCAGCATCATGGATTTCTACATGGTATGCAGCATTGTCATGCTCGTGAACATCCATAACCTCAAGACCAGGATTAGAAGGAATCCAGTCACTTACATGCATTGCATCGCCGTGACCAAGGCCTGTGCAGTAAAGAGCTGTTCCATCGTTGTCGATAGTAAGTGAACCGTAAACGATCTCATCTTTGCCATCGCCATCAACATCGTTGACAGAAAGGCCGTGGTTACCCTGAGCTGTATAAGCTGAACCATTTTCAATGTTGTCTGTATCAAACTTCCAGTAAACACCGATCTGCTCTACTTCTTTGCCCTCATCATCTGTTGTCTTTGTGAGATAATAAGCTGTAAGAGCTGTTCTTGTGTAATATCCTCTAGCAAATACTGCGAAAGGAGTTGTTCCGTTAAGGTAAGCAGTTGCAGAAAGGAATCTGTCTACTCTGTTACCATAGCCATCGCCCCATGCTGATACTGATCCTCTAGCAGGAACGTAATTAGTTGTATCAATAAGTTCACCAGTGTTGCCCTTGAACATTGAGAAGTACTCTGGCCCATCGAGAACATAACCAGATGTATTTCTGTAATCGTTCTTGGAACTGATAACATCTGTAGGAAGTGCATCGCTGTTGCAAGCGCCTACAAATCCAGTCTCAACAAGACTTCCATTCTCATTCTTGTAAGTTGTTGTACCATCTGCAGTCTTCATTGCGATCTCTGCAATACCGTCTGCATCGTAGTCCCAAACCTGGAACTGTGTATAGTGAGCACCAGATCTGATGTTAACACCAAGATCAATTCTCCAGAGCTGGCTTACAGCACCTGTGCTAAAATCCACCTCATATCCATCAAGGAAGGTCTTTCCTGTGTAGCCAGAACCTGAGTTATCTTTGGCATTACTTGGATACCACTTAACGATGAGTTCAAGCTCTCCATCGCCATCAAGATCTCCAACGGACATATCATTAGCAGTATATGAACAGGTTGAACCATCTGGCATTGTCTCATCTGCAGGCTTATTAAGGCTAAGCTCAATGTACTGGTTAGCCCATACAGTTGTTTCTTTTGCTGTAAGGCCAAGAGAAGAATCATTGGAGCCAACTACAGTATAAACATTGGATGGAAGGCCACCCTCATCGATCATGTTGGTTGCACTGATATCATGTGCAATACATGTACCATTTCTGTATACATTGAATGTTGTTGTAAGTTCTTTGCCATTGAAGTCACCAGGGAAGCTTCTCCATGAGAGGTAATTTCCTCTGGTAATAGGATTGCCATCTCTATCTGTTGCAGAAACCTTGATCTCTGCTCCAGCATCTCCGGCAAGGTTCATTACTACAAGAGCACGTGTAGCATAAGACTCAAGTCCGCCTGCTACAAGTGAACCAGCGATAGGGGTTACAACAGTCTCAGACTGCTCACCGATTCCACCTGCATTCATAGCAGCAACTTTGTAGTAATAGTGAATATTTGTAGCTATCTCAGGATCTTCATCTGTAAATGAATTTGTAAAGGATTCTCCAACCTTAACAAACTCCTTGAAGCCCTTATCGCTCTCTGCCTTAGCAGAACGATAGATGATGTACTTGATAACATTCTCATCAGCTGGGCTCTCATCCCATGCAAGAGTAATTGTTGTCTGAAGCTCTTCCTGGCCTTCCTCAGGGCTTGTGCACTTAAGGCCACGAACTGCTGCAGGTACTGCAACGCTGCTATCAAGCATTGACTGAGTAACGATATTACTTGCTGCTGACTCAGAACCGTCTGCAACAACGCATGTCATATAGTATGAATAAGTTTCACCAAGAGCTGCTGTCATAGCGCGGCAGTCAAGCTCGTTGTCGATAAGTTCCTGTGCTGTGTAGCTCTTAACCAGATTGAAGGTCTTATCAGACTCACCCTTCTGGTAAACTCTGTAGGATACAGCATCCTCTACCTTAGTGAATGACAGAAGGAATGTTGCTGTGGTCTTACCGAATGAAAGCTCTGTAATAGCAAGGTTTCCAGGAGCTGGTAAAAGAGATGTAATAGTAACACCGTTGATGTACTGATTAGCACCTTCTACTGTCAGATTGAGCTGACCATCTGTAACACTTACTGTTCCTGTGCAGCTTCCAAGAGACTGCTTGCAGGCAATTGATCCGATTGAAATTCCCTCAGCAGAATATGCAGGCTTAATTGTACTTGTTCCATTTAAAAGATCTGCAGCATATACTGTAATTTCATATTTACCGTTTGGAAGATCAACTGCAAATTCTCCGGCACCAAGGTTAAAGTCATCTGCCATAGCTGATGAATCAGCCTTGCCATTTCCACCTCTGTAACGGCCATTGTTAGGAGCTGTGATCCATCCATAGCCTTTTTCAGCAGTGTACATCTCATTCTGGTTAACACCAGTCCAACCTTCCATTGTAGGAGAATTGTTGTAGTTAAAGTCAAAGCGAAGTCCTGCTGTCTTAGTAGAAACTGCAAGCTTGTCAGATACTTCTCCTACACCATAGCTGTTAAAGCCTGCTACGGCATATACATATGTAACGCCACCTCCACAGCTTGGATCAACATAAGTTGTCTTACCTGAAACAGAATACTTATCAGCCTTTGAAAAATCTACATCATCAATTGTCTGTCCCTCTGAAAGTGCTGCTCTGTAAATATAGTAAAGCTCTGCGCCCTCAGCAGCTTCCCACTCAAGTGAAATGCTTGTGGCACCAATTGAAGTTGTCTTAAGACCCTGAGGCTTAGCCGGAGCTTCTGAAGCTGCATTGATAACTACAAGACCAGCCAGATCATCAAGCTTGTCTGAAGCACCCTCAACCTTACCACTAGCATAATCAACAATACCTTCTGCTACACACTGAGCAAACTTAAGTGCTCCATAGTACTGAAGGTGTGTAGAATCATCAACGCCACCTGCATATGCGCCTGTAGATACCTCACCGGCTGCAAGCTTAAGGAAAAGCATCTTGGAGCCTTCGATTCCAAAGCTGTTACATACATCGATAGAACGCTGTGTAAGATCAACATAAGGAATGTCGTACTGTGCAGATAATCTCAGCATTACCTGTCTGTATGCTTCGAAGTTACTTGCAAAAGAATTAAGGCTTCCATCTGGGTTAGTTGTGTAGCTATAGCGGGCAACTGGTGTAACAAGTACAGGTGTTGCACCTCTTTCTATAGCACCATTTACATAAACCATCATCCACTTCTCAAAATCATCAGCAGAAACATATCTGTTTGGTCTTGAGTAAGTAGCGTCATTGTGTCCCCACTGTACAAGGAGGTAGTCACCTGGCTTGATGTCCTCAAGGATATCATCAAACTTACCCTCGTCGATAAAGGACTTGGATGAACGTCCACCAATTGAACGGTTCTCTACAATTACATTTGCTGTCTCGTAAACCTGTGACTGGCTGTATCCGCAGTCGTCACACTCTCTTTCCTCTACGAAATCACCAAAGTATGAAGAAAGGACCTGGCCCCATCCAGTCTGTGGATAATAATAGGAATCATAAGTCTGAACAGTTGAGTCAGAAGCAACAAAGATTGTAGGCTTATCACCTCTTTCCTCAGTAGCAAGTCTTGTGATCTTGACTCTGGAAACATAAACCTTTGTAGTCTGCGCATCACTCATAGATGTGGCACTACTTGTGCCAAGGAACTTAAGATTAAGATTGCCATCTACAAGGTTAGCCTCAAAGCTAGCTGATTGACTTCCGCCAGCGGGAACTGAGATACCAGTAACCTTGGTAATGTCCTCAGCCTCAAGAGCTGCAGTATAGCCGTTATCAGTAGGGTTAACAAATGTAACCTCAACCTTGTAATCAGCATTATAAAGATCTACATCAAAAGTAGATGTACTCTCATATGTATAAACGCCATAGCCTGTAGATTCAGTTTCTGTCCAAATCTTGCTGGCAATAGCAACATAGTCTTCAGCATCAACTACATTGCCAGCTCCTGCAGAAACAGCAGGAACTCTTGGATAATAAACGTTGCTAACCCAGCCGGCAGCTGCCTGGCTATAATCAACATCGCTAAAACCGTATCCATTATCCTTACTATAAACACTTGCAGATGAAACGTTACCATTTGTACCGAATCTGATATCTGCAACAGTCAGATCTTCATGGAAATTATCAAAGCCATCATCTCCCTGATCTGCAATAACTCCATCCTCAGAAGCATTTACATTTGCTGTAGTAGCAAGAAGATTAGCTGTAACCTTGGTTTCTTCATCCAAAGCCTCAGCCTGAGTTTCTTCAAGTTCAAGCTCATCAAGCTCAGAATCAAGAGAATCTCCTTCCTCTGCCTCATCAAAAAGAACTACTTCATCTTCAGAAGTATCCTCTTTGGCCTCATCAGTTTCTGTGTCAGATTCTAATGAAGTAGCTTCACTACTAGAATCGCTACCAGCCTCAGAAGCTTCCTCGTCAAAAACGACCACATCTGAAGAATCAAGAGAACTTACCCCCTCTTCCGCAAATGCTGTGATGCTTCCTGTACCAGCAGCAATAGTTGACGCAGCCATAATGGCGCTCATACCAAGTGCAAGACTTCTGCCTAGCGCCTTGGAGCGTCGGTTACTACCCTTATACATCCCAACAACCTCCTTTTTTCCTTTCCCCTTTTTGTTAACATTTCCTTACTTAGCAATCCCCCTCAAGATCGCAGACATAAAAATGTTACAAATAATAATTTATCTAATAACATATTTTAGGCATTTTGTCGGAAATTGGCATTGCATTTTCAGCATAATGTTTTGCATTTTTGACCATTTCAAATTATCTGAAAACAAGCGCTTATTACGCACATTTTATATATATGCATAGTCTTTTTTGACCAGTAAATATTGTATTTTTGTCCAAGTGTTTACATATATGTTTTTTTCGTATAATATTGTTGAGTTAAAAAACTTGATACAATCGATTTTCAGAAACAAGGAGAAATATATATACATGGGATACAAAGATTACATGGTACGTGCCACAGCAGGCAACGCACAGATAAGAGCATTCGCAGCTACCACCAGGGATCTTGCTGATTATGGCAGAAAGGCTCACGGCCTATCTCCAATCGCTACAGCAGCTCTTGGAAGGCTCATGACAGGAACAGTTATGATGGGTCAGATGATGGATAATGACAGCGATATGATCACAGTCAAGATGGACGGTGATGGCCCACTTAAGGGCGTTCTCGCTACAGCTGATAATAAAGGCAACGTTAAGGGCTATGTCAGCAATCCATACGTTATCATGGAGCCTAACGCTGCCGGCCATCTTAATGTAGGCGGCGGAATCGGCGAGGGAACTCTTACAGTTATCAGAGACATGGGATTAAAAGAGCCATATGTCGGCCAGGTTCCTCTCTACACAGGAGAAGTTGCTGAAGACCTTACCTACTACTTCACCAAATCTGAGCAGACACCTTCCTCCGTTGGTCTCGGAGTTCTCGTAGAAAGAGAAAACCTTTCAGTAATCGCAGCTGGTGGCTTCATTGTTCAGCTCATGCCTTTTGCTGATGAACAGACAATCACACATCTCGAGTTCAATCTCGGTAAGTTCTCATCCGTCACAGACATTCTCAAGGCAGGCAAGACACCAGAGGATATGCTTAGGATTGTTCTTGATGGATTTGATATCGAATTTACAGATACAGTAGACCTTAACTTCTACTGCAACTGCGACAAGGACCGCGTAGAGCGTGCTCTTATGCTTGTTGGTAAAAAAGATATTCAGGACATGATAGATGATGGCAAAGAAATCGAGATAAAGTGTCACTTCTGCAATAAAGCTTACACCTTCTCAGTAGATGAGCTTAAGGCAATCAAAGAAAAAGCCAAATAATTCAATGTACATAGAAAAACCGCGGTCACTTGGCCGCGGTTTTATTTATTATCCTGTCTATCCAGAAAACTATTAACACAACAAATATCATAAATAGCTGAGAGTGGAATATACCAACAATGTAGTAATTTCTCTCAAGAAAATATTCCAGCTTAAATCCTGTAAACACCAATATCCAGGTGTATATGACGTACATCAGAAGAATCGGCGAATTTTCTATAACCTTCTTCATATTTGCCAGGAAATCCTTGAAGGAAGCATCAAAGTACACGAATCTACCTATCATTAGTCCAAAGTAATACATCATAACAGGCCCATACTGACTCTCATCACCTATAGTATTAAGGTACATCAGAGTTATGATGGCAAAGAACATGCCAAGCATTCTCATGGTAGCCTTCTCTTCGCTCTTTAGTATCTTGAGCGGAATAATAAAGGTATCCAGTATGGAATTAAGAACACATGAAAAGCATATCAAAAACAGCAGAACAAAATCCTTACCATCTGCCCAGGTAGTTGTCAGAAACGTCTCAAACGGCGTAAGGTTAACGGCCTTTCCCGTCTCCACAAGCTCATACACATGGTTGATGATGACATAAGCACAGGAAAAAGACATTACGCAGGTTCCTGATATTATCATCTCAAAGAACTTCTGAAGTCTCACTTCAAAGTCTTCTTTTGTATAATCCTCCCTGCATCTTTCGTCATATTTCTTGCCATAAGCCTTAGAAAAAAGAAAGATAATTCCTATACAAACGCCGCTAAGCGCCAAGGTCAGGCATAAAAAAATCAGTTTCTTGATAATCGTAAAGTCTGGATTCAAATAAGCTTCTATTGTCATGACATTCCTCAATCAGTAATCTGTCTGTAACACTCTGGTCTGCGATCTCTGAAAAGTCCCCAGGATGCTCTCATTTTTCCATTCTCTGCAAAATCATATTCTGCGTAGATTATTTCTTCCTTATCCTTGCTGGCTCTGGTAATACAATCGCCAGTAACATCAGTAAGGAAGCTATTACCATAGAAAGTAAGGCTGGATTTCTGTCCGCCGTTTTCCTCGGATGGCTCAACATCCTCTCTTCCAATTCTGTTGGCTGCAGCCACTGGAATAATATTAGCTGCTGAATGTCCCTGCATTGTGCGCATCCAGTGTCCTGAACTATCCACATCAAGAATAGGCTCCGAGCCAATTGCTGTAGGATAAAGAATAATGTCGGCACCTCCAAGTGTAAGGCACCTTGCAGTCTCCGGGAACCACTGATCCCAGCAGATGCCAACGCCCACGCGGCCATAAGCTGTATCAAACACCTTAAAGCCTGTATTACCTGGAGTAAAATAGAATTTCTCCTGATAATAATGGTCATCTGGAATATGAGTCTTGCGGTACACTCCAAGGTCACTTCCATCAGCATCTATCATCACAACTGAGTTGTAAAATACATTGCCATCCTTCTCATATACACAGATAGGCATAACCACCTTAAGCTCAGCACACAGCTTTTTAAAGTGTGCTACAGCCGGATTCTCAGACAGAGGAAGTGCAAGCTCATAGTAGTCATATCTTCGCTCCTGGCAGAAGTACTTACGCTCAAACAGCTCAGACAAAAGAATTATCTTAGCACCATTAGCCGCTGCCTCTCTTGTAAGCTTATCTGCCTTTTCTATATTTCTTTTAACCTGCTCAGCATCTGATGCAGCCACTTCGCCGCAGGCAAACTGCACACAGGCAACTTTAACCATGTTTCCCATTCTTAGTTTTCTCCCAAATTATTCTCTGGTATCTGCTGGGTAATACAATGAATATTACCGCCTCCCAGAAGTATATCTCTTGCTGGTATGCCGATGATTTCTCTGTCAGGACACAGCTCACTTAAGATATCCAGAGCTCTCTCATCACTTTCTTCGTTCTCGCCGCCAAACTGAGGAACCAAGGCTGCTCCATTTATAAAGTAGAAATTCACGTAACTTGCAGCAAGTCTCTCGCCTACTTCTCTGAAATCTTCGCCCTCTTCAAACTCATAGTTGGCAAGGTCAGCCTCTGAAACAAGAACCGAATGATCAGGGATGGGGAGCTTATGTACAACAATGCTCCTGCCCTTGGCATCTGTCTCTTTTTCAAGATACTCAAGATCAGCTCTTGAAAGTTCATACTGTGGATCATTCTCATCGTCTGTCCAGGCAAGAACTACTTCACCCGGAGCCACAAACGCGCACACATTATCAACGTGCTCGTTGGTCTCATCGTTATATATACCTCGTGGAAGCCACAGTACCTTCTCTACATTCAGATATTCTCTGAGTTTTTCTTCTATCTCTTCTCTGCTCATGGCTGGGTTTCTACCTTCGCTAAGAAGGCAACTCTCTGTGACCATGGCTGTTCCTTCGCCGTCGCAGTGGATGGAACCACCTTCCAACACAAAAGGCTGAGCATCGTAAAATGGAAGTTCTATCAGATCGCAAAAACTACTTGCAACCTTATCATCCTTATCCCAGGAAGCATAGAGTCCATCGACTTCTCCGCCCCAGGCATTAAAAGACCAGTTGATTCCACGAATTTCAGCCTTAGAACCGGCATTATCCCTTACAACAAATGTAGGTCCAACATCCCTGGCCCAGGCATCATCTGAATCAATAGGTGGAATAAGACATCTGTTCTCGAGAACATCAGATACAGTATAAAGAGTATCTTCATTTGCAAAAAGACTCTCACCCTCTGCAATGATCCTGTCCTCTTCCTCTTTGGTCATAGGCGCTACTAAACGTCCTGTTCCCTGTACATAATCTGTAATTATCTCATCCATGAAGTCCCTTGCTTCCTTCCAGTGGGCCTTATCTGCGATAAGATAGAGATTTTCTCTCTTGAGGATTTCTATAAATACATTAGCAAAAGAATATAAGGCACCAGCTCTGTCCTTCCTCCAGCTTCCTGGTCTTACAGGATAGATCATTATTGTGCCATCATGCCTTGAATACTCAGCAGGCATGTAAAAACCATCTTTTATAGGAACTGAATTTGTAATCCCTGACAATTCTATTCTCCTTCACAGTCTCATCTTAAAGTCCTGATAACCAAACTTTTTGATTACTTCTACTTCCCCGTTCTCATGCATAATATCAATATCAGGAAGTGGCATGCCATTAAAGGTATTGTTCTTGACCATACTATAGATAGCCATATCTTCAAAGATAAGCTTATCTCCAATATTTATCTCATGGACAAAGCTATAATCACCAATGACATCTCCAGCAAGGCAAGTTCGGGAAGACAATCTATAGTTGAACTCCAGCTCTCCTGGCTGCTCTGAGTCACGAAGTGGTGGCCTGTATGGCATCTCCAGTACATCCGGCATGTGGCAGGCAGCTGATGTATCAAGTACCAAAACCGGCATTCTCTGGGTATGTACGATATCCATTACTGTTGTAACAAGATAGCCCGCATCAAGCGCAATGGCTTCTCCAGGCTCAAGGTACACTTCCATATCATACTTGCTCTTTATCTCTTTAATAAAGGTGATAAGGCCATCCACATTGTAGTCTTCTCTTGTAATATGGTGTCCGCCGCCAAGGTTTATCCATTTGATCTTGCGACCAGCACCATTTACAGCCATATCGCCTGAAGGCTCTTGTCCTTCATTCTTAAGAGGAAAGAATCTTCCAAAGTTCTCCTCTACATGATGGAAGGTCTGACGAAGCGGCTCGAAATCCTGCTCGCAGAGAGTATGAAAATGTATTCCCTCAACGCCCTCAGGAAGCTCAGCTGGCATATCAGCAAGCTTAATTCCAAGTCTTGATCCTTCAGAACAAGGATCGTATATCTCATGCTCTTCCTGAGTACTGAACTCAGGATTGATTCTAAGCCCAACAGAAATCTTACCTTCTCTTACAGGCTGTTCCCAGGTTTTCCTGTGATGCTCAAGCTGGTTGAGGGAATTAAATACGATGTGATCGCATATCTGGCACAACTCCGCCATCTCATCATCTTCAAAGGCAGGCTCATATACATGATTCTCTATGCCTTCCCGAACCTTAAGCTCTTCGTGAGCAAGTCTCGCCTCATATAAGCCTGACGCCGTAGCACCAGTAAGATATTTAGCTATAAGTGGGTAAGTCTGATATACAGAATATGCTTTCTGAGCAAGAAGTATCTTAGCTCCTGACTCCTTCTGTACTCTATCTAGAATCTCAAGATTTTCTCTTAGCTTTTTTTCATCTATAACATACGCGGGTGTTCTCACCTCTGTAAGCTTCATAGGCATTCCTCCATAAAAAAGTGAATGTACATATCTATCATATCAATCGAATTGTTAAGATGCAAACACGCCCTTAAACATGCATTAAAAAGGTGGAAGTTCATTTTCACAAACTTCCACCTATATATCTACTTACTTATTAGTCCACAAGAACTGGATTCTCATCAACAACCCATGGAAGACCATACTCGTTAAGCATCTCCATGTATGGATCTGGATCAAACTCATCAGTTGTGAATACACCTGGCTTCTTCCACTTGCCTGACAGTACAAGAGCTGTACCGATCATAGCTGGAACACCTGTTGTGTAGCTGATAGCCTGGCTGCCGAGCTCCTTGTAGCATTCCTGGTGATCACAAACATTGTAAATGAAGAGTGTCTTCTCTTTGCCATCCTTGATTCCGCGGAAGATACATCCGATGTTTGTCTTACCAACAGTTCTAGGTCCAAGACTTGCAGGATCTGGTAAAAGAGCCTTCAGGAACTGAATAGGAACGATCTCTCTACCTTCGAACATGATAGGGCTTGTTGAAAGCATACCAACATCCTCAAGACATCTCATGTGATCAAGATAGCTCTGACCAAATGTCATGAAGAAACGAATTCTCTTGATCTCAGGGAAGTTGCGGCCAAGTGCCTCAATCTCCTCGTGATGAAGAAGGTACATATCCTTCTGACCAACCTGAGGGAAATCATATACTCTCTTAATTTCCATAGGCTTAGTCTCGATCCAGTGGCCATCCTCCCAGTAACTGCCGTTAGCACTTACTTCACGAAGGTTGATCTCAGGATTGAAGTTGGTTGCAAAGGCATAACCATGGTCACCACCATTGCAGTCAAGAATATCAACTGTATGAATCTCATCAAAATAGTGCTTCTTAGCGTAAGCTACGAATACACTTGTTACACCAGGGTCAAAACCTGTTCCAAGAAGACCTGTGATACCAGCCTCCTTGAACTTGTCCATATATGCCCACTGATAGCTGTAATCAAAGTAAGCTGTAAAGCCCTTTTCCTTGCAGCGCTTCTCATAAGCTGCACGCCATACAGGCTCATCTGTATCCTCTGGCTCATAGTTAGCTGTATCAATATAGTCAACCTTGCACGCAAGACATGCGTCCATGATTGTAAGATCCTGATAAGGAAGTGCTACGTTAAGAACAGCGTCAGGCTGATACTCCTTGATAAGCTTGATAACATCGTTAACATCATCAGCATTTACAGTAGCTGTTGTGATCTTAACAGGTGTTCCCTGTTTCTCAAGCTTGTCCTTGAGTGCATCACACTTGCTAACAGTTCTGCTCGCAAGGCACATCTCTGTAAATACAGCGCTATTCTGTGCACATTTCTGAATTGCTACCTGTGCTACGCCGCCGCAGCCAATAACCAATAATCTTCCCATTTTATTTCTCCTTTTCTTCACTATAGATAACATCGGATCAGGTCATGAAGTAATATGCCAATTCGCAAGCAAGCTTGCATTGGCAATCACTTATGACCATGTTATCTAGACATATCTTCCTCTTCCTGAAGAAGATCCTCTACGTATTTAGGCAACATGAACGCTCCCTTGTGAAGGTGCGTAGTGTAATACCAAGTCTTGATTCCTCTCTCATCCCATCTATCAGGGTTGAAATCCTTGAGCGGATGATACTTCTTGCTGGCAAATCCAAACAGCCAGTATCCAGCAGGACATGTAGGAATATGCGCCTGATAAACTCTATTAACAGGAAATACTCTGTAAGCCTTCCTGTGCATGGCTCTGCAGCTCTCCTCATCCTCATCATAGAATGGGCTTCCGTGCTGATAAACCATGATTCCATCATCGTGAAGTGCCTTGTAGCAGCTTCCGTAGAACTCTTTTGTAAAAAGACCTGCCTCATGACCAAGAGGCTCTGTAGCATCATTGATAATAAGGTCGTACATATCCTCACATTTACGAAGATACTTAAGTCCGTCCTGATAATAGATGTGAACTCTGTCATCCTCAAGACCAACGGCATTATCAGGGAAGTACTGCTTACATACATCCACAAACATGTTGTCAGGCTCTACTACATCAATAACCTTGATCTCATCATAGTGACACAGCTCTCTTGCTACGCCTCCGTCACCACCACCAAGAACCAGTACTCTCTGAACCTTGGGATGAACAGCCATAGGCACGTGAACGATCATCTCGTCATATGTGAACTCGTCCTTCTCAGAAAAGATGATATTACCATCTGAAGCAAGGAACTTGCCAAACTCAGGGGAATCAAACACGTCTATTCTCTGGAACTCACTTGTTCCGGAAAAGAGCTGTTTAGCCAGCCTGATACTTATCTTAACATTTCCAGTGTGCATATCACTGAACCAATAATCCATCTCAGCCATGCTATTTCCTCCTACACATCTATTATTTTAACACAAATAACTCTGAAATATCTTCACTCTCAGGGCCCTGCATTGAACAGCCCTTAGCCATTGCAGTCTTGATATAATCAAGAATCTCTTCTGTAATAACTTCTCCTGGAGACAGAATTGGAATTCCAGGTGGATAGCACATTACTGACTCTGCACTGATCCTGCCTACAGTCTGATCGATAGGAAGTGACTCTTTTTCTGCATAGAAGGCTTCCTGTGGAGTTGCCTTAACAATAGGAGTCACATACTCTGCAGAGAAAAAGCTCTGCTCAGGCTTAGCATAAAGTCTTCTGATATCAGCAAGAGCTCCTGCAAGTCTCTCAATATCCTGAAGTCTATCACCAATTGATATATATGCCATAACATTAGACAGATCACCAAACTCCATCTGAATGTCATATTCATCTCTAAGGAGGTCGTAAACCTCGATACCTGTAAGACCAATCTTTCTGGTGTTAACTACAAGCTTGGTCTCATCGAAATCGTAGATGCTTCCGCCATTTTTGAGCTCATTACCATAAGCATAATAGCCACCAATGTCATTGATCTCTTCTCTTGCGTACTGAGCCATCTTGGTAACCTTCTCAAAGCTGGATGCTCCGTTAAGAGCAAGGTTTCTCCTGGAAATATCAAGACTTCCAAGAAGAAGGTAGCTGGCACTTGTGGTCTGAGTCAGGTTAACGATTCTACTGATATATCCAATATTAGCATCTGGTCCACACAGAAGGATTGAGCTCTGAGTAAGACTTCCGCCAGATTTGTGCATACTGATAGCTGCCATATCTGCGCCTGCTGCCATGGCATTAAGTGGAAGGTTAGGTCCAAAGTAAAGATGAGTTCCATGAGCCTCATCAACAAGGGCCTTCATACCATTCTCGTGAGCAAGATCAACAATAGCCTTCAGATTAGAACAGATACCGTAATATGAAGGGTTATTAATGAGAATAGCCTTAGCTTCTGGGTTCTCCTCAATAGCCTTCTTAACATCCGCAAGCTCCATTCCAAGAGGAATACCAAGATTAGTATCTACCTTGGGATCAATATATACAGGAATAGCACCACACAGAATAAGAGCATTGATAGCACTCTTATGCACGTTTCTGGGCATAATGATCTTCTCACCCTTCTTGACATGGGATAAAACCATAGCCTGAACAGCACTTGTAGTACCATTAACCATCATAAAAGCATGAGCTGCGCCAAAAGCATCAGCCATAAGCTCTTCTGCTTCCTTGATAACAGAAACAGGATGGCAGAGATTATCAAGAGGCTTCATAGAGTTAACATCTATGCCAACACATCTGTCACCCAAAAAGCTTACGAGCTCTGGGTTACCTCTTCCTCTTTTATGACCAGGCACGTCAAATGGAACAACGCGCTGCTTCCTAAACCTCTCCAAAGCTTCATATACCGGAGCCTTTTTTTGTCTATTAAGATCCAACTAACTACCCTCCAAAAAAATCCTTACACACAAGTAAAGGAGTGGCATGCCATACTGACATGCTACCCCCTCTTATTATCTAATTACACAGTAATGTAATCATACTATAAAACTTCTTAATATTAAAGCAAAATATGAGTAACTTTTAGTTGTTTTTTCTAGACTTTTTCTTTTTCTTATTCTCTGGTTTCTGATCCGCATTTTCTTCAGTATTATCAGCCTTTTCAGAAGCCTCTGCTATATCTTCTTTTTCTTCCTTTTCTT
>NZ_JAFRGN010000051.1 GCF_017433805.1 Butyrivibrio sp. | reverse complement strand
GTTGTTATGCAGCTCATTGCTTACTACACATCTTCTGCTAAGGGCTACGATGTTGATAAGCCACGTAACCTTGCTAAGGTTGTTACAGTAGAATAATAAAAATAATGCCCAGCCAAATGGCTGGGCATTTTAAATGTTATTATTTATGCTGTTACTTTATTTTTCTTAGCTTCTTTATCTTTCTCAAGCTCTTTTTCATGAGCCTGTTTCCTCTCAAGGACAAAAGCAAGTCCGCGAGGATCAATGTGTTCTATGGCACAACCTGCTGCCAGGTTACCATCCATAAAGAAGTTTCTGACTACTACTCCCTGAATTACAATCTTGATACTCTTGAAATCCTTGAAGAACTCAATCCTGATCTTGTCACCTACGCTTAATCCGTAGAAATATCCGACCATCAAAGAAAAGCCTCTCATGGAAATATCTGTAAGTACTGCACTGATTCTGGTAGTGTCATTGATAACTGCACTACACATAACCTCAGTTTCGTATCTCTCTGCTCTTCTCCTGTTGCTTGATGAAATAACCTCTTTTCCATTAACTACATGGAACTCAGATCCTGAAAAATCAACTTTGGTAATATCATCAACCTGGAAGATGTGCTTGATATTTGTATATGACTCTACGTATTCGAAATGAGCTCTATCACAAAAATCAATAAGCTGGCCATCAACCTGTACCGGTGTAATCAATACTCCCTCACCATAGCGAGTAAGTACAGTAGTCTCAACAGTTCTACTCTCATTGTTATGAACCAAATTAATGGTTATTTTACTTGCCTGTGGAATATCGTAAATTTTCATACTGAAGATAATACAAAATTCTTGTGAAGAAAGTGTGAACAAATTATGAAATCCGGCTCTAAATGCGGCTTTTTCACAACTTTGTTTCACTCACCTTCCACAGGTTGGAAACTAAAAATCAACCAACTTCCAGTCCATCGATCTGAGCAGTATACAAATGATAATAATCACCCTTCTTGGCCATGAGCTCTGCATGACTTCCACACTCTGTTATTCCACCATCATTGATATACATGATCTTGTCACACTTGGTGATAGTAGAAAGTCTGTGGGCTATGATAAAGCTCGTTCTGCCTGTCAACATGGCATCAAGTCCCTGTTGAAGAGCTTTTTCTGTCTGAACATCGATACTTGATGTGGCCTCATCCAGTACGAGGATTGAAGGATCTGACAAAAGAGTTCTGGCAAAGGAAATGAGCTGTTTCTGTCCCTGTGAAAGAAGGGCACCTCTCTCTTTTACCTCTGTTCTATATCCATCCTGCATGCCTTTTATAAAGCTATGGGCACAAACTGTCTTGCTGGCGCGCCTGATCTCAGCTTCTGTGGCATCGAGCTTACCATATCTGATATTGTCCTCGATGGTTCCAGAGAAAATAAAGCTGTCCTGAAGCATGATTCCCATCTGCGAGCGGAGGGATTTAAGGGTAACCTTGGAAATATCCTGCCCATCTATGAGGATTCGTCCGCTATCTACATTATAGAATCTGGAAATAAGGCTTACGATAGTACTCTTACCTGCTCCAGTTGGTCCTACAAGGGCAACGCTCTCGCCTGGCTTAACACTAAAGGATACGTTATGAAGGATTTCTTTTCCCTTCTCGTAGGAGAAAGAAACGTTCTCAAAGGTAACTTCACCAGTAATCTTAGGCATCTCTGTGGCATCAGGCTCGTCATCTACAGTAACCTTCTCGTCCATAGTCTCAAAAATTCTCTCAAGATAAGCCATGTTGTTGATAAAGCCGTTGAAGATGTTACCAAGGTTCATAATAGGCTGCCAGAATCTTGATGCGTAACTGGAAATAGCTACGATAGTTCCAAGAGTCTCGCTTCCCTGTGAAAAGATAAAGAGGCCAAAGAGGAAGATTGCGCCTCTTACAAGGACTGAAATGGTGTCGATTCCAGGCCATACAAGTGTACTGTAGCCTACAGCAGTCATCCAGGTCTTCCTGCAGTTGCCGGAAAGAGTCTTGAAAATCTCTGCGTTCTCATCTTCTCTTGCGAATATCTGAGTAATTCTGGCTCCAACAATGTTCTCCTGAAGATAAGCATTAAGGTTGGAGTTCTTGTTAGATACTGCCTGCCATGCTTTTCTCTGCTTATTCTTGATCCAGAACATGAATACCATAAGGAATGGTACACCTGCCAGAACAACAAGGCTAAGACTCACATCCACTGCAAACATGAATATCACGATGAATACCAGGTTGATGATCTCCAGTACAACGTTGATAAGACCGTTACTGAGCATATCTGAAACGGAGTTAACGTAGTTAACAACTCTTACGAGAATCTTACCCTGTGGTCTGTCGTCGTAATACTGGAATGGGAGCTTCTGTAAATGTTTAAAAAGATCTGACCTGATCTGATAAATTATATTCTGGCTGACATTTATCATTATGTGTGAACGAATAGTTGTGAAGATCACACTTACGATATAAAAGCATGATACAGCTACAACAAGTTTGTATAGCATGTTAACATCGCCGTTTGGTATAGCTTCATCCAAAGCCTTCTGCACGATCATAGGACTGGCAAGGGCCGCAGCTCCGCCAAGAGCTGACAGTACAAGTGCCAGTACCATTTTGCCTGCGTGCTTTTTGATATACACCCATGCTCTTAACAGGTGGCGCAGGTCAAAAGGCTCTTCAAGGATTTCGTCTTCTTTATATGTATTTCTTCTTGCCATGATTTATCTCCTTTCTCACGCACCTGCCTGTAATTTAACCAGCTCAGCATAGTATCCGCCAAGCTTGATAAGTTCTTCATGTGTTCCGCGCTCTTTTATCTCGCCGTGCTGCATGATGAGAATCTGGTCAGCATCCTTGGTTGTTGAGATACGCTGAGCGATGATGATCTTGGTACATGGGAAATCAAGGTGTCTTAAGCTATCCTGGATCTCTTTTTCCGTCTCAAGGTCAACTGCGGAGGTTGTATCATCGAGGATCAGGATTGATGGTCTTACGGCCAGCGCCCTTGCAAGAGAAATTCTCTGCTTCTGACCACCAGAAAGGCCAACGCCTCTTTCTCCAACGATAGTGTCGTACCCTTCAGGCATCTTGGCAATAAAGTCAGATGCTGCAGAATACTTGGCAAAGCGCACAACCTCTTCCTTACTGATGTTGCTGTCACCATAAGCAATGTTGCCATCGATTGTATCTGAATACAGGAGCACGTCCTGAGTCGCAAGACCGATGTTCTTGCGGAGCTGATTGAGCTTTAACTTATTGACGTTAACTCCATCTATGAGAATCTCGCCCTCTGTAGGCTCATAGAACCTTGGGATCAGGTGGATAAGCGAAGTTTTACCACAGCCCGTCTCACCCATGATGGCGATAGTCTGTCCTGGTTTGGCGGTAAAAGAGATATGTTCAAGAACAGGGAGCTTGGCATCCGCGTACTGGAATGAAACATTCTTAAACTCAACCTCACCCTTAAATCTCTCTGGCATATCAACAGCGTCAGGAGCATCCACAATCTCAGGCTCAGAGTAGTAAATCTCCATAACCTTGGCAGATGCTGCAGAGAATCTCTGGAACTCATTCATGACGTTACCAAGCTGTCTCATAGGGTTAGCGATAGCCCAGATAAGACCTGAGAAAGAAACATACTCACCCATTGTCATATCGCCATGAATAAGGAAAAGACCACCTACAAGCAGCAGAATAACTGAAAGGAGGTTGGCAAGAGTTTCTACGAATGGATAGAAACGAAGCCAGATTCGTGCTGTCTTTTTGTTGGTATCTCTGTAATCAGAGTTGCAGTCATCGAACTTCTCTATTTCGTAGTCTTCTCTTGCAAAGGCCTTAACAACTCTGTTACCTGCAATATTCTCCTGAGCTACTGTGTTCATATATGCAAGCTTTTCACGAAGAAGTGCGTGCATGGGAGCTACAAGGAGCTTGAACACGTAGATGATAAGGAAGATGAGAGGCGCAACAATTAAAAGGTTAAATGCCAGCTTCCAGTCCATGAAAATGAAATAGATAGCTGTAGCAGTAACCAGTGAAAAAGCCTCCACTACCATTCTGATAACCCAGGCAACCATGTGTCTTACAGCATCAAGGTCACCGGTAACTCTTGTCATAAGGTCACCAGTCCTATAGGTACTGTAGAACTTCATGTCCTGTCTCTGGATCTTGTTATACAGGAAATTACGTACTCTAAAGAGAACTCCCTGAGAAACATGCTCATAGGCCATACAGTCCAGATACACAATAATGCATCGCAGAATAGTAAGTCCTACCATGAGTGCCAGGAGTTTAAAGAACTGGTCTGGATGTTGCGCCATATTCTGCCTTGCACCCTCTCCAGTTAAGAATTCATCGACAATTTTGCCAGAAAAAAAAGGCACTGTCAGTTGCATCATATTATAAACAACTGTGCCCAACACTGCGCAAACATAGATGAATCTGTTGCCTTCCATGTTATCCCAAAGCCACTGCAATCGTGTCCTGGGATACTTCCACTTCCTATTATTCTTTTTCATAAATTCACCCCATCTATAGTAAAAAAACTATGACTATATCTTTGATTCTATCCCCCTATTTCTATGATTACAATAAAATTTTGCGCAATTTCCTTGTCAATTTCAATCATTTACTTCCTACAAAATGCGATTGACAAGAAGGTTGCGCGGTTGCTATAATATCATTTGTGACTCCAAGGAGTTCAAGCTGTTGTAGCACAGTCGGTAGTGCGTCGCATTGGTAGTGCGGAGGTCACGGGTTCGATTCCCGTCAGCAGCTTTTTTTGATGCACAAAAGCCTCAAGGAATAATTTCCTTGAGGCTTTTGTCACACACCAGATTTTCTCATTGTTATAGAAGGAATTAGGTCATGAAGAGCACGGCATATGCCAATAGCATGATAGATGCCATTGTCATCGTCATTGTAGCAGATACTGCTAACATGTAAGTTTTCCAACTATGCGCCCATACTTTCATAACACATTCCTCACTTTCTATAACATAACCCCTCATAATTTGTTATTGCTTATTCAGAATATCATGCGATGTCCTACAAATCGTCTACACAAAATTAGGACAATTTTTGTTTTTTCAAAAAATTGTCCTAATTAACAGTTTCCTTATTCTCTATCAGTAAGATAGCCCTCTGTCTCGCTTGCCCAGGAGTATGAGCTCATATACTCTCCTCTGAAACTTGCTATCGCAGCCTCATCATTATCAAGGAAACGATACAGATCACAATCAAATTTCTCAGGTACAACACGCATCATACCACTCTCTGATTCAAAGATTTCTGAGATACCATATTCCTCAAGCGTATCCTTAAGGCTTCTAATTATGGTATCAAGATATTTCTGCTTAGCTCTGTCGTAATCATCATCTTCCCACAGAATGTAGAAGACATCTTTTCTTGAAACATACTGTCCACGACGATCCACAAGGCACGCAATAAGCTCTTTTGCCTTATTACGCTTAAATACTACAAGTCTGTCACCAACCAGAATATTGAAATATCCAAAGGTCTCTACCTTAACCTTAGGACTACTCTGGATGCTGGCTTCTGCTGAGGCTGCACTTGCCTGAATACCGGATGAAAGCGCATATTCAATCTCAGACTGGAGCTTATCAAAGCCAACTGGTTTGAGCAGATATCCAGTAGCATGCATTGCGTAGGCATCTACCGCGTACTCAGAATAACCAGTCAAAAAAATGATCTTTATATCCGGATTCTTTTTCTTTAGATTATTAGCCAGTTCAAGGCCGCCCATCTGTGGCATATCAATATCCAAAAGAGCCAGATCAACAGCTGTTTTATCAAGATAAGCTATCGCCTCTGATGGCTCGGAAAAGGATTCTACCTTATCAAATTTCTCAGTTTTTTTTACAAGGGAAACTGTTCTTGCAAGAATCAGCTCCTCATCATCTACACATATAGCGTTCATACTACTCCTCTAAATCACGCTGGAATTCTGATCGTAATGGATGTACCCTCTCCAATCACACTTTCTATGGAGAAAGTTCCTCCCGTCATCTCTTTTATCCTGTCTCTTACGTTTTTGATTCCGATGTGATCACCATTTTTGGTATCTTCAATCATCTGGTTAACATCAAAGCCCTTACCATTGTCGCGGATCGATATAACATGCATATCGCCCTCGCGATAGATATTGACGCATACCCAACCATGTTTTTTGCCTCTGACGCCGTGACGGATGGCGTTCTCAACCATAGGCTGAATTGTAAGCGGTGGAATCAGGAATTCATCATCCTCAATATCATATTCGATCTTGATAGATGGGAAGCGAACCTCCTCGATATCCGAATACGTCTTGGTATGCTCAATCTCTTTACTCACAGGAATCATGGAATCCTGATTAAGAGAGCTGATGTTCTGCCTGAGATAGGTAGCAAACTCCTCAATAACCTTGGATGCTCTCTCAGGGTCAGTCTCTGTAAGAGCCTGAATAGTAGACAGGGCATTGAAAAGAAAGTGTGGCTGAATCTGAGACATCATGATCTTGATTCTCTGCTCGGCTCTTATTGCTTTCTCATGCTCTCTTACAAACTGAAGGTGCATCCAGATGTAGAAAAATACGGTACTTCCGGTCATTGCAACATTCAGAAAAGATACCATTGGGCTAAAACCCATCTCAACATCCCCTAATACTGCGCCGACAACAAATATTGAAATAATAACTGGAATACTACTTTCTCTTCTCTTAATACCTCTGAATCGGATCACCGAGCCCACAACAAGCCACAAAACCAATATAAAGCTTGCTACAAAAGGTATAAAACCAAGCGGTCCTCTGTGCCATCCATAGTTTTCATTGAACACGAATACCCATGGGACAAAAAATGCGCTGCAGCAAAAGAATGCATTTATCACCAGTATCGCACGGAGTATATTCTTGCCCCATGTATTACCGCTAAGGCCTATGAAAAGATATAGCACCACCGTTCTCATAATATAGCTAAAGCTGGAATGGAAGGTGTACCACAAAACACCGTGGCTTCCAAACAGAGCCGGGCCGTACGTCTCCGTAACATAAGGTTCAAAGAGCAAGTACGTAACTATGACAACAATGGTATATATTCTTATCCTATTTTCTCTCTTAATATACGGATCAACCAGAACCGCAAGCGCCACACCAACTAGCTGCATCAGCAGTGATATATAAAGCGCCATAAGAGTTTGTGCATTTGGATCTTCCATAAAATTAAACATAATCGCAATTCTCTTCTATATTAATTCATAATTAGATTATCACTACCTGTCCAACAAAAAGTCGTCATATATCTACAATACCCCATCTTCCCAAGCCCCGACAACGCTTTTTTGCACCAACTCCCACCATTCGTAGTCCCGCGCTCCTCCCCGCCCTCACCCCAGGAACTTTGCTCGTTCATAAAGATTTTTTCGTCGCCTCCAGTTTCGGATATTCATGGCCTTCGGAAAGCGGCTAAGAATTCTACGGGTCAAAACTCGCACCCACAACAGCCGTAGCCGATCCATCCAATTTTCCACGGCGAGTCTTAGATGGCAAATGCGCTTTTCTAATGTTTCCATGGCAGCTTTTCCCGCGCATGCGAAACGATGTCTGAAGCAGGACGGAGCAAAAATATATCATAGAAAATGCCATACGGTGCGTAGCACCTATTAAAAATGAGAAATCAACTCCTTCAAGCTAGCTTGGAAGATTGATTTCTCATTTTTATAAGCGCTCGCTTTGCGAGCTATGGCATTTTCTTTTTAACCTTGATTCCGTCCTGCGAGTTGCAGTTGAGCATGCGTATTAAAAGAAAAGCTGCGGAAACATCTGAGAAAATCTGCATTTGTCAGTGACGAGCAAGGGGAATTGGTGGGAGGCGAAAGGCTGCCTTGGATGCTCAGACATGTTGACCCGTGACAGAATTCTTATTGCCGCCTTCTGAAGGCTCATGAATAAACCTCACTTACACAGACGAAAAAATCTTCATTGAACATCGCCTTGTCCTGAGGTGTGGGCGGGGAAGGAGGTTGTAGAAGGCGGGGGTGGGATTGGTGCGTAAAAAATAGAAGTCTACCGGGTGGTAGACTTCTTTGGGAGTTTTTGGAAGTTTTTGGGATGTTTATTTAGAACTGGAGTGTGTCCACCATGTAAGCGAAGGCATCTGATACAGGGATGTCGATGGAGTCATCACCACAGTTGTGGATTGTGAACTCAAGTGTAAGGTAGCCGTCCATGTAGTCTCTTACGAAAGCATCCTGGACAAGTCCTAAGCCACCTTCCATTGGTGGTAAGTATACGTAGTAGCCACTTACATCTGCTGTTCCAGGGAAGATACACTCTGTAACCTTAGCCTCTTCGCCCCAGCTCTTTGCGAGCTCCTCTGCTGCTGTCTCAGCATCCATACCGACATCGTATGTGGATGTCATCATGCAGGTTCCAGCACAGTCGCCTGTGTAAACGAATGTTGACATTGGGCCACCAGCGTTTACTGCTATAACATTTGGATCATACCTAAGGCTCCAACCATTTGCATCGTAGTAGATTTCATCTGTTGATTCTACTGCAAGGTCATCATCAAAAGCCACGTCTACAGTATCAGCATGAGGAACTTCCTCTAAATTGATCTCTACTGTTTCATCGACTTTACTTCCACAGCCTGTGCACACAGCCATGGCCATAGCCCCAACAATTGCTACTGACATTACTCTAGAATAGATTTTTCTGAACATATTATAATTTCCCTCCTCATAAGAAACTCGTATGTTATAAAAATAGTTTAAACGATTAAGTCCACAAATTGTCCATCATATAAATAAAAATTTTATAAAATATCGTAACGCAAAAAGAGACTCACTAATGTGAGTCTCTTAAAAAATCCTGTTATATCGGTTATTCCATCATGAGAGAAGTAATCAGATACTGGTAAATATCTGCATTTTTCTCCTGCCATTTGTCGCAGATACTCTGGGCAATCTCCTCAGTAGGTACCGGAAGACTTATGTCCACCAGGTTCTGACCATTTTCCTTGGCAACAAGTCTTACTGTATATTCATTCTCTGCAGTCTTGCGATAATCGCCCTGGATAGCAGTTTCATTTCTGAGCTTCATGCTGTTGTCACGAAAGTACTCATCGATCTGCTGCCTGATTGATGGATTGATCCTGTTACCAAAGAACTTCAGGGTTTCATCGCCTTCCTTGGTTATCTCCAAAAAAGTTCTGTTTGCAACAGTTTTTTCTATTACAAGTTCAGAAGAAGCAAGTTCGCTGAACACTTCCTGAAGTGTAAGGAAAGTCGTATATTCTTTTTCCAGGATAAAATCATAAATCTGTGACTTGCTAAGGGGCACTTCGCAGCGCCTTAACATGTACAGAACTATCATCTTATATAAAGTAAGATACTGGGAACTCAAAAGCTTCCTCTCCTTTATTTCCTAAATCTATAATACAAATTACTAATATCAATTCTTAGAAGCAAGGTAGCACTCTTTAACAGCAGTAGATACTGCATCTGCGCATCTTGGATCAAATGCTGCAGGAAGGATGTTAACATCGCTAAGTTCCTCTTCAGGAACAAGTGCTGCAAGAGCATTAGCTGCTGCAAGCTTCATCTCCTCTGTGATCTGAGTAGCACCACATTCAAGAGCTCCTCTGAAGATTCCAGGGAATACGAGAACGTTATTGACCTGGTTAGGGAAGTCACTTCTACCTGTTCCGATAACTCTGATACCTGCTTCCTTGGCAAGATCAGGCATGATCTCTGGAACTGGGTTGGCCATAGCGAACATGATTGCATCCTTGTTCATGCCCTGAGCCATCTCTTTGGACACGATGCCAGGAGCTGAAACGCCAACAAATACATCTGCGCCCTTAAGTGCATCAGACAGACTTCCTGTCTGCTGGTCTGGATTAGTTACATCCATCATCTTCTCCTGCATCCAGTTAAGATCTGGTGAAGTCTTACTGAGAATACCGGATTTATCGCACATTGTTACATTCTTAAAGCCGTATCTGAGGAGCAGCTTGGTAATAGCGATACCTGCGCTACCTGCGCCGTTTACAACAACCTTGCAGTCTTCTTTCTTTTTGCCAACAACCTTAAGACCATTGATGACACCTGCAAGAACTACGATAGCTGTGCCATGCTGATCGTCATGGAAAACAGGGATATCGAGCTTCTCTTTTAATCTCTCTTCTATTTCAAAACATCTTGGAGCTGAGATATCTTCAAGGTTAATGCCACCAAAGCCAGGAGCAAGATATGTCACAGCCTTGATGATCTCCTCTGTGTCCTGTGTATCAAGACAGATAGGAACTGCATTGACTCCGCCGAATTCCTTGAAAAGAACTGCTTTACCTTCCATAACAGGCATAGCTGCGTAAGGTCCGATGTTACCAAGGCCAAGAACTGCGCTTCCGTCAGAAACTACAGCGATTGTATTGGACTTGATAGTATATTTATAAGCAAGGCTCTTGTCCTCAGCAATCAGTTTGCAAGGCTCTGCAACACCTGGTGTATAAGCGATTGCAAGGTCTTCCTTACTCTTAACCTCTGCTTTAGACTTGATTTCAAGTTTCCCCTGCCACTCTTCGTGCATCTGTAAGGCTTTTTCAGCGTTTGTCATAATATTCTCCTCTCCAACTTGTAACTAGAACTTTGTCCCAACTATATCATACGCAAATGATACTACCTCATTTCGCTTGTCAGTATCAATATATTTGAACACATTATAAATATATTTATGATGACCGCCAGTTGTCTGAAGTCCAAGGGCAAGTCCCAGCGCTGCGATTTCATCGCTGGCATCCGTCTGTCTCGACAACATGAGTGCGTCAATATAGCCGTTCTTTTCCATTTTGGTGTAGGCATAAGCAAAAGCCGCTGCCTGCATAGTTTCGCCAGAAGTAGAAGAATAACCGATCTCACTAAGTATGATGGATCTGACATTTCCGGAAGTATCCCTCATCTCATCTCTCTGCATGTAGTCGGTGAGGACCTCAAGGTTATCCATTGAGATAACCGGTGTAGAAACCGTATGGTTAGTGTACTTGGTCGGCTTCCAGAAAGGAGTATTCTCATTAGGGAACGAGTATGGATGAGCTGCAAGTCCCCAGTCAATATTGCCATATTCTGAGATGGATGAAGTGAATATATCCAGAACATCCTTGGCATCATAGTCGCCAGTCTTCTGTGTGTTGTAGGTCCATCTCTGGTCTATTGAGAAGTAAACCTTGGCTGCAGAGTTCTGACTCTTGATCGCATTGTAGAAAACTCTGAAAGCTCTGACAAAAGCAGTTGTATAAGTATCAACATCTACAAATGGCATGTAGTTGTATTCGCGTCTTGCATTAACCTCATTAGCAATGATCCACATGCTAACATTGCCGTGACCAGAACCTGAATATCTGTTGGCCAAAAAGCTTCCGATAGCCGCACAGGCCTTAACTCCGCCGTCATTAACCGCATTAAACATGTAGTAAGGAGCTGTTGAGCCGTGCCTTGCATCAGGATGTGTGATCTCAGGGAAAGCAGCTGTGCTGGCATCATTAAGAACAATAGCAGCAACATCAATACCCATGCTGTTGAGCCTCTTGAAAAGATAATCATAGGTCTCAATAGCTCCCTGCTTGAAGTGATAGGTCACTCCGCCGTAGGTATATGAAATGCCACCTGATGTGGTCAAAATATGCGATAAAGGAATGTTGTAGGTACAGTAGCTAACTCCCAGATCAGGAAGCTCGCCGATTCTAAGTGGATCTGGCAGGATTCCCTTAATGGACTTGTGTGACATTCCGCCATAGCTGTAGCCTGCACAGCCTTCAGGGTTAGTGATGTATTTAGGATGCGCAATTGAGACATATTCTCCATCAAGCTTAACTGCAACAGTGAACTTTGAGAAGAGCTTAGAGGATGAATCTCCCTTATTTAAGTTTACGGTAAAAGATGTATCATCACCCTTATATATCTTGGCTAAAGGCTCAGCATCTTCGCTGATTGAGTCTTCATAGGTCTTTTCTTCAAAAAGATAATAGTACTTGTCATCACTCTTGGGAATTCCATCAGAAGTTACAGAAACCTGAACCTTGGAGGAATCAACGATGAGGCAGTTATCTATAGAAGCAAAGGTGCTCCTGTTCTCAGCTGTCATCTCAACAGTCGCTGGTCTGAGGCCAAGGGCCTTGGATACTGACTTACCACCAGAAACGATAGTGCTAATCACTTCATCACTGAGGTACTGAGTTTCTATCTTCTGCACTGATTCGAGTAGTCCTTCTGAACCAGATGCACCAGCGCCGCTCTCATCCACTATCACCCCTGGAGTTTCGATTGCCTGCTCGCGTGTCTCATCAATAGCAGCGGAATCATTAAGAACCACTTCCTGTGTGCTATCCAAAAATGAACTGCTATCTTCTGTGCTCTCAGCACCAAATATCAGATAGATTCCTGATCCGATCACAAAAGCAGTGGCCAGTCCTGCCACTATGCTGCTAAGGATCACAAGTCTTCTATTTTTACGGGCTTTTAACCCGGAATGCATCTTTTTCTTTTTCATCTAACCCTCAAAAAATATAATTAATCCTTCTTTTTGAGCTTCTTCATGTGCTCTTTAATCTTAACTTCGTATCCATTTCCTGAAGGATTATAGAACTCTTTACCATTGAGTTCATAAGGAAGATACTGCTGCTCAACGTAGTTATTAGGGTAGTCGTGAGCATATTTATAGCCAATTCCATGGCCAAGCTTACCAGCTGACTTGTAATGTGCATCCTGAAGATGAGCTGGAATAGGAAGATTCCCTGTCTCTCTGACCATTGCCATGGCATCATCAATAGCGCAAATGGCTGCATTGGACTTAGGCGCAGTAGCAATGTAGCTCGCAGCCTGGGCAAGAGTTATCCTGGCCTCTGGCATACCTAGTCTTTCTACTGCAAGTGAAGCTGCAACAGCAACCTGAAGCGCCTGCGGATCAGCATTGCCAACATCCTCCGAAGCGCACACCATCATCCTGCGGACGATGAACTTGGGATCCTCGCCTGCATTAAGCATCCTGGCAAGGTAGTAAACTGCCGCATCAGGATCTGACCCTCTCATGCTCTTGATAAAAGCTGATATTGTATCGTAATGGTTGTCCCCATCCTTATCATATCTGGCTACCTTTTTCTGGATACATTCCTCGGCAACCTCTTTGGTGATGTGGATAAGGCCATCCTCACTTCTGTTGGTAGTCAAAATGCCAAGTTCAATGGCATTAAGGGCATGTCTGGCATCGCCATCTGCAAGGTCAGCAAGAAAATCTGCCGCATCAGGCTCCAGAACTGCCTTGTAAGCCCCCATTCCTCTATCTTTATCTGTAACAGCTCTGTTCAAAAGAACCTTGATATCATCTGCTGTAAGAGGCTTAAGCTCAAATATTATGGACCTTGAAATAAGAGCCCCGTTAACCTCAAAATATGGGTTCTCGGTAGTTGCTCCAATAAGGATAACTGTTCCATCCTCAACAAATGGAAGAAGGTAGTCCTGCTGCCCCTTATTAAATCTATGAATCTCGTCTATGAAAAGAATGGTCTTCTTGCCATACATACCAAGATTATCCTTGGCTTTACCAACCACTTCTTCCATATCTTTTTTGCCGGCGACAGTGGCATTGATCTGCATGAACTCAGCCTTGGTAGTTCCTGCTATAACCTTGGCCAGAGTGGTCTTACCTGTTCCGGGAGGTCCATATAAAATAATGGAGCTAAGCTTGTCTGCTGAGATTGCACGATAAAGAAGCTTGTCCTTAGCAATAATGTGCTGCTGACCAACTACCTCATCAAGGGTCCTTGGGCGCATTCTTGCGGCAAGCGGAGATTCCTTATCTTTATTGTTTTCTCTCATATATTCAAACAAATCCATAACAAATCAATTTTATATTTTTATGCCCTTTTATTCAAGATAATCTTAATTCATTTACCCAGCGGTTTTTACGATATTTCTCACCCAAACACCGCTGCGGACAAGGATAAATCCGATGAGACATTTAATGGCTTCAAGAAGCGATACAACAGTAAATACTGACAGTGCTGGAAGAGCTGTATATCTACTAAGAATATATGCACAAGGCACTGGTACAAGCCATGCAAAGCAGCTGTCAAAAAGGAATGTAACTGTAGTCTTTCCACCTGATCTCATGGTGAAATATGACACATTCGCGTATGCGTTAATAGGCATGCAAAGAGCTACAATCCAGATATACCTTGTTGCAAGTCTTCTGATCTCTGGTTCAGTGTTATAAACCTGAGGAATGAATGGAGCAGCAAGTGCAAGAAGTGAGCCCATCACAAAGGTCGAAGCCACGCTAAGAGCTGCCATTCTCCAGGCTGTACGTCTTGCAGAAACAAGTCTGTCCGCACCGAGCTCTTGTCCAACAATGATTCCTGTTGAGTTACCAAGTGATAAGAATACCTCGTTGAATATCTGAGAAATTGTTCCGCTGATATTCATAGCCGCAATCACGGCAATTCCTCTTATGGAATAAGCCTGCAAAAGAGTTGCCTGTGAAAGGCTCCACAAGAACTCATTCATAAGAAGTGGAAGTGACCTGATCAGCATCTGGACAGCCAGGTTACCAGGAATCACAAACTTGCTGTAAAGTCCTCTAAAGAACGTGTATCTGGAGTTCTTTTTATGAGCGCCATAAACAACTATAGCCAGCTCTACAAATCTGGAAATTACTGTGGCTACAGCAGCTCCATAAACGCCCATTTTAGGAAGTCCAAAGAGACCAAAGATGAGCAGAGCATTAAACACGAAGTTAACGCCCATAGCCACCATACTGGCGATCATAGGAAGTGTAGTCTTGCCTGATTCCCTCATGGCGCTGGCATAAACCTGAGTTAAGCTAAATGGAATAAGTCCAACTATCATTATCCTCAGATATCCGGAAGCCAGCTTCAGTGTCTGAGCTGCATCTGCTGCCGGTGTATCAGCTGCAATGTACAGATTAATGAGCGTACCACCAAAGGTTATCAGAATCGTACCTGCTACCAGCAAGATTGTAACGGCTGTCAGGAACTTAAATCTGATGGCCGCCCTTACGCCCTCCATATCTCCTTTTCCAAAGAACTGAGTACTGAAAATTCCCGCTCCCGCAAGAGATCCCCATATACACAGGTAAAAGATAAAGAGAATCTGGTTAACGATAGCTACAGCGGACATGGACAGAGTTCCTACCTGTCCAACCATGATGTTATCCAGAAGTCCTACAATGTTGGAAAGTGTATTCTGAATGATCATTGGAAGCACAACCATGGAAACTCTGCGGTAAAAGGCCGCGTCTCCAATAAGTGCCTCCTTCAATGTGAATTTATATTTAATTGCTTCTTCTCTATTTCCTGTCTCAAAACTACTCATTTTACTATTCCTTTAGTCTTTTCTGTCAGCATGTTCAATACACGCTTCTTGTCGAGGCTCCACATTGGTGCCACAAGGAGTTTTCTTGGGCCGTCGCCCTGCATGCGATGAACAACGCATGTTTCCGGTAAAAGAGCCAGCGCATCCGCCACAAGGTCTGTGTATTCCTCCATACTCATGATATGGAAAGGCTCTTTTGCAAACTCCTCGTACATCTGCGTGCCCTTTAATATCTGAAGATTCTGTATTTTAATTCCATCAAGGCTTGGCTCCAGCTCAGCAAGAAATCTAACTGATTCCAGCATCATCTCCCTGCTTTCTCCTGGAAGTCCCATTATTAGGTGCACAATAACGGTAAGTCCTGCTTCCTTGAGGCGCTTATAAGCGTCAATAAAGCAGTCCAGATCATAGCCTCTGTTAAAGGCTCTTGCAGTCTCATCATGAATTGTCTGAAGCCCCAGTTCCACCCATACTGGCTTAATCTGATCAAGCTCTTTTAACATAGCTATCACTTCTGGTCCAACGCAGTCAGGTCTTGTTCCAAGGGATAGTATCACCACGTCATCCCGCATGATTGCTCTGGTGTACAGTTCTCTGAGTCTTGCCACATCACCATAGGTATTGGTAAAAGACTGAAAATATGCAATAAACTTGCTGGCATCAGTCTTTTGCTGGATTCTGGCCTTGGCTTCCTGTATCTGATCGTCAATAGATCCGGATGCAGCAAACTCTCCAGAGCCGCCCTCTGAACAAAAGGTGCAGCCTCCAACGCTCACCGTTCCATCCCTGTTAGGGCATCCACAGCCTGAAGACAGAGACAGACGATAAACCTTCTCGCCATATTCATTTTTAAGATATGTAGAAAGCTTAATTGCCATAATCAAAAACCAAATGTAAACGCATTATCCTGCGCAGCTTTCCTGCTCTTTTCCATCAAAAGAGATGTGATAGCAGGAATATCGAGGCCAGCTGCATATTCTACAGCCCTCTCTATATCTGTATCTTCAAACAAATTTGCTTCAGATGTATACTCAAGGAGCTTACCTAAAGTTCCAAGCGTCTCGCCATCTTTTTTGGCAAGCTCAATGTATCTTACTAATATGTCACGGCCATTATCTCTTACAAACTGCTCATAGCCGGCCTTGAACCGCTCTTCCAGTTCAAGGGGATAAAGAAGCCTTCCTATAGCTATGTCCTGACAGATACTACCTCCGTCTATCATAGCCTTGGCAAAAAGAGAGTCATACTGGCGATAATCTATCTTCCTACGATCCACACACTCTCTGTAAGCATAGCCAGCACCTGCGATTGAGAACTGAATTGTCCTTGCCATGGTATTCTCGTTGAAGTCATAGACATATCCAGGGAAAGAAAGAACAGAATCCGCTCCACTTCCGGTCTTGTCATGTATCACAAATCTGATGGCTTTATCACTGTCAGCAAGAAAGTTTCTGATTACCTCAAACCAGCTGCGGGTAATGGTAATCTCCACCTCTTCCAGATTGTCGCACTGTCTCACAACGCCGTCGTAGTAATCATCAAGGCTGTCATATATGGAAATCTTCTTAAGATTCCTGCTATTGTGGAAGACATAGCTCCTGAGAATCCTGACGGTCTGCGGAATCTCTACAGCTACAATGTCCTCTCTTGCAGAAAAGGCGTGACTTCCAATTGACTCAACCTTGATTCCGTCTATAGTTTCAGGAATCACCAGATTAGTCACAGTTCCCTCGTAGCCTGTAATCTCTATATATTCATGATTATCTTTTTTGTCATTTATCATTTCATATAAGAACATGTATGTTTCCTGATCACACGTGATTTATACGGTTAGCAAACCTTCCAAGCAGGTTATAGTGAACCTTCATGGCTCCCTTAGGGCAGAACTCCTGACAGCAGAAGCACTTGATGCACTTAGATCTGTCAATCTGTGGAATCTTGTTCTTGCCTCCATCCACCATGGTTATAGCCTTGGCTGGGCATGTATCCGCGCACTTTCTGCAGCCGATACACTCCTTTACCTTGACCTGAGGCTTGGTGGTATAGGCAAGCTTAAGGACAGCGGATGTGAGAGCACCCTGAATGCCCTTTCCTTCAAAGGTTATGCTCTGATGAATTGTTGCGCGCTTAAAGTCAGCTACCTTGATCTCAGAAACTGGGCAGCTTCCCACAACTGTAACTTCACTAAAGTCCTTGGGGCCTAGACCTCTTTCGTTGGCAACGATAAGAGTTGCCACGTCTGCGTAGCCCATACCAATAAGCTCAGCGCAGACCATATCAAGAGCGTAAGGCTTTGCTGATGCAAGAACAGCACCGATATGTCTCTTTTCACCGGCAGTTGGACCATTGCCCTCCATGCCATCTACGGCATCAACCACATAGAGCTTTGGTTTAAAGAACTCGTTCAGATCCACCATGATATTGGCAAAGGCATGCTCCTCTGGAAATCTCATGTGGTACTCTGGCTTGGTCGCACCAGGGATTGTTCCGAACATGTTCTTAACTGCGCAGCTCATCCCCATCATGGCGTGGGTCTTGAGCTTGGAGAAATTGATGATGGCATCAACATTATCAAGCCAGCCTGTATAAATGAAGGTCTTGATGGATACTGCATCAAGGAACTCTCCATTGTGGATTGAGTAATCATCATTTAATTTGAGCTTCTCTCCCGTTGGATCCAGCTCTTTTACCATGGTCTCAAGACCGCAGGTCTTATATACGTTCTGAAGAAACATTGGAGTATAAAGACCTCCCGGGCTATCGCCAATTACAACGCTGGCGCCCATCTCCAGAAGCTTTTCGCAAAGTCTCTTAAGAAGCACAGGATGTGTTGTAACAGACTTATCCGGTGCCATAGCTGCAACCAGATTGGTCTTAATTCCAATTCTCATGCCTGGCTTAACAAAATCCAGAGCGTCAATATCTGCAAGCACCTTATCCAGTGCCTCTTTTACAACTTCATAATCGTATGAAGGGCATTTTTCTATAGCTACATTTTCAAAACTCATACTAGTCACTTTTCTTTCTAATAAGTATATAGTTTCCCATAACGCAAAAAATTATGGTGGCAACGCATAGGTTGTCACCATACATTCTCTACAAAAATCCTTGTGGTTGTCAAATGAATTTTCTATATCCTTTAACTTTGTTTGGTCATTATGGTCATGGCCTTATCTATTACTTCTATTGTAGTTTCCTTGTAAGCACCGCCAAACTCACCGTCCAAAGTCCATTCCACATCATCTTCTGAAACAAGATTTACCTTTTTAACCTGCTTGTAGGTGATGTAAGGATTATCAGGTTCTCTGGAAGCAAGAGCTGTAATAACTGCATTAAACTCACCAAGATTCTTGGGCGCACGGATAAGAAGCAGCTCCATCTGGCCGTCGTCCTGCTTGATATCAGCATCAGCGAAAAGAGTCATGCCTGCCACAGACGCCGAATTGCTGACTGCGCCAAAGATATAATCGCCCTCTTCCAGAACTCCATCTGCCTCAATCTTCATGTGACAGCTATAGCCTATATTCTGAGGAAGCTCTGCAATAGCACTAATTACATAGGCTGCGTAACCAAGAACGTTTTTAAGGTCCTGGTCAGTAGCATAGCTCACCTTGGAAAAAGCTCCAAAAGCAGCAACATAGTTAAAGAATCTGTCATTCATCTTACCAACATCATACTGAGTTGGCTTGCCAGATATAGCAACTTCCAGTGCTTTGGTACGAACTCCGGGAATTCCAAGTGCTTTGGCAAAATCATTGGTGCTGCCAGATGGAATATAGGCAAGAAGAGGTTTCTTATCCAGCAGCATCATTGAATTCATGACATGGTTAAGTGTTCCATCGCCGCCGCTGCAAAGAATAAGCTCTGTCTCTTTTCCATATTCTGCCACCAGAACCTCTGAAGTAAGGTCTGTTCCAGGGATAATCGGATATACGATCGGCTCATAGCCTTTTTCCGCAAGAGCTATGGCTATATCAAGAGTATCATTACCTGCTTTGCCAGTTCCTGAAGTTTTATTTATCAGAACAAGTGCTTTCTTTCTGTTGTCTGTTTTATTCGCGCTCACTTATAATCCCTCTGAATTAGTTAACTGATGTTGCACTATAATCATTTAGCAATTCTCTTGTATGTCCTATAAGTGTAAGTCAAATCAAAGTAAACCTGCTCGTCGCTCTCGTCCGCCATCTCCCACTCAGGATCCTTGTCCAGGTTAGGGAAATAGGTATCTGCCTCAAATTCCTTGTCGATAAAGGTTACGATTGCTGTATCGCACTGATCAAGAAATTCTCTGTATACGCTCTCTCCACCTATGATGTATACCTCATCGGTATCAAGGTCAGAAACAAGGTCTAAGAGCTCCTGCTTGGAGTGAACTACTGCTGCGTCCTTAACTCTGTAGTCTTTCTTGGTAGAAAGAATAATGTTGTTTCTCTTAGGAAGAACAACTCTCTGAGGAAAGGTCTCAAGTGTCTTTCTTCCATATACTATTGTCTTGTTTATTGTCTCATTTCTGAAATTCTTCTGGTCCGCTGGTATGCTAACAAGGAGCTGTCCCTTGTTACCGATGGCCCAGTTACTGTCTACTGCTACGATTGCTTTCATACTGTCTCCTCTATATTTTATATCGCGATCGGAATATCTTTTAACTGTTCACCTGCAACTTTGTAGCCCTCGAGAGAAACGTCGTTACGTGTGAACTGATAGAAATCTTTTACGTCCGGATTAAGGTGGAACTTAGGTGCTGGAAGTGGCTTACGCTCAATGAGCTCCTTGATAAGGGGCACATGTCTGTCGTAGATATGTGCATCTGCGATTACGTGAACAAGCTCACCTACGTTCATGTCACAGACCTGAGCAAGCATATGCACAAGAACTTCATACTGAACTACGTTCCAGTTATTAGCTGCTAAAACGTCCTGAGATCTCTGGTTGAGGATAGCATTAAGTGTAAGCTTGTCCTCGCCCTTTTTCTGAGTAACGTTGTAGGTTACTGAATATGCACATGGATACAGATTCATCTCATGAAGATCATTGAACACATAAGTGTTTGTCATGATACGACGGCTGAATGGATTGTTCTTGAGGTCATAGATAACCCTGTCAATCTGGTCAAACTCGCCTTCCTTATAGATGCTCTTCTGGCCAATCTGATAGCCGTAAGCCTTACCAATAGATCCTGTCTCATCAGCCCACTCATCCCAGATATGGCTGTTAAGGTCATGGATATTATTACTCTTTTGCTGATAAATCCAGAGAATCTCATCAGTTGCACTCTTAAGAGCTGTCTTTCTGAGTGTCATGATAGGAAATTCCTTGGAAAGATCGTATCTGTTAACTACCCCAAACTTCTTGATAGTATATGCAGGTGTTCCATCAGGCCAGTGAGGTCTTACCTTCTCACCCTCAGTAGAGGTGCCGTTCTCAAGGATATCCTTGCACATATCTATAAAGATTTCATCTGCTCTGCTCATATTTCTCCCCTTTTCAAACTTTTTTCTTTTATTTACTCCATTTGTCACACAACGCTATTATCTGATCTGCGAACTTGGCCTTGTCCTTATTGGTCATGCCCTCACTCTTAGCTATGATGCCCATAAGTCTTGCACCTGCTGCCTTGAGTCTTGCGTAAACATCAGAAACAAGCGTAGCCTCTTTCTTCTTAACAGGAATCGGAACGCCTTCCTTGGTGATCTGTCCTGAGATGATATCAAATTCAGTTCCGCTGTATGGAGCGTAGGTATTGTAGCCGTACTCGTCTCTAAGACACTGGGCAAAAGAGACACAGACGCTGTCTTCGCCATGAACAACAAAGACTCTCGAAGGTCTTTTTACGGTAAAACCGTTGAGCCACTCGATAAGTCCGTTTTTATCAGCATGTCCTGACAAGCCCTCAAGCTTGCAGATATCTGCCTTGATATCAATAGTCTCGCCAAAGAGCTTGATCTGCTCTGCGCCGTCAACTATGGCTCTACCTGTTGTTCCAATTGACTGATAGCCAACAAAAAGAACTGTACATTCCTCGCGCCACAAATTGTGCTTGAGGTGATGCCTGATACGTCCAGCCTCGCACATTCCAGAAGCTGAAATAATAACCTTAGGCTCAGGATCTTCGTTGATAGCTCTTGATTCCTCTGTGGTGATGGCCAGATTAAGACCAGGGAAGGTCACAGGATTGATCCTCTTCCTGACCAGCTCCATAGCCTCATCATCGTAGCACTCGTACTGATTGTCCTCGAATATCTCTGTAGCCTCAACAGCCAGAGGACTATCTACAAAAACAGGGAAATTGGGCTTACTCTTAACCAGCCCGTCTATCTTGATCTTCCTGATAAAGTACAGCATTTCCTGGGTTCTACCCACAGCAAATGAAGGAATAACAACATTTCCGCCTCTTGCAAAGGTTCTGTCCAGTATCTCCGCAAGCTCTTTTACATAATCAGGCCTTTCAGTGGCATGAAGTCTGTCACCATAGGTGGACTCCATGATAACGTAGTCCGCTTCCTCGGTGTTCTGAGGATCTCTTATAAGTGGCTGGCGCTTATTGCCGATATCACCGGAAAAGACAAGCTTCTTGGTGACATTTTTCTCAGTAAGCCACACCTCTATGCTGGCAGAACCAAGGAGATGTCCTATGTCAGTAAAACGAATCTTGACGCCTTCGCACACATCAATTTCCTGATTATAGTCGCAGGGAATAAAGGCCTTGATGGTCTTCTCAGCATCTTCCATGGTGTAGGCGGGCTCTACCTGAGCGATATCTCTGGTACGTTTAGCCTTACGGTTACGCCACTCCGCTTCCTGCATCTGAATATGCGCACAGTCACGCAGCATAATGTTACACAGATCAGAAGTCGCATCCGTAGCATAAATCTTGCCTCTAAAGCCCTTGGCATATAGAAGCGGGAGATTTCCTGAGTGATCCACATGAGCATGTGTCAGGAAAACATAGTCTATTTCGGGCGCAGACACTGGAAGTGGGACATTTTCAAAGTAATCCTTGCCCTGCTCCATTCCATAATCTACCAGAATATTCTTGTCACAGGCCTGTATAAAATGACAGCTTCCTGTAACCTCGTGATCAGCACCGATAAAGGTAAGTTTCATACGCAAATACCTCGTCCCTGATGTATTTATTCATAAATTAAATTATATCATGTTAATTACCCTATTATCAAAAGAGCTACAAGCCTCACTACAAGGGCAACGATCCATGCAACAGCGCACTGCCATACCACAACTGCAAGAGCCCACTTTTTGCCAAGCTCTCTTTTTATAGAAGCAATAGCTGCCACGCATGGTGTATACAAAAGGCTGAATACCAGCAATGTAATGGCTGTCACTGTAGTAAGAGAATTCTCAACTCCATCGACGAACAGAACCTCCATAACTGAGACCACGCTCTCCTTGGCAATAAATCCGCTGATAAGAGAGGTACAGATTCTCCAGTCACCAAGTCCAAGTGGTGCAAAAAGAGGTGCTATAATTCCTGAAACAATAGCAAGAATACTCTCTTTGGAATCACTGACAAGGTTAAAGTGAAGGTCAAAGTTACTAAGAAGCCAAACAACAATTGTAGCAATGAAAATAACTGAAAAAGCTCTCTGAATGAAGTCCTTGGACTTCTCCCAAAGGAGCTGTCCCACATTTCTAGGACTTGGAAGTCTGTAATTAGGAAGCTCCATTACAAATGGCACAGGTTCGCCCTTAAATACAGTCTTCTTGGTTATGAAAGCATTGAGGATTCCAATTGCAATTCCCCACAGATACAGTGCTGTAATAACTAGTCCGCCTTTTCCAGGGAAAAAGGCATTTACAAAAAAGGCATAAATAGGGAGCTTAGCTGTACAGCTCATGAACGGAGTCAGTACAATTGTCATCTTCCTGTCTCTCTCACTTGGAAGTGTCCTTGTGGACATAACTGCCGGAACAGTACATCCAAAGCCAATAAGGAGAGGTACAATGCTTCGGCCAGAAAGACCTATTTTCCTGAGGATCTTATCCATCACAAAAGCAACTCTTGCAATGTATCCGCTATCTTCCATAAGTGACAGGAAGAGGAAAAGAACTATGATAATAGGAAGGAAGCTGAGTACACTTCCAACTCCGTCAAATATGCCATTAACTACAAGACCTTTTAGAACTTCATTGACTCCAGCAGCAGTCATCGCGTTCTCAACAGTAGCCCCCAGTGCGCCGATTAGTTCCTCCAATATTCCCTGAAGCCATGCACCAATTACATTGAAAGTCAGCACAAATACAAGTCCCATTATAAGGATAAACATAGGGATAGCTGTGTATTTACCAGTAAGTAGCTTATCAATCTTATTACTGCGAAGCTGTTCCTTACTCTCTTTTGGCTTGGTCACACACTTCTGACAAACCTTTTTAATGTACTGGAAACGCATATCCGCTATAGCCGCGCTTCTATCAAGACCTCTTTCTTTTTCCATATGGGAAACAATGTGCTCGATAGCCTCTTTTTCATTATCATCAAGATTCAGCTTTTCTATTATAAGTGGATCGCCCTCAACAACCTTGCTGGCTGTAAATCTAAGAGGAAGTCCAGCTCTGTCTGCGTTATCTGCAATAAGGTTCATTACAGCATGAAGGCACTTGTGAACTATACCTCCATTGTCATCCTTGGAACAGAAGTCCTGTTCAAGCGGTTTCTCCTGATATTTGGCAATGTGAAGAGCATGGGCAATAAGCTCGTCAACACCTTCATTCTTGGCTGCAGCAATAGGAACAACAGGAGTTCCCAGCATTTCCTCCATCTCGTTAATATCTACAACGCCGCCGTTACCTGTGAGCTCATCCATCATATTAAGAGCTACTACAGTTGGAACATCCATCTCAAGTAGCTGCATTGTGAGGTAAAGATTACGCTCAACATTAGTAGCATCAACGATATTGATGATAGCTGTCGGTTTCTCATTGAGTACGTGATTACGAGAAACAATCTCCTCACTTGTATAAGGAGACATGGAATAAATACCTGGAAGGTCAGTAATCAGGGTATTCTTGTAGCCTCTTATCTCTCCATCCTTACGATCCACAGTAACTCCTGGGAAGTTACCAACATGCTGCTTGGATCCAGTAAGCTGGTTAAAAAGAGTTGTCTTTCCACTGTTCTGATTACCAACAAGAGCAAAGGTAAGTGTTGTTCCTTCTGGAAGAGGATTACCGCTGCCCTTGGGGTGATAGATACCTGTTTCACCAAGACCTGGGTGAACAGTTTTCTTTTTTACATCAGACGAACCCTTATCTGATTCACTGCCTGTAAATATTTCATCACTAAATCTGGCTATCTCTGTAATCTCTATCTGCTGCGCCTCTGCAAGACGAAGTGTAAGCCTGTAGCCATGAATCTCAATTTCTAACGGGTCTCCCATGGGCGCATACTTAATAACAGAAAGCTCTGCTCCAGGGATAACACCCATATCCAAAAAATGTTGGCGAAGAGCGCCTTCCCCGCCAACACTAACTATTCTTGCTTTCTTACCGATTTCTAACTCTTTTAATGTCACTTGAAACTCCTTATGTATAAAACCTTAAGAATAATTTTTCTCATTTATAAATATATACTACTCTTTTTACCAGGAAAATAAAATGTAAATTTGTTAGTTATGTGCAACTGCCTATTCATGGGTTGCTCAATTTTTATTATTTTGTTAAAATAGAGATTACCTATGATTTAAAATTGCTTCACTATGCGATTTTGATAGGTATATTTTGTTTTACTAAATAAGGAGATTACAAGTAATGCATATTAGAACATATGGAAAAAAAGTTGTTGCAGCTATGCTGTGCTCAGTAATGGTGCTTTCAATGGCAGCCTGCGGCGCAGAAGATGCCGGCGAAGAGACTTCTACAGGAGTTTCTTTTGAACCAATCAACACTGAGACAACAGACAATGCTGGAGAAGCAGCTACAGAGGAAGTTGCATCAGATGAACCTTACGTACTTCCAGAGGGAATGTACTTCAGCGAACTTACTGGTGAGCCTATCAGCGAAGAGATCAAAGATCAGCGTCCTATCGCAGCTATGGTAGATAATGAGATCACAGCTCTTCCTCACTACGGAACATCAGAAGCAGACGTTGTATATGAGCTTATGAACAGCACCAAGAACGACAGAATCACTCGTCTTATGTGCATTGTTAAGGATTGGGGCAGCATTGAGCAGCTCGGTAGTATCAGAAGTACACGTCCTACCAACATCATTCTTGCTTCAGAGTGGAACGCAATCCTTTGCCACGACGGTGGACCTTACCACAACGATGTATATTTTGCTAACCCTTGGGCAGCTGACCACCTTTCAGGTTATTTCTCAAGAGTAAACAACGGTAAGGCAAGAGAGTTCACAGAGTACATCTTACCTGGTGACCTTGAGTCAGATATCGAGAAGTTCAACATTTCAGCTACATACAATGAGTATGCTAACCCAGGCAGCCACTTCAATTTCATTGAATATGGCAAAGAGTATAAGCTTTCAGACAAGTACTCCAACACATATCCTGGAACAATTGTTACTCTTCCATTCACACATAATTCTTCTCAGCTTGTTTACAACAGCGAGACTAATGAATATGAGTACTACGAGTACGGTGAGAGACACGAAGATGCTGAGGACGGAGCACCTCTTAGCTTCAAGAATGTAATCCTTCAGAACTGCAGCTTCAACCAGCTCGACGAGAACGGCTACCTCATTTACAACTGCATCAGCGATGGTCAGATCGGATGGTACCTCACAAATGGCGAAGCTAAGATTATCATGTGGTCCAAGACAAGCGAGACAGGCGTTACCAAGTATTACGATGACCAGGGTCAGGAGCTTGTTCTTAACACAGGTAAGACTTATATCTCACTTATTCCTTCAGATACTTGGGATAACATTACACTTCAGTAATTACTATAACTAAGATACAAAAATATTTATAAGCGTGAGACTAACATGTCAGAATTAAGCAGATTTCAGAAAATCAACGGCAACACTCTTAAAATAATTGCTTGCATAACTATGCTGATTGATCACATTACAGCAGGTATCATGTTTCCTGTAGTTCGTAGTGGACTGTATACTGGCGATCTCACAATTGACCAGCTTAATTTTATTTATATGTTTCTGAGAGGAGTAGGCAGAACAGCTTTTCCTATATTCTGTTTTCTTCTCGTAGAAGGCTTCATGCACACCAGAAGCAGGCTAAGATACGCTCTTAGTCTGCTTCTTTTTGGTATTATCTCAGAAATTCCTTTTGATCTTATATTCTTTTCCGAAGAAGAGATCTTTAACATTAACATCGTAGAAGCACTTGAGGCCAACAGTTATCTCTTGATGGATCAGTGCAATGTTTATTTCACTCTTCTGTTAGGTCTTCTGGTAATCTGGGGAATGGATGTAGCATATAGCTTCTGCAAGGAAAAGAACCTTCACATTGTGATATCATGGCTTGCCTATATAGTAATCGCATTACTGGGCTGTGGCATAGCTTACAAGATCAATTCAGACTATGACGTTTGGGGCGTAGTTCTCATCCTCATCTTCTACTTACTTCGTAAATATGAATTCATACGTATCCTTGCTGGCTACTTCTTCATCTCCCAGCTCGGCATAGAATATTGGGCTTTCCCAGGCTTCATCCTCATGGCTCTCTACAGCCACAAAAGAGGCCGTAACCTCGGAAACCTCAAATACTTCTTCTACGTATTCTACCCAGTCCACCTGACCCTCATCTACATCATCAGATGCCTCATCTGGGGCTAATCGCTACCACCATTCTCGTCTCAGGCCTCCCGCCCCACACCACAGGGCATGGCGATGTTCAATGAAGATTTTTTCGTCTGTGTAAGTGAGGATATATTCATGAGCCTTTGGGAAGCGGCAATAAGAATTCTGCTTCGGGGCAACATGTCTGAGCACCCAAGGCAGCCTTTCACCTCCCACCAATTCCCCTTGCTCGTCACTGACAAATGCAGATTTTCTCAGATGTTTCCGCAGCTTTTCTTTTAATACGCATGCTCAACTGCAACTCGCAGGACGGAATTGAGATAAATAAATGAAAATGCCATAGCTCGCAAAGCGAGCGTATATAAAAGGAGAAATCAATCTTCCAAGCTAGCTTGAAGAAGTTGATTTCTCCTTTTTAATAGGTGCTACGCACCGTATGGCTTTTTCAAAAATATACAGTTTTCTCCGTCCTGCTTCAGACATCGTTTCGCATGCGCAGGAAAAGCTGCCATGGAAACATTAGAAAATCGCATTTGCCATCTAAGACTCGCCGTGGAAAATTGGATGGATCGGCTACGACTGCTAAGGGTGCGAGTTTTGCCCCGTAGAATTCTTAGCCGCTTTCCGAAGGCCATGAATATCCGAAACTGGAGGCGACGAAAAAATCTTTATGAACGAGCAGAGGCCCTGTGGCGCGGGGCGGGGGAAGGGGTTATGATGTAAATGGCGGCAGCGGGGCCATACGTTTTGGGCATAGAAAAAGAGCGACTTAGTCGCTCTTTTAGTTTGTCATTACGTTGGCCATTGCAGCCTGTGCACTCATGATGTCTGTCTTGGAGATTGTGTAGTCCTGAATGACGTCTGTATCGAATGAAATACAGTTATCAGAATCTGCTGTGACTACATCTATCTGAGTGTATCCTGTGTCCTTATTGCCGGTAAGAATATATACCTGCTCATCCTTGGCTACATCGATTCTGACCTTGATAGTAGCGTCAGCTGTCAGAAGAGCCTTATTACTAAATTTAACTACATATGTACCTGGATAAAATGCATCCTGCATCTTGGTTACTGTACCGCTTATAGGAAGGACATTACCGTCGCTTACTATTGTAACTCTCTGAGTAAGTCTGCCAACACCATTAGCTGTTTCCTGGTTGGCAACACTCGCCTCTCCGCCGCTGGCATTACTGCTATCATCTAATCCCAGATATCCGTTAAGTGTAAATACTGCATCAGAACGAACAGAGTCATCCATGTCCATATTTCCACTGGAACTATTTCTAGAGAACGCAGCTGAGCCAACTACAAATGTGCATATAAAAAGTACAGAAACAAGGAATGCAATAACCCATTTCCTCGTATTCTTCATATAAATCACCTATTAAATAAATCTTTCTTCACAAAACCTACTAAATATTATCACACTTTGGACACAATTAGCAATAATAAATTTTATATTTGTTTATAAAAATTTTAGATTTATTACAGCCAGGTTTTTATTGCTTTTACGTATTATCTCTTCCAGGTCTTAGGCTTTAAAATAATGAAAATAGGCAGAAGTTCCAGTCTTCCAGCCAACATATCAAACATCAGTATAAGCTTGGAAAGATATGAAAACTCTGAATAATTGCCAGTTGGTCCAACCATTCCAAGACCAGGTCCTATGTTATTAAGTGTAGCAACAACAGATGTGACTGTAGTCTGGAAATCAAAATTATCCAAAGACACTACAAGTGTTGAAGCGATAAAAGTAATTACATAAATACCAAGGTATGCAGTAACAGACTTAACTGTTGTTCCCTCTACGGAATGGCCATCCATGTATACTCTTTTAACAGCCTTAGGATGGACTATGAAATTAAGCTCATTTCTGGCATTTCTGATTACGATCAGCGCTCTAGAGAACTTAAATCCACCACCAGTTGAACCAGCGCAGGCTCCGATAAGTGACAGTACCACCAGGATCAATTTGGACAGCATTGGCCAGGTATCAAAATCAAGTGTACAGAAACCTGTAGTTGTCATGATGGAAGCCACAGAAAACAGTGAATGATGGAACGCAAGCCCTGGATCTGTAACACATCCGCTTCTATAAACATTAACAGCTATAACAGTTGCTGCTGCAAGCATAGTAACAATATAGAACTTCACTTCATCAATAGCAAAAGCCTCCTTGGGCTTTTTGTTGAGAAGGAAATAGTAAACCGTAAAGTTAATTCCGCAAAGAGCCATGAACACGATGATAATAGCCTGGCTCACAAGTGAATATCCCATCATTCCTGTGTCACGAACTGCAAAGCCTCCAGTTCCTACTGTGGAAAAAGAGATTGTGATCGCATCATATACTGGCATTCCAGAAATAATAAGACAAAGGATCTCTGCAACAGTGATTCCAAAATAAATAATGTACAAAATCTTAGCTGTATCTTTTACCTTGGGAACAATCTTACCAACAACTGGACCAGGAGACTCAGCTCTCATAAGATGCATGCTGTATCCATCTGCCATTGGAACAACAGCCAGGAGGAAAACAAGCACTCCCATACCACCAATCCAGTGAGTAAAGGTTCTCCAGAACTGTACACTCTTCTCGATATTATCCACACTTGTGAGGATACTGCCTCCAGTTGTGGTAAAGCCTGATACAGTTTCAAAAAGAGCATCAATATAATTCGGAATTGTTCCTGTTATCACAAAAGGAACCGCGCCCATCATACTGACCGCAATCCATGCCACAGCAGTTATAGCGAATCCCTCTTTGGCGTAAATAACCTTATTTGTAGGCTTTTTGATAGTAAAGATTGCTCCAACAACAAAGCACGCAACAGCAAGTATCAAAAAAGAAATAGCGCTGTCATACTCCTTGTATATCAGAGCAACTATAAGAGGCAATGAAAAAAGCGCTCCCATTACCCTTAACAGTCTAAACAGAACGTATCTGATCATCGAGTAATTCATTTATCAATTCTCCAATATATCACTTATATCTTTTAATCCTGTTCTTGTAGTAACTACAATTACAGTGTCTCTGTCTCGGATAACACTATCACCACTTGGAGAAATGATATCGCCATAATGGTTGATACAAGCAATAAGAATTCCCTTCTTGAGGTTGAGCTGTGCAAGAGGCACTCCTATAACAGGGCTACCGCCACGAACGATAAACTCTAGTGCCTCAACTCTGTCATCATTAAGCTTGTACAGTGTCTCAATATTGCTATCCTTGGATGCAGACATTCCTCTTACAAACTGAACGATTCTGTCCGCAGTAATATTCTTGGGATAAATGATACTTCCGATATTCAGTGAGCCAATGATATCGCCATAATTAACCCTGTGTACCTTAGTAATAAGCTTGGCCTTAGGATTAATGCTCTTAACATACATTGACAGCATGATATTCTCTTCATCAAGGTTAGTGAGCGATACAAAGGATTCTACGCTTGTAACGCCTTCCTCCAGGAGCATATCCTTGTCAGTTCCATCTCCGCAGATAATAAGAGCCTGTGGTAAAAGCTCTGACAACTCCTTGCACCTTACTGGATCTCTTTCAAATATTGTGACCTTAATTCCCAGAGAAAGAAGGTTCTGAGCAAGGTAAAAGGCTGTTTCTCCTCCACCAATGATCATTGTTGAATGAACCTTGGCTGTAGGAAGTCCTAATTTTTTGAAGAAATTAACTGTATTCCTGCTGGAAGCAAATACAGTAGCCTCATCTCCTGCATGAAGAACTGTGTTACCATCTGGGATAAATACTTCATTTCCTCTGTTAACAATGGAAATAAGCACCTGTTTACGAAGATCTGCAGGAATATCCTTAAGTGCCTTGTTGCAGAGTCTTGAGTTCTCATCAATGACAAATTTAACAAGCTCCGCTCTTCCTCTTGCAAAGGTCTCAATCTTGGTAGCGGAAGGGAATTTCAAAAGTCTCTCTGCCTCATTTGCAGCAGCTTCCTCAGGGTTTATGACCATTGAAAGTCCAAGTTCTTCTTTGATAAAGTTGATTTCCTTTTTATATATAGGATTACGTACTCTGGCTATAGTATGGCAGTTACCTGCCTTCTTGGCTATCAGACAGCACAAAAGATTGAGCTCATCTGAATCTGTAACTGCGATCATAAGATCTGCAGTCTCAATTCCCGCATCCTTCATAATTGAATAGCTGGCTCCATTTCCAACTATTCCCATAACATCATAGTTATTAACTACACTCTGAAGAACACTGCTCTTTTCTTCTATAACTGTAATATTATGTCCTTCTTTGCTAAGCTGCTGTGTAAGTGTCTGTCCAACATTGCCGCAGCCCACAATCAGAATATGCATATTAGTCCTCCGTTATAAACACATAAATCCACATTACATTATATTCATTCCCATAGTTTAAATCAACTCGCCCGCCCTTAAGATAAGGCAATCTGGTACTGTTTTGTTTATAGAGTTCCTTATTTGTTCATAGGAATAATGGATTTTTTAGATATAAATAATGCCGTGTTTCTTGAATTTACTGATGTTCAAGCATAAAATGTACTTGTATGCGGCGACTATCAAACGTTTTCTGTGGCCATGAGGCCGCAAAGATAGGTGGTGCCTATGCTCAAGTACCTAGTTATATATGCCAGCGAAACTGGTAATACCAAAAAACTTGCAGAAGAAATCTACAAGGCTTTACCTTGTTCCAAGAAGGATAAAGCAATTGTTGATGTACGAACATGGAATGGCACCATGGATGCTGAAACGTATTTTGTTGGTTTTTGGGCAAACAGAGGCTCCTGTACACTGGAAATAATAGATATACTCTCATCCATCAATCACCGCAATATTGCTCTGTTTGGAACCTGTGGAATGGGAAATGACAAGTCCTATTACGCTTCCCTTGAGCAAAATGCCAGTGTTTGGATTTCAGATGATACTAACTTTCTAGGATCATATTTCTGCCAAGGTAAGATGCCTGAGGCTCTAAGGGCCAAATATGAATCCTACAGAGGTAAATGCGATGACTATAAGCTGGATAAGATCATGGAAATCTTTGATACAGCCAAGAGTCATCCCACCAGAGAAGATCTGCAAAGAGCTCACCAATTCGTTAATGAATGCTGCTCACAAGCTAAAGAGCTCATGCTGGCTCACTAATATTTATAATGACACAAAAGGCTATACCAGGCACTCTGCCAGGTATAGCCTTATTTTATTTATGGCTAATATAACCGTTTGGATCAATATAAGCATTCTCAGACATGACATTCATGTCATTTATTATTCGCTGCGCTTCACTTCCGAATGCTT
>NZ_JAFRGN010000050.1 GCF_017433805.1 Butyrivibrio sp. | reverse complement strand
TACAGCTTCAAAGAAAGACTTATAGTCCCTAAGAAGGAGTTTCAATATCTGCTGATTAGCCTGTGACGGAAGGGCATAGTATGCCTTATCCCTTGTTATCTTAAGCAGATGGTCAAGAGCATTATATGTGAGCCATTTGCTGTCACCAAGATATTTAGTCCCTGAAAGATTATCCCTTACGAGCCTGTAAATCATCATCTGATTGAAGAAAAGAGGCTTGAACAAGACCATTGAATCTACTGCAGACGAATACTGCCTTAAGATGAAATTTGCCCTGTTGTACAGAACGGCTGATGATCTGCAGATATCCCTGCAATAGTCATAGAGTATGTGGTTTGGGTTTATTCTGTATTGCCTTGTTCTGTACACGGTTTTAAATTCCTTAGCAGTATTCTATAGTTAGTTTTATAGCACACTTTTCAGAAAAACACAAACATATGTTCTCTTTGTATAAGAAGTAAATTTATGCAGAAATCGATGCTGGAATCAGATATCCTGAACGAGTACAGAAGAGGCTCACATTCCGTATACAAACTCACATACCATGTAATTTTCGTGACTAAATACAGAAAGAAAGTAATCACAGCTGTCCAAAGAAGTGAGAAATACATATAGAACACACGTTGAGAAATACCTATGGGGAGATTCACCCTTCTGGGGTGCAAGTTACTTCTGTGCCACTACCGGAAGTGTTTCTCTTGATACTGTCAAGAAATACATTGAAGATCAACGAACAGAGGAACACAAACGCAAATACATTAAGACGGGGAAATACAAAAAGAAAAGCTAGTGCGATTCATCCCACAACCGACTTCATCGGAAGGGGTTTTCTCGCACGATATTTATAAACTTCTGACCTGTATAGTTCTTACATGCTGATAAGACCAAAAACGTTAGCGATGGCACTTACCAGAATGATAATTACAAACAGAGGACAAAGGAACTTGATCATGAATGAGAAGATACCCTTTCTGCGGAAAGGATGTCCATCCTGTTCAACCTCTGCCTGAAGTCCGTCAATGCCCATATATTTAGTGATAAGGATACATGTTGCAAGGGCAGCTATCGGCATCATTACTGAATTTGTCAAAAAGTCAAAGAAATCCAGAAATGGCATTCCGATGATTGTTATATTAGAAAGTGGGCCGTTGCCAAGTGAAGAAAGACTTCCGAGAATAACCATGATCACTGCCATGATCACTGTTCCTTTTTTCCTGCTCCATTTAAACTCGTCTGCAAAAGTTGATACAGCGCTCTCTGTAAGCGCAATAGCGCTGGTCACTGCAGCAAGAAGAACAAGAGCAAAAAACAGAATTCCGATTAGTCTTCCTACTCCCATGTTGGCAAATATTTTGGGCATGGTGATAAACATCAGTGATGGACCTGCCTTCAGCGCAGACTGATCTCCGCCTGAAAAAGCAAACACTGCAGGAATGATCATAAGGCTGGCAAGAATCGCTATCGCTGTATCAAATATCTCAACCTGCTTGGTTGATTCTTCAATGCTGACTTCTTTTTTTACATAAGATCCAAAAGTGATCAGAATACCCATAGCTATTGAAAGAGAGTAGAACATCTGGCCCATTGCTGTAACAACAGTCATGATTGAGAAGTTCTCGAAATTAGGTACAAAGAGATACTTAACTCCCACCAGTGCTCCTGGTCTTGTAACTGAGTAAACGCAGATAATTACAGCAAGTACAACAAGCACAGGCATCATCATTCTGGACACACGCTCAATTCCATTTCTGACTCCCATGAAAATTACAGCCAGAACCAGCACTGAAAAGAAAATAAACCAAAACTCTGAAGCAGCTCCGTTTGTAATGAAGTTCACAAAGAAATCATCCGCTGCTATTGTTTCCGCATCCTTAACGATGTACTCAAAAAGATACTTACAAACCCAACCACCGATTACTGAATAATAAGGCACAATAAGTATTGGAATAATGGCATTTATCCAACCGCCAATTCCCATTGCCTTGCTTCCGCTAAGGGCATGGAATGCACCAACCGGGCTCTTCTTGGTATTACGTCCAATGGCTGTCTCAGCAACAATCATTGTGTAACCAAAAGTAACTGCCAAAAGAATATACACAAGAAGAAAGATTCCTCCACCATACTTTGCGCATAGATATGGGAATCTCCAAATATTACCAAGGCCTACCGAAGCTCCGGCTGCCGAAAGTACAAATCCTATTTTTCCTGAAAAAGAACCTCTATCGTGTTTCACAAATTACCATCCTTAATTAATTAAATTTATCTTTATTTTTATACACTATTATTCTGATATTTTCAAATGTGGGCGAGATGTATCCACATACCCTTAGGTATCCTCTAATGGTTAGTGTCTCTCGTCCATATTCTCAAATTTTTCACAGAACCTAGCAGAAAAAGATGGCTTCTCTCCTCCAATTGTAAGGTGCGTGGTATCTCCTATTCTAAGAGTCCTGAATATGGCGATTCCTTTTTCTCTTTCCTCTGTAACCACTTCGGTTACTGATGTTGGCGCCATAGCAAGAAACTGCATTGGAACAAACGGCGAAACATTCCACAGATGTGACAACAGGACAGACGTAATACCGAAGTGGCAAAAGAATCCCAGAACCTTGTCATTATTCTCTTTTACCTTATATATATTCCCATTTCTCTCGTAGCCATAATCAGCCAACAGCTTGTCAAAAGAACTTACGACGTAATCATAGACCTCGCACATGTTGGAAGCTTTGACCAGCTCTGAATCTCTCCATCCATTCACGTCAAAAAGCTCTGGATGACTACCATAATATGAAGGAAGCATATCCCAGACAATTCGCTTGTCGTACTGATTTGTTTCTTCATTATATTTGAGTTCTGTTGCGTAGGCTTTCTTAGTCGCCTCATCTGCTACATTTGGATCAAAAAGAGCCGGGAATTCTTTTAACCAGTCGCAGACAACTGCATCATCTCTTCCGAGAACCTTCAGGGAATACTCGGCTGTAGCCTGGGCTCTACCAAGTGGTGACACGTAAATGTCATCAAGACCAAAGCTCTTGATCTGACTTGCAAGCAGCTCAGCCTCTATTTTGCCCTGCTCTGTCAGGTTGTCGATCGCATAATCTGGATCGCCGTGGCGATAAAAAATTAATCTCATAACTATTTCTCACTTCTAATGAATTATATATCTGAATATCTACTATGTTCTATATATCTATATTCTGTCTTTTAAGCATCTCACAGATCGAATAGGCTCATTTGCTTGTACCTCTCAGGAAACTCGCTCATAAACCTGAAGCATTCATCAGGTGTGCTGAACATATTGTATTCACCACATTTCTGCTTAAGGACTTCCAACAGTTCCTTTTGGTTTGGACTAGGAAGCTCATATGCATTTCCATAAGTCTCAATGTAGCGTTCTTTTAACCCTGGGAAGTGCTTGTCCAAAGCTTCGTAGTAATACTCCCTGTCGCCCTCGCGAAGAGTTAAGCCCATTCCAAAATCTATGATTCCGCGAACACCTACTCTTCCACATTCATCAAGGATTGCAGTTAAGTTCTCCTCTGTATCATTTATAAAAGGAAGCATCGGTGTAACCCACACAATGGTTGGAATTCCGCGCTTCTGCATTTCTTCTAATACTTCGATACGTCTTTTGGTATTGCAGACGTTAGGTTCGAGTATCTTGCACAGGTCATCATCGTAGGTGGTAAGCGTCATCTGCACAACGCACTTAGCCTCGTGGTTAATTTCTTCGAGAAGATCTATGTCCTGAAGTATCCTGTCAGACTTAGTCTGTATCGCAAGTCCAAAGCCGTATCGCTTTATGATCTCCAGACACTTTCTCGTCATGCGAAGCTGTTCTTCACAGTGCATGTAAGGATCCGACATCGCCCCGGTGCCGATCATCACTTTTTTACGCTTGGATTTAAGGGCCTTCTCCAAGAGTTCAGGCGCATTCTGCTTAACTTCTATGTCCTCAAACTCGTGGGTGAACTGGTAGCACTTACTCCTGCTATCACAATAGATGCACCCATGTGTACACCCTCTGTAAATATTCATTCCGCACCGGCCGCCGCTGGTACTCAGTATCCCTTTGGCATCAACAAAGTGCATAATCTCCCCCTGTTTCTTCTCTTAAAAATTTACCTTTATCTTTTGAACAGCATCCAGCACTGCCTCGATATCTTTTTCGCTGGCGTTCTGCCTTGCGTAGGCTGAGATATCTCTCAGATAGCTAATTCCTGTTCCGAATTTTTCCTTCATCCACTCATGATGGGCAAAAATCCAGATATGAAAATGCTTGGATCTCTCTTCCTGAACAAGTGTGATTTCCTTTGCTATACCCAGCTCTTTTAACGCTTTCTCTGCTCTGGCTATAGTGGTGCCAACTTCTGTAATTTCTTCTGCTGTCAGTTCTGAAAAAGACTGTATGTGTCTTTTGCTGGTTATTACGAGAAATCCCGGTATCGGAATCTCCGGATCTGCAGCCAAAATGATGCCTTCTCCATCATATATAACTCCGCCCGGAAGTTCCATTTCTCCGCTTCCAATCGCGCATCCAAGGCAGCTGTAGCAATGCTCTTTTCCCAAGATGTCTTTAAATGTCCTTGCCGCTGTGTCTTTTGCCATAACTCCTCCGGTTGATCAGTGATAAAATTCGAGCGCGTACAGAATCGCCATCATGGAAACGCCGTCCTTGGTTCCGTTGGTTCGAAGCAGCTCTTTTACCTCGGGAATAGGCATCCACACCTTGTAGGCAACCTCGTCCACATCCTGGATTGTAGACTCTGAGTCCACCTTGGCTGCGTACAGGTGCAGCAAGTGATCCGACATTCCGTTGGCAGAATTGTATGAGCAGAGGAACTTCAGGTCCTTGATGGTGCATCCCGTCTCTTCCATAGCTTCACGCCTTGCCGCTTCCTCCGGCTCCTCGCCGTCCTCGACTCTGCCTGCAGGCACTTCCCATTCGAGCCTTCCGACGGTGTATCTCTTTTCCCTGATCATCAGGATTTCGTCCTTGTCGTTGTAAATGACTACTACGACAGCGTCATGTGGATAGTGGATCTGGTGATACTTGTCGATGATGGCGCCGCTTGGGAGCCTGACCTTGTCGGCGTACAGGCACACGTAGTCACTCTCATATATGGTTGTTCGCTCCAGCCTCTCTGGGAGCTGTATGTTCTCGTTTTCCATTTGGGTCTCTCCTGAGCTGTTTTACTCGTCATGGATTACTTCGTTATGCTAGCAGTATCTGCTGATTAGAAACTATTATCAATTACTCTCTGCAACGGCTACTGGCGGCTTCCATGGCTTGGGTGTTAAAAGAGTTGTCTTGCCGATATCAGGAAGCACGTCATAAATTGAGCAGCCCATCTGCTCTTCGAATTTCTCCTTTATGTCAAAGGCAACTTCCCAACCCTTGATGTAATCTTCCATTATTCCATAGCGCCTTGTAACATCTACGAATCTCTTTTCCAAAATTACAAAGCCATAATCTGTGGCAAGTGAATCGCAAAGCTGTATGAGTCTGTCGTAACAGTCAGGCTCACAATTCATGATATACTCTTTGATTGCCTTCTCGTGCTCAGCCTCTGGCTCGTAGCCTTCAAACTCATCCTTCATGTGAAGATATGAGTGAGTCATGCAAATCCTCGCAGCCTCGTCCCAACCCTTCTCCATGCAGTACATGTAACCTTCGTACACATGAGTTGGAATATCTACAAAACCAAACTTAGCTCTTCTGCCAATGTCATGCAATAGTCCCACAACATAGGCCTTTTCTGCATCCATGCCAGGAATCTTCTCTGCAATATTACGTGCTGCTATTCCAACATTTATAGAATGCTTGACCCATGGCCCTGGATTACGCTCCTCCGCTATCTTTAATTCCTCAAATGCCTCTTCTGGTGTTGGTAACATGTTGCCTCCCCGATTACTTATAGTGCCACCCTATTGTTTTCACATATTCCTGTAGAGCAATGTATTCCCTCAGGAATGCACCTCTTTTTTCCTCTTCTGTCTCTGCATAGTCCTGATGTTTAGAGAACATTTCTATAGCATCTTCAAGTGGAATCCACTCAGGTTTGACGCCCCTTCGTATTTCAGCTTCGGTTAGCTTCATCTGCCCATCTCCAACAAGCTCACAGACAAAATAGTCGTCTATATATCGCCATTCTTCGTAATACTCGTTTATCTTAAGGTACTGATAAAGCGGGCGCACAATTTTACCAGTTTCCTCCTCTACCTCTCGAACGACGCATTCCTCAAGAGTTTCGCCTTCTTCCAGCCCTCCTCCGGGAATCAGCCACCATCCTACGACATGCTCATGTGACAAAAGAATCTTCCCATCCTGAACGATCACTGCGCGGCATCCCTCGCGAGTTTTAGTATATGTTTCAAACCGGTTTTCACCTAAAATGTCTCTTTCCTTCATATCTTCTGTCCTCGGATAACATTCTTTATTGATCATTTCTATCTTGTTATCGTTCAATGTATTTTGTCATACCACGGCTCTTTGAGAATCCGAATCTCTCATAGAATCCCTCTTTTCCCTCAGCAGCTGTAAGACCTACGCTGGTGAAGTTTCCAGGCTCTGTATGTTCTGTAATGTACTCAAGAAGCCTGTTCACAATGGCTGTGCCAATGCCTTGATTCTGATATTCCGGAAGGACAACGATTTCCTGCAGGTACCAGTACATTACGCCATCGCCCACAAGTCGTCCCATTCCAATGACTTCGCCATTCACCACGGCGGTCAGATCAAAAAGATTATTTGACAGAGCCTTCTCTACAAGTTCTATTGGTCTTTCTCTAAAACCTGCTGCCCCTTTTAGTCTAATGAAATCTTCTGCCTTAAGCTGATTCTCACACAATGAGTATTCAACATTACTCATCTTCTTTTCCCCCATTATTCATACCTGCATCAACTCTCCGAATGTTTATTTAATAGACACAGTCCATTCGTCTCCGTTTACTAAATACTGAAACTCAGTCAGCTCATCGCATTCCATCACCTGAAGAAGTTCTTCCAGATCAGCAACAGTATCAACATTTTTCAGATCATTTCTAGGAACCCATTCCATCCAGCATTTCATCCTTAAGTTCCTCTATACATCCGGAAAATATTTTTTTCTACGGCTTAATAATATAGTTTTATTGCTTCTCCATTTTGATAACTAAGGCTTGTCTTATCTGGTCTAAAACCGCTTCGCTTCATCTCTGAAATAAGGGTATGCATGAAGAATCCATGAGTGACTATTGTGCAATCCTCAGCATTATTTATCAGCTCTTGCACAAAACGTTTCGCCCTCTCATTCGTTTGACGTTTGGTCTCCGGTTGTCTATTGGAATTACATAGCCACTGCAACCGCCCTGTCACATTCCAGAACCAAAGAGGTAATTTCTTTTTCGTGTCAAAAGCTGACCTTAGTGGCACTTCATTTATAAGGTCTGTCTTCGCAAATTCTCTTTCCCCGAACAATTGTCTTGCAGTCTGATAGCTTCTATCAAGGGTGCTGATGTAAACTTTTGATACATTGTAAGTCTTCGAGCATGACATATTTTCGATTGACGCAATGTCATAAAGCCTGCACTCCTCATCAAACTCTGCAGAGGTACAACTCTTTTTCCATGTATGATTCACTTTGCCATGTCGGATAATTGTTATGGTCATTTTTCTATTTCAGCATATATACTTTCGATAAAAGGTGACTTGTATTCGATATACTTCTCAATATTGTCAGGATATAGCTTGGCTGCTTCCAGCTTGATATTTCCATACTGGAGAGTAGCCTCTTTATGACTTCTTAGATAATCCCTGAACATCAAGTGTTTCTTAAGCTCTGGAGAATCTTCCGGGCAGACGTATAAATGATGCGTCCTCAAATGCTCTTTTCCCTCGTATGCGAAAGCCTCGCGTCCCTCAATTCCAAGATTTCCTTCGTGGATATAGCCTATTGTTGACAGCTTGTCTATTGCCTTTTGAACATCAGAATTTGCTACAACTACGTCAATATCGATTATCGGTTTGGCTGCGAGTCCCTCAACTGAAGTGCTTCCAACATGCTCTATCGAGACCGCAGTCTCTCCTAGTGCATCTTCAATTTCTCTTTTTATATTGGTGAAGTCTTGCTTCCACTGTGCATCATAGGGAAGCACTACTACGTGTTTTGTTCTCACAGTATTTACTCCTTTGCAAGGACTATTGCCAATCCCCAGTAACTCTTTTGCTTATTTCTGCAGTTCTTTGGCCATAAACAAAAGAAGATCGTCATCGTTACAGCAAGGTTCGTACTGACCTAATTGCTTTCCTTTATACCAGACTCCGCTGCCATCAAAGTTGTAGCCTCTTTTTACGTACATTCTCTGTGCCGGGCCATATCCGGAATGAACTCCAACCGCTAGAAAAACGTGGTCTGCAATTTTTGCAGCCTCTGCCTCTGCGGCATCCAGGAGCTTAGTTCCAATTCCTTTGTTATGAGTGTTGAAGAACACACATAAATCGACTATCTCTGGCCAGTTCGTATCAAGCCATGGACCTTCAGTCGGATTTAGTAAAAGAGTGCATAGTCCTGCAACGCTGCCTTCGTACTCAGCTATGAAGACAGCTCTTTTACCAGATTCCTGCTCCTTATAGTAGTCCTCATATGTTGACATCTGTGGATGCCATCCGTATGAATCGTATGTGTCATAGATAATCTTCGCATCTGACTCTAGCATGCTACGAATCTTGATTGTTCCATCGTCAAAGTATGTTTTCAACATAGTATCCCCAGCGCTTTCTCAACATCCGCCTCGGTCAGTCCCTGCTCAGGATCTGTCATGACCTGATATTTGGCTATTGTTTCATTGTGAAGCTCAAGATCGTCGATCACCACCCAGCTCTCGGTCTCAGAGTGATTCTCAAGCCACTTTAGTATTTCGTCAGCCTTTACTTTGCTGAATTTCTTGGTCCTTCTGATTTCTTCAGTTGTAAGATCCGGTGTCATTCCTGCAACGGTCATTCCTTCATTGTTTAAAAGAGCTGCAAGATATTCTGCCTCAGGGCGCGTTGGCTGCGCGTCTCCATCAAACCAGAATCTCCAGCCTGAATGCAAGATAAGCGAAGCCTCTGATTTTTTTACCAAATCTGACAGAAGCTTAACTTTCTCTGTGTCTATGTATTTGCCGTCGCTGATTTCCCTCTGATGATCTGCATTCCAGAAATTGGAATTAAGAACCCCGTCAATGTCTAAGAATATAACTTTCCCCATTTTTTCTTTTCCCCATAATTTATTACAAGAGCAATCTCATATGCTATTCTGCCAGAGCTCACCTGTCGCTTTTCAAAAGAGCGTAGAAGCATTCATCGTGAATACCCTGATTGTTCCATCCTGAGCTTCGCATTGTGCCTTCATACCTCATTCCGCATTTCAGCATCACTTTTCCGGAATTAGGATTATTAGCATCATGTCTTGCTTCGATACGATTGAAGCCCGCAACATCGAATAGATAATTCATAACTGCTTGCAGTGCCTCGGATGTAACGCCTTTGTTCCACCACGCTCTTCCGATGCAATATCCGATATGAGCCATCGAAGTTTTCTCATCCATGTGAACCACAGCGATATCCCCAATAGGCTCGCTGCCGTTTTCCTTTAATACTATAGCCCAATGATAATACTTATCATCTGAATAGCAATTAACCCAGTCGTCGATCACTTCCTGTGTTACGTCCTGGTTCGCGTGAGTAGGCCATGTCAGGAACTTAGCAACGTCATCATCAGATGCCCAGTTCTTGTACACTGCCAGGGCATCGTCTTTAGTATATCTTCTCAGAAGCAATCTGTCTGTTTCTAGTGTTTGTGTACCAGTATAATTCATAGCTTATTAAGCCCCTTTCGTTCATAGACTTTATTATATTAGAACTGATGGCATGTTGAGAAGTCTCAAATGTCAACATCTTGCTTCTAAAAACAGAAAACTGCCACAAGCTGTGGCAGTTTTACTGTAATATTTCCGATTCAATTTTACCCAGCAACTGTCAAAAGAATCTTGACAGTTCTATGAAACCAACTCAACCGCATGGAATTCCATACGGTTAAAACAGCCTTCTAAATATGGCGAATTCGCCACATTTAGCCCGGCGATACTTCATCACTTAATTTTTGTTATCATTTTCCTCGCTTTTAATAACTTCTGCTCCTATAAGACCAGTAACCAAATCCTGCAACTGTGCAGCATTTTTACTTGTTATTACTGGTTTACCTGTTCTCTTTTCTACCGCAATTCTTGCTTCTCCGGCTGCTGCTCCACCTTCATTTGCTACATTCAAGTTTTCTTCAAATGTTTCCGGCTTCCTCTCCTTGGAAATCTCTGTTGTAGTAGCCTCCGCCAGCATATTAAGCACCAACTCAAGTGTTGACATATTATCTCTTAGATTTTCTTTCTTCAGTCCCTTGAGGTTTTTGTACTGACGCGTTGTCATTCCGGACCATGCCTTTGTAATCTCGTCTGTAAGAATTGCAAATTCTGCACCTTTCTTAACTCCGCGATTTTCCCATTCATTTGTAAGTTCTTTTCTTACCTGAATTGCCTGAAGCCGCTGATTAATCCACTCTTTGGAATATCCCTTCTTAGCATAAGTCTCCAATGCACGCTCTATTGTAAGTTCAGGATCGATTACCTCCTCAATTCGCTCCCTGCCAACCTGTGCCAGCCACATTTTAAATGGTTCTGCCTTTTTTGAGGGAATTGACTGAATCAAACGAAGTAACTGTTCGGTATTCGCCACATCTGTCAGTCTTTTCTTTCCGTCCTGTGCGGTCATTTTCAACTGGTGACAATTTGTCACCAATTGACTACCTTCTTCTTTGAGCCTCTGTTTAAGCTTGTTCCAATACTTTCTGGCTTTTTCATAATCAATTTGCTCCGTAAGCGCGCCAACCACATCCACAATTGAAAAATACCATTCTTCCTCATCCTCGACCCACGCTGTTCTGATTGGCTGATCTTCAAATAATTGAACTTTATCATTCGCCATCCCCATATTTTTCCTCCATCAGTCCTTCATTTTTTATTTGTCCATTTTCCTCAAGCAGCATAATATACGCCATCATTCTGACCAAATAATCCGGAGGAGAGCTTATTCCCTGTTCCCACTGCTGAAGAGTTCTTACAGGAATCCCAAATTTGGCAGAAAATTTACTTTGCGATAATCCGGTCTTTTTTCGTAATTCCTTTATTCTTTCTGAAATATCCATGCATTGTCTCCTGAGTGTCTATACTTTATTAAAGTATAGATCGAATCATATACGTTGTCAACGTATACGGTGCTATTACCTTTAATCAAAATGTCTCACTCCTCTTATAGAAATCGCTATAAAGCAGCGATTTCTATAAGAGGAGTGAGACATGGTAAATACATTTCTTTTCAGTTCATTACTGAACGGTTTGAACAAATTCAATACAGTTTTCACTTTGACATAATGCCTATCGAGTCGTCGACTGGCACTTTTATTTCGTCTGTTGAAAGACTTCCATCGCCATAAACGCTGTGATCTGACCTATATACAACTATCAATCTTATAGATAGAAGTATAATGGCAATACCAAATATAGCATAAGATCTGATCCAGGTTGCTGCGCCTATGCGTGGCTGTGCAAGATTTATATCGTCTTTATAGTATAGTACTATTGAATCGCCATCGTGCTCAGCACCCATTCCTGTTATGTGGTAGGAATGATAGCGACCATCATCGTCCGTATAAGTAGCAAGCTCAACGTTTTTGTCAGAAGTGTATTTGGCAACTACACTATTAGCGCCTTGAATACTCTTGTACTCAACATACTGCAGTCTAGCTGTATAAGCTAAGATGATAAAGCAAAAAGCCCACAGTACCCACCAGATTGTGGCTGCATATCTCCTGGCATTTCGCTTTGCTTCCTTCTCTGAATGTACCTCCCGATATCTGCCCATTTTTTATACCCCATTTCTCTGACTCTAAAAAAGAATCTTTTTTATTTCTTGATAACAAGCATATCATTCTATCATAACATCTTCTGTACGAAAAGATTGGATATTCCTGTCATTATCCCAGAACATCAAAATGCAAAATTCTGTTTCATTTCGTTATATTTATCAGCTGTCATAAGAGCAGTTTCTTCAGTATCCTTAAGGGTTACAGTGTAGGTCCATCTGCCATATATTTCAAGCTTTTTAACAGCATCTGTTCTGATGATGTAGGACTTATGACACCTCATGAATCTGGCTGGATCCAGTTTCTCCTGAACGGAAGACAGAGATGTTGTTGTTAAAAAAACTTCATCCTTTGTCACTATCCTGGTCATCCCGTCGGTTCGCTCAACCATGATGATGTCTTCGGTGTCGATGAGGTTGATTTCCTCTTTACCGCGGATCACAAGCTTGTCAAAAGAGGAATCACTTTTTCCGGTAGACACTTCTGTAGGTACTGTTTCAGTCATGCTCTTGATTCTGGTCAAGGTCTTGGTAATCCTCTCAAGGTCAAAGGGCTTAACCAGATAGTCAAAAGCGTAGATTTCAAAGGCGTTTGCCATGTACTCGCTGTGAGCAGTGGCAAAGACAATTTTCACCTTTGGGTCAACCTCAGTGATTGCCTTGGCGCAATCAAGACCGCTCTCGCCGCCCAGATCTATATCCATGAAAACCACGTCGGGGCGGAGCTTTATAAACTCGCTGATTGCAGCTGCGAAATTTCCGCAGCTTGCAACCACCTGACATCCCTCGCTTTTTTCTATCATCTTGCCAAGGATCATACGAATCTGCTCTTCATCCTCGACAACCATTACCTTCAGCATAAATGAAACTCCTTAATTACTGTTTGTCTTTCTTATTCTCTACATACTGCATAACACCGGTGCCGATGTCATTTTTCATCTTGGTATCAGCCTGAACATTCTTAAGATTGTAATAATCAAGAACGCCAAGCTTGCCTGATCTAAGTGCCTCTGCCATTGCTCTTGGAATATCAGCCTCTGCCTTAACTACCTCAGCCTTCATCTCCTGCTCAAGGGCTACAGCCATAGCTCTTCTTTCTTCTGCTTTTGCCTGAGCAATCTTGGTGTTAGCTTCCGCCTGAAGGCTCTGAAGGTTAGCGCCAATGTTTCGTCCGATGTCGATATCGGCTATATCAATTGACATGATCTCGTATGCTGTGCTTGAATCAAGTCCCTTTTCCAAAACAACCTTTGAAATGTCATCAGGGTTCTCAAGAACGCTGCTGTGAGTCTGGGCAGAACCTACTGTTGTTACAATTCCTTCACCTACTCTTGCAAGAACTGTAGCTTCACCAGCACCACCAATGAGATGATCAATGTTAGTTCTTACTGTTACACGAGCCTTTACCAGAAGCTCAATGCCATCTTTAGCTACTGCTGAAATCTGTGGTGTCTCGATAACCTTAGGTGTTACGCTCATGGTAACGGCTTCGAATACGTCACGACCTGCAAGATCAATTGCAGAAGCCTGCTCAAAGGTAAGATTCATGCTAGCTCTTTCAGCGGCTATCAATGCATTAACTACGCTGTCTACATTACCACCTGCCAGATAATGAGCCTCAAGCTGATTGGTCGTAACATCGATTCCTGCCTTGGTTGCCTTTATCATAGGATCAACGATCTTGGCTGGTTTTACACGGCGAAGCTTCATTCCTACCAGCGTAAAGATGCTTATCTTAACGCCGCTGGCCACTGCTGAAATCCACATTCCAACAGGAATTACTGTAAAAAATACTACTACCAGAACTATTATAAGAGCTGCGATTATTAAAGTTGATTTCATTTATTTCCCCTCCTGAACAATTATCTTATTGTTTTTAACTTCTGTTATCACAAGAGCCGAATCCTTTTTTATGTAATAATTCGATGACAGGATATCCAGCTTAACTCCGTCAAACTCGCCCTTTCCCGCAGGACGAAGGTCTGTAAGTGCAACACCTTTTTTCCCGATAAGGTATTCCATATCGGTTTCATCAATAAACAGGTTCTTGCCCTGAAGATCCGTATCCAACTTAATCGGAGATTTGATCTTCTTGGAACTGAATACCACGATGCTAAAAACTAGCACCACTGCGATCACCACAATTGCGATGACACCTACCAGAATTCTCTCCGAAGCATTTCTTCCGGTTAAAAAAATTCCTGCCGCGGTACATATTATTCCTGATATTCCAGGTAATCCAAACCCTGGCATGAAGAATTCTACGCCAATGAGAAGGATTCCTATAATCAGAACTACAATACCCAATATCTGAACTGTTCCCATTTTACTCTTCCTTTCCAAAGCTGACTGTAAAACTTGTTTCGTCCTCGTCAGATTTAAGTTCTATTTTTCCTTTTGCTTTACTAACTATCTCAGAAACAATTGCAAGCCCCATTCCATGTCCATCTTCCTTTTTGGTGGTAAAGCCTTTTTTGAAAATACTGTCTCTGATCTCCAAAGGGATTTCCGGACCGTTGTTCTCAACGCTGAAAATGTACTGCTGCTCCGATTCCGTGATGTTTATCCTGATTTTCTTTTCCTGAACATCGCTGTCCTCAAGGGCTTTTACCGCATTATCTATGAGGTTTGATAACACCTTGCAAAGCTCCCAGTCCTCAACATTCAGGTTTTTAAGGTCTGATTTAACCTCGATCAGAAACTCGATTTCTTTTGCTTCTGCTTCAGCGGACTTGGCAGCAAGGAGTGCATTAATGGCGGGCTTAGACGTCTTAACAGCTTTTCCCGTTTTCAGCAGCTCTTTGTACACTTTCCTGAGGTATGAATTCATTTCATCATATTCCTCAAGCTCCATGAGACCGTATACGATCTGCAGCTGGTTCAGATAGTCATGTCTGTCCATTCTGAGTTTGTCATTGAGTCTGGACAGATTGTCTATGGTCTCAATAAGCGCATTGTTCCTGTTCAGCAGCTTCTGATAATTCCTTATTAAAATGATTATGCAGCCAGTTAGTATCACCACCAGCGCTACACAAAAGATAAGATATAGTGAACTGTCTCCCAAAACCGCCTCCGTGTTTATTTATAATCAAATACTATCATTCCCACATATGTAAACAACACATACTCTCCCAATTATACAAAAACAGGTCTGAAATGTCAGTTTTATTAGCCCTCTAAAAAGTGCATATACAATTTATTATCTAAGTAGTTCTGGATGTATTCATCGGACGTCTGACCAAAATCTTCTTCAAAGGATCCGGAGGATGAAATAATGCTGTCAACTCCATATTCTGCAATAAGATCGGCTGTGACAACCATGGCTGCATTGTAGTCAAATTCATTTCCGAGTCTATCTGCCAGATCCATCCCTTGTTCGTTATAGTATACGTCTCTTATAGTTCCTGTATACGCGACAAGCTTATCTCGATTTTCTGATCCAAAGTATGTCAGGTAAGCAATGCCCTCCGCAAAGGCAGAGCAGGACTTCTGATTATTCTTTTCCTTATCTTTTTCTCTTAATATCAGATAGTTATCTCTTACAGCCTCTTCATATTCCAAGCCTCCGGCCTGTTCAATTTCCGCCCTGGATTCATCATCCATAATGCCTTCATCAAACCATTTGGCTCTGATGCCATCCCACCTGTCATGATTGTACGTATAGTCATCTTTGTATTCTACGCTATAGTATTCTGCCAGCCCGTCAACAAGCCACATTTCTTCATAAGAATAACTCAAGGTACAATGGACATACTCATGAATAAAATGAATTGGATTGGCCAGTTCTATTACTCCATTTTCAGCCTTAGACATTTTGGTCTTGTCTGTGGGGATAACTGTAACATCTTTCCTGAAGCCCTCTTCGTCAACAATATCTGATTCTGCAGCTATTCTTTTGCAGAGCTTCTGTATTCCCTCCTCCGTTTCGTACAAAACAGTATAGACTTCATCAGCAGTTTTAAGCCATTCAACATCACGTATTTCCCATGTATTTCCAGCACATTTAACATAGACGGCTGTTCCATTTTTCACGACTGTGGAAGCTTCAATGGCTTCATCTATCTCATCAAATCTAAAATCGCCAGTGGCTCCTAACCCGGCAAGCCATTCGCTTCTGTACTCATTTGCAGAAAAGTCATTGTAAGAGTACTTCTCCAGAGCATATTTTGTCAGGTAATATGCCAAGTCTCTGGACATTTGCAAGTCGCTTTCTTCAGAGAATTTCTCAAAAAAGAATAAGGCGAATAGAGGAAGTGTTTTCTCTTCTCTTTTTTCAAGATATTCTTTTGCCTCATCCTCTGTATTAACAGGCGTATAGTCAAATACATATTCTGACAAGCCAACTGTTTTCCAGTATGGTAAATCGGTGCACCTATCAGTGAATATCTCAGTGAAGTTGTCATCACCGATTTCCTTTTCGGTAAAGTTTACAAGGCCGTCTCTTTTTACCTGACTAGTAGCAGGGCCAATCGCAAACTCAATATCTGAAAGTGGCACAACTTCTGATAATCTCTGCCATGCATCCTTGACTTTATTAACGGATTCTTCGCTCACATCCTCTGATAGAAGCGCAACACTCACCTCTGTGTCACTTGCTGAAATGTTATTTGCTAAGGTGCTACTTGCTAAGGAGCCTGCATCACCAGCTATATCTCCGCTGTTCCCCTGTGCTGCACATCCACAAAGCATTGCCACGGAAAGCAAAACTCCGATACTTCTGTAAAAAACGTTCCTAAACATAACTTTCATACACACTCCCAACTCGTTTCTTGTTGTTTCTCATGATAGCAGAACGAATATTGCGGACAATGCGTATCCTCTGAAATATACAAAATCGAAGCTGAGATGTCAGAAAGATTAACTGTACTCTATCTCCTGTAATTGTTCCTACAGTTTGTCTTTATAATTTTACTTCGCTTAATTTCTCTCAGTACTACGTGACGCAACCTTTTGATTTAAGTAACCTTCACGTAATAAGGTGATTTTATTGTATTCTACGTGAAGCCACCCTTTTACGATTCTCAATTCACGTAGTTTCTCTCCATTTCTGGCCATTTCTACGTGAACTGCAATGTTTTAACAGCATCCTCTCACGTAGCCACTACCAATATCAAGCCTGTCACTACGTGAACCAGCGCTAGAAAAAAGCACAACTCTCGTAATCTGTCTGCTATATCTACTACTTTAGAATCGGAATCATCCAGCCGTTCAAGAAAAAGGCCCTAGAAGCCGCCAAATCTACGGTTCCTAGGGCCATAAAGTTCTATTCTACTGTCTCTAATATCACTTCAATATCATTCCAGCTCCACAGTTCCTGGTGGCTTACTTGTGAGGTCGTACATTACGCGGTTGACGCCCTTGACCTCGTTGATGATACGGCTCATAACGCGCTGGAGAACCTCGAAAGGAATCTCGGAAGCCTCGGCTGTCATGAAGTCGATTGTCTCAACTGCGCGGAGGACTACAGCGTAGTCGTAGGTACGCTCATCGCCCATAACGCCAACGGAGCGCATGTTTGAAAGAGCTGCAAAGTACTGATCAGGGAGCTTAGCAAGACCAGCGTTAGCAAGTTCCTCTCTATAAATGAAGTCTGCATCCTGAACGATGCGAACCTTCTCAGCTGTAACTTCGCCAATGATACGGATTCCAAGGCCTGGACCTGGGAATGGCTGACGATAAACGAGGTACTCAGGAAGACCGAGCTCAAGACCAGCCTTTCTAACCTCATCTTTAAAGAGGAGGCGAAGTGGCTCAATGATCTCCTTGAAATCTACATAGTCAGGAAGTCCGCCAACGTTGTGGTGTGACTTGATAACAACAGATTCGCCGCCAAGACCTGACTCAACAACGTCTGGGTAAATAGTTCCCTGTGCAAGGAAGTCCACAGTACCAATCTTCTTGGCTTCTTCCTCAAACACACGAATGAACTCTTCTCCGATGATCTTACGCTTTCTCTCTGGCTCTTCAACGCCCTTGAGCTTAGCATAATATCTCTCAGCCGCATTGACACGGATAAAATTGATATCGAAGTTTCCGTTTGGTCCAAATACTCCCTCGACCTCGTCACCCTCGTTCTTACGAAGAAGGCCGTGGTCTACGAATACGCAGGTGAGCTGCTTACCAATAGCCTTAGCAAGAAGGGCTGCAAGTACAGAAGAATCAACGCCGCCGGAAAGAGCCAGCAGAACCTTGCCATCTCCAACCTTCTCACGGATATCAGCGATAGTATTCTCAACAAATGAATCCATTCTCCAAGTACCTGCAGTCTGACAGATTCCTCTAACGAAGTTGTGAAGAATCTCCTTACCTCTTACAGTGTGGAGTACCTCTGGGTGGAACTGAATAGCATAGAGCTTCCTGTCCTCACAAGCTGCAGCAGCAACAGGACAATCTGCTGTGTGAGCAATTATCTCAAATCCAGGTGCTACCTTGCTGATGTAGTCGAAGTGGCTCATCCATACAACGGTCTCATCTTCTATTCCAGCAAAAAGAGCTTCCTTGGAGCCATCAATACAGGTATTAGTCTTACCGTACTCACGAACTGGAGCCTTCTCAACCTTACCGCCGAGAACATGCATCATAAGCTGTGCTCCATAGCAAAGTCCAAGTACTGGGATCCCAAGTTCAAAAAGTTCCTTGGTGTAAGTAGGTGCTCCCTCTTCATAACAAGAGTTAGGTCCACCTGTAAGGATGATACCCTTAGGATTCATCTCTTTGATCTGTTCAATGGGTGTACGATATGAATATATTTCACAGTACACATTACATTCTCTGACTCTTCTGGCAACGAGCTGATTGTACTGGCCACCAAAGTCAATAACTATGACTTTTTCTTCTACTGCCATGGATCCTCCTTGATATAATGATTGCTTTTACATTTTGGACATTTAATAGTCTTTACGAATATTCCCATAACTTATCCTTAATGTCAATCAGATAAATCTTCTCACAGAAATAATCGATCTGTATGTTGCCGGACTGTACTTGATTCCGGTCTTCTGAGTGCTGGCGTGAACTATCTGTCCGCCGCCGATATATATTCCAACATGGCCGCCGTAGTAAATTACATCACCTGGCTGAGCCTCTGAATAGGAAACTTCTCTACCATAGTTGCCCTGTGCCCATGAAGTTCTGGGAACAGAGACACCAAATGCTTTGTATACTGACTGAACAAAGCCAGAGCAATCTGCTCCACCTGTAAGGCTTGTGCCCCCCGCCACATAAGGATAACCAACAAACTGACATGCATAGCTTGCAATATTTGATCCAGATAAACTTCCTGGCGGAGATATGTTCTTGGACCCACCTGAATTGCCTGAGCTACCCGAACCACTTCCTGAGCTGGAACCACCGGAATTGCCTTCTGACTCGCTAGCTGCTCTCTCTGCCTCAGCCTTGGCTGCTTCCTCGGCTGCCTTAGCTTCCTGAGTTGCCTTCTTGGCTGCATCAACTTCCTTCTGCTTGGCTTCTATCTGCTTCTGCAGACTTGCAATTCCAGACTGCTGGCTCTTGATCTGTGCTGTATAAACAGCCGCATCCTGCTTAGCCTTGGCAAGCTTAACCTCGTAGTCTGCGTAAGTAGCCTTGTACTGCTCAAGGAGCTCTTCCATATATGCCTGCTCCTGCTCAAGCTCATACTGTGATGTCTCAAGCTCTGCCTTCTCAGCTTCGAGCTGTTCACCATAGGCTTCAGCTGCCTCTTTGGCAGCCACATACTCTGCAAGCTTGATCCTGTCATATTCATACAGGTTCTCAACATAATTAACCTTGTTGAGCGCATCTGAATAGCTTGTAGCTGTCAGCAGTATCTGAACATAGGACATATTGCCCTTTTCATACATGTACTTAACACGCTGAACCATGGCTGCATAAAGAGTTTCCTCATGCTCCTTGGCTGCATCGTACTCTTTCTGAGTAGTATCAATCAGCTCTTCCTTGTGGGCGATGTCCTCTTTGATCATCTCTATATCTGTCATCAGGCCCACAATCTCAGTACTGGTCTCATCGATTGCTTCCTGTGTGCCATCCTTGGCTTCTGAATAATCGTCAATCTTGTCGTTGGCGTTATTAAGCTTGTTCTGACTGTCCTTGGTCTGCTTCTCAAGGTCCTTTTTTTGTTTCTCGAGGTTCTTTTCTTCCTCTTCGAGCTTCTTCTGATTCTGCTCAAGTTCCTCACTCGTTGTGGCATAAACAGTAAGAGGCTCCGCAGCAAAAAAGGACATGGCAAGAGCTATAGCTATTATTCTAAAAAGAATGTTTTTTCTTTTCTTCATACCTATCCCCCTTGTCCCAATAATATCCTTACCATATATTATGCCATCAAAATATATGTTTCAACAAGAAAGGCTTTCGGCTCTGCACATAAAAAGGACACCATCGCTTTTTCAAGCGAAGGTGCCCCCTATTATTTAGAATTCACAATTTCTAGGTGTTCTTGGATAAGGGATTACGTCACGGATGTTCTCAACACCTGTTAAGTACATGATAAGACGCTCAAAGCCCATTCCGAATCCACTGTGGATGCATCCACCGTATCTTCTTGTGTCGAGATACCAGTCGATACCTTCCTTATCTACGCCCATCTCGTTCATTCTCTCGATAAGCTTGTCGAGATTCTCTTCTCTCTGGCTACCGCCCATAAGCTCACCTGCCTGAGGAACAAGAAGGTCTACAGCAGCAACTGTCTTGTTGTCTGGGTTAACTTTCATGTAGTAAGCCTTGATCTCCTTTGGCCAGTCTGTGATGAATACAGGGCCATTGAAGTAATCAACGATATACTTCTCGTGCTCCTTGGCGATATCTTCGCCATAATCAGGCTGGAACTCCCACTTAACATCTGCCTTCTTGAGGATATCAACTACGTCATGGTGGCTGATACGTGTAAAGTGAGCGCTAACAATTGCATCAAGCTTGTCCTTAAGACCATTTGATACGAACTTGTCGCAGAACTCGATCTCTTCTGGACACTTCTCGCATACATACTTAACAACGAACTTGAGCATATCCTCTTCGATGTCCATAAGACCCTCGAGGTCGCAGAAAGCCATCTCAGGCTCGATCATCCAGAACTCGTTAGCGTGAGTCTGAGTGTTAGAGTTCTCTGTTCTAAATGTAGGTCCAAAAGTATAAATATCACCAAAGGCCATAGCGAATGTCTCGCCCTGAAGCTGTCCTGAACCTGTGATGAAGGACTGCTTGCCGAAAAGATCCTTGCTGAAATCTACCTTACCCTCTTCTGTCATTGGAAGATCATTCATGTTAAGAGTTGTGATCTTGAACATCTGATCAGAACCTTCACAGTCAGCACCTGTGATAAGTGGTGTGTGAACGTAAAGGTAACCTCTATCCTGGAAGTATGTGTGAACTGCCATAGCAGCTACACTTCTGATACGAACTACAGCGCTGAAGAGGTTTGTACGTGGACGAAGGTGTGCCACGCTGCGAAGGTACTCTCTTGTGTGACGCTTAGGCTGGATAGGATAGTCCTCTGGGCAATCGCCGAGAAGTTCAACAGCTGTAGCCTTAACTTCGAAAGGCTGCTTATTATTAGGAGTAAGAACCACGTTACCAATTACTTTAACGCTGGCGCCAACTCTTATCTTAGAGATGTCGTCAAAATTATTAAGTTCCTGATCGTAAACAACCTGTAAATTCTCAAAAAATGATCCGTCATTCACGTTAAGGAATCCAAACTGTGCCTGTGCGCGGTTAGTACGTACCCAAGCGCAGATGGTCACTTCTTTGGAAGCATATTCAGATGTGTTTCTGAACAGCTCTTTAATTTTTGTTCTCATCTTTTTTCTCCTTAGTTTTTATATTATTCTGCCTGTGTTGAACCTGCCTCAACAGGAACTACATTAGCATTATCAACGATAAATGCTACAACCTTGTCAGCCATAAGACCTTCTCTGTAGATCTCAAGATCGAGAGAAGCCTTGTACTCTTCAAAAGAGCTGAAAGATGTAGTTGATGCATTGTTGTATGCATTCTGAAGGTATTCATTGATCTCATCTTCAGAAACAGTGATGCCCTGCTCATCAGCAATTGCCTGGAACATAAGGTACTGCTGAGCCATATCCTTAGAAAGGTCATTGAGATAATCATCAGCGCTTCCTACAAAGCCCTCAGCATTCATATAGTTGTTGAGAAGAGTATCAATTGTGAACTCCTGTCCATAGTAATATGAATACATAGCTGCCTGATAATCAAGCATCTGCTTCTGCTGAAGCACGTATCTGTTAACGAGTTCCTGTGGAACATCGCCAAAAGCTGTTGCATCGTAAACCATCTGAATTGCTGTATTCTCTACAGTAGAGTCAAACTCTTTCTGAGCCTGCTCCTCAAGGTACTTCTTAGCATAATCATTAAGTGAAGCAAGATCTGTTACGCCTTCATAACCAAGCTCTGCTGCCCACTCATCAGACTTCTCTGCGTCTGCAGCGCTGATGCTGTTAACTGTAACTGTGAATACTACAGCCTTGCCAGCAAGGTTCTCTGCGCCATAGTTCTCTGGGAATGTAAGATCAAGGTCTCTTGTCTCGCCAACCTCTGCGCCAACAAGTCCGCTCTCAAAACCATCAATATATGTGTTAGAACCAATTGTGAGGCTTGCACCACTTGCTGTACCACCATCAAAAGCTTCCTTAGTATCAGCAAATTTACCTACATAATCGATGTTAACTGTATCGCCATCCTGAACAGCTCTGCCTGTAACCTCTGTCATACGCGGGTTAGATGCCCAAAGGTTGTTAACGTAGTCCTCAACATCTGCGTCAGTAACCTGTTTCTGCTCAGCATTAACTGTAATCTCCTGGTACTGTCCAAGTGTAACAAAGTCTGAAGCTGTTACATCACTGATTGCCTTAGTCTCAAGGTTATCAAAATCAATTGTAAGAGCTGCTCCTGTCTCTGAAGCCTCTGTAGCAGTAGCGCTGCTCTCTGTTACTGCGCTATCGTTACCCTCATTAGCAGCTTCCTTACCACAAGCTGTAAACATAGTGCACACCATTACTCCCGCCAGTAGCACTGAAAGTTTCTTCTTCATAATACCTCTCCTTAAAAACTAAAAAAATGTATACTGTTTCCATAGTAAAAACAATATTCCTTATACTACCACACATTTTCTTTATATTAAAGTATTTTATTTGCCTTACGAGGTAAACAATGCTACAATATTCTCTACGTAGGCCAAGATGAATTTCAGTAGATTATGGCCATCAGATTAGTTTGTTAGATATTGGAGGATTTAGTTTTGAGTACTGGAGCTATCGTAGCTATTGTCATTGCAGTTATCCTTGTAGCTGCAATTGTTGCACTTTATTTCTTTGGTAAAAGAGCACAGAAGAAGCAGGAAGAACAGCAGGTTCAGCTTGATGCAATGAAGCAGACTGTTACAATGCTTATCATCGATAAAAAGAGAATGAAGCTTAATGAAGCAGGCCTTCCACAGGCAGTTATCGATCAGACACCCAAGCTTCTTCGCAGATCCAAGCTTCCAATTCTTAAGGTTAGAGTTGGTAACAGAGTAATGAGCCTCATCTGTGATGAGAAGATTTTCGACAACGTACCTACCAAGAAAGAGGTTAAGGCATCTGTAAGTGGTATTTATGTAACAGAGGTTAAGGGTCTTCACGGCAAGACTGCTGCACCAGAGCAGAAAAAGAAAGGCTTCTTCAAGGATCTCGTTGCTAAGGCTCAGGAAAAAGCCGGCGCTAAGATGGTTAAATAATTCAGAGTATAATAGAAATGCTGAGGCAGGTTATCTTGCCTCAGCTTTTTTTACTTCTATGATAATCATCGAATCTGACAGTACCTGCCCCTCCATTTCCAGGGCATATTCAGCAATTACCTTCATGTCATCTTCCTGATGACTGGTATTAAAATCAAAGCTTTTTGTCACAACCTTCATGGTCATGGAGCCATAAGGAGTATTGTACTGCGTGTCATACTCCATCTCTTCTCCAAAAGCGAGTCTGTTCTCAGTCTCTCCGCCCCTGAAAATCTCCATGCTCTTGCCATCAGAAGAAATGTACACCTTGTTATGAACCCTGACTACTCCGTTTCCGGCGTCCTGTTCCTCATCGTACTCCACAAGGCGTCTGCCATCTTCCATATCCTGATATATTCCATTTGAACTGGTGGTTATCTTCTCTGTAGGTTCACCAGGTCTTGAATGTATTCCTGTTACATTCACGTCTACAGTTTTTCTCATAATATTCTCCTAGTTTGGATTGATAGGTCCTGACAGGAAGACCTGCAACTCCATTCCGCTCTTGCAAAGGCTGTCATAGCCTTTTTTAGCAAGACCAGCATCATCAAATATTCCAAATACAGTAGGGCCACTACCTGTCATGAATGCCCCAATTGCACCAGCCTCTGTTAAAAGAGCTTCCAGCTTGCCAATCTCTTCATATTTAGAAGCAGTAACCGGCTCAAGAACGTTGCCAATAAGGTCACACATTCCCTTAAGGTCGCCAGCTTCTATAGCTTTTCTGATTCCATCGATATCTGGGTGACTTTCTATCTCTTTGCTATCAAGTTCCTTGTAAACCCAGCCTGTTGAAACATCGATATTAGGCTTAGCCACAACTATATTACATGCTGGCATATCAGAAATTGTTGTAAGTTCTTCTCCAATTCCCTCTGCAAGAGCTGTTCCACCCATGATACAGTAGGGAATATCTGCTCCCAGCTTAACTGCCAGTTCGCAAAGTCTCTTTTTATCAAGTCCAAGACCCCACAGCTCATTGAGAGCCACGTAGGCTGCAGCTCCGTCTGTGCTTCCGCCAGCCATTCCAGCTGCTACAGGGATTCTTTTAACCAGATGGATATTAGCGCCCTTAGTTACGCCGTATTCCTCCTGAAGCTGTCTGGCAACCTTACAGATAAGGTTGGATCCGTCTGTAGGAATCTTGTCGGAAGATGCTGTAAGAACTATTTCTCCAGTCTCGTTATCCTCAAAAGTAAGTGTGTCATATATATCCACATTCTGCATGATCATGCGTACAATGTGGTATCCATCGTCTCTTCTACCTGTTACATCCAGTCCCAGATTGATTTTGCCGTATGCTAGTCTCTCTATCTTCATATTTAATCACGTCTCCAGTAATATTGTGTATGGCAAAGCGCGCAACCACGCTACCATATCAATTCCCTTACATCTTCTCACCAGCAAACATCAAACTCAAGAAAAAAAATCCAAAAAAATTAAAAAATTTTTGATTTACCTCTAAAGTTTTTTGAAAAAATGCCGATAAGGGGATTAGGTAAACTATTGTTTCGTTTCAAGCGAGTTTTATTAACCGTCGCGGAAAAGGAGTTCTATATGGGCGTAAACGGAGTTACCGAGGTTACTAACAACATCGCTACCACCTATGCTTCAACCGTCAATCCAAATTCTGTTGAAGAAAAAAAGAAAGACGATGAGGTAAAGGTAAGGCAGGAGGCTGCCGCCGTTTATGAGAAATCAGACGAAAAGACCTCATCTGTTTCCTCAAAAGAAGCGGACAGAACCAAAATCATCCAGCAGCTGAAGGCAGATGATGAAATCCGCCAGCAACAGCTCCTTGACATCGTTCAGAAGATGATGGGCAAGCAGGCTAAGAGCTACGGAATTGCAAACTCTGACAATTCAGAAGACTCCATTTGGAGTTTCCTTGCAAAGGGTGATTTTACTGTTGATGCAGCCACAAAGGCTCAGGCTCAGGAAGATATAGCAGAGGACGGATACTGGGGCGTTAAACAGACCTCGGAACGTATCCTCGACTTTGCTAAAGCCCTCGCCGGAGACGATCCTGACAAGCTCGAAAAAATGAGAGGCGCCTTCGAAAAGGGGTTTGCTCAGGCAGAAAAGACCTGGGGAGGAAATCTCCCAGAAATATCTCAGCAGACCTATGCAGCAGTTATGAAGGGATTCGATGAGCTGACAGGGAAGACAGTAACTGAATAAGGTTGCTAGTAATCAAAAAGGAAGGGTTTAACCACCCTTCCTTTTTCTCGTTCATGAACATCTCAATATGCTACATCATTCTAATGTCTAGTTTTACTCAACGATTCCTCTAAGTTCATTGATGTCTTCTACATTGTATCTCTTCATGTAGCTCTCGATTCCCTCTACTACCTTCTCTGTAGTATATGGGTCATGGAAGTTCATTGCTCCAACTGCAACAGCTGTAGCTCCGGCCATAATGAACTCAATTGCATCATCTCCATTTGCGATTCCACCCATTCCAATAACAGGGATCTTAACAGCGTGAGATGCTTCGTATACCATGCGTACAGCTACAGGCTTGATCGCAGGGCCTGACATTCCGCCGGTCTTATTTGCAAGAGCAAATTTTCTCTTGTGGATATCTATCTTCATTCCTGTAATGGTGTTGATAAGTGAGATTGCATCAGCACCTGCTGCCTCTGCAGCCTTTGCCATCTCGGCAATACTTGTTACATTTGGACTAAGCTTCATGATAACTGGCTGCTTAGCTACCTTTTTTATCCTTGTGGTAATGTCAAAAAGCGCATCCTTGTTCTGGCCAAAGGCAATAGCACCCTCTTTTACATTAGGACAGGAGACATTTATCTCCAGCATATCTACTCTAGACTCATTTCCAAGTCTTTCTACAACCTCGAGATAGTCCTCAACACTTTTTCCACATACATTAACAATGACTTTAGTGTCATATTTCTTAAGGAACTCCAGATCTCTTTCTACAAAAACATCGATTCCAGGATTCTGAAGACCGATGGCATTGAGCATACCACCATATACTTCTGTAACTCTTGGAACCGGGTTTCCAGGCCATGGCACATTGGCAACACCCTTGGTCACTACTGCTCCAAGCTTATTAAGGTCAACAAAATCAGAATATTCCATTCCGGAGCCAAAGGTTCCAGAACCTGTCATTACGGGATTTTTAAATTTAACGCCTGCTATCTCAACTTGTGTATTCATCAGATCTCTACCTCCTCTGCATCAAAAACTGGTCCATCTGTACAGATTCGAGTATTATGCACGTATGAGTGGTGATCTACCTCTTTGGTCTTGCAGACACAGCCAAGACAAGCGCCAACTCCGCAGGCCATTCTCTCTTCAAGTGAGATATATGCCTTAATTCCCTTCTCCTGTGCATAGGCCTTAATTGCTCTGAGCATAGGCATTGGTCCGCAGGCCATGATAACGTCGCACTCTACGTTCTGCTGCCTCATTGCATCGATGACATTACCCTTAGTTCCAACGCTGCCATCTTCTGTAGCAATGACAAGCTCTGAATACTTTCTAAAGTCATCTGCAAGGAAGGTCTCCTGATTTCTGTAGCCCATAACTGCAGTAACTGACGCTGCTGTCACATCACCTTTACCAGAGAGCTCTTTGGCTGTCTGAAGAAGTGGAGGACCGCCGATTCCACCGCCCATTACTACAACTTTTTTACCTGCTGCCTCTGTAAGTGGGAAGCCATTTCCCAAAACTCCCAGGATCATCATATAATCCCCAGGCTGATACAGCGCAAATTCTGCTGTTCCGGATCCAACAACTCTGTACACCAGCCTGATGGCGGATCTGTCTCTGTCAACCTCGCAGATACTGATCGGTCTTGGCAAAAGAGTTGATTTGTTAGTCGGATAAACTCCCACAAACTGGCCAGGATGTGCATCCATGGCAAGGTCTGTCTCAAGCCACAGATCATAGATTCCCTCTGCAAGAATTGCCTGGCTTAGTACTTTAGCCTCTGTCTTTTTCTTTTTTCCCATTCCTATGCTCCTCAATTTATCTATTATCTACTGCCATATTAAACATAACGATATCTAAATTTCTCAGGCGCTATATACCACTTTTCCGTTACAGATCGTTGCGTAGATCTTGCCAGGCATCCTCTGACCAAGGAACGGTGTGTTGGATGACTTGGACACGCTCTGAACAAAGCTCCATTCCTCTGATGGACTGAATATCACAAGATCAGCTGCTCCGCCTTCCCTGATCTCTCCTGCATCAAGGCCATACACTCTCGCCGGCCCTGTGCTCATTCTGTATATAAGCTCTCCCATGGTGAGCATTCCAGTGTTTACAAGTTCCCTTATTCCAAGTGAAAGTGATGTCTCAAGTCCTGTAATGCCGCTTGGAGCCTGACTTAATTCTTTTTGCTTCTCTTCTCTTGAGTGAGGCGCGTGATCAGTAGCGATCATGTCGATCGTGCCATCCTTAAGGCCTGCGATAATGGCCTGTCTGTCACTCTCAAGTCTGAGAGGTGGATTCATCTTGGCAAGTGAGCCATACTTAAGCACTGCGTCCTCAGTGAGGGTAAAGTGATGAGGAGTAGCTTCCGCATGAACCTTGACTCCGCGGGCTCTGGCCTCTCTGATCATGTCTACAGACTCAGCTGCGCTGATGTGCTGCACAACTATCTCAGCGCCGGTCTTCTCTGCAATCTCTATGTCTCTCTTCACCATTGCTATCTCAGCATCTCTTGGTGAACCGGAAAGTCCGAGCTTTTCTGCAACTTCACCTGCATTTATTCCATTTTCCTTGATAAAGGAAGGATCTTCCTCGTGAAGGCTTATGATCATGCCTCGCTTTGCAGCCTCGACACACGCCTTCTCCATGAGACCTGCATCTGTTATAGGTTTTCCATCGTCAGTAAAAAGAACTGCTCCAGCTGCCATAAGCGCATCCATATCCACAAGCTCTTTTCCAACCATATCCCTGGTGACATTTCCGCAGGTCAGGACCTTGATTCCTGTCTCTGCACCCCTTGCCAGCACATCCTTAATTGTATCTACATTATCCATGTGAGGCTCTGTATTGCCCATCATGACAACTGTAGTAAAACCGCCCTTGGCTGCTGCCTTGGCGCCGGTTGTAATATCTTCTTTATAAGTAAATCCGGGATCTCTGAAATGAACGTGGCAATCCACAAGACCTGGAGCTACGATGCATCCTGAAGCATCGATCTCAGTGAGCTCCCCTCCAGTGAGAGTCGGATCCTCCATAAGCTTCATTGAAAGGTACTCTTTGGCCATATCATCCAGACTTCCACAGGCTCCGATTCTGGCAATCTGCTCCTCGTCTATCAGAATATCAAACAAGCCGCTTCTTCCGCTTGCAGGATCTAGCAATGTTCCGTTCTTAATTAAGATCATAGTCTCCTCCACTGCCACTTTTTCTTGATTCTCATTTACTTTATCATATCTATTCCATTTTTGGGCTAACCATGAGAAAATATATGAGGTATTTTTTTAGATTTTAGAAAAGAGGCATTTATTTATGATTCGTTCCATTTTCGCAGTTTTATTTGTAGCGATTTTTTTGATACTAAGTCTCCCTATCCAGGGTGTTCTGCTGATCGTAGGCAAGTTTAATCCCTGGGCCAAGAAGACCGTTTCACTGGCAATTGTCAGCTGGGCCTTTAACGTAGTTTTATTCCTCAGCGGTGTTAAAAGAACTGTCATCGGCGAAGAGAATGTCCCAAAAGACAAAGCTGTTCTCTACGTTGGTAACCACCGCAGTATCTTTGATATAGTTATTGCTTACCCCAGAGTTCCAAGGCCTACAGGTTTTATTGCTAAAAAAGAAATTCTCCGCGTTCCGCTTCTCAACATCTGGATGATCTATATGGATTGTCTTTTCCTTGATAGAAGCGACATCCGCAAGGGTATGGAGATGATCCTCACAGCTATCGATAAGGTTAAAAATGGTATCTCAATCTTCATCTATCCAGAAGGAACCAGGAACAAAACTGAGCTTCCACTTGGTGAATTCAAAAAAGGAAGCTTCAAGATTGCTCAGAAAACTGACTGTCCAATCGTTCCTGTTGTAATCAATCGCTCAGATGAGATTTTTGAAAAGCATCTTCCATTTATCAAGTCTACTCACGTTACTATCGAGTACTGCAAACCAATTATCATGTCTGAGCTTCCTAAGGAAGATCAGAAGAACATCGATCAGTACGTTAAGAAGATCGTAGAAGAGACATATATCAAAAACGCCAAGTAATTAAACACAACAAAAAGCGGTATGCATATCACCTATGCATACCGCTTATTTATTATCAGCCTTTAGCGCCCTTGCTGCCACCACCAAGGTGAACACCCTCTAAAACGTTTGTCTCGAAGGAATAAACAACCTTGTGGCTCTCTCTGTCAGCTTTAAGAGCAAGTTCGATCATTTCATCAAGTAACTGTGTATATTTTACTCCAAGTGGTTCCCAAAGATAGAAGGAAAGTGAACCTGGAATAGTGTTGATCTCGTTGAGGTAAACCTTATCTGTCTTCTTGTCGATCATGAAGTCAATTCTGGAAACACCAGAACATCCAAGACACTTAAATGCCTCAACTGCCATTGTTCTGATCTCTTCTCTGCGCTCAGAAGTGATCTCAGCTGGGATCTTTCTCTTTAGAGATGCCATTCCCTTGCTACCACCAGTCTTAGCTCCCTTGGCACCACCCTTAGCGCCGCCAATGTACTTATCTTCAAAGCTGAGGATATCGTCAGAGTTAACTGGCTCCTCACACTCAGAAGCCTTAGCTTCCTCGTAGTCACCAATAACTGAACAGTTAATCTCCTTGAGGTCAGAAATAGCTGGCTCAACAAGGATCTTCTTGGAGAACTCAAAGCCAAGATCAAGAGCCTCAATAAGAGCCTCTCTGTCGCCTGCCTTCTTGATACCGATACTGGAACCAAGGTTAAGAGGCTTGATGATTACTGGATATTCAAAAGACTTCTCGATCTTCTCAACAAGAAGGTTGACATCCTCGTAGTCCTTCCATGTATAGCACTTGCAGTCAAGAACTGGAATACCGTTGTCCTTGAGTACTGTCTTCATAACGTACTTGTTCATACCAACTGCTGATGAGAGAACGTCACATCCAACAACAGGAAGTCCAAGTGTAGCAAGATATCCCTGAAGTGTTCCATCCTCAACGTTTGTTCCATGAACGATAGGGAATGCGATATCAACCTGAGAAATAACGTTATTGCCGAACTTCTTCATTGGATATCTCATAAGAGATACCTTGTCACCCTCTTTTACCCAGATAACCTGTGTGCTCTTCTTGATAAGCTCTGGAATATGTGTGTACTCCTCGATCTTATCAACATCCTCACCAACGTAAAAATCGTTATTCTTGGTAATGTAAACAGGAATGATGTCATACTTGTCTCTGTTGATATGACCAATTGCCTGAATAGCAGAGATAATAGAAATCTCATGCTCTGTACTCTTTCCACCAAATAAAACTGCAAGTTTAAGCTTCATAATCTGCCTTCTTTCTAAATTCCTTACTTCAATTCATTACTTATAGTTATCAGGAAGATCGTTCTCAAGAAGAATTACCTTTTCTCTTCCTGCATCAAGCTCATACATAAGGGCTGTTGCCTCATTAAGAGTATTCTTAACAAATAGTCTCTCTGGATCAAAGCCCGCCTCAATAGCTCCTGCCTTGATAGATGCGCTGTTCTTTTCACCAACAAGAATGATGTAATCACAGACAGCTGCTGCCTGCTTACCAAACTCCTTGTTGTACTCATCCTCTTTTTCTCCAAGCTCGACCATACCTGGTGTAACCAGAATCTTGACCTGATTCTCGAAAAGATCCAGTGTCTCAAGGGCAACCTTGGCTCCGTTAGGATTAGAGTTGTATGCGTCATCGAGGATTGATACATTGCCGTGCTTAACAAGCTCAAGTCTGTGAGGAACTGAAGCCAGTCTCCTGACAGCAATTCTAAGCTTGGTCATAGGAACGCCCAGACTGTTAGCTGCAGCAATAGCTCCCACGATGTTCTCAACATTATGTCTGCCAACTAACTTGGTTGCGAATTCGCAAGCCTCGCCATTTGGTGCTGTTACGGTAAAAGAAGTACCGCTTCCTGAAACCTTGATGTCTGTTGCCCTGTAGTCGCAGTCCTCAGACATACCATAGGTAATGGCATCCTCGTACTTCATGTTAGCGCGGATTATATGATTGTCGCCGTTTACAAACTTAAGATGCTTATCCTTCTGTCCGTCAGCCTTCATCTTCTCGTCAACTGCATCAAGAAGCTCATACTTGGTGCTGACGATGTTCTCAAGGCTGTGGAAGGTCTCAAGATGCTGATATCCGATAGAAGTAAGGATACCGTCATCAGGATGTACGATATCTGTGATCTCCTTGATATCGTGGAGATGTCTTGCACCCATTTCGCACACGAAGATCTCGTGAGTTGGCATAAGGTGCTCTCTTATAGTTCTGACAATTCCCATTGGGGTGTTGTAACTCTCAGGAGTCATGAGAACTCTGTACCCTTCAGATAAAAGAGTTGTCAGGTAGTATTTAACGCTGGTCTTACCAAAGCTTCCTGTGATACCAATGATGCGAAGTCCCGGATGCTCTCTGAGGATCCTCTTGGCATCATCTATGTAGTACTGATTGATCCTGTTCTCGATTGGCTTGTTGATAAGGTTAGCAAGGGCTGTAAGTAATGGGAACAGTCCAAGATAAACTGCCCAAACGATAAGGCCTGCAACGAATCCAATTGAACTTGAATTATAAAGAACCACAGAAACAACCAGTAAAATGATTATCAAAACCGCATAGGTAATGAACAGTCTCTTAACCCTGTCTGTTACCACAAATTTCTTCTTGGCAGGCTTGGGAAGATACATAAACGCAGTCATAACAATAAATACGATTGCGAGAATATCAAATAACATATAGAGTCCGAACTGCTCCCACGCCATGAAAAGAGGCGCCAGGATCAGTGAACAAGCTGCTCCAATGTGAAGTCCAAAGCTTGTACGAACTGATTTAAGGAATCTGAAATATCCCTGGAACTGATAACTGGACAGCTGCAGCATATGAGTGTAATAGCGAAGTCCCAGCACAGTTATTGCTATTATTCCAATTACCTTGATCAAAATTGTAAATATGTACATTTATTTCTCCAATTAGTTGTCTAATCTCAGATTCCAAGGAAACTTCCAAGAATCTTGTTATAAAGGTAAGGATTATCAAGGAATGTATAATGTCCTGCTCCCTGAATAACGGCAAGTCCTGCCTCAGGCATAAGCTCTTCCATCTTCTGTCCGTCAGAAAGAGGTGTTGCTGTGTCCTGATCTCCCCATATAAGGAGTGTTGGCTGTGTAACTGAAGGCATGTACGGTGTGCAGTCCTCGTTAACATTCATGACCAGTGACTTACGCATTACTGGTGAAGCAGCCGCATAGTCCGCACTTCCAAATTTCTTCTGAAGATAATCAAGCGTTCCTGGGAACAGCTTAACTATTCCGGTCTTGGTAATAAGGTTCTTGTAGAACTTATATCTCTTGGTGCGCTTATTCTGAGCACCTGTTCTGACAGGAAGTACTCCTGCTGAATCTGTGAGGATTATCTTAGGAATAGAGAAATCCGCCTTGATCCTGTCATCGTGGATTCCTGCAGCAAGCTTGATGATGATTCTGCCGCCCATGGAATGTCCTAGGAAAATGATCTCTTTTTCCTCCGGATAAAGCTCTTTAACAAAGGCAAGCACGAAGTTCACATAATCATCTACGCCCATTGGCTCAGCCGGTTCATCGCTCTTACCAAAGCCAGGCATATCCATTGCCACCACGTGATATTTGGTCTTGGCAAAAGAAATAACTCCGGCGAAAAGATCGATGTTGGAGCCCCATCCGTGAAGCATAATAAGCAGTGGTCCAGCGCCTTCATCTATGTAATTTATATTAAGTCCATTAATATTTGCATTCATGACTCACCTATATTATCACTAGCTCTATTTACTTGCAAATTCGATATTATGACAAATAATATGGAAAAAATGCTGTTAATTCTCTAAGACACTCAGCATAAATACAAGCAGAGCATCCTTTTGAGGGTCATTCATAACTCCGTTATAGTTATCAACATCCTCATGATCTCTGTCTGTTCCTGAAGTTACAAAATTCATACAGGAAGGATTCATTCCCATCATGTAGTGCGCATGATTCTCAAGTATAGTCGTATATTCGTGGTTGTAGATAATATGATTAGTAACTGTAAGGCATCTGGCCTCATCCAACAGCTTGGAGAAATCCTCTCCTTCTGCTGCATCTACAACAAGATATCTACTCTCTGTAGATTTGGAGGCAATTTCTTCAGACCTCTTCATAAGTGCCTTGATCAGCTTCTCGCACTGCTTTTTATCCACATCCTGATTAGTAGAAAGATAAGTCACAGCTCCCATAAAAATATTCTCATCGCTGTTAAACAGCTCCAGAAGATCATCTTTTACAAAAAAGCTGTCAAGAACATGCTCATACTTATCATTGCCTGTTGCCCTGTATAACTGAGCTGCTGCCTTGAAAGCTGCTGTGCTCTCATAGACGCTCTGATTTATGGAAAAGCTCTCCCATGCTCTGTCTGCTGCCTTAAGGGCTGTAGTCGCATACCCCTGATCAAACTGCTGATAAACATAGCTGAATCTTGCCATTGTGGCAGCAAAGCCAATTGTAGCATCCATTGAAACTGGTGTCACTTCTACAGGCGCGGAAAATATATCCGAATTCCCATTACCGCTGGTGATGGCCGCTCCATAAACACCGCCGGTCTTACTATCCTGCATTTTGAGAAGCCAGTCAGCTTCGTATCTGATCTCGTCAATTATATCCGGAATTCCATTTCCGCTCTCTGGTATCCCTGTTTCATCCGTAAATGCTCCGGGATTCATCTCGTAGGCAAGAAGCAGATTTTCTACAATCCTTGAGCCAATGAGAACGTCTCTGTCAGCATGCTCGTCCATATGCCAGCCGCCTGTTACATCCAGAGTAGTATCTGCATTCTCCTGAAGTTTAGCTTCTGTAGTGTGGCAGGCGCTATGTCCGTTGTCCCCTGAATCCACCTGAGAGATTGCTATTCCGCATCTGTTCGTATAGTACTTACGACATGCTTCATCCAGCACATCTCTATATACATCCTCTCCTATGGTAAAAGAGTAGGATTCACCAATATAGTCTGCATAAATATAGTAGGCTCCTGGCTCTTTGAAGTCATTGAATCTTCCGATTCCGTAGTACTTGCCGACTTCTTCATCAAGAGTTGCCTTAACTATTTCTCCTCTGAAGACCTCTTTTCCCGTTTCGAGCTCAATTATCTGAAAAGAATCAGGAAGTTTTTTGCCCCTGAATACAGCAACCTTCTCGGATTCAGCATTAAAACCTATCTGATCTATCAGAATGTTAGGCACCTGTACCGGAGCATCTATATTCTCTACGTCAAAAGAAGCCTGCGTCTGGGCAGAAGCCTGAGGCTGAACCTGCTCCTCTACAGTCTCCGTAGCCTCCTGCACTTCTTCGCTTCTTTCAGCAGAAGAAGCGCCGCAACCTGCGACGCTTCCCATTATAAGCACACTAAGTGCTGCTATTATTCTCTTTTTCCCTCTCATATAAGAAAACATGGCATTGTCCATTAAATTCATTAATCGCTACATAGTTTATTTTACGCGGTTAAAGTTAATAAGACAACCATCCAGGATTATTTGTCTCTCGTCATCAGTGAGACTTCCAAGCTTTAAGTTAAACTCATTGAGCTTGCCATCTGCTACTGCAAATGCCTTGATGTTCTCAGCCTTGTCTTTTACTGCAGCTGCGATACCTGGAACAAAGATGTACTCTCCATTCTTGAATGGAAGTTCCTCGCCATCAATGATGAATGGAAGCATACCCCAGTTGATAAGGTTTGAACGATATCTCTTGGTAGCATATTCGTTGGCAATGTTAGCCCATCCGCCGAGAACCTTCTGGCAGGAAGCAGCCTGCTCTCTCGCAGAGCCATCACCTGGCTTAACTGCAAAGATTGTAGAACCGATACCAGTATTCTGGACTGTAACATCTGGATAATCCTTCTTGATAGCCTTAACAGCCTCTGCAAGCTCAGCATCCATCTGATCAAAAGAAACATTCTCACGTCTCTTGATTTCCTCGGCATATACAGCCTTAGCTCTTCCTCCATACTCTGGGTCTTTTCTTGAAAGAGTGAACTCTGCAAGACCAAGAGGATTGGATCTGTAGGATGAAGTCTCACCTGAAGGAATAAGCTCATCAGTTGTTGTAACTGGATCGTGGATCTCAGAAACAACCTTGAGGAGAAGGTTATCAGTAAGTGCCACCATCTTAGGCCAATCCTTGATGTTTGGTCCAAGCTGAAGCTCAACTGATGGATCTGCCTCGCCGTGTGAATCAAATACACGGTTCTTATAAATCTCACTGTCAAAGTGATATTTGTATTTATTAAGTTCACCATCAAACTCAGTTGCTGGTGTAAGTACGCCCTGATTAGCAGCTGTTGCAGCGATAGATCTGGCATCCATAAGAGCAACAGAAGCAACCTGACCACTCTGAACCTTGGAACCTTCTCTGTTAGGGAAGTTTCTGGTTGAATGTCTGATACTGAATGCGTTGTTGGCAGGAGTATCTCCAGCGCCAAAGCATGGTCCGCAGAATGCAGTCTTAAGGATTGCACCTGTCTCAAGGATTGTAGCTGCAACGCCGTTCTTAACAACTTCCATGAAGATTGGTGTAGAAGCTGGATATACGCTGAGAGTAAATCTGTCATTACCAATAAAGTGACCCTTGAGGATATCAGCTGCAGCGCAGATATTCTCGAATCCGCCACCTGCACAGCCTGCGATGATTCCCTGATCTACATGGAACTTGCCGTCTTTAAGCTTATTCTGAAGAGAGAACTCTACCTTATCACCAAAGCTTACCTTTGCGCGCTTCTCAACATCAGCAAGGATGTCAGCAGCATTTCTATTAACCTCAGCAATCTCGTATACATTGCTTGGGTGGAAAGGCATAGCGATCATTGGATTAAGAGTATCAAGGTCAACCTTAACAAGGCCATCATAGTAAGCAACATCTCCAGGCTTAAGTTCTTTGTAATCTCCGCTTCTGCCGTGGATATCGTAGTATTCTTTGATTGTATCGTCGGTCTGCCAGATGGATGAAAGACATGTAGTCTCTGTTGTCATTACATCCACGCCAATTCTGAAGTCAGCGCTTAAGTTCTTGACACCTGGTCCAACGAACTCCATTACCTTGTTCTTAACATAGCCATCGCCAAATACCTTGCCGATGATAGCAAGAGCAACGTCCTGAGGGCCAACGCCCTTCTTAGGTGTTCCTTCAAGGTAAATAGCAACAACGCCTGGCATATCTACGTCGTAGGTCTGTCCCAGAAGCTGCTTAACAAGCTCTGGTCCACCTTCTCCAACAGCCATAGTACCAAGGGCACCGTATCTTGTATGAGAATCTGAACCAAGGATCATGCCACCTGATGTAGCAAGCATTTCTCTTGCGAACTGGTGGATAACTGCCTGATGAGGTGGAACATAGATTCCGCCGTACTTCTGAGCAGCAGTAAGTCCAAACATGTGATCATCTTCGTTGATAGTTCCACCAACTGCGCAAAGTGAATTGTGGCAGTTAGTAAGTACATATGGAATAGGGAATTTCTCAAGACCAGATGCTCTGGCTGTCTGAATAATTCCTACATAAGTAATATCATGGGAAGTAAGCTTATCAAACTTAACGCAAAGCTTATCCATATTGCCGGAAGTATTGTGAGCTTTCAGAATTCCGTAAGCAATTGTGTTCTCCTTGGCATCTTCCTTGGAAGTATTAACTCCATGGCTTCCAAGAACAGCCTGGGCCTGCTCATCATCGGGAACAATAGTAGTTCCGTTTAAGAGATAGCATCCCTTATCAAGCGTTGTTACCATACTAAATCCTCCTACCATATTAAGCCGCTATACATGTATACAATTATATTGGCGCTATCATACCATAATTTTGTAATGTTTTGTAGTGACAATTTTAATGTGAATCCACAATTTTTTGAATTTCTCTGGTTACATCCTCTATGCCAGCATCCTTAAGCTCATTTCTAAAAAGAGCTACTTCCGCTTCAGGAGTGATGTTATACCTTGCGTAGGTTATTTCAGGTATGTATTTATCACAGACCTTGATAACTGAGTCAAGCTTTTTCTTATCTACACCATAGGTAAAATCGTATCCATCCCAAGGGTAATCTACTGCCAGATGACTATATGTATCTAATAATTCGTAGTATTCATCCCAGTCAATTGAAGCATCAAGAATTTCATATTCGTCTCGCCTGCCCCACCAGAAATTTGTTACTATTTCATCCCTGTCAGAATTGTATCCGCTTGGCTTTTCAAGCCTCTTATCCTTGGTAACTTTGTATTGAACACCTTCTACTCCGTAGCGAAGGAGTCTATAACAATCAACGTCGTTTCTCAGCACATCATATACCATAAGCGCTTTTTCCGGATTCTTGCTTCTTGAATATATTGCCATGGCGCCGTGTAATATGCTGGCTTTCATCAAATTGCCACTTTCTTCTCCGTACCAGTAAAACCCCAAAGTTGCGGAAGGGTTTTTAATCTCCATTTGTGGCTTAACTTCTGTAAAATAGAAATTTGTATGATGCTGAACAAGACCTGAATATCCCTGATAGAATTCCTCAGTGTTATCGCCCGCTCCGACCTGACCATCTCTCCATACACCGAGCATGTCCCACTCTTTCATGAGCTTGGCAAACTCTACAAAATCATCTCCCTCATAGTATGGTGACACAATCTGTCCATCACTGTCCGCATAATTTCCCCATATACCATATGTACTAAGTTCATATATAGGATTATATTTTCCTGCAGACATCAAATATCCAAGGGTAGCTATCGTATTAGTGCCATCGGAATCCCAGGGTATCATATCATTTCTGTGTCTGGCTATATATTTGACATACCTGGTAATATCATCCCAGCTCTTGATCTCACCGATACCAGCTTTTTCAGCAATGTCTTTTCTATATATAAAGCCGTGGTTAGTCCACTGTGTGTATTCATTTTCCGGGATAAAATAGACTTCTCCATTATAAGAACATTTAGACCACTCATCATTGCTCACACTCATGTAAGTCATAGGACAAAAGGTCTGGAGCATTTCTCTCGACATAGGGAGGAAATTACCATTTTGAGCATTAGGCCAGGCATCAAGCCAATCTGAGCCTGTAGCTACCAGGTCGACATCAACCTCCCCTGAAGATATTAAATGATTGTATTTATTCAGATAATCACTCAATCCAATGTAAAAGATATCCAGTTTGGCATTAACTTTTTTGAGAAGAATCTTATTGATCTCCTCCACAGCTTCTTCTGTCATGCCATTTGTGGGTTTATCACCTATAGTAAGATAGGTAATAGTAGTGGGCTCTTCACTAAAGTCTACATTCCAATTCTTGTAAGCATCATTACCTGGAGAAAAATCAGGTCTTTTCCCGCAGGCAACCACTCCTATGATTAGAACCACAATAAGCAAACTGGATATTATCCTTTTTTTCATCAAATGGATTCCTTCCCCTTTTCAGCCTTATTTCTCGCTCTTAGTTCCACAAAAAATTCCTTAAGCATTCTGCCACATTCATCCTTGAGAACGCCTTTTTTGACATTAACCTGATGATTAAAATCCGGATTGTTCAGTATATCCATTACAGAACCAGCGCACCCTGCCTTGGGGTTCTCTGCTGCCATAATTACTTCCGGTATTCTGGCCTGAACAATTGCGCCTGCACACATCTGACAGGGTTCAAGCGTTACATAAAGCTTACAGTCCTCAAGTCTCCAATCACCTATCACTTTGCCAGCTTTTCTGATCGCTGTTATCTCGGCGTGAGCAAGCGGTGTTTTATCAGTGTTACGCCTGTTATAGCCTCGCCCGATGATCTTGTCATGATAGACAATTACACATCCGATCGGCACTTCTCCGAGTGCATATGCCTTTCTGGCCTGAGCTATGGCGGCTTTCATATATTTAATATCTTGTATTTCTTCCTGGGACAGTCCTTTAGTACTGATCCGCCCCAGAGCTTTAGGTTTCATCTGCATATTTTTAATTCATACCATTTTAGTAGTAATTCGATAGATTTTTTGCTATCATATAACATTATTATAAGACATTTTTAAATATTATCGAAAGGATAATTATGAAGATTTCAACCAAAGGCCGATATGGACTGAGAGTAATGACAGATTTAGCAGCTCATTACAATGATGAATATATATCACTCAAGGACATAGCCGCAAGACTTGGCATTACAGTCAAATACCTGGAGCAGATAGTTTCAGCTCTTAGCAAAGCTGGTTACCTTGACAGCATGCGTGGCACAAACGGCGGTCATCGTCTCGCCAAGGCTCCTTCTGAATATGTTGTAGGTGATATTCTGCGCACCATGGAAGGCAATTTTTCGCCTGTAGAATGTGCCGCAGAGGGCATGAAAGAGTGCCCTATTTCTGATACCTGCGCCAGCCTGACCTTCTGGAAAGGCCTTGATGACGTAGTAAATAAATATATAGATAGCTATACTCTTGATCAGCTGGTTATTTCAAATAAATAAACATAATTACTTGAAATAATTATCAAAACCAAGTATATTTATAGAGCGGCTCTGTAAAGGGTGCATGTAGCAGTCCTTTTGTGTAGGTTCGGGTCTTATGCAATGGAAATCTGCGAACCGTGTCAGGTCGGGAACGAAGCAGCACTAAGTGGAACCTTCCATGTGTTGTAAGGTTGCCTGTCTCTACCGGAAGTCAACGTGCATGCATCCTTTACAGAGCCTCTTTTAATTTATTGTCTGCTCTCGAGGTACTTCATGTAGCTTATTACCATAAGGGCAATCTTAAAGGTAAGAGCATCATCAAAGTTTCTAACATCAAGTCCAGAACTCTTCTCAAGCTTCTCAATTCTATATACAAGTGTATTTCTGTGTACAAAGAGCTGTCTTGAAGTCTCTGATACATTCAGGTTGTTCTCAAAGAACTTATTGATAGTGTTAAGAGTCTCTTCATCAAGATCATCTGGAACTTCCTTGCCACCGAAGATCTCATCGATGAAGATCTTGCAAAGGCTCTCAGGAAGCTGATAAATAAGTCTGCCAATTCCAAGTGTGTTATAAGCATTTACTCTCTTCTCAGCGTAGAAGATTCTGCCTACCTCAAGTGCCATCTTGGCTTCCTTGAAGGATTTGCTCAGATCCTTGATCTCTTCAACAATTGTTCCATAAGATACGCGAACATTGAGCATAGCCTCAGTATTCATCATGTCTACTATAGTAGTAGCTATCTTCTGAACATCATCGTAGGTCTGACCTCTTCCGAGATTCTTGATGAGAATAACACTATTCTCATCTACAGCTGTTACATAGTCTCCTGAATGCTGGCCATACATGCTGCTAAGGAGTTCCTGAGCTGTATTGTCCTGTGCATTTCTAGTCTCAACAAGGATGATAACTCTAGGTACACTAACTTCTATCTTGAGCTTCCTGGCTCTGTTATAAACATCGATCAGAAGCATGTTATCAAGAAGGAGATTCTGGAAGAAATTATTTCTGTCAAATCTCTCTTTATATGCAACTACAAGATTCTGCAACTGGCTGACGCCAATCTTACCAACCATATACGCGTGCTCACTGTCACCCTTGGCAAGAAGAACATATGCCGGATCACCTTCATCCAATATCTTGAAAAGATGAACATCTCCAATTACCTGTGAGTCTACTGGTGAATTAGCAAAGTTTATGACGATTGAAACATCAAGGAAATCTCTATCACTTGTAGATGCTACAATCTCTCCGCTTAAATCCATTACACATAACTCAACCTTAGTGATTGCGCCTAATTCTTCTATACTTGTTTTAATAGTCTGTGCAGAAATCATTTGTTTCACCTTCCGTATACTAGAATGACCGCATCAATGCTCATATGACACTTACATCATAATTATATCTTATAGAAAATATGCACATTTGTAAATGTAAAAGGCCACGCAATAATGCGTGGCCTTGTAAAGCTCAATATTAGTTTGTGATTGTCTTCTCTGTCTCTTTGTCGAAGATGTGAATCTTCTCAACATCGAATGCAAATTTAACCTTATCGCCAGGTCTAGCTGTTGTACGAGAATCAACTCTAGCTGTGATAGGGAACTCAGCGAGATCGAAGTACAGATAAACTTCTGCACCAAGAAGCTCGTATACGTTGATTGTAGACTCGAATACAGCCTTAGATGTGCTAACAACCATCTCTGAATCGTCAACATCCTCAGGACGGATACCGAATGTAACCTTCTTTCCGCCGTAGCCACCTTCGATAAGCTTCTTAGCCTTAGCTGGTGGAAGCTCGATTGACTGTCCAGCGATCTTGAGGCAAGCCTTGTCTCCGTTAACCTCAACATCAGCGTCAAGGAAGTTCATCTGAGGTGATCCCATGAATCCAGCAACAAAGAGGTTGCCTGGCTTGTCATAGAGGTTCTGAGGTGTGTCAACCTGCTGAACAACACCGTCCTTCATAACTACGATTCTTGTACCAAGAGTCATAGCCTCTGTCTGGTCATGTGTAACGTAGATGATTGTTGTACCAAGTCTCTGGTGAAGCTTAGCGATCTCTGTTCTCATCTGAACACGAAGCTTAGCATCAAGGTTTGAAAGAGGCTCGTCCATAAGGAATACCTTAGGGTTACGAACGATAGCACGTCCCATAGCAACACGCTGTCTCTGTCCACCTGAAAGAGCCTTAGGCTTACGATCAAGGAGCTTCTCAAGATCAAGGATCTTAGCTGCCTCTCTAACCATCTTGTCGATTTCCTGCTTAGGAACTTTTCTGAGCTTAAGTCCGAAAGCCATGTTATCATATACAGTCATATGAGGATACAGAGCGTAGTTCTGGAATACCATCGCGATATCTCTATCCTTAGGCTCTACGTCGTTAACTACTCTGTCACCAATCTTAAGTGTACCTGAAGAAATATCCTCAAGACCTGCGATCATACGAAGTGTTGTAGACTTACCACATCCTGATGGGCCTACGAAAATGATAAATTCCTTATCCTCGATATCAAGGTTGAAATCTTTAACAGCCTCGAAACCGTTAGGATAAACCTTAGTAACATGCTGAAGTGATAAACTTGCCATACCTTAATTTTCCTCCTAATTTGCAAATACGTTTATGCTATAAAAGAGTATAACTTTTAGAAATTTTATTATCTATTCACTAATTTCACAAATATTTTACTATTCATTAGCCAATGTGACTAAGAGAATAGTAACTTATCCACATTTCCAAAATGTTGACGAAGAATCAAAAAATTCACTGTGCAATTTGTCCATTGCTTTATTCGCAAAAAGAAATACTACCCCTTCCTTCAGCTTTGGATTTCTCCAGTGCTCCCCTTACAGCACTCAATAATTCTTCAACATTTCCACCATTTTTAGGGTAAATAGCACGGCCAGCAGAGATATTTACATTCTGACCATCTTCTAATAGCCCCGACTTAAGATCATATAAAAATAGCTGAAGCTCATCTGTCTGCTTTCTGATATCTTTTTCCCCTTCAAAGCCCTTGAGGAAAATAAGAAACGCTCCATCATCGCCTCGTCCGAGAATATCCGTAATTCTATACGTATTCTTTAATTCTGTCGCAACATCCTCGATAATCTTCATCTTCTCTGTAGAATTATCACTATCGATATTAATTGCAAACAAAATGCCATTTCTATCTCCTGCGTATCTGGTATACCCATTTAATTCCGAAGTAAATCCCAGTTCGTTATATAGTCCGGTAATAAGATCGGTCTTAATCTTCTCACTCTCCTTGGCAGCCTTGGCCTTTCTAATCAGATTGCCAAACATGAAGATAAGCAGATTTACCAGAATGTATAGTGAAACAATTGCCAGCATAATAACTAAAAGCCAGTAAAAGTTCATCATATATGGTCTGATCAGAGGTTTCATATTTGCATCACTTGCAAGGAGTACAATACCTCCGCTAGTTTGCAGCGCTGGAATAACAACCAAATCACCATAGCCGTCTATCCTGGAAGTATAATATTTCTTTTGTGAAAGATTGAGTTTGATAGTCTCTACCGGCAGAACATCCATACCATCCTTCCAGAGGTTTTCTCCATCATAATCTCCAGCATAAACATGTCCATTGATTTCTACAAGGACTGCAAGATCAAGTGGTGGTAACTGGGAAAAAATCCTATCATTTATCTCTGCTACCTTTGAATCAGTCAGCAGGAATCCTTTAGTTGTTCCGTTGAAGTTAACAAAATTAACAGCAACCACACTTCCGACTTCAAAATATCCATCCTGGGTAACAGCAACCATACCAATTCCACCATTGCTGTAATTATTCACTACATCTGCAAAAAAGGCTTCCCTACTGATATCTATCTGTACGCCCTTTTCATTTACGCCCTGTCCTTCAAGATTACATACAAGACTTCCAAGCACAGACTCATTCTGAGAAAGAACTTTTAGTACATTCACAATCTTATCCTGATCCTCATAAAAGTCCATATTTGCAAAAGAAACAGCCGTAGAATTATTATAATCTACGACTGTTTGAATTATTCCGTCCACAGAGCGCAGACTCTCCTCTGCCCCATGCGCGATCTTATTTAGTTCATTCATAATAATCTCTCTTCTGACAATTCCACGAAAAGCAAAGCCTGTAATACCTACTACAAGGTACATTACAATAGTTGGAAGAAACCACTTAAGATACACCTTTTTCATGGGATACCTCTCTGTCAAAAGAAACATCTACGATTACTGATTCTGATCTGTATTCTCCTGTCCAACTTCCTCAGCGCCTTCATCGATTTTCCTGATCGCTGCGTCCATTTCCTCTTCTTCTGACATCTCTTCTACCTTGGGCTCAAAGCGCTTAAAGGTATTGTTGTATAAAAGAGCATGTAAGAAGCCTGGTCCTGAAATACCCAGAAGGATAAGAACAGGGAGTGCTTTAACATAAAAGAAATAGAATATTACAACTGGTACAGCACTAACGAGCACCATGAGAACTGTCTTAGGAAGTGCCATGATTGACATAAGTGCTGCATTTCTCAATGTTCCAAGTACTGTGTTAACGAACTTGGATAAAAGAGGATAAACATATAATGAAACCATATACAAAATAAGAGCTATAGCTGTAACGATATATCTGTATATGCCAGTGTTATCTCTCATAATGAGGAAATCAAGAAGAAGAATTCCGCCTGCAGTAAACTGGATTACCTGCAAAATAGCGCCCTGCTTGAAGTTCTCTTTAAATGATCTGAAGAATGATTTGGTAACATAGCTGTCTTCATCTCTGGCGATCTTGAGAAGAACAAAATGCATAGCTGTAAGTGCTGGTCCTAATGGAATTGAAAAAATAATTCCGCCAACCCATGCGATAACCACATAGAAAACAATTCCATCTAAAGAGGTAATCTCGCCAGTAGCAATCTGTACCAAGTAACCGCCGATCGTAACCGCCTGCTCAATAATAAGAGGAGTAGCCAAAATCAGTGTCAGAATGTTCAGCCACATAATGTCTGCAAGCTTTGAAAGCGCATGCATAAGTGGACTATCAATATCAAATATCTTTCCCATACAACAAAACCCGTTCCTTCTAGCGTAATTTCAGTTCCATAGGCGTGAATCTTATTCCATCCGCCACAGTTTCCGAACCTAAGTCCTTAAATCCCCTCTTATGATAAAAGCCTATAGCATAAGGTGCTGCGTTTACTGTTAGTCTGTCGATCCCCTCTTCATCTCTGCCGTATCTTGCAACATACTTAATTAAGGCACTGCCAACGCCGTTGCCATGATACTCTTCATCGACAAACAATAACGATATGTGTTTCTTTTCCCTAAGAGAAATAAGTCCCACATATCTATCTCCGTCTACAGCAACGAACAGCTGATAATGCCCTGCCACAAACATCTTCCGCAACATCTCGTCAGTGACGAATTTGTGGAAGTTCTCTATTCCCTCCTGGGAATAATCCGGGGCATCGAATCTCTCAAAGGTATCCCATGCGAGCTTCATAGCCCCGTCCCAATCAGAATGGTAAGCACATCTTACCATTATTTTTGATGTATCAACCTTTATTGACACCGTCAATCACTTTCTTGAGCCACTGATACTGGTCTTCATATACCTGTTCTCTTCCGATCTCCTGCTGAAGCTCATGTCTGAGACCATCATAGAGCTTGAGCTCAACATTCTTGATCTGAAGCTGGCCTGTATAGATGTCGTACAGCTTCTGAGCAGCTGCGCCGTAATCGCCTACAGGATCCTCTTTGCCGGCTGTGATAAGAATTGGAAGATTCTTGGGAATATCATCCATTTTATCTACATCCTGAACTCTCTTAAGAAGTTCTGCAAGTGTTGCAAATCCATTAAGTGTAAACACAAAATTATCAGCAGGATTTGCTATATATTTGTCTACGCTCTCCTCATTGTGTGAAAGCCAGTCAAATTTGGTTCTAGGGTTAGGAATCTTCTTGAGGTAACCCTTAAATGCCATGTTATTGATCATTGTGGAACGATACTTGGTTCCCATGATAACCTGCATAAAGTTAACAAGTGAAGACATTGATTTAATAGAGCCACTTGGCAAAAAGCCTGTTCCCTGAATAATTGCCCCCTGAATACCAGTTCCATAACGAGTAATATACTCTCTGGCAACAAAAGATCCAAAGCTGTGTCCTAAGATAAATACTGGAACACCTGGATATTCCTCCTGTACCATCTTCTTGAGCCTGTGGGCATCACGAACCAGTACAGTTGCTGGATCTTCCTTGCAGAAAAAGCCATAGGTACCGCCTTCTCCAACAGATCCACCATGTCCAAGATGATCATTACCCATTACAAGAATGCCCTTCTCAGCAAGAAAACGGGCATACTCATCATAACGATCAACAAATTCCTGCATACCATGGATAATTTGCAAAATAGCTACAGGCTGTCCCTCAGGAATCCACTTAATCGCATGAATCATGGATTGTCTGTCTCTTGATTTGTAAGTCAGTTCCTCTTTGCGCACCATTTTGGAGTCCCTCCCCATAATAAGGTTTATGTAATTATGTAGTTAAAAATATGTATATATATATAATACCATGGATTTCCCCGCTTCGCTCTCGAAATCCATGCACACATTCGGAAATCGCACTATCGTGCTTTTTCCTCATGCGTGTTTGTGTCTCAAGGTCACAGAATCAATCATGTAAACATGATATATTCCGTGACTTTGATCCACTTATTATCATCATATCAACAAATCTCAGCGCCTGATGGCATTGGCTTCTCAGGAGTCATAAGTGCAAGGTTACCCTCAGCATCCTCAGCGCAGAGAAGCATTCCCTCTGAAAGAACTCCAGCAAGCTTAGCTGGCTTAAGGTTAACGAGAACCATTACCTTCTTACCAACCATCTCTTCTGGTGTGTAGTACTTTCTGATTCCGGAAACAATCTGCTTAACCTGGCTTCCAATCTTAACCTGAGAGCAAAGGAGCTTCTTGGACTTCTCTACAGCTTCACACTTGATGATCTCACCAACCTGGAACTGCATTGCGCCAAACTGGTCATACTCAATCTCTTCCTTGGCAGGAATATCGATTGGAGCCTGCTCTGAATCAGCAGTTTCAGCCTTAGGTGCTGGTGCTGGAGCAAGTCCTGCCTTGGCAAGGTTCTCAGCTGCCTTTCTCTGTGACTCTTCGAAGTCAGCCTTCTGCTTCTTGGTGATCTCAGCAGCCTTCTCAAGTACCTCCTTGAGGTCCTTACGAGCAAAGAGCATCTCTGGAGTCTCAACAACCTTAGTACCTGATGCAAGTAAGCCGAACTGTCCAAGTGTATCGAAATCTCTCTCAGGAGCATTGAGCTGCTCTCTGATCTTCTGAGCTGTCTCAGGCATAAATGGATCAAGGAGTGCTGCGCCGATTGAGATAGACTCTACAAGGTTATAGAGAACTGTAGAAAGTCTGTCCTTCTTGCTCTCATCCTTGCCAAGTACCCATGGCTCAGTCTCATCAATGTATTTGTTACATCTCTTAAAGAGTGTGAAGATTTCTGTAAGAGCATCAGCTACACGAAGCTCATCCATCTTCTTCTCAACCTTGTCATAGCAAGCTGTTACAACAGCCTTGAGATCTGCATCAACATCCGCTGTAACGCCCTTGTCTGCTACAACTCCGCCAAGATACTTGTTGCTCATAGCGATAGTTCTGTTAACAAGGTTGCCAAGTGTATTAGCAAGGTCTGAGTTGAAACGCTCTACTAAAAGCTCCCATGTGATAACACCATCGTTTTCAAATGGCATCTCATGAAGAACGAAATATCTAACTGGATCAACACCAAAGAGGCTTACAAGGTCATCTGCATAGATAACATTGCCCTTTGATTTACTCATCTTCTCGCCGCCCTGAAGGAGCCATGGATGTCCAAAGATCTGCTTTGGAAGTGGCTCACCGAGTGCCATCAGGAAGATTGGCCAGTAAATAGTATGGAATCGGATAATATCCTTACCGATAAGGTGAAGGTCTGCAGGCCACCACTTCTTGTAATCCTCAGTGCTGTTGCCTTCTGCATCGTATCCGATACCTGTGATATAGTTTGAAAGTGCATCAAGCCATACATATACAACGTGCTTGTCGTCGAAGTCTACAGGAATTCCCCACTTGAAGGAAGTTCTGGAAACACACAGATCCTGAAGTCCTGGAAGAAGGAAGTTGTTCATCATCTCATTCTTTCTGGATACAGGCTGAATGAACTCTGGATGTGTGTTGATATAATCAATAAGTCTGTCAGCATATTTGCTCATCTTGAAGAAATATGCCTCTTCCTCAGCTGGGTGAACTGGGCCACCACACTCAGGACACTTACCGTCATTGAGCTGAGACTCTGTGTAGAAAGCCTCGCACTCTGTACAGTACATTCCCTTGTATGATCCCTTATAAATGTCGCCCTGGTCATAGAATCTCTTGAAGATCTTCTGAACCTGCTTAACATGATCATCATCTGTTGTACGGATGAACCTGTCATAAGATGTATCCATGAGGTTCCAAAGACCCTTGATAGTATCTGAAACCTGATCTACGAATTCCTTAGGAGTAGCACAACCAGCCTCAATGGCTCTTGTCTCAATCTTCTGACCGTGCTCATCTGAACCAGTCTGGAAATGAACATCAAATCCATCTCTTCTCTTATATCTTGCGATTGCATCTGCAAGCACGATCTCATAGCTGTTACCGATATGTGGCTTACCTGATGTATAAGCAATCGCAGTAGTAATGTAATATTTACCCTTATTCTGCATCTTAAATAAATCCTTTCAAATATCTTATTCTAAAGCTGTTACCAGCACAGAAGCTCACATCCATCCTCTGTTACAAGGAGTTCAACCTCCCACTGAGCTGATGGCTTCATATCTGCTGTATAAACAGTCCAGTCATTTTCCTCATCGATGAATATCTCATCCTTGCCCATATTGACCATAGGCTCGATAGTGAATACCATACCAGGAACCATAAGCATTCCTGTGCCAGGCTTACTAACATGACTGACATAAGGCTCCTCGTGGAATTCATTGCCACAGCCATGTCCGCCAATTTCCTTAACAACGGTGTATCCATTATCAAGAGCATGCTGATGAACAGCATGTCCCATATCACCAATAGGTGTCCATGGAATAACAGCCTTAATTCCAGCTTCCATGCATTCCTTGGTAACCTGAACAAGTCTCTTTTTCTCTGGAGAAACGTCGCCTATCATGAACATTCGTGATGAATCAGAATAATAACCATCAAGAATTGTAGAGCAATCTACGTTAATAATATCTCCGTCTTTTAAAATAATGTCCTTGGAAGGTATTCCATGGCAAACTTCTTCATTAATAGAAGTGCACACACTCTTGGGGAAACCTTCATATCCTAAGTCCGCTGGGATGCCTCCCATCTTGGTAGTTACGGCATTGACGATGTCGTCAATTTCCTGTGTGGACATGCCTGCGCGGATCTTGTCACCAACTTCATCAAGCACAGCCATATTGATAACTGCGCTCTTCTTGATACCCTCTATATCCTTCTCTGTTTTGAAAAGGTTTCTGCTAGGTATGATAAAGCCTTCATGTTCATAATGAATAAGCTTATCATCAAAGGCTGCATGGCAACTTTTGTACTTCTTGCCGCTGCCGCACCAGCACATATCGTTTCTTCCTAATCTCTTATACATATTAATCCTTCTTTTATCGACAATATCTCTATAATAGTATGCCTTTTCGCAATTAAACTGTCAAATTATTCACTGTAAATCTGCCATTTTTTATTTCAGGAACAGGGCTGTTTTTCCTGATAAAGTTTATCAAAAGATCTGGCATCTCATCTGAATAGCTTCCTACAGATGGGCAGTTACCGATGCATTCATATCCGCCAGTTCCTGTCGCTCTGTAATTGCTGGTAACAAGAGTGTACTTCTCATCGTCCTTAAGCTCTGTTCCATCAAGCTTTCTGAGCATTACTACTCTGTCGCCAATTGGTCTTGTCAGGTCATATGCATACTCAAGGCCTGCATAGTAATCGTAGTTATAGTGCTCGATCTTGGGCTGCAGGAATTTACTGGATACGCTGATCTCGCCAGTTTCGGAATTGTAGTCAAAGTATTCTGCGCATCTTTCAAGAGCTGCCTTGAGAACTGCCTTAGTTACCTCTTTTACCTCAACAGTATTGGCAAACTGATAGATTCCAAGGACGTCTCTTACAGTTATTTCTTTCTTAAGTCCAAGTGGGTCATTTGCAAGACTTGTGCAGGAGAAATCTGCACCTGTGTAATCAAGCTGAACCTGATTAAAGATAGCTGCCACCTTACTTCCATGGATAGCTGCATCAAGCTTGGGCTCTGGCTCAATTTCTTTTTCCAGACAGCCGATAGGCTCATCAAGCCATACCTGAATCTTATCTGTAAGCTCGTTCATAAAGCTGTGCTGATCCAATATTTCCTGACATCTGGCATCTGGCGCATCAGGAGTTACAAGCTCAGAGCTTATGTCAAAAGAGCTGTCCTTTTTATCTATATTAAGAAGACAGTATTTAACTGCATTCGAAGGTGGCTGAACGCCATAAGTTCCGGCTATTTCTGTTCCAGCAACTGCAATGTGCTGATGTCCTGTCAGAATGATGTCATAGCCAAGCTCACGCATTATTCTGCAAGCCTGATTCTCTGTTGATTTGGATAAAAGCTCTCCTGTTTCAAGGTTCTCTTCAAAGCCGCCATGATAAATGGCAACAGTAAGATCACACTTATCCTTGAGCTCATCATACTGCTCAGAAAGAGCCTTCACAGGATCAGTAACCTTCAAAAGCTCCAGATGCTCAGGCGCCTCCCAGACATTAACGTGTCCGGTAACTGCTGCAGTAATACCAACTCTTGTTCCATCAGGCATGGTGTGGATAACGTTTTTCTTAATTCCGAGCTTACCGCCAAGATCCTCAACATTTGCTGAAATAAGAGTAGCTTTCACAGCAGCTGTATAATCTGCAATGGCATCATATCCAAAGTTAAAGTCGTGGTTACCAAGAGTATAGTAATCAAGCCCCATGGCGTTGAAGCCCTCTGCCATAGGGTTGAATTTATACTCGTCTTTATGTTCCAAATAGTAGGATAAAAGTGGAGTTCCCTGAAGTGTATCTCCACCATCGATCACGAGTGTGTTCTCGTCCTTTTTTATCTGAGATGCCAAAAGAAAAAGACCTGAATTCTCAGGACGATTCTTGGCATAGTTAACTGGGTACAGATGACCATGAGTATCTGATGTAAAAATGATACGCATTAAATATTTCTCCTTATCTTTTAAAGCTAAAAAAGGGAAGATACCAATGATATCTTCCCCTTACTATATTATAAAATACTTAGTCAAGTGACATCATCATCTTTTGAGCAGCTCTCTCAGAATCATAGTCAGCACTGGTTGCTTCTTTATATCCTGTATGAGCATATATCTCAACCGCCGCTTTACCAGAATCTGTATTTCCTACATTTATAAATGCCTGCTGAACAGCTTTCTTGAGTTCATCTGTCATGGTTGGTGAATACTTGCTGACACATACTGTGTCATTGTAGATTCCATCCGTTACACCGATAACATCAGTTTCATCCCAGATGCTACCTGTCCTGCCATAAGCGCTGTTCCACTTCTCAGCCTGATCAATTCTGCCATCAGCATAGGTTACAAGCACATCTACTTTTTCTTCTGCCAGTTTGGAAAAAGCTGTTCCGTAGTTGTCGGAAACTTCTGCATGTGTGAGGTCTGCAATATGCTTGCCATATGTGGATTGTATCCAAAGGGACGGATAAACAAAGCCTGCAGGTGATGTTGTATCCATGATGCTCCACTTAAGTTCATCAAGCTCATCCCAGGTTATCTCTTCGCCTGCATTTACCTTCTCAGCTATAGCACGTCCTGCAGGAGATGGTCCTGCGATTACCAGCGCCCTGTAATAGGTAATAGGATTAGAGGTTCTGGATGTTGGCTTGTTATCGTTCCAGTCCTTGGCGTTTGGACTATCTATAGAAAGGCCATCGCGAGTCGCTGTAAGAATTACATCACATCCATCATCGAACTTAACATAGGTACCAGCCGGAATAAGGCCTACATCGATTGTTCCTGCAGAAAGACCTTCTCCAACTGATTCATATGATGAACCGACAACTATTTCTACTTCCTGAACATCATAGCCAAAACCTACCAGTTCATTTATCAGAAGCTCTTTGAGAGGCTCTGTACATTTTATTATCTCGTCAGGCTCATGGGATGGAACAAAACCAACAATCAGCTTTTCTACCTTCTTGGGTTCTGCAGGGCCTATCTGTGTCTGATCTGGTACTTCTAAAGCTGTTTGCTGCTGAAGTAGTTCATCAGGACCGTTATCCACCGTTATTTCCGTTGTATCTTTCCCGCATCCAAGTAATAACGCTGCCATAACTATACTTGTAAACAAAGAAACCGCTAATCTTCTCATATTCTTTCCCTCACAAGTTTATGATAGATAGAAGTCAAAATAATTAATGAGAGCTCATGTGTACCCCACATGAGCCCCCAACTCTTTGTCATTAGTATAGAATACTAAAAAAACATCGTCAACGATTCTGCAATATGTTTATAAACTTTTTAACGTTCGCCGAAGCATCGCCATTAAAGACACCTGAGCCAGATACAATGACGTTAGCGCCAGCATTCAAGACGTTTTCAACGTTCTCTACATAGATACCGCCGTCTACTTCTACATCTGTAGAAAGGCCTCTATCGTCAAGCATCTTCCTTACACTCTTTACCCTGTCTATGCTCTCAGGAATAAAGGACTGGCCACCAAATCCAGGTTCTACTGTCATCACGAGGATCATGTCTACCTTATCAAGATATGGAACAAGCTCCTCAACAGCTGTACCAGGCTTAATGGAGATACCTGCCTTGATACCACAGGAATGAATCTTGTCGATAACTGCCTGGGGATCCTGGGCTGCTTCCAAATGGAAGGTTATTATGTCTGCTCCAACTGATACAAAATCTTCTATATATCTGATTGGATCAGCAATCATGATATGAACATCAAAGACTTTCTGCGTTGTCTTCCTGATGCTCTTGATAACTGGCATACCATAGGAAATGGATGGCACAAAAATGCCATCCATTACATCAATATGAATATACTCAGCTCCTGCTTCATCTACTTCTCTTATCTGCTGACCAAGAATATTAAAATCTGCAGATAAAATTGAAGGACTCAGAATATTCTTCATTATTTCAAAAATTCCTTTACTGATGCATAAACTCCGTCACCATCAAGGCCATACTTCTTAACCAGAGCAGCTGCAGATCCTGACTCACCGAATCTGTCCTGCATACCGATCTTCTTAACTACTGTAGGGCACTCTTCTGCAAGAACGTCACATACAGCGCTTCCAAGACCGCCGATTACTGAATGCTCTTCTACTGTAACTACCTTGCCAGTCTTCTTGGCTGTAGCAACTACGAGCTCTCTGTCGATAGGCTTGATTGTGCAGATGTTAACAACTTCTGCGCTGATACCGTCAGCTGCAAGCTTCTCAGCAGCCTCAAGAGCAGAACCTACTCCGATACCAGTTGCTATAATACTAACATCTGTACCCTCTCTAAGTACAGTACCTTTTCCAAGCTCGAACTTGTAATCTGGTCTGTCGTTAACTACAGGGCAAGCTGCACGTCCGAAACGGATGTATACAGGTCCCTCGTGCTCAGCTGCTGCTCTTACGCAGGCTCTAGCTTCGATATCATCTGCAGGACACATAACAACCATTCCTGGGATTGTACGCATAAGTGCAAGATCCTCGTTACACTGATGGCTGGCGCCGTCCTCACCTACTGTGATACCAGCGTGTGTTCCGCCGATCTTAACGTTGAGGTGTGGGTAACCGATTGAGTTACGAACCTGCTCAAATGCACGTCCTGTAGCAAACATAGCAAATGTGCTTACGAAAGGAATCATTCCTGTTGTAGCAAGACCAGCTGCGATGCCCATCATGTTACACTCAGCGATACCACAGTCGATATGACGATCTGGGAATTCCTTTTTGAACCAACCTGTTCTTGTTGCTGCTGCAAGGTCTGCATCAAGTACAACTACCTTATCATTAACCTTTGCAAGCTCTATAAGTTCTTTACCATAGCTGTCTCTGGTAGCAATCTTCTTAACTTCGCTCATCTCTATCCTCCTATCAGCCCAGTGCTTCGCCGATCTTGTTAAGATCGTCCATAGCCTTTGCATACTCTTCGTCATTAGGTGCTACGCCATGCCATGAAACCTGGCCTTCCATGAAGGATACGCCCTTACCCTTAAGGCTGTGTGCGATAATAGCTGTAGGCTGACCCTTAGTCTCTCTTGCTTCCTTAAAAGCTGCTCTGAGAGCATCAAAGTCATGAGCATCAACATTGATAACATGGAAGTTAAATGCCTCAAACTTCTTATCGATAGGATATGGTGAACATACCTGATCAACAGGTCCGTCGATCTGAAGGCCGTTGTTATCAACGATAACAACAAGGTTATCAAGCTTACGGAATCCAGCGAACATAGCTGCCTCCCAAACCTGGCCCTCCTCGATCTCACCATCACCTAAAAGTGTGTATGTTCTGTAATCTTTATTGTTAAGCTTTGCAGAAAGAGCCATACCACAAGCAACTGAGATTCCCTGTCCAAGAGATCCACTGCTCATGTCAAAGCCTGGAAGATACTGCATACTAGGATGTCCCTGAAGTCTTGAACCAAGCTTACGGAGTGTTGTAAGCTCCTCAACTGGGAAGTATCCCTTCTGTGCCATTACTGAATAAAGACCTGGTGCTGTATGTCCCTTGGAAAGAACAAAACGATCACGATCAGGATCTGCTGGCTTCTCAGGGTTAACGTTCATCTCCTCAAAATACAGATATGTGAAAATATCTGCTGCTGACAGTGATCCACCTGGGTGACCAGCACCTGCTGCGTGAACCGCTGTAACAATGCCCTTACGGACTTCGTTTGCAATCTTCTGCAATTCTTTGTTAGTCATAATTCCTCCACTTTTTTCCTTGCATCATGTTCTCACAAAACGCACAGTATATACGTTTCAGTTTCAATTCTTAACGCAAATACAATTTAACATAATAAAAATCAATAATCTATGGCAATTTTTGCCGAGAATTACCTACATAATGCTAGAGTTTTTTACTTACCCTGACCGTAGTATGCGTTAGCACCATGCTTACGGTAGTAGTGCTTATCCTGAAGCTCCTGAGGTGCTGGCATTACTCTTGGGTTGATAACTTCACATCTGTATGCCATCTTTGCAACTTCCTCAGTTACAACTGCGTTGTGAACTGCCTCATGAGCATCTTTTCCCCAGCTGAATACGCCGTGGTTCTTGCAAAGTACTGCAGGAACAGCCACTGGATCTTTTCCCATGCGGGCAAACTCATCAACGATGAGGTGGCCTGTGTTCTCCTCGTATGCGTCCTCAATCTCATCCTTGGTAAGACATCTTACACATGGAATCTCGCCGTAGAAGTAATCTGCGTGAGTTGTTCCATAGCAAGGAATGCTTCTGCCAGCCTGCGCCCAGCTTGTAGCATAGGATGAATGTGTGTGAACAACACCGCCAACCTCCTTGAAGGCCTTGTAGATCTCAACGTGTGTTGGTGTATCTGATGAAGGATTGAGCTTACCTTCAACCTTGTTGCCGTTAAGGTCCATAACTACCATGTCGTCTGGAGTCATTGTCTCGTAGTCAACACCGCTTGGCTTGATTACGAAAAGACCGCTCTCTCTGTCGATGGCACTAACATTTCCCCAAGTGAAGGTTACAAGACCATACTTAGGTAAAAGAATATTCGCTTCATATACTTTTTTCTTAAGTTCTTCTAACATTTCATTTCCCCTTTATTTAAGCACGTCTACAGCTGCTCTCTCGATAGCGAGACCTGCGTTGTAATCCTTCATGAACTCATCAAAGCCCTCTGCATCTGCCTTAACTGGCTCGAAGGTCTCAACCTTACCAGATACGAATACCTTGTTGTTAAGGAAGCTCTCAAGAGTCTCGCCTTCTGACTTCTGAAGCATAAAGCCTGCAAGGATAGCCTGTCCCCAAGGGCCGCCTTCTCCTGCTGTCTCCATAAGCTTGATAGGTGTATTAAGGGCTGCTGCCATTACTCTGTCACCAACGCCTCTGATCTTGAAGAAACCGCCCTGGCCAAAGAAGAAGTCAGCCTTAACATTCTCTTCCTTCATAAGGATGTCGTTACCAGCCTTAAGTGCTCCAAGTGCTGTGTAAAGGTGTGTTCTCATGAAGTTTGCCAGATTGAACTTGTCATCAGGTCTTCTTACAAAGAGAGGTCTTCCCTCGTTGAAGCCTGTAATGCTCTCACCTGAGAAGTAGTTATATGCAAGAAGTCCACCGCAATCTGCGTCACCTTCCATAGCCTTGCGATAAAGTGTTCCGTAAAGTGTATCGTCGTCAATATCCTGTCCGATTGCACCTGCAAACTCTCTAAAGAGTCCTACCCATGCGTTGAGGTCTGAAGTACAGTTGTTGCAGTGTACCATAGCAACTTCCTCACCAATTGGAGTTGTTACAAGGTCAAGCTCAGGATATGCCTTTGAAAGACTGTGCTCCAGAACTACCATTGAGAATACTGAAGTACCAGCTGAGATGTTACTTGTTCTAACACCAACTGAGTTTGTAGCAACCATACCAGTTCCAGCATCT
>NZ_JAFRGN010000049.1 GCF_017433805.1 Butyrivibrio sp. | reverse complement strand
TTTACTATGCTCGTGTAAGCGAAGTCTACAAAGCATGAAAAAGTAAAAACACGGCTTATTATTGGCTGATGAAAGTCAGCCTTTTTAGTGTACACAAAAATAATAAGGACAAGGCAAAACGAAAACCTGTTGGGAAAAGAAATTGCTTCTTGACTTTTCTTAGCAGGTTTTGATGAAAAAAAATGGACCTAGGGGACGGGGTTAGTGGTCCATTTTTTGGACCTCTAACCCCGTCCCCTAGGTCCATCACGAAAAAAATCTGTGTTGCACAATTCATAATTATAGGATATAGTGTTTGATATCAAGGAAAACGTTTTCCGAAAGGAGAAGCTAATGATACTAAGTGCTATATATCACAGAATGTCAGAGCAGTACTGCTATCCGCTTGATGAGGATAACCTTATCATCAATATCAAAACAGGATATGACGTTGATAAAGTGTATATTATTTACGGAGATCCCTACGAAGCTGGAATAATGGGCGGAAACGAGCATTGGAGCGGAGTAAGGGAAGAAATCTGCTACAAAAAGCGCCTCAAGAATCACATCTGGTGGACAACCACATTGTGCCCAGAGTATAAGAGATGCAAATACTACTTTGAACTTCATAGCGGCGATGAGTGCATGTTCTTCTTTGAGGACGGCTTCCTTACTGAAGAGGAGATGAATCAGGAAGGTAAGACTCTTTCTTATTTCATAATGCCATGGATGAATCCTGCCGATGTCTGCAAGACTCCTTCCTGGGTTAATGATACGGTGTGGTATCAGATTTTTCCTGAGAGATTCTGCAACGGAGATAAGAGTATAGACCCTGAAAATGTCCTTCCATGGAAGTATGAAAAAGTAGAGAATTTCCACGATTACTACGGCGGAGACATTAAGGGCATAAGGGACAGACTTCCATATTTAAGAGATCTTGGAATCACAGGAATTTATCTCAATCCTATTTTTGAAGCTCACAGTAATCACAAGTACAACACAAGAGATTACAAGAAGGTTGATCCTCATTTTGGAACCAATGATGACCTAAGGCTCCTGGTTCAGGAAGCTCATGAGATGGGCATCAGAGTTATGCTGGATGCGGTATTCAACCACACCGGAAGTGATCATCCAATGTGGATTGATGTACTTGAAAAGGGACAGGCTTCCCAGTACGCTGACTGGTACATGGTCAACAAATGGCCAGTGGAGCAGGGAAGAGATACCAAGGATGGAAGATATTATTCTTTTGCCTTTGCAGAATATATGCCCAAGCTCAACACCAGCAATCCTCAGGTTCAGGACTATCTTTTGGATATCATCAGATTCTGGATCGAGACCTTTGATATAGATGGCCTCAGGTTCGACGTTGGTAACGAGATTTCTCATTCTTTCCTTAAGGCTGTCAGATACATGACAAGTCATATGAAGGATGATTTTTACCTTTTGGGAGAAATCTGGCATGATTCAATATCATGGCTTCACGGAGATGAGTATGATTCAGTTATGAACTATCCGCTCTCTACTGCTATTGCGGATTTCTGGGTTTATAAGAACAGGGGAAGAGAGACCTTCGAATACGACATTAACAGATGCTTTACCATGTACTATTCACAGGTTAACGACGTTCTTTTCAACCTGCTGGATTCTCATGACACCAATAGACTTCTGGATAAAGCCCAGAACAATATAGATGTCTTTTACCAGCAGCTGGCAGTTCTTTTCACAATGCCAGGAAGTCCGTGTATCTACTACGGCACAGAGGTTGCCATGGAGGGCGGATATGACCCTGATTGCAGGAGATGCATGCCTTGGGAGGAGATAGATTCAGGTAAAAGAAATACCGAGATTGGCGAGATGAAGAAGCTCATCAGCATGAGAAAGAGCCTTCAGTCCTGCAAGAGCAGGAACTTCCACTTCCCTAACGATATCGCCAGCAAGAGAGTGATATCTTATGAGAAGCTCGGGGAGAACGAGAGCCTTCAGGTATATCTCAATTGTGAGGAGTCAGATGTAACCATAGATATCAGTAGCTTCGAGGAGGTTGTATACTCCCGTAAGTGGAACGAGGACGCAGACGGCAAGGGTACTCTTGAAGCCAACGGAATCCTGGTACTCAGAAAAAAATGAAATTCATAATATATAAAATGTGTTAATTTAGGCGGTTTACGGTCATTATTTGATTGTAGACCGCTTCTTTCATGGGTATAATGTTGAATAAAGTGGACCATGGGGACGGGGTTAGTGGTCCAAAATGAAAAGAGTGGACCATGGGGACGGGGACACGCAGCGAGGTTGAGACGAGATGATAGAGAAAATTTTAGAGACAGAATCTGGAAATATCCATTATTGGATATCAGAGAATTTTAGAAATGAGTGTGGTACAATATTCTTTTTACACGGTTTAACTGCAAGCCATGACTTATTTGTGAATCAGATAGAATATTTTTCCAAGGATTACAACGTTATTGTCTGGGATGCGCCAGCTCATGGCTTATCCCGCCCATACAAGGATTTTACTTATGAGAAGGCAGCGCTTGCTGCAGTGCAGATCCTTAAGGATAACTATATTAAAGAAGCTGCTTTTGTAGGTCAGTCCATGGGAGGATTTATCACTCAGTCAGTACTTAAGCGCTTTCCAGAGTACGTTAAGTGTTTTGTATCCTTAGATAGCACTCCTTTTGGAGAAAAATATTACTCCAGGTCCGACAGATGGTGGCTTAGGCAGATCGAGTGGATGTCAGCTCTTTATCCTGACAAGGCGCTTCGTAAGGCTATTGCCAAGCAGTGCACCACAACCGAGAGGTCCTATCAGAACATGTTTCAGATGCTATCTGTATATGATAAAAAGGAGCTGTGCCATTTAATGGGCATTGGTTTTGCAGGATTTTTAGAGGATAACTGCGATCTGAAAATCACTTGCCCGGTTCTTTTGATCGTTGGAGAGCATGACCGAACTGGTAAAGTTATACACTACAACATCGCATGGGCAGAGGAGCTTGGCACTTCAATTACATGGATAAAAGACGCCGCTCATAACTCCAATGATGACCAGCCTGAGCAGGTAAATAAATATATTGAAAATTTTTTGAAAAAAAGCTGTTGACCTTATAGTTAACTGCAATGATATAACCGTTACAGAAAGGAGATTGGTCGGTATGACAATCAAAGATTTTGCGAAGCTCTGCGGATGCAATCCTCAGACACTGCGATATTACGACCGTCAGGATCTACTCAAACCGGTGAAGGTAGATGACTGGACTGGATATCGCTACTACGATGAGGAGCAGGCGATTGCTTTCGTTAAGATCAAGAACATGCAAAAGGCTGGATTTTCCATTGATGAGATAAAAGAGCTGCTGGATAAAGATGATGCAGCAATCTACATAGCATTTGAGAGAAAGATAGCTGAGCAGGAAAGACAATTACAGGAAATCAAAAACATTCAGAAAACATACCAGACCGAAATAACGGAGATGAGAAAAGTAGTTTTAGCTTTAAGAGATTCACTTATGAAATCTATGGAGGAATATTCACCAGCCGAGGAGTTCGGACTTAGCGAAGAGGAGTACAATGAGCTCAAAGAGGGTCTTGATGAATTCTTTGGAAAGATAGTTGATACAGGTGATCGTTCACTTTTTGATATCAGAGAGATACCAGATAGAAAAGAGGATCTTGAAGCTTTTAAGAAGAGCTTAAATGATCCTGATTTTACAACAGTTTATGAGAATCATGACTGGAAGAACGTAAAAGATTTCATGGCTGAAATTCCAGAAATTACAAATGGCAGTGAGTACAGATGTCTTTTTAAACTGGCTCCTGAAAAGAAGGCAAATACAGCTTTTGCTAATACTTTTATTGGAACCTTATGTATGAGAAATCAGGACAAGAAAATGACAGTGTCCTGTAACGTAATTAGCTCAGATGATGGTCAGAACCACTTCTGGTGCAGAACAAAATAAATGCAAATGGACCACAGGGACGGGGTTAGTGGTCCATTTTCGGGGAGCGCTTAGGATGAACAAGAAAATACTTAATTCCAATCACTTAAAACTGATTGCCATAATTGCCATGACAATCGATCATTTCACAGATCTTTTGTATCCGAATTTTCCTGTAGAGCCATTGCCAGTTGCGCTCCATGTTATCGGGCGACTTACAGCACCTATCATGTGGTTCTTTATCTGCGAAGGCTATCACTATACAAGAGATGTAAAAAAATATATGCTGCGCCTGGGTATTTTTGCGATCATATCCCACTTTGCATATTGCTTTGGCTTCGGAATCGAGCTTAATCCGCTTAAAGGTGGCATCTTCAACAGGACGAGCGTAATGTATCCGCTGTTTATCGCGGTGGTTGTCCTTTATATCGGGGAACATGTCAATGTTCTAAAGACATGGCAGAAGTTTATTATTCAGTTCATTCTCGTATGGAGTGCCTTTCCTGCTGACTGGAGCTGCATTGCAGTACTTGCAATCGTTGATATGTATGTTCGCCGCGGCAATCTTGAGAAGCAGATGCTCAAGATCATCCAGTGGGTTACAGTTTATGCGCTTGTATCATACTTCTTTGTGAGCAAGGCTTATGCTTTTGTAATGCTAGGTGTACTGCTGGTATATCCGGTGCTTAAACTCTACAACGGCGAGCGTGGTAAGGCTAAGTGGATGAAGTGGTTTTTCTATATTTATTATCCCCTTCATCTGATAATACTTGGAATTTTGAGAATTCTGATCTATGGAAATGTGAATATTTGTCTGTAAGAATTAATGAATCAGGGGACGAAGGTTAGTGGTCTAAAATGGACCACTACCCCCGTCCCCTAGGACCATTTCAAGGAGGAGTGATTATGTTTTACGAAGTAGATGATCTAAGGACGGACGAGATTTTTTTAAAGCTTAACAAAACCTGTGAGGCCAAGCCTGAGAAGCGCTGGCTTCCTGCCTACTATTTTGATATTTGTCTTTTGGATGGAACATCGGTTGGCGCATGTGACCTGAGAATTGGTCATAACGACAAGACCTACATCGGGGGAAACATAGGCTACAACGTCAATGAAGAATATCGCGGTAACCACTTCGCAGGAAAGGCCTGCAAGCTCTTATTCCAGCTTGCCAAGAAGCATGGCCTTGATTATGTGATAATCACCTGCGACCCGGATAACGCCGCATCTTACAAGACCTGCGAATACGCTGGCGGCAAATACATTGAGACAATCGATATCCCTGAAGATAACGAAATGTACGCTGAGGGCAAGAGACTGGTTAAGATCTACCGGTTTGATATTTAATTAAGACTTATGGAGGAGTAGGGTATGGCATCATGGATGGTACACCTTAGGATTGCAGACAGATTGCTTGATAGGATAGAGGGGCTGGATCAGAGTGCGTTTATCTTGGGGAACATCGCACCGGACAGTGGTGTTCCCAACGAGGATTGGTCAGTGTTTACACCGCCAGGATCAGTGACACATTTTAGAACCAAGCCTGGTGAAAAGACATACATAGATATTGATAAGTATGTTCAGGACTATTTTACAAAAGAGAAAGTAAAGAAGTATTCAAACCGTGAATACTCATTTTTCCTTGGCTATTATACACATCTTTTAACAGATATCGAATGGACGAAAATGACACATTCTGAAGGTGTATCTGAGAAAATGCCAGAAAAGAAAACATGTCTCTTACAGAATTTATCTGGAAGAACAAGGAAGACTGGTATGACCTTGATTTCCTTTATCTGGAGCAGCATCCAGATTTTCGTGCATTCCATATTTATGAGGATACTGACGATATCGAAAATGAATTTATGGACATATTTGCCAAGGATGCCTTTGAGAACAGACGCGAGTACATTTGCGGCTATTACCGCAGTGATAACCACGGTGATCTTCATAGGAACTACCAGTATCTCACCAAAGAGAGGTCTGACAGATTTGTTGACGAGACAGAAGCGATAATACTGGATATTATTTCAGGCAGATGATGTTGTTTAGATGGCTGTAGAGACAAAAGAGTTCATGAAAAAGTGTGGGGAAAAGAGATGGGGAATAAAGTCAAGAAAGTCTTGGTGGCGCTTGTTCTAGCCACCATATTATTCACACCAATATCATATAATTGTATGAGTGTTGCGCTAGCATCAGAAACAGATGCTGACAAGAATATTGTTGTTTCGGAAAAAGACAATTCTATCAGGTTTATATTTAGCGAGGAGGGGCTCTTTTTCGAGAACTACCCTGCAGAATATGTGATCATACAGGACTCAGAAGTTATTACATTCTCTCAGAACTATAGGAAAAAGCATTTGTTTAGATCTAAGTATGGTTTAGATTTTTCGCCAGTAGCTGCAGGTACAGCACGTGTCCTGATGGTGCTAAGTGCTGCAGATGGGCGGATGGAAGAAGCTCTTTTGTACGATATCAGTATTGATGAGGATAACAAAGTAACCTATGAAAAACTTGAACACTTTGTTCCTTCCTACGCCGCTAGAAAAGGCGTTGCAAATAACACCAGGAAACTTATGAAGGAGGACTATGGATTTTCAGATGAAGAACTCAATCAAATTTCATGTTGGTGATATCACCAAGTTACAGGTTGATGCGATAGTTAATGCTGCGAACAGTTCATTACTGGGCGGCGGTGGCGTTGACGGCGCCATACACAGAGCAGCTGGTCCAGGGCTCCTGGATGAATGCAGAACTTTAAACGGCTGCAGAACAGGCGAAGCCAAGATTACTGGAGGCTACAATCTTCCTGCTGCGCATGTTATTCACACAGTTGGGCCAATCTACAGCGGAAGCGCTTCTGACCCTGAAGACCTTCGTAATTGCTACTGGAATTCTCTCGAGGTTGCTAAGGCTAATAATCTTCACAGTATCGCATTTCCAGGTATTTCCACAGGAGTGTACGGATATCCCAAGAGAGAAGCGGCGCAGATAGCTCTTTCTACGGTAAAAGAGTGGCTTGCACAGAATGCAGACTACGATATGGAAGTAACTTTCGTGAATTTCAGCGAAGGTGATTATCAGATTTATCAGTCGCTGAACTGAAGGCCAGAATGGACCGCTATTAGTTGCTATAATCGGGGCAATAATATGCCATTTTATATGTGTTTCGGGGTGGCAAATACCATCATTTACTATAAAAATGGTCGATGAGGCATGATTTATACGTATTTTGCTCGATTCCCAAAGTGGTAAATACATATAAAAAGGGCGATTAGGAAGTATTTATATGCCTTTAGGACTTTTTGATATAGGGAAAATACATATAAATATTCAAATAAGAAGGGAATTATAGCAAAACAGCTCTTTTTGACCAGATTTTAAGCATATAAAATGGACAAAAGTGCTTGTTTTATACGTTTTGCAGGAATAATAGGAAAGGCACCTGCCAAGGACGAGCAGGTAGATAACACATGGAGACAGAGAGATTAGTGATTGATGCCATTAAGGCGTCTGATAAAGAGGATTACTTTCACAATATATCCCACGACAGAAAGGTGCTTGAAACCTTTGTTTGCACTTATGTTGAGAATATTGAGGACATGGATGTCACTCCTTATGTGGACAGGGACGGCATGTATGCCATAAGGCTCAAGGAAACAGGCCGTCTTATTGGCATCATTTTATATTTTGATGACAACGGGGAATCATGTGAGATTGGCTACGGAATCGGCTCAGGGTACTGGGGACGTGGTTATGGAACAGAGGCAGTTGAGCGGTTCATAGAATTTTGTCTTGAGGAAAAGAAATTCAAAACCGTCTATGCATCCTTTTTTACAGGAAATGAGTCTTCCAAGCGGGTGATGGAAAAATGCGGAATGACCTACGACCACTTTGTCGAGAAGGAAATGGTCTATCTTGGTCAGGAGCGAGACCTCACCTACTATAGCATTAACCGAATGAGTGTGGATGAAGACTCACAGAGCGATACTTTTGAAAAATCCTGTGGGGCGATAGTTTACACAGTTGAGAACGGAGTGATTAAGTACCTTCTTGTTCAGGAAACAAGCGGATTTCACAGTTTTCCCAAGGGCCATATGGAAGGAAACGAGACAGAAGAAGAGACTGCACTTCGCGAGATAAAAGAAGAAACAAATCTGGAAGTTAATCTCTGCACTGACTTTAGAGAGATTGAGCAATATCAGCCAGCAGAAATGCCAGGAGTCACCAAGCAGGTTGTGTACTTCCTGGCAGAATACACAGACGTAGCTCCAGGCATAATACGACCAAACGAAGTAAAAGCTCTAAAGAGCCTTACGCTTGAGGAGGCACTTAATACCATAGAACATGACAGTAAGAAAGAGCTACTTAAAATGGCTGATGCGTATATAAAGGGAAGAAAACTTTGAAAGAAAAAGACAGAGTAGTGTAGGAAATTGACGGAGTTTATTATGAAGCACAAGAGACTTAACAGGGACGGTTGGGGATTTCAGTACTATCCATATTATCAGATGAGAATTGATAGCGATAGCTTCCATGGAATTGCTTGTCTCATCAGATTCACTGATGGAGAAGCCAACTACTGGGAAACTCCCAAGGCAGGCAGAATCCAGGTTACAGGCGAAGAGGTAACCAAATGCCGCGAGGTTTTGCAGCTTGAAAAGTAGGAAAATGGTTTTCTACGTGAGTATCATCGATAACTATTATTATTTCACGTAGTTTTTGCATAAAAACAGGCTTGAATACGTGAGGAGCATTGGGAAGATGGTCAAGTCCTTAATTGTGTGTAAATTACCTTTAGGCACTAAGCGGCGTTAAGCCGCCAATAGTTTCAATTGTTCTTCAGCTATTTCCTTAAGCTGAGGAATATAGTCATCCACTGATTGCAACTGCTTTTTAGGATATCCACTCAAGTTTGCCAAGGCAAAGGTTTTATGAACATCCATAAGCACACTTCCCATGATTCTTATCACAGAAGCATCATTTGGAAATACCCCAATCACTGTTGAGCGACGTTTTAGTTCACGGTTCAGACGCTCTATATGATTCGATGTTCGGTGATATATCCTAAGACGCTCAGGTAATACCATGATGGTCATTGCACTTTCAAAGCCAGCATCAAGACATTCCATCGCTGTTGGAGCAATATCATTGTAGTCGCTAATTATGCGATCACGGATCTTTCGTGCTTCAGTGATGGTTGAAGCATGGTACATTTCAAGCAGCTCAGAATGTAATCCTTTTTGATATTTGGAAGGCGTTTTATCTAGTATGTTCCTTGAAAAATGTGTCTGGCACCTTTGCCAGGGCACTTCAGGAAAGACCTTCTTTATAGCATACAGAATACCCGGATGAGCATCGGAAGTAATGACTCTTACTCCGTGTAAACCGCGTTTCCTAAGGGATTCCATAAACATGAACCACGTATTGTTTGTTTCGTTATCAAACAGGTCAAATCCGATGACTTCACGCTTTCCTTCTGTATTTGTGGCATAAGCTACCATAAAGGCCTTTGATACGATCCTGTGGTCATTTCGAACCTTGAAATAAGTAGCATCTATAAGAACAAACGGATACGCATTAGTCAGAGGTCTGTTACGAAATTCATTAACAATAACGTCAAGATCCTTGCATACTTCTGACACCATGGATTTTGAGTAGGAAGTTCCACACAAAGTTTCAACAACCTTGGCCACTTTTCTTGTTGAGACACCAGCGATTACCATCTCAGCCATACTCGCTACAAGAGCAGCCTCACTTCTTTTATAGTTGTCAAATATAAGTGACTTGAACGGAACATCTCTATGCCTTGGTACTACTAAGTCAATCTTACCAAGACGAGTAGTCAGTTGGCGTTCTCTGGTGCCATTACGGCTGTCAGTCCGTTCTTCCGAGCGCTCATATTTCTCTGCCTTAAGCTGTTCTGTTGATTCAGCCTGTAGGATGGTGTTCAGGCTATCCTGTAGAAGCTTTTTAAATGCATCATCACGATTTGATGAAAGTAACTGTAGAATTTCCTCTTGGTTTAAAGTAATATTGAGTTGAGCCATTGAGCTATACCTCCGGTTGATTTTATTGTGGTGATTTAATTATACCTAAAGGTAAGCCTGTGGCTCTTTTAATATTAATTTTTGAATTTACACCATTATATGGACATTACTGGGAAGATTGTAAAACTCACGTATTTTTACTGTGAAAAGGCTGAAAATTACGTGAGAAATTAGAGATAGTAGTGATGATGTCACGTACGAGTGGCTTTTGCAGTAGAGCAAACAATGAATTAGCTAAAGAGATATTCACAGTAAGAAGAGGACAATAATGATTTACTTAAAAGCAGCAAATCTCGATGATGCTGAAAAAGAATATGACTTTATAAGACAGTTACCAGAAGACGAGAATGGCTTTACTAACAGCAATTTTGGCTGTAGCTATGAGGATTTTGTGGGACGAATTCTTCCAGGCTTCATAGATAAGTCAAATGGAATAGGTGTTAAAACAGGGCATGTTCCAGGGACGGAATTTTTCCTGTGGGACGATGATACGATTGTCGGCTTGTTTAGAATCCGTCATCATTTATGCGAGTCGCTTGCAAACGGAGCTGGTCATATAGGCTACGGTATAAGAAAAGAATACCGTGGAAGAGGATATGCCAGCGAAGGACTCAAACTATCAATAGAAAAAGCCTGGACTATCATCCCTGAGGACGAGATTTACATGTCAGTCCACAAGGATAATCCTGCGTCACTGAAGGTTCAGCTTAAGAATGGCGCTTATATTCACCATGAAGATGAAAAAGAGTTTTTTACCAGAATAAAAAGGGTTTTATAAAAATAAGACTTACAGGGAGAATTTATGAAAATACTGGTTGTTGGTGGGACAAGATATTTCGGTATTCCAATGGTAAACGCTTTGCTGGCAAAGGGGCATGATGTGACCATTGCCACAAGGGGAAATGCGAAGGTTGAGTTCGAAGGCAGAGTGAGCTATGCGGTTCTGGACCGCATGGATTCATCTAGTGTTAAAAGAGCTTTAGAAAACCAGAAGTTTGACGTGATCATCGATAAGATTGCCTACGGCTCTAACGATGTGAAAGCTCTTTTGGAAAATGTCAGCTGTGATCGTTATATCCAGATGTCGACTTGTTCTGTGTATCCCAATGAACATGCCAATATTAGCGAGGATGAATTCGTAACAAGTGAGTATCTGCTAGAGTGGATGGACAGACTCCCTGATTATGAAAAGACAAAGCGAAACGCTGAGAGGGCTGTCTTAGAATACATGGATTCTTCTGCTTGTACGTTTGTGCGCTATCCTGTTGTTCTAGGAGAAAACGATTATACAGGAAGACTCCGCTTTTATTTGGAACACATAAAGGAAGAGAATCCCATGTTCGTGGATGATCTTGATCACGCTATGTCTTTTATCCATGAAAAAGAAGCAGGTGAATTCATAGCTTACCTTGTTGATCATCCGCTTAGCGGCGCTGTTAATGGCTGTTCCAATGGCGCTATTAAGATTTCAGAGATCATAAGCTATGCCGAAGAGAAGCTTGGTAAAAAGGCAGTCCTTGATGAAAATGGCGAAGCTGCGCCATATAATGGACTTACAGATTCACTTACCTTTAACACAGAAAAGGCTAAGAAAGCGGGCTATGTCTTTTCCGATTTGAATAGCTGGATATATAAGCTGATTGATTATGAAATTGGGAATATTCGCTAGGACTTATGCAATACAGATGTCTATATGGGGGAATTAATGAGTCATAACAAAGCTATTAATCTATATCTAGTCGGAGCGCTGGGGCAGATTATTCTTGTATGTCTGCTAGTATTTGTGCTGAGAAGAAGTGGCGTAGCAGTTGACTATACGACGCCACTTGGAATGCTTGCTATTGCTGTAGGCGGGATCTCATCTGCTCTGTGGGGAGCTGTTGTTTCCATTAAGTATAAAAAGATAAAGCTAACTCAGATACTTAGAGACTTTTTTAATGTAGCGCAGAAACCAAGATCTTACCTGCTTGCATTTTTGTTTCTGTTTCTGGATTTCTTTTCACTTTTATTTGGAGGCGGGCTTAATATTTCTATCTGGTACGCGCCTGTTATTCTATTCTTCAGGGCGCTTCTGTTTGGAGGAATCGAGGAGATAGGCTGGAGATACTTCTTTCAGCCGGCACTTCAGGAGCGCTGGGACTTTGTGCTTGCGACTTTATGTACCTTTGTGTCCTGGGCAATATGGCATTTTGCATACTTCTATGTGGAAGGAACAATGGATGTTGTGGACCCGATCCCGTTCCTAATCGGCTTGTTGATCAATTGTTTCATTCTATCATCAATCTTCAACGTCACAGGAAGCCTGTGGTTATGCGCCATGACCCATGCGCTGATAAATGTCTTTTCACAGCTGGCAGTGGGCGGGAATGCCTATGTTTCCTATGGCTGTAGAGTGTTGATCATTGTAATTGCTATTGTTCTGGTAAAGAGAAATTGGAATAATACTAGTTTAAAAAGAAGTAAGAGCAATGTTGTAAGTAACTAATCGGAGTTTGTAAGGTACCGATATCGGCTCTCTACGTGGGTAACGTTCAATAATTTATATTTTTCACGTAGTTTTTGTATAAAAAGTGGGTATGAATACGTGAGATGGATATGAATAACTGTGATGTTCACGTAATTCTACTGAAAAAATCCTGAAAAATACGTTAGATACAGTATAAAAAGGATGAATTTCACGTAAGATCGGCCAAGATATAGAAGAGTGAGTTTATGATAATCACTATAATCAGGAAAGATAGTTTTACAATCAATTTAAATGTTAGAAAGTGTAACAAGGATGAAGCTTATAGAATTCAACCTCGATAGGGACTTTGATGTAATTAAAAACTGGGTAACAGATGAAAGAACGCATGCTATGTGGTGCGCAAACTATTTCCAATACCCGCTTGAAAAAGAGGATTTTGCTAATGTCCTTGCAGCGAAAAAAGCGCAATACGGAGATACTGCGTATATAGCAGCTTTGGATGATGACAAGCCAGTGGGGTTCTTTTGCTACTCCAAAGATGACGAGACAAACAGGGGAATGCTCAAGTTTGTTGTGGTTGATCCTGAGTATAGGGGCAAGGGCGTAGCAGGAGAAATGCTACAGCTCATAGCCAAGCATTCTTTTGAGAAAACAGGAGCAAAATCTCTCTGGCTATGCGTGTTTCCGGAAAATGAAAGAGCAAAGAGATGCTATCTCAAGGCCGGGTTTAAAGAAAGTGGTACAACAGAGAATGCCTTTACTTACAAAGATGAATCATGGAGCAGGTGCAACATGGTATTAAAAAATGAGTATTACACAAGAGTACAGTAAAATATACCGAAAGGCATAAAAATGAAAAATTATGATGCAGTAGTTTTTGATATGGATGGAATTATTTTTGACTCCGAAAGAGCAATCATGGAATGCTGGATTGAGCAGGCTGAGAAGATGGGCATGGAATTTATGGAAGAACATTTCCATGCTTGCATCGGTGTGAATCTTCAGAAGACACGAGAAATCATGCTGGAAGCTTATGGAGAGGACTTTCCTTTTGATGAGTTTGATAAGCAGGCTTCAGCTCTTTTCCACGCTAAATATGATGGCGGCAGGCTCCCAATAAAGAGCGGAGTTCGCGAGATCCTTGATTATCTTAAGAGTTCTAACAAGAAGATTGCCTTGGCGACTTCAACCAAGAAGACATCAGTTATCAGGCGTCTAAGTGAAGCTGGGCTTTTAGAATACTTTGATGAGATCGTTACAGGTGACATGGTGACTCACAGTAAGCCTCATCCTGAGATATACCTTTTTGCCTGTGAGAAAATAGGAGTTAAGCCAGAAGATGCTTATGCGATTGAGGACTCTTATAACGGAATCCGTTCTGCAACTTCGGGAGGTCTACGGACGATCATGGTTCCAGATCTCCTTCCTGCCAACGATGAAATGCATGAGCTGGCGGAGATAGTTCTGGATAATTTGAATGATGTTATTAAATACTTAGATAAAATGTAAAGGGGAATATATATGTGCGGTGTATGTGAAAGAGTTAAGGAAACAATAGAGGGCAAGAATCCATTTCTGGTAAATGGTCCTAGGGGACGGGGTTAGTGGTCCATTTTTTGCGGAGGGATGAGTTATGAATTATCAGGATATAAATGCAGCTACAATTGATAGATGGATAGAAGATGGCTGGGAATGGGGCAAGCCAATCAGCCATGAAGTCTTTTTACAGGCCAAAGAAGGAAACTGGGACGTTGTTCTCACACCGACCAAGAATGTTCCGCACCATTGGTTTGGAAATCTGAAGGGTAAAAAAGTTCTCGGCCTTGCCAGTGGCGGTGGCCAGCAGATGCCTATTTTTGCTGCGCTAGGAGCAGAATGTACTGTGCTTGATTATTCGGAGAAACAGCTGGAGAGTGAGAAGCTGGTTTCTGTACGAGAGGGCTATGATATACGAATTGTCAGAGCTGACATGACAAAGAGACTTCCTTTTGAGGATGAGGAGTTTGATCTGATTTTCCATCCTGTTTCCAATTGTTATGTTAAAGAGGTTAAGCCTATTTGGAAGGAGTGCTACCGCGTATTGAAGAAGGGTGGATCTCTTTTGTCAGGGGTTGACTACTACATCAATTACATTGTTGATCTAGAGGAAAAAGAGATAGTGAATGCCCTTCCTTTCGACCCTCTTACAAATGAAGTATATAGGAAAATGTTAGAAGAGGAAGATGACGGAATGCAGTTTTCTCATACCCTTGAAGAACAGCTGGGTGGCCAGCTTGAAGCAGGATTTACGTTGATTGAGTTATTTGAAGATACAAATGGTTCCGGCAGGCTACACGATATGAACATACCAGCATACATGGCGCTCAGGGCAAAGAAATAATTACGGAGCTATATGAAATATAGCGTTAGCATAATTGAAATATCTAGAGGGTTTTATGGAATATAATTGTGGATTTACCAAGGACAACAAGTGGTTTAGATACCGCGCAGCTGCAATCATTGTAGAGGATGGCTACGTGTTATTTGCCGGCAATGAGAAGGATGATTATTACTATTCAATCGGCGGCGCAGTTCACATGGGAGAGACAGCTGAGGACGCAGTTAAAAGAGAAGTCTTCGAGGAGACAGGAATCCATTATGAGATTGATCATCTCGCCGTCATCCATGAGAACTTTTTTGCTGATAATATGGGCGCACTTAAGGATATGGATTGTCATGAGATTGCTTTATACTTCGTGATGAAATCAAGAGGCACCAGAGAACTTAACAGTAACAGTTTCACTCAGGGCGTAAAAGAAAATATGTATTGGCTCCCAATTGCTGAGCTGGATAAATACAAGGCTTTCCCTACATTTATGAAGGAGTACTTACAATCTGAGCATGATTGCGTCGAGCATATCGTTTCGGATGAGAGATGCTAAAAAGTGTTAGAAGGGCTGTGATTCCATGAGAATAGAAACCGAAAGACTTATCATCAGATCAATTCAAAAGGGTGACGAGAAGCTACTAGCTGATATGGCAAAAGATGGTAGCTTTTCTGAACTTGGATTTGATGCGGACTGTTCAGAGTGGATAGATGAATGGATCAATGAAGCAATCAAATTGTCAGAGGCAGATGACCCCAGAGCAGACTATATTTGCAGTATTATATGTCTTAAGGATGATGAAAGAGTCATTGGAACTGTGGGAAATACCTATTATGAGGATACTGGAAAAATAGGTATCTGCTACGGCATCGGCGCAGAGTACAGGCAGCATGGCCTTGCAACCGAGGCAGTTAGAGCATATCTTGAATACTTTTTCCAACACTATGATGAAAAAGAGATAATAGCTACCATTCTTGATGAGAATATTGCTTCCTGCAAAACCGCAGAGAAAGCGGGATTCAAGCTATTAGATACTCGAATGTATAAAGACATATACGACGAGGAAGAGCGTCTATATCACTTTTACTCGGCAAGCAAGTAATAAAACAAACTCATTGGGATATATGAGAAAAACAGGAAAGACAAAATGAAAATATATTTTGCCAGACATGGACAAACTGATTGGAATATTATGAGGAAAGTACAGGGAACCACGGATATTCCGCTAAATGAAAACGGGATGCTTCAGGCTAATGAACTGTGCCAGTATCTGCAGGACAACCATATCTCTTTTGCCAAGATCTACACAAGCTATCAGATTCGTGCCAGGCAGACTGCGCAGATAATTGACTGGCACTTCCACACTGGCTTTGAGGTCGTAAACGGTCTGGAAGAGATGAACCTAGGTCTGTTTGAGGGTCACACATGGGAAGAGATAGAGGCTTTATATCCGGAAGAATTAAGACTCTGGAATTCCTACAAGCGCTATAACAAGAGTCCTCAGGGTGAATCTTATCAGATGGTTATGGAGAGGCTGTTTGAGGCACTAGACAATATCCTTGAACAATATGATACCTCTTCAGACCAGAACCTTTTGATTATTTCTCATGGCGCAGTTATCATGACTTTAATAGCTATGCGTAACAACATTCCATTTGAGCAATCACACACCATAGCTGTTGATAATGCAAAGCCAATTGAATTTACTATTGAAGAACTTGATGAGATAAAAAGACGTCTCAATTGAGAGGAGTATAAATGGAACAGAGAAAGTCTACGGAGGAGAAAAATGGTAAAAGTATTGTCGGATAGTACCTGCGATCTGTCGCAGGAATTGGTTAAAAGATACGATATAGGGATAATCCCGCTCTATGTAAGACTTGGAGATGATGAATATCTGGATGGAGTCAATATTTCTCCTGAAGAACTCTACAAATGGTCTGATGAACATGGCGAGACGCCTAAGACTGCAGCACCTGGTATAGATGATATTTCTAAGTATCTGGATCCTGCAAGCTCTGATGAGTACATCATATTTACTATCTCTTCTTCTATGTCAGCAAGCTATAACAATGTGAAGCTTGCGGCAGAAGATATGGATATGTCTGATAGGGTTCACGTCATTGATTCGGCCAATCTTTCAACTGGAATCGGACTATTGGTGGTTCATGCTGCGGAACTGGTAAAAGAGGGAAAGACGGTCAAAGAGATTGTTGAGGAAATAGAGGCTCTTAAAGATAAAGTACGTGCCAGCTTTGTTATAGATACCCTTGTATATCTGTATAGGGGAGGGCGCTGCTCAGGCCTTGCTGCACTTTTTGGGACTGCACTTAAGCTTCATCCACGCATAGCGGTAGCTGGCGGTGCTATGCATCCGGAAAAGAAATACCGCGGATCAAGTAAGAAATATGTACTTGATTATGTCAAGGATATGGAAGCTGATTTGAAAAATGCAAGACCGGAGCGAGTATTTATAACCCACTCTGGATGTGATAAAGAAATAGTTAAAAATGTTAAAGAATACCTGGAAGGTCTTGGGATTTTTGCCGAAATTCTGGAGACCAGAGCAGGAAGCGTTGTTTCATCTCACTGTGGCCCAGGTACTCTTGGCGTGCTGTTCATTGATAAATGATTTTTTACAGTAATGGACCTAGGGGACGGGGTTAGTGGTCCATATTGGAAGGATACGACTTTTATGAAAACCTACGACGAAATGTATGATCTTATTATGAAAACTGCGACAGAGGATGACCGCATTAGAGCTGCAACAATGGAAGGCTCCAATGTCACCAAGGGAGCAGTTCACGATGAGTTTTCCGACTTTGACATAACTTTTTTTGTATCAGACATCAGAGAGTTTACAAGAGATCACGACTACATGAAGCGCTTTGGCGATATTCTTATCATGCAGATGCCTGATGACTACTACGATGAGCCCTATGATTATAATGGCAGGTCACGCTTTGCATATCTTACACAGTACGAGGATGGCAACAGAATTGACCTGACATTTATTGATGTGAGCGAGATTGATAAGCAGACAGAATTTAATGAGCCTCGCACAATACTCATTAACAAGGATAATTTTCCTCAGCTTGTAGACATCACTTCCAAAGAGTGCTTTTACATCAAAAAGCCGAGTGAATTTGAATTCTTTGGAACAGTTAATGAATTTCGCTGGATCAGTAATTACGTGACCAAGGGACTTTGCAGACATGAGTTCTATTACGCTAAGCGCATGATGGAAGAGTACATGATGAATATGTTCCTTAAGATGATCAATTGGAAGATTGGCATCGACAACGATTTCCAGGTTACCACAGGCGCCTGCTGTAAATATCTTAAGAACTATCTTACTGAGGAAGAGATGGCGCGCTTTGAGGGGATGTTTGCAAGTGGCGACTACGAGGATATGTGGGATAAGCTCTTTTTGATGTACGACTTTTTCGGGGAGCTTTCTATATATGTTGCAGAGAAACTGAACTTTGCACTTGACCTTGATGAGGCACGCAGAGTTCGCGCATTTATGGAGAAACGTAGGGACAACAGATGAATGATTATTTAAGGGAAAGCTTTAGCTACTTTGGACTTTTCAAGAAACTTCGTACAGCACCTAAATACACCACGCCAGAGCGAGTAGATTACGGCTCGGATAAAGACCAGTATTTTCTATATTATGAGCCTGATAAGGTTGTGAGCGATAAGATCATCTACTGGGTTCATGGAGGCGGCTGGAATGCAGGAGATCCTGACTATTTTGACTATGTGGGCCAACACATTTCACATGCGGGCTACAGAGTTGTTTCAGGTGGCTACAGGCTTTCACCTAAGAACAAGTATCCCATTCAGATAGCGGATGTCTGCGCCTGTTACAACAAGGCAATTGAGTATCTTAAGGAAAAAGATATAGATACTTCAAAAGTGATTGTTGTGGGGCCATCAGCTGGGGCACACCTTACGTCCATTATGTGTTATAGTGAAAAGGCGCAAAAAGACTACAACGTAGATATATCATCAATAATAGGATTCGTTGGTTTTGGAGGCCCTTACAGCTTCAGACAGGATCAGTCCAAGACTCTCAGAATTCTTTTAAATCAGCTCTTTAGTAAGGGCTATAACAGGAAAGAGGCTGAGCCTGTTTCACTTATGAGTAGGAACCATATTCCTATGCTGCTTATTCAGAGTAGGCATGATGGTCTTTTGCAGTATGAATGTGCAGAGGACTTTGCGGCCAGAGCCAGGGAGCTTGGAAACAGCTGCGAGCTCTACAGTGTAGAAGATGAGAAAAATACACATTCCTGGTATACAGCAGGTCTTTTCCTGGAGACAAGGGAGGAGAACAAGGGACTGGACAAGTTCTTTTCGTGGATCGAAATGGACCACTAACCCCGTCCCCTAGGACCAAAAAGGAAAAAAGAAATCACGGAGGAGATATTTAAAAATGACAGTAAAAGAGTATTCAGACCTTATTGTGGGGAATGTAGGTAAGGTCATCATTGGCAAGGACGATGCCATCAGACAGATCGTCATCTGCTTCCTTGCAGGGGGACATGTGCTTCTTGAGGACCTTCCTGGAACAGGTAAGACCATGCTTCTTAGGGCGTTTTCCAAGAGCATCGGTGGAGATTTCAAGAGAATCCAGTTTACACCAGATCTTTTACCATCGGATCTTACTGGTATTCATTTCTATAATCAGAAGGAAGGGGACTTCGTATTCAGAAAAGGCCCCGTATTTTCTAATGTAGTTCTTGCAGACGAGATCAACAGAGCAACACCACGTACACAGTCAGCGCTTCTGGAAGCAATGGAAGAGCGCCAGGTTTCTGTTGATGGCGAGACTTTCCCACTGGCAGCTAACTTCATCGTAATGGGAACACAGAACCCGGTTGAATCCTACGGAACATTTCCGCTTCCTGAGGCTCAGCTGGACCGTTTCTTCATGAGACTTAGCCTTGGCTACATGGAAAGAGACCAGGAGATTTCTATTCTGGGCAGGAAGGATGCCAAGGATATCATTTCTGAGCTTCAGTGCGTAGTTAGCGAAGCTGACAGGTTAGAGGCGTTAAAAGAAATAGAGAATGTAACAGCTTCTGAAGATGTAAAAGCATATCTTATGGATATCGTAGAGGCTACTCGTAACAATGCCCAGATTTCATGCGGAGTTTCAGCAAGAGGAACACTTGCATTGTTCAAGGCAGCGCGCATCAGAGCTGCTATCTCAGGACGAAACTATATTATCCCTGAAGATGTGAAAAAAGAAGCCAGCTGCGTTCTTGCACATCGTCTCATTTCAGCACCTGGTAGTCACGTAGATCCAAACAAGATTATGGAAAGGATTCTCAGCGAGACTAAAGTGCCACTGGAAAGCGTATGATTACATTTCTAATGATAGGGATGATTGTGATCATCCTGATAATGCAATTTGTGGTGGCACCGAGGCTTTCGCAGTACGTGCTGCTACGATATACCTTTGATACCCAGCTTGCTGAGCCGGGCGAGAAGATTGCCTTTAACAGCAGGATCATCAACAACTGGTTTCTCCCGATCGTCTACATGCACTACTATGAGTACATGCCAGACGGGGCTGTGATTTCCGGTAAAAAAGGAAACTCCGAGCATCACAGTGTATTTCTGTTCGGACATCACAGCTACAAGCACACTACACTGTTCTCTTTGCCCAAAAGAGGACTGTATCAGCGCGGCAAATATTATGTGGAGACCGGTGATTTCCTCGGCTTTAAGTCCTGGGTAATTTCTGGAGAGATTAAGTCAGATATAACTGTAATGCCCAAGCGTTGCGATGATGAATTCGTTTTGAAGGTGCTTGGCGGTTACATCGGAGATATTTCAGTCAGACGTTTCATTGTAGAAGACCCGGTTCTGACCATAGGATATCTGGACTACACGGGACGAGAGCCCATGAAAAAGATATCCTGGAAGCACAGCGCCAAGGTTGGCAAGCTCATGGTCAAGAACAGCGACTACACAGTTGATGCAAATGCAGCGGTAGTGCTCAATCTCGATGCAGGAAGTTCCAAAGAAAAAGAGAAGGCTCTTGAGATTGTCAGAACAGTCTGCGAAAGGCTTGAGCAGGAGCACATACCATACCAGTTTTTGTCTAACGGAGATACTGGAAACCTCGATGAAGGCTTTGGTAAAAAACATATGGATCAGCTGATGATGAACCTTGGCAGATCCGATCTGTTCAGCTATTTTTCTTTTGACCGACTTATCGAAAGGTGCATAAGAGAGAGAAAGAGAAGCCGCAGCTATTTCATAATAAGTGCGCCGCTTTCTGCAGAGGATAGGGATAGTCTTGCCCGTCTGCAGCGGTTTAGCGAATATGAGCTGTGCGTGCTGGAAGCGGAGGTGAATAGTAATGCTATTTGCTAATGCTTTAAAGACAATCTGTGATTTACTTTTATATTTTTCTTTTGCAGCATTGTTCAAGATATTTGGCGGCTCATGGCCTGTGGTTGGAGCCGTGGTGGCGGTAGCTTTTGTTTCCACACTGATAGTACAAAAGGCCAAGGGAGCGCTACCAGCAAGGATAATATGCGGACTTCTGCCATTTGCTGGCCTTTTTGCTGCAAGGAATATGTCAGACCTTATAATAGCAGCTATACCAATAATGTTTTATGCTGCTATGACATTTGCAGATAAGATTGACATTCACTACGAGGAATACAAATTCTGGTTCGGAATTCCTGCAATTCCTGTGGCAGTTTTGTTCTTTATCTGCTTTGGACAGTGGCCCATAAGGCCGGAAGCTACGGTCTATGCTGCGATTTATCTTTTCCTTGGTGTTCTTGTTCTTCGCCTTAAAAGAGTTGGTGAGGGCGCCAAGTTAAAGCACAGACTCATAAACTTTGCAGAGATGTTCGTGGTTCTGGTGCTGGGAGTTTTGGCATGCGTCACTATCTACGAGATTGTTATGCATTCAGGCAGAGTGGTTGAAGTGATCTTCATGCCTGTTGGAGCTATATTTTTTGCATTGGTTTCTGGTATCAGCTGGCTTTTTGACCAGGCTCTTAAACCCAATCCGGAGGATAAGGTGATTAAGCCCAAAGATCCTGATGTTCAGCAGATAGAGAAGCAGGATGCTGTGGAAGAAGTATCTTCCGTGGCAGAGGGGCTTAACTATGATGTGATAGAAATTGTTATTGCAGCTCTTTTGGTATTGCTGGCAATTGTACTGCTGATACTTCTCCTTCGCTGGTTCTACAGGATGGTTCGCGGCATCAATAATAAGAAGAATGGCGCGGCACTTGAGATGGAGGATGGTGAGGCAGAAGAGAGTACTTCTTTCTTTGGATTTAAGAGGAAAAAGAAAAAGCCTCATGCCGAGACAAATAATGCCAAGATAAGGCAGATCTACAAAGAGTATCTGTTCTTTGTTAAGACCTTTGGAGTTAAGATTGTGAACCAGACAACCTCTGAGGATGTAGCTATTGCATCGGATGAGATCATTGAGACTGGTAAAACTGATGAACTGAGACAGCTCTACATACGCGCCAGATATAATGATGAAAATCAGCTGAGCGATGAAGAGGTGCTCAGGGCTCAGCTGCTGTTTGAAGAAATAAAGAATCAGATAGAAGATAAGATGAGATAAGGAAAAAGATATAAAGTAAGCCGGTTGGAATCTAGATGAAACCAACCGGCTATATTTTTTGGACCACTAACCCCGTCCCCTAGGACCATTTTGGGGTTAGATTACTTAATCTGTGTCTGATCTCCTCTAGGAGCGCCGTATTTAGCAGATGTGATCTTTCCGCCAAGTACTTCTTTTACATAATCCATAACAGCTTCGTCCATAACAATACCTGTATCGAACTGAGCGCTTGCATTCTTGAATGCGTAGTATGTGTCACCACCAGCTGCACAGAAGTTGTTAGTTACAACTGCATATGTGTCAGCTTTGTTGAATGGCTGTCCATTGATGCTCTCGATTGTTACACGGTTGATTGAAGCTGGCTTGTAGTATGTTGATCCAGGATAAGCAGCACCCTTGTTGAAAGACTTGTGAGTATCAATTGTGAACTTGATACCAGATGTCTGTGGGTAACCACCAATAGCCTGTGGTGTGCAGTATGTTGAAGCCTCAAGTGCCTCAAGGAGCTCATCACCTGTTACATAAACTACTGATACTGTGTTTCCGAAAGGAAGAACAGTGTTGATATCTTTTTTAGTAACATCGCCAGCCTTGATAGATGCTCTGATTCCACCACCATTTGTGATGCAGACAACGTGGTCAGCAGGAACTGTAAGGGCGCCAGGTGCTCTTAAAACGCTCCAAAGCATACCGTCTGTGATAAGGTCGCCGAGGTTAGTCTCCTCAGTTCTGTTACCAGGATCACGATCACCATTGAGCTTAACTTCTGTCTTGGCAAGAACAGCACCGTACTCTCTGTCGATAGCCTTGAACATCTCGTTAGACTTAGCAGCTGTAGTTACTTCTTCCTGAAGAAGGTCCATGTTGATGAGAAATCTGTCTTCGATTGTTTTGGAAGCATTGTCGATGAATACAAGACCCATAGTCTCGAGCTTTGTTCCAGTTGACTGTACAGGCTCATTCTTGGCACCTGCTGTCATGATTGTGTGTGAGTGACCATCGAGCATAAGGTCGATGCCCTTTGTCTTAGCGTAAACGTCAACACTTCTGTGTCCGTCTGGAGCTGACTCAGCATCAACACCAAGGTGTGAGAGGCAGATTACAAGGTCAGCGCCCTGAGCCTTAAGTGTATCTACCTGTGCCTGAGCACATGTTGCAAGCTCGCCCTTAGACATGAATGTGATGCCCTGGATGAGACCTGGATTAACCTTAGTCTGTGTCTCAGGTGTTTCCATTCCGAAGAAACCGATCTTAAGACCAGATCTTGATGTGTACATATAGTTTGGATTAACGATTGGATTGCCATCTGCGCCAAGAACGTCTGCGCATACAACCTTGAACTTGGCTGTAGAAAGATTGGACATAAGTTTGTAATAGCCATAGTCGAACTCGTGGTTACCGAGTGTTGCGATGTCATAACCAGCAGCATTCATCATTGTTACTGCGTTAAGACCCTTTGTTGTGCTAACGTAAGGTGTTCCCTGGCTGAAGTCACCGCAATCTGCAAGAATTACTTCAGCACCTCTTGCCTGAAGATTCTGCTTAACTGATGCTACATAGGCATACTTACTGATGGCTCCATGCATATCGTTTGTGTGCACAATAACAGTTTTGCCTGAAAGATCTGCTGGTACAACGGCCAGTGATCTGATGTCAGCACTTACCTTGTAAGCTTCTGCTGCCTTAACTGGTGTGCTAAGAGTAGCTGCCATAGCAAGTGCAAGGACAGAGGATAATAATCCCTTTAATAACTTGTTTCCTTTCATACACTACCTCCTGTGGTTTTCGAGTTGCAGTAAATTTCCTTTTTGAGTGGAAACTGCAAGTACATTATAATCGATATGTGGAAAATGAACCACTACCCCCGTCCCCCCAGGACCATATTTTTTGGGAAAAAAAATATTTCTTGATGCGATATGAATGACAAGGTATTATAATCAGTAATTGGGTGACAGACCGTATTTATTACTAAATATTCGATATCATTATCGTTGTATAAAGGAGGTTTTGTTGTATGGAAAGATATAAGGAAGAGTTTATCGAGTTTATGGTGGACAGTAACGTCCTTAAGTTTGGGGAGTTTACTCTTAAGAGTGGACGTAAATCTCCATTTTTTATGAATGCAGGAGCTTATGTAACAGGTTCTCAGCTTCGTAAGCTTGGCGAGTATTATGCAAGAGCTATTCACGATACCTTTGGTCTTGAGTTCGACGTTCTCTTTGGACCAGCCTACAAGGGAATTCCACTTTCTGTAGTTACAAGCGTAGCTATCAGCGAACTCTATGGCAGAGAGATCAGATATTGTTCCAATAGAAAAGAGATCAAGGATCACGGCGATAAGGGAATCCTTCTTGGTTCCAAGCTTAGAGACGGCGATCGCGTACTTATTATAGAAGATGTTACTACATCAGGTAAGTCAATTGAGGAGACAGTGCCTATCATTCAGGAGCAGGCTGACTGCGATATCGTAGGTCTTATGGTATCTCTCAACAGACAGGAGAAGGGTCTTGAGACAGACATGAGCGCTCTTGACGAGATCAAGGACAGATATGGCTTTAGCGCAAACGCAATCGTTACTATGGACGACGTAGTAAGCTATCTCTACAACAGACCAATCGATGGCGAAGTTATCATCAACAAGGATATCAAAAAAGCTATCGACGAATACTACAAAGAGTACGGCGCAAAATAATCATAATCATAGGAGGGGAACAGAATGGACGAGCATACATACAAGGTACTTGGCGGAACAGGTGGCCTTAACATAGCATTTGGAGTTATTTCAATTGTTGCAGGTATCGCGACAGGAGTGCTCCTTATTATTAGTGGAGCCAAGTTACTTGGCAGTAGGAAGAGAATTATCATCTAATGTCTAAAAAGAAAAAGAGTAGATTCAAACTTCACATTAAGAGACTTGAACCTGTCAGAGATAAGTATATGTTCACTGACAACAGACACCCTGAGAAGGGCATCATGAGTGCCGTTTTAGGGTGTATATCAGTGACGACTTATGCAATTGCTGTATTTTTTACCTACAACAATGGTGGAGAGGCTCTATTACAATACGCCGCAGCTGCTTTTGTTGCGGCGATATTTTCTGTTGTGGGACTTGTTTTGGGAATCATGTCCAGATTTGAAAAAGACATATTTAAGTTTTTTCCAAATGTAGGAATTATACTCAACTCTTTGACGGTAATATTTGTTGTGTTTTTGATAGTACTAAACTTTGTGGCTTAACAGCTGCAGGAAACAGAAATTGATTTTAGAAAGAATGGAATTAGAAATGAGTAATAACGAAGAATTAATTTATGAATTTGAAACTGGTAATGAGGTTCTCAAGGAGAGATACGCTCTTTCTGTAGAGAGACTCGGCAGCATGGCGCAGGAGCATTTATCTGACGAGAAGTTTGATAAGTATTTCCATTTTGTCAGAGAGTTTCTTCTGATGGTAGATGAGAACTATCGTTTCGCACACGATGGCTCTTTTGACAAGGCTACTATGGAAGAGCTTAAGGAGCGCAATAACAGGCTCTATGAGGATATTCTTCCTGAGAACTATGATAAGAGCTATGGTAATCCAACCTTTGCTGTATCAGTGTTTGGAGATGAATTTGGTAAGCTTTTGTCAGCTCTTTACTTTGAGCTCAGAAGCCTTATCACTGCTGCATATGAGGGAGAAATCTTTGAGCTTGCAGTAGCCTTGGAGCTTTTCCTTGAAGTTTACGGCGTATTTGCAAGCGCTGATCAGGATGGCAAGACTCCTGCTTATGAAGATGTTCGCAAGATTCTGTATTGGTATGGCAGTGACTATGCTGAAGAGTTCAGACAGCACAGCTTTGCTAAGATGGTAAATTCTGATGTCAGCTTTGTAAGAGACATTGTCCTTAATGCTGATCTTACAGACCTTAGATATCTCTACAGATTTGGTGAATACATTACAGACAACGAGATTAAGACCGCAGAGCATCTTAACAGTCTTTCAGAGGAAGAGATCGATAAGCTTGCTACAACCTTTACAGAGGGCTACCGTATCGGCTTTGCCATGACTGGTAAAGATATCTCTATCAAGAAGACAGCTGGAATGTACTTCAACTTTGGATTTGAGAGAATGGTCAGAAAGGCTGTAGCTAACCTTGAAGCTATCGGACTTAAGACAACTATGTTCATTGATCCTATGAGCATCTTCAGTATGTCAGGTTCAGCTTCAAGAGGCGGCAGTTACGGTGCTTTTCCTAACAAGCAGTTCAACTATGATCACAAGGAAGATGTAGCTCTTTTCCTGGACAATAATTTCGTAACAAGAAAGCTCGAAGCTTCAAGATCCGCCGGTGAGATGTACAAGGACAAAGCTCGCCTCTATGGTGGTCCTGCAGTTATCGAAGTGTTTGGTGAGATTCCGTTTGAGCCAGAGACTAACGAGGATGCAGTGCACCTGACCAAGGCACAGCAGAAGATGCTCAGCGACTTCAGAGTTCAGAACAGCCTCATTGTGAATGAGTACGTTATCAACAAGGAGAGAAGCTTTACGATCATCGCATTCCCAGTTCCTGATATCGGAAAAGATTTCAAGGCAATCTTTGATGAAACAGTAAGAATCAATACTCTTGACTACAAGCTCTATCAGGGCATTCAGCAGAAGATCATCGACAGCCTTGATCAGGGACAGTATGTAGTTATCAAGGGAATGGGCGACAACCATACAGATATGAAGGTAATGCTCCACGAACTCAAGGATAAGTCCAAAGAGACTAACTTTGAGAACTGTGTAGCTGACGTTAATATCCCTGTTGGTGAGGTGTTCACTTCTCCAGTGCTTGCTGGAACAGAGGGCGTTCTCCACGTAACAGGTGTTTATCTTGATGGCCTGTTCTACAAGAACCTTGAGATCAAGTTCCAGGATGGATGTATTTCAGATTATAGCTGCAGCAACTTTGATACTGAGGAAGAGGGCAAGAGATACATCAGCGACAATATCCTCTTTAATCACAAGACTCTTCCTATCGGTGAGTTTGCTATTGGAACTAACACAACAGCTTATGTTGTGGCTAGGAAGTATGATATTGCTGATAAGCTTCCAATCCTCATTGCAGAGAAGACAGGTCCTCACTTTGCTGTAGGTGATACCTGCTATTCATATGAAGAAGATACAATGACATATAACCCAGATGGCAAGGCTATCATTGCAAGAGACAACGAGATCTCTGCAAAGAGAAAGACTGAGCCGGATAAGGCATACTTTAGCTGCCATACAGATATCACAATTCCTTACGACGAACTTGGGGAAATCACAGTTGTAAGAGAAGATGGAAGCACAGAAACAATCATCAGAAATGGTAAATTTGTTCTTGCGGGCACTGAAGAGCTTAACAAGCCTATGGAAGAATAATTACTGATTTTTATTCACAAAAAAATGTAGCGATATAATTCGCTGTATGTTATGATACTAGGGATTTTTGGACACGAAATTTTTAGTTAAATTATCGGAGGAGAATCAATGGCACAAGTAGGAATTGTTATGGGGAGTGATTCCGATATGCCTGTAATGGCCAAGGCCGCAGACATTTTGGATCAGCTCGGCATCTCTTATGAGATGCGTATTATTTCAGCTCACAGAGAGCCGGATGAGTTTTTTGAGTATGCAAAGACCGCAGAAGACAAGGGCTTCAAGGTCATCATCGCAGGTGCGGGAATGGCAGCACACCTTCCTGGCATGTGCGCAGCTATTTTCCCAATGCCTGTCATAGGCATTCCTATGCACACAACTTCCCTCGGCGGAAGAGATTCACTCTATAGTATAGTACAGATGCCTACTGGCATCCCTGTAGCCACCGTCGCAATAAACGGTGGCGCCAATGCAGGCATTCTGGCAGCCAAGATCCTGGCTACCAGCGATCCCACACTTTTAAACAAATTAAAAGAATATACCAAATCTCTCAAGGAAACAGTTATTGAGAAAGATAAGAAGCTTCAGGAAGTAGGATACAAGCAGTACTGATCCTACTACTTGATGCGCTATTTCTATAACAATATCAAAAGGAAATGAGGAGAAATTATGGCACTGGATTACAAGAAAGCAGGCGTTGACATTGAGGCAGGCTACAAGTCTGTTGAGCTGATGAAGGAGTACGTTAAGGGTACGATGAGACCTGAGGTTCTGGGCGGACTTGGCGGCTTCTCAGGAGCTTTCTCTCTTAAGGGGATAAAGGAAATGGAGGATCCGGTTCTTTTATCCGGAACAGATGGTGTTGGAACCAAGATCAAGCTGGCATTTCTTCTTGATAAGCACGACACTATTGGAATTGATGCAGTAGCTATGTGTGTTAATGACGTAGCGTGCGCAGGCGGTGAGCCATTATTTTTCCTTGATTATATTGCATGTGGCAAGAACATTCCTGAGAAGATTGCTGCAATTGTTAAGGGAGTTGCTGAAGGCTGCAAGCAGTCAGATGCTGCACTTATCGGTGGTGAGACAGCTGAGCATCCAGGCCTTATGCCTGAGGATGAGTACGATGTAGCTGGATTTGCGGTAGGTGTTGTTGATCGTAAGGATATGATCGATGGCAGCAGTATCAAGGACGGAGACGTACTTATCGGTGTTGCTTCAACAGGTGTTCACAGTAACGGATTCTCACTGGTTCGTAAGGTATTCGACATGACCAAGGAGAGCCTTGAGACTTACTATGATGAGCTTGGTACAACACTCGGAGAAGCTCTTTTAACTCCTACCAGAATTTACGTTAAGATGATGAAATCCATCAAGAATGCAGGAATTAAGGTTAAGGGCTGCAGCCATATCACAGGTGGCGGCTTCTATGAGAATATTCCAAGAATGCTTCCAGATGGAATCAAGGCTGTAGTTGAGAAAAACAGCTATGATATTCCTCCAATCTTCACTCTTATGCAGAAGAAGGGACAGATTGAGGAGCACATGATGTACAACACTTACAACATGGGACTTGGTATGGTTCTTGCTGTAGATCCTGCTGATGTTGATAAGACTCTTGAGGCTATCAAGGCTTCAGGCGATAAGGCATGGGTAGTTGGTAAGTGCGCTTCTGGCGACAAGGGCGTTGAGCTTGTTTAATAAGGATAATCGGTGAGTATGATGAGAATTGCAGTTATGGTTTCTGGAGGTGGTACAAACCTTCAGGCAATTATAGATGGAATAAACGCCGGCAAGATCACCAATACAGAGATCTGCCTCGTTTATAGCAATAACCCTAATGCTTATGCGATAGAGAGGGCCAAAAAGGCTGGTATTCCTACAGCAGTTAAGAGCCCCAGGGAATTTGAGAACAGAGCAGATTTTAATGCAGCTCTTTTACAGATTCTTACGGATGTTAATCCTGATCTTATAGTTCTCGCAGGCTGTCTTGTAGTTATTCCTGAGGCGGTTGTTGAGGCTTTCCCTAACAGGATCATTAACATTCATCCATCACTTATTCCTGCGTTCTGTGGAACCGGATACTATGGACTTAAGGTTCACGAGAAGGTTCTGGAGCGCGGAGCAAGAGTATCTGGCGCGACAGTTCACTTTGTTGATGCCGGAACAGATACAGGACCAATTATTCTGCAGAAGCCTGTAATGATCAGGGATGATGATACTCCGGAGACTCTTCAGAGAAGAATAATGGAGCAGGCTGAGTGGAAGATAATGCCTATGGCGATTGATCTTATTGCTAATGGCAAGGTAAGAGTAGAAAATGGCAGAGCAGTTGTTGACGGATACGACGAGCTGCTTGATACGCTGTGATCATAAGTGGCATAAATACTAGATTATAATTTGGGAGAGGAACAATGGGTATGAAGGTTTTAGTAGTTGGCGGAGGCGGCCGTGAGCATGCTATTTGCGAGGCTGTATCCAGAAGTAAACAGGTTGATAAGATTTACTGTGCTCCAGGAAACGGCGGTATCGCTGAGCTGGCAGAATGTGTTCCTATTACTCCAATGGAATTCGATAAATTAGTTTCTTTTGCTAAGGAAAAAGAGATCGATCTGACTATCATAGGTATGGATGATCCTCTTGTTGGCGGAATCGTAGATGTATTCGAGGCTGAGGGGCTCAGAGTATTCGGCCCTCGTAAGAATGCAGCTATTCTTGAAGGAAGTAAGGCTTTCTCCAAGGACCTTATGAAAAAATATGGAATTCCTACAGCAGCTTATGAGACCTTTGATGATCCTAAGGCTGCACTTGAATATCTTGAAAATGCCAAGTTCCCAATCGTTCTGAAGGCCGATGGACTTGCACTTGGTAAGGGCGTTCTGATCTGTCAGGACCTTGAAGAGGCCAAGGCAGGTGTTCGCGAGATCATGGAAGATAAGAAATTCGGAGATGCCGGCAATCACATGGTAATCGAGGAGTTCATGACAGGCCGTGAGGTTTCTGTTTTATCTTTTGTTGATGGCAAGACCTACAGACTTATGTCATCTGCTCAGGATCACAAGAGAGCAGGAGATGGCGATACAGGACTTAATACAGGTGGAATGGGTAATTTCTCACCTAGTCCTTTCTATACTAAAGAGGTTGATGAGTTCTGCCGTAAGAATATTTATGGCAAGACAGTTGAGGCCATGGCAGCTGAGGGAAGAGAGTTTAAGGGTGTTATTTTCTTTGGACTTATGCTGACTCCTGACGGACCTAAGGTACTTGAGTATAATGCCAGATTTGGTGACCCTGAAGCACAGGTAGTGCTTCCTAGACTGAAAACTGATATAATTGATGTGATGAATGCTTGCATCGATGGTAAACTTGATGAGATAGACATGGAATTTGAGGATAAGGCAGCAGTATGCGTTGTTCTTGCAAGTGATGGCTATCCTGTCAGCTACGAGAAGGGCAAGCTTATCACTGGTCTTGACAATTTTAAGGGAAAAGATGGATACTATTGTTTCCACGCTGGTACAAAAGTTACATCAGAAGGAATTGTCACCAATGGAGGAAGAGTTCTTGGTATCACTGCCAAGGGCGATACTCTTGCTGAGGCTCGTGCCAAGGCATATGAAGCTACCCAGTGGGTTGACTTCGAAAATAAGTACATGCGTCATGATATAGGAAAGGCAATCGATGACGCCAAGGAGGTATGAATATGAATAAGTTGGGAAAGAAGATAGCAGGTCTTTTGCTTGCAGCAGGGGTTGCATTATCAGTATTTGCAGGCACATCACTTGAGACTTACGCTTATACTCAGACAACTGGAAAGGTAACCTCAGACAATGTCAAGGTTAGAGAGTCTGCCAGCACAACAGCCAAGCAGGTTTCTTCTCTTAAGAACGGCGACACAGTTGATATTGTTGATGAATCCAAGGATGCATCAGGTTACGTTTGGTACAAGATTTACGTTAACAAAAATGAATTTGGTTATGTTAGAAGCGATCTTGTCAGCAAGGCTGGCGGATCATCAAGCTCCAGCACAACTACAACCAGTACAGCATCTCTTCCAGAGACATCTGTTACAGCAGTAGAACAGAAGACGGCTACAATCACATCTGACAGTGTAAATGTTCGTCAGGGTGCTGGTACAAGCTATGATTCAGTAGGTAAGGTTTCCAAGGGCGAGACAGTTACCATCACTGGAGAGGCTACTGGAACTGATAATAAGACATGGTACAAGATAACATTTGGCGCTAATGGCAAGGAAGGTTTTGTTAGAAACGACCTCCTTGAGATTTCTGAGGCAGCTCCTGTTGAGAACACAGAGGGCACTGAGAATGTAGAAGGCGGCGAGAATACAGAAGCTGTAGAAGGCGAGAACACTGAGGCAGTAGAAGAGCAGCAGCCTGTAGTAGATCAGAACCAGGGCGATGGCAAGTACTCACTTATGTACATCACAGGTGATGATGGCAATGGTGTTTGGTACCTCTATGACAACGAAGGTGGCTACCGTGTAATCGTTGATGAACTGATCTCAGCAGCTCAGAGCGCAGAGGCTGTTAACAAGCTTCGTAAGCAGGCTTCTAACTTCAAGAAGTTTGCAATTGCACTTGGTGTACTTGCAGCTATCCTTGCAGCAGGTGTAATCGTACTTGTGATCAAGCTTAGAGATTCTCTTTACTATGAAGATGAGGAAGAGGATGAGTACGACCGCTACGAGAACAGAAGAAGACCAGAGGCAGCTCCTTCACGTAGACCTGCAAGAGATGATGAAGATTCAGACAGACCAGTAAGAAGAGCTCCTGAGAGAAACTCAGAAGACAGACCTGTTAGAAGAGAGAATAGAGATTCTGCAGAGGGTCGTCCAAGCAGAAGACCAGCAGAAGAGAGAACAGTAAGACCATCCAGAAGAGACGCAGACGAGGATATGGATGTACGTCCATCAAGAAGAGCCGAGAGAGACATCGAAGAGGACGTAGAGAGACCAGTTAGAAGACCTATGCGTGATGCAGATGATCGTCCAAGCAGAAGACCTGCTGAGGACAGACAGAGTGCTCCAGTCAAGGAAGAAGCACCTAAGCGCCGCGCACGTAACTTCGTAGGCGACGACGATGACTTCGAGTTCGAGTTCCTCGACCTCGACGACTAATACGACCTTCAAAGAGGCTTTGCATTTTGCAAAGCCTCTTTTTTCTTGCATAAACTGTCATATCTGTTATACTAAAGTTGTCACAGAATTTGAGTGTGATGATAGATTTTTCTGCGAAGGAGGGGCGCGATATGATCATCGAGATTGATTTTAATAGTGATGAAGCGATTTATGTGCAATTGTGTAACCAGATCATATTGGGCATTGCAACATCCCAGTTTAGAGAGGGAGAGCAGCTCCCAAGCGTAAGGCAATTGGCTGAGACCATTGGTATCAATATGCACACCGTCAACAAGGCATACTCTATTTTGCAGCAGGATGGCTTTGTCAAGATTGACAGAAGGCGTGGTGCCATAATTGCTATCGATATCGACAAGCTGCAGGCTTTGCAGGAGGCACAGTCAGATCTGGCAGTAGTTCTTGCAAGAGCAATATGTAAGGGAATTGGCAGGGATGATATTCATGCCCTGGTGGACAAGTTGTACGACAAATATGAAAGGATGTAACATATGGAATCCAGGTTTACAGTAATGGCGGCTGACGCACTTAAACTTGCTAAGCGAACAGCCAGAAGTCTTAAACTCAACTATGTTGGTACAGAGCATATTCTCATGGGCCTTATCCTGGAAGACGGAAGCGTAGCTTCCAGAATCCTTATTGATAATGGCATTGATGAGAACAGGATGATGGACATGATAAGAGACCTTATCGTGCCAGATTCCAGTGTTCGTACTCTTGATAAAGATGGCTTTTCTCCTAGAGCTGAGAAGGTTCTGGAGGAAGCTCACAGGATGGCAGAGCGTTTTCATGCTGACAAGACAGGTACAGAGCATATTCTCCTTGCTCTTATCAAGGAGGGTGAGAATGTTGCTGTCAGACTTATCAGCACACTTAACGTGCCAGCTCAGAAGATTTATGCTGAGACACTGGCAGCAATGGGAGAGGATCCTAATCTGGTAAAAGAGGACCTTGGCAAAAAAGCTGCTCCTAAGGGCGGCAAAAAGGCGTCTATTCTGGCACAGTACAGCCGTGATATGACAGCTCTTGCTCTTGAGAACAAGCTTGATCCCGTTATCGAAAGAGAAAGAGAAATTAAGAGAGTTATTCAGATACTTAGTAGACGTACCAAGAATAACCCATGTCTTATCGGTGAGCCAGGTGTTGGTAAGACTGCAGATGTAGAGGGACTTGCACAGCGTATTGCTTCTGGCGATGTGCCTCTTACAGTTCAGAATAAGAGACTTGTAACCCTTGATCTTTCTGGTATGATCGCAGGTTCCAAGTATCGTGGAGAATTTGAGGAGAGAATCAAGAAGGTCATCAAAGAGGTTTCTGAGGATGGCAACATTATTCTTTTCGTAGATGAGATGCATACACTTATCGGCGCAGGCGGTGCTGAGGGTGCTATCGATGCTTCTAATATCCTGAAGCCTTCTCTTGCAAGAGGAGAGATTCAGATGATTGGTGCTACAACCATCACTGAGTACCGCAAGTATGTTGAGAAGGATGCAGCCCTCGAGCGTAGATTCCAGCCTGTTAACGTTGACGAGCCTACCAAGGAAGAGGCTACAGAAATCCTCAAGGGTATCGTCAGCAAGTACGAGGAGCACCACAAGGTTTCTATTACACCTGAGGCTATCAAGGCTGCTGTAGATCTTTCTGAGAGATATATCAACGACAGAAACCTCCCAGATAAGGCTATTGACCTTATCGACGAGGCAGCAAGTGCGGTAAGACTTCGTACTATGGGCGTATCTCCCAAGGTTAAAGAGATTGAGGAGACTATCAGAAACACAGATATTGAGATAGAGAATGCTCTTAAGAACAGTGATTTTGTCAGGGCTGGCGAGCTTAATAAACAGCAGAATCAGCTTCTTTCCAAGCTCACAAGAGTTAAGAATGCTGAGAAAAAGAAAGAGCTCAGCTCAGGCTTTATCGTTAATGAGAACGACATTGCAGAAGTAGTAGCAGAGTGGACCAGAATCCCTGTTAAAAAGATTGCAGAAAAAGAATCAGAGAAGCTTCTTAAGCTTGAATCTGTTCTTCATAAGAGAGTTATCGGCCAGGAAGATGCAGTTAAGGCTGTTTCCAAGGCCATCAGAAGAGGAAGGGTTGGACTTCAGGATCCTAACAGACCTATCGGTTCTTTCCTGTTCCTTGGACCTACTGGTGTAGGTAAGACAGAGCTTTCCAAGGCCCTTGCAGAGGCTATGTTCGGAGATGAGAATGCTCTTATCAGAGTTGATATGTCTGAGTACATGGAAGGTCACTCCGTATCCAAGATGATCGGATCACCTCCAGGATATGTTGGCTTTGATGATGGCGGACAGCTGAGTGAGAAGGTCAGAAGACATCCTTATTCAGTAATTCTTTTCGATGAGATTGAGAAGGCACACCCTGATATTTTCAATGTCCTTTTGCAGGTGCTTGATGATGGACACATCACAGATTCCAAGGGCAGAAAGGTCAGCTTTAAGAATACAATCCTCATCATGACTTCCAATGTTGGAGCTCAGAAGATTGTAGCTCCCAAGAAGCTCGGCTTTGGCGCAGGCCAGGATGCCAAGAAGGACTACGAGGATATGAAGTCAGGAGTTATGGAAGAGGTTAAAAAGCTCTTTAAACCTGAGTTCATCAACCGTATTGATGAGATCATGGTATTCCATACTCTTACAGAAAAAGAGATGATGGAGATTGTTACACTTCTGTCTCAGAATCTCGCCAAGAGATGCAAGGCACAGATGGGTATCAATCTTACAATTTCTCCTGCTGTTAAGAAGTACCTTGTGACCAAGCATTCAGATGCCAAGATGGGTGCAAGACCTCTTAAGAGAGCAATCCAGTCAACTATCGAGGATGCTATGGCAGAGGAGCTCCTTCGTGGCAATATCAAACCAGAAACAGATGTTACAGTAGCTCTCAAGGATGACAAGATCATCTTCACTACAAGCGAAGGTAAAACATCCGTTAAAAAGGCCAATATCAAGACCACTAAGACTACCAGAACAGCCAAGACCAAGGCAAATGTTTCTACCAAAAAGCCGGCTAAAAAAACTGTAAAAAAGAAGAAGTAAAATTTAAAAAGATTTAATTTCCAATAAAATGGTTATGCTTTATAATGAAGGTGCATAAATAGGTATGCACTGTGGTAGTTAACACTAATTTTTTTATCATTCAGGAGGTTTGATATGGCAGTCGTAGAGGAATTACTCCGTGCCGAGAATGATGGTAGCATCAGCTTTGGTAACTATGAGCTTCCCGAGAAGCAGAAAGTAGAGAATTTCGAACACAATGGTGACCTTCTCAAGGTCAAGACTTTCAAGGATATTACCAAGCTTGAGTGTAATGAGAATTTTGTATATGAATCAGTTCCTGGAACTGCAGTACTTGGCTTCAAGGAAACAGATAAGGGAGTAGAGTTTAGTGTAGAGGGTGCAAGCGATGCACAGATCACACTTGGACTTTTAGAGAACACAGAATACAGCGTGTTTGTAAACGGAAGTAGTATAGGCAAGATGAGCACAAACCTTGGGGGAAAGCTTAATCTCAGCGTAGAGCTTTCTGCAGAGGGCAAAGCTCAGGTAAGAGTTGAGAAATAATACTTTTTTGATCATCAGGGAGCTTTCTGGTCATACAGGAAGCTCCTTTTTATGTAGTATCAGTTTTATTGGGAGGGGTTATGGCAACTAAGATCAAGTCAGTTTTCTTTTGCCAGAGCTGCGGCTATGAATCATCCAAGTGGATGGGCCAGTGCCCTGGCTGCAGAGAATGGAATACATTTGTTGAGGAGACAG
>NZ_JAFRGN010000048.1 GCF_017433805.1 Butyrivibrio sp. | reverse complement strand
CCCGCTTGCTGAACCACGCATGCGTGTTAGTTTGTATTATCGATAAAGTGGTTAGAATGAAATGTGAGGAGCCGTATGCGTTAATAGCGCACGTACGGTTCTGGAGAGGAGTATAATGAAAAATTGTTATACTTACTTAAGGTACTATCTTTTTATAGAAAGAAATAAATATGAATACTGTTAGCAATTCACAAAAATTTATAAAAAGACTGCTAGTAACGATGCTTGCTGTAGCAGTTCTGATTGGCTCAGTGGTATATGCCTTTGATCCCTTTTATCACTATCACAAGCCATGGTTCGGACTCAAGGCAGTCCTAAATGATAAGGAATATCAGTGCGTAGGAACCCTGAGACACTTTGATTATGATGCTCTCCTTGTTGGTTCATCAGTTATGGAGAACAACGACAATGCCTGGTATGACAATGCTTTTGGTGTTAAATCAATAAAGGCTATCAGAAGCTACGGAGCAACGGCGGATCTGTGCTACCTCATGGATGAAGCCTATGCTGATCACGATATTAAACTTGTTTACTACAATATTGATCCGTCTGCGCTTAATGGCTCAACTGAGACCACCTATGAATCCACAGGTTGTCCCATGTACCTGTATGATAAGAATCCATTTAATGATGTAAGTTATCTATTTAATAAAGATGTTCTTTTTGAAAAGATTCCTTATCAGATTGCAAATTCTTTTATGGGTGACTATAACGAGGGACTTTCCTATAACTGGGCTAAGTGGAAGAGCTTTAATTCTGATATGGCACTTGGACTATATCACAGATCAAACGAAGTGGTTCCAATGATGGATGAAACCGTATATAGCCAGGAACTTGCTGGGAACATAGCTCTTTTGACAAGTCAGGTTGAGGCTCATCCTGAGACTGAGTTTATTTTCTTTTACCCCGTTTATTCCATGCTCTGGTGGGATGGAGTAGTCAGATCAGGTGAAAGAGATGCTTATATCTACAATGAGATTCAGATGACGAAAGCTCTTTTACAATATGACAATGTAAGAGTATTCTGCTTCCAGGCGCAGGAAGAGGTTGCTACAAACCTGGAGCTGTATATGGATTCCATTCATTTTGCTCCAGAGATCAACAAGCTTATGCTGGACGAAGTTCTGGCAGGTGAATATGAACTGACCAAAGATAACTACGAAGAGAAACTTATGGAAGTTAAGGCTTTCTCTGACAGAGTAGTAAATGAATATATCGTCCCTTATGAAGAAAAAGGGCTGCTGAACTATCAAACTGTTGCAGAACAATAAGATGTGTTATACTATACTCCGGATTAGACATTAGTGAATCAGGAGTATAGTTTTTTTATGGTTTATAAGACAAAAGGAACCTGCTCAACACAGATAGATATCGAGGTTGAGGAAGGCGTTATCAAGCACGTACAGTTTACAAATGGATGCAACGGTAATCTTCAGGGTGTGTCAAGACTTGTTGAGGGAATGAAATGCGAAGATGCTATTTCCAAGCTTCGCGGAATCAAGTGTGGGTCCAAGAATACATCATGTCCGGATCAGTTATCATATGCTATAGAGCAGGCAATGCAGGCCTGATATAGCGATCTGAAAGAAGGTTATAGAATTGAGCGAAAATGCTAATAAGAGAATCGTCCTTACTGGTGGCGGAAGTGCAGGTCATGTAACACCTAATATTGCACTTATTCCAGCTCTTCAGAAGGCTGGTTATGAGATTTTTTATATTGGTTCATATGAAGGAATCGAGAAAAAGCTTATTGCAGACTATAACATTCCATACTTTGGAATAGCTACAGGTAAGCTTAGAAGATACTTTGATCCCAAGAATTTCTCTGATCCATTCAGAGTTATGAAGGGATTTACAGAGTCAATCTCATTACTCAAGAAGATCAAGCCAGATATCATTTTCTCAAAGGGCGGATTTGTAAGTGTTCCAGTTGTAAGAGCAGCCAGAGTTCTGGGTATTCCTTATATTGTACATGAGTCAGATATTACCCCAGGTCTTGCCAACAAGCTCAGCATGAATGGAGCTAACAAGATCTGTTGTAACTTCCCTGAGACAATGAGACTTCTTCCTGCTGACAAGGCGATACTTACAGGAACACCTATCAGAGAAGAGTTAGGTAAGGGCTCAAGAGAAGAGGGAATGAAGATCTGTGGATTTACAGATGACAAGCCTGTTCTCATGGTTATAGGCGGAAGCCTTGGTGCACAGTCAGTTAATGAGACCGTCAGATTCGCACTTCCAAGACTTCTTCCACAGTTCAACGTAGTTCACATCTGTGGTAAAGAGAAGATGGATAACCTTAAGCTCTCTGTTCCAGGATATAAGCAGTTTGAATATGTTAAGAATGAGTTAAAAGATCTGTTTGCAATGGCAGACATTGTTGTTTCAAGAGCTGGAGCTAATTCAATCTGTGAGCTCCTTGCCCTCAAGAAACCAAATATTTTGATTCCTCTTTCAACTAAATCAAGCAGAGGCGATCAGATGCTCAATGCCAAGTCTTTTGAGCAGCAGGGATTCTCACTTGTTATCAACAATGATGATCTCGATGAGGATATTCTAGTTGAGACAATAGAAGATCTGTACGAGGATAGAGAGAAGTTCCTCGCAAATATGAATAAGAGCAGCCTTCAGTCAGCAACTAACGTTATTGTTCAGATACTGAACGATGAAGTTAAGCAGATAGCTCAGAAATAAGATAATTTAATATGTACATAATTAGAAGAGTAGAGATTTTTAATAAAATTATCTCTACTCTTTTTGCGTTCATTAGCCGATTAATAGGGAAATAAAACATAGAGGTAATCATAAAAATAAACAAACTATTAAATGATTATAAACAATCACAAAATCACATCTTTTAGACAAAATATTATTTCTATATGATTCAAAATATGATTGCCAATAAATACAATAAAGATAAATAAAGTGTGTGTGTAACCGTTGTTTGGTTTATGAGGGTAAAGAAATGAGAAAGAATACAAATAATAAAACAATATCAGCTATTCTTGTAGGTATTTCAGCTATACTTGCCATTTCAAATCCATTAACAGTTTATGCTGAAGATACAGAGGGCGCAGTAGAAAACAATACAGCTTCTGAAGGAGGACAGGCTGGTGGACAGCAGTCTGAGAATTCAGAGAACAGCGAAAACACAGCTCCTGATGCATATGACGAAGTATCATCAGAAATAACTGAATCAACAACTGATATTGGCGAAGCTAGAACAGCAACAGATGAAGCTGCTCAGCCTATTGTTGATGCAAACATTACAGCAGATGAAAAAGTAACTGGAAACATTTCTGATGCTGCATTAGAAGAAGTAAAAAAAGAAGCTCAGAAGGTTGATCCTGATACTGATCCTGGAAAGAACCTTGATGATGCTCAGGATAGAGTAGATGAAGCCAAAGCTCAAGTAGGCGAGGCAAATGCTCAGGATAAGGCAGCAGAAGTGTTTGAAGAAAAGGTAGAAGAGAAGGCTCAGGAAGCAGCTGGCTATGCTGATGATGCTCAGCAGAGCGGAGCTGATGCTCTTAAAGCTGCTAATGAAGCTGAGAAGACTATGACAGAAGTTGTTGATGATATTAACAACGTTAATTCTTTAGAAACTGCAGAGGCTGTTCAGAAAAAGCTTAATGATCTTATCACAGATACAGAGAATGATATAGACGAAAAGAAGGCAGAAGTTGAAAAGTATGAAGGTCTTTACAACGATGCTGTTAAGGCACTGAAAGAGGCAAAGGCTAATTACGAGTCAGCACGTACTGAAGAACAGACTGATCTTGGCAATGCAGAAGGCAAGGCTAAAGATGCTCTTACAGAGCTTAAGGCAGCTCAGACTAACGTTGATAACCTTAAGGCGGCGCTTGATAATGCTATAGAAAATCTCGGTAATGAAGCAGCTAGTGCGCAGGCAGCAAATGATGCATATGATACCATCGGCCCTGGCCCAAGACCTAATTGGAATGCTAGAAGAGATACAATGATCTCTGTAGTTATCAACTACATTATCCCGCAGGAAAAGGGCTCAGAGCTTACTAACAAGAAAGAATCAGAAGAAGCTGTAAAGGAACCTGGTGATTATTTCTGGCATAGAGTATCCGGATTTGAGATGCAGGATAATAACTACGTCGAAATTATCTACCGTGATGCAAATGGCAATCCGGTTAAGGAATATTATAATTACGACCTGTTAGATAAGAAGATGAACGGGGATAGATATAACACCGACGATTTAGGCAAATCTTATGGATTCTTTGCTTATGAAAAAGAGGCAGAAGAGATAGAAGCTGATAATTATTTGAATGATTATTTTGGTGGAGAGGATAAAGCTACTGATAATGGATATAATCGGCAAAATTGGTATAAGAAGGGCATAGCTGCGAAGAAAAATGACTATGCTGATTACGTAAGAGTTGATACAGAAAATCGCATTATTTATAAAGACGGAGAGGCGCCTGAAGGAAGTACGTTAGTTAAGATGTCAATAAAAGATCTTGCAAATGCGGGTTATTTCGACGTATTCAAATATACTCAGGCTGATGGAACTGTCAAATATCTTGTAAGAAAAGAGCTTGATGAACTTGGTGCAAAGGAAGTAGATGGAAAGCTGATGATCGGAGATACCGAAGTTACAATGGTAGTCCAGAATCAGAATAACCAGTATCACAAGGCTAACATGTATCTTATTGCTACTACAGGTGATGCACAAAAATATGCTGATATAGAATACATAACCGAGAAGGAGCTTAGTAAGGATAAATACAACACGATACTAAACGCACTTAAGAATAGTCAGGGAACTGATGAAGCTGCAGCAAAAAAGATGAAAGAGCTTTTGGATAAAAATGCTGCTCTTAATGGTTTCTTATCCGATGAGCATATATCAGAAATAGCTGCTATCGAAAGCAAGTACTCAGGCTACATTCAGAAGGTTGCTGATGCACAGAAGGCAGTCACAGACGCAAATACAGAAGTTACCGAGCTTAAGAATGCCATTACTACTCTTAAGAACAATCAGGCATCTAAGAAGACTCTTACAGCAGCAGTAGCTCTTGGAACAAATGATGTTGCTAAATATCTTGGAATCAAGCTTGAGCTGGCAGAAGATATTGATAAATACAACAACATGACAATAGATGAGCTCATTGAGGTAATGAACCAGAAATTGACAGATGCAAAGGCTGATGTTGCAGCCGCAGAGCAGAAGTTACAGGGACTTAAGAATCAGCAGCCAGCACTTGCAGCAAGAATTGATGAGCTTATTGCTTACTACACACCATCACAGACACCTGCTGATGATACAACAACTACAGATACTCCAGCTGGTACTACAGTTGGTGGCGCTGTTGGAACAACAAGCGCAGCAGTTGACACAGTATATACACCAGTAGCACAGACATCAGCTCCTGCAGCAGGAACAACTGAAGCAGTTAATGCAGACGCAGCTACTCCTCCTGTACAGGGCACTGTACTTGGAGCTAATAGAGCACTTGAAAATGGCGATAAGGTAGAGGATAAGGAAGAAGTAAAAGACTCTACTCCAGCTAAGACTGCAACAAAGACAACAGCAACTATCGCTGATGACGAAACAGCAAAAGCTGCAATGCCTACTCTTCCAATGACTCCAGCTACTCCTGAAGAAGCAGAGGAAGGCAACTGGTTATGGCTTATCTTCATCGGATTCCTTACAGCAATCGGACTTGGCGCAATCTTCGGATTCGTTAGCAGAAGAAAAGAAGAAGAGGAAACAGTAGAGAAAAAGTAATCAAATGATTATACACACATAATAAGAGCCCCGTTCCTTAATTGGAATGGGGCTCTTGTTACGTTCTGTAGTTGATTTAAAGAGTCTTGAGAAGTTCAAGAGTTGCTGCTGCGCAGTCCTTGGCAGCCTTGGCCTCGAACTCAGGATAATCCATGATCTCGCTTCCGTCAGCCTTATCAGAGATAGCGCGGATGATGAGGAATGGAACATTGTTAAGGAAGCATGCCTGAGCAATTCCAGTTCCTTCCATTTCACAGCACATTCCACCAAAATCCTTGATAATAGCATCTTTTACAGCTTTATCACAGATGAACTGATCGCCGCTACATACTCTTCCTTCAAAAATTCCAAGGTCAGGAGCTGCAACCTTGATAGCTGCTATAGCTTTTTCTCTAAGAGTAGCATCAGCTGTAAATGTAGCTGTGCCAAGCTGAGGGATTTCTCCCTTCTTATATCCGAATACAGTAGCATCTACATCGTGGTAGCAGGCATCTGTTGAAAGAACTATATCACCAATATTGATACGTGCATCGAGTGAACCTGCTGCTCCAGTGTTGATCACATGGGTAACACCGAAGGTATCAACAAGAATCTGAACACAGATACCAGCGTTAACCTTGCAGATACCACTTCTTACTACAACAACTTCTGTACTACCAATAGTACCTTCAAAAAACTCCATGGAAGCCTTTTTAACAGTGCTCTTAACTGTCATACTGCTCTTGAGGGTTTCTACCTCAACTTCCATAGCACCGATTATTCCTATTTTCATACCGATTCTCTCTTTCGATTATTCTGGGTAAACAAGGTGTTTGTCATCAATGTTATAAAGAGTGTTATCAAGATATCTCTTGGCAAGGAATTTAGCCATTCCAAGATTCATATCAAGATAGTTTCCGCAATCTCTTGCGCTTGCTCCAGGCACCTCACCCTCGAAATCTCTCATGAATTCATACATTCTTGTGATAAGTGGAACAATATCCTTTGAAGAAAGGTCTCCTGCGAGAACAACATAGAATCCTGTTCTGCATCCCATAGGTCCAAAATAGATTGTTCTATCCTTGTACTCTGGATCATTTCTAAGAAATGTAGCACCAAGATGCTCCATTGTGTGAACCTCTGCTGTGTTCATAACAGGTTCTTTGTTAGGAGCTGTCATTCTGAGGTCAAATGTAGTGATTGTTTCCTGTCCAACCTTATCTTTTCTGGATACATAGATTCCAGGCTCAAGGTCAAGATGATTGACTGTAAAGCTTGCAATTTTTTCCATAGTAATTATTTACTCCTTAGGCGGTTCGTTGAATACCTCGTAAGAATCAATCAGGTACTCACGAATATTATTATAGTCGCGATTACATATTGCTGTATACAGCGTATCAACCATAAAGAGCTGAGCAAATCTGGAACTTGTTATACCACTCTTTTTATCAATTTCAGGAGAAGTTGTAAAAAGAACATGGTTACAACCGGTTGTCAGAGTATTATTACCAAGTTTTGTAATAGCTATTGTAATAGCACCTTTCTGGGTTGCTATATTATAGAGCTGCATAACCTCTTTATTCTTGGGGTTATCAACAAAGAAAATAGCAACATCCTCATGGTTTATCTGAGATACTGTCATCAGGTTCATATGATGATCCTGATTGAAAATTACGTTGTAGTGAATTCTAAGAAGCTTACAGTAAAGGTCATAAGCAGCGACACTAGCCGTACCTACACCAAAGACCTGTATCTGCTTGGCTGTAACTATCTTATTAACCACTTCACTAAAACAACCAGTATCAAATAAACGATACGTTGTTTGAATTGCCTGAACGCTGGTTGCGCAAATATTATCAGCAATCGACTGTAATGAAGTATACTCGTTAACGTCCTTAAATGCAATCTTAGGTCCATTGTCTGCCTGTTTAAGAGATACATTTGCTTCTGAATAATATGCATTTTTCAGGTCCTTAAGGCCTGTATAACCAATGGCTTGCGCAAATCTTGTCCACGCAGCCTGCGTTGTTCCAGATAATCTCGCCAGTTCTTTTATCGGATATTGAAAAAGATCATCCTTTCTTTCAAGGACAAAGTCTGCAACCATCTTCTCTGCTGCTGGTAAAGTGTCGTAGCAACTTTTGATTTTTTCGCTGACAATATTCATGAAGTTTCTCCTATTTATGTAAAGGAAAACAACGATATATAATTAATCATATATCGTTCAACAATGTTCATTTTCTCACATATTTAGTATAACTTAAAATCAATTTCAATAGAGAAATATATCTATTAAATCTTTATAAATAGTGCGCAATTTAATGTGTATTTGTGCTATGCTTGTTTATAGGAGATTTCTAGAAAAATAGTGCAGTTGTGCACTTTTGCGGAGAGCGCAAGAAAGGAGACTAGAACATGAAATGGGTATGTCAGGTTTGTGGTTACGTTCATGAGGGAGATCAGCCACCAGAGGCTTGTCCTGTATGTAAGGCGCCTGCTGAGAAGTTCACCAAGCAGGAAGGCGATAAGGTATGGGCTTGCGAGCACGTTGTGGGTGTAGCTTCAACTGCTCCTGATGAGATCAAAAATGGTTTACGTGAAATGTTTAATGGAGAATGTACTGAAGTTGGTATGTACCTTGCTATGGGTAGAGTAGCTACTCGTGAAGGATATCCAGAAATCGGTGCTTTCTTTGAGAAGGCAGCTTGGGAAGAGGCAGAACACGCAGCTCATTTCGCAGAGCTCCTTGGAGAAGTTATTACTGATTCTACTAAGAAGAATCTTGAGCTCAGAGCTGACGCTGAATACGGTGCAACTCAGGGACGTGCAGATCTTGCTAAGAAGGCTAAACAGCTCGATCTCGACGCTATTCATGACGCTGTGCATGAAATCGGACGCGACGAGGCAAGACACGGAAAGGCATTCGCTGGTCTCCTTAAGAGATACTTTGGTTAATCTGAAATACAGATAAATACTGAGCTTTTTAAAGAGAGTAATCAGAGATGGTTGCTCTCTATTTTTGACTAAAAGAAAAATTCTTTGGTGCGTTAAAAAACGCTAGATTACCGCATGGCGCGTTTTCTGGCTTTACGGTAAAGAAAGTGAACGATTGAAACTAGACGTCTTTACCGCATTTATTGCAAACCCGAAATGGCGGTAAAGGAAATGGTACAGAAAGGCAGCGGAGACCTGAGTGGGCTTTACCGCATAGTTCAATTTCGTGCAAATACGGTAAAATAAGTGAAAAATTAGCATTAGAAAACTTTACCGTAAAATGCAGCTTCTGGTGTTTGCGGTAAAAAATGATAATCAAAAAGGAGGAGGGCCATGGGCTCTCCTCCCAAGCTTTATTAAACTATGAACATTCCTCGTCAGGAGGAGCGTCTTTAAATACCAAGTAACTTACTATACTCTGCAAGTGCACCATCTGTCTCGTGAGCGAGAACCTTCTTGGCAAGAACCTTACCAAGCTGAACACCTTCCTGGTCAAAGGAGTTGATGTTCCATACAAAGCCCTGGAACATTACCTTGTTCTCGAAGTGAGCAAGGAGAGCACCAAGTGACTTAGGATTAAGCTCATCGCCAATGATGATGCTTGATGGACGACCACCCTTGAAGTTCTTGTTAGCGTTCTCATCCTTCTTACCACAAGCGAATGCAACGATCTGAGCAGCTACGTTAGCGCAGAGCTTCTGCTGGCTTGTGCTGTCCTGGATGTTAACATCGTTCTGAAGCTGGCTGTTCTTGAAGCCGATGAACTGAAGAGGAATAATATCTGTTCCCTGGTGAAGGAGCTGAGAGAAGGAATGCTGTCCGTTTGTTCCTGGCTCACCAAAGATAACAGGTCCTGTTACATAGTTGATAGGATCACCGAAGCGGTTAACGCTCTTACCATTTGACTCCATATCAAGCTGCTGAAGGTGTGCTGGGAAACGGCTAAGTCCCTGTGAGTAAGGAAGTACTGCTGTGCTGTCATAGCCAAGTACGTTTCTCTCATAAACACCGATCATAGCATCAAGCATAGCTGGGTTCTTGAGGAGATCCTTGTTAGTTGCAAGCTTGTCTTCTTCTGCAGCGCCATCAAGGAACTGAGCGAATACGTCAGGACCAAATGCAAGTGAAAGAACTGCTCCACCAACGCCTGATGTTGAAGAATAACGTCCGCCGATATAATCATCCATGAAGAAAGCTTCAAGGTAGTTATCACTCTTAGCAAGAGGAGATGTCTCAGATGTAACAGCGATCATGTGCTTGCTGGCATCAAGACCTGCCTTCTTGAGAGCATCTGTAACGAATGACTCGTTTGTAAGTGTCTCAAGTGTTGTACCTGACTTAGATACAAGAATAAAGATTGAATGAGCAACATCTACAGAATTAAGAACTGCAGAAGCGTCGTCTGGATCTACGTTACTGATGAACTTAGCTTCCATCTTGAAGTTGCCAGTTCTCTTAGCCCAGTTCTCAAGAGCAAGATACATAGCTCTTGGACCAAGGTCTGATCCGCCGATACCGATCTGAACTACTGTTGTGAACTTCTCACCCTTAGCGTTTGCAATCTCACCTGAGTGAACTTTGTTAGCAAAATCAGCAATTCTCTTCTGCTCTTTAACATAGAACTCACGCTTGTTAACACCATCAGCCATAACGTTCTCGCCAAGCTGACCACGAGTGAGCTGGTGGAGAACCATTCTCTTCTCACCAGTATTTATAACTTCGCCGTTATAGAGAGCTTCATACTTCTCAGCAAGCTGTGCCTCATCAGCAAGTGCAGCAAGAGCAGATAAGATTTTATCATCAACCTCTTTTGCAGCGTAGTTGAAATTAAGGCCTGCAGCCATAGGTACTGAGTACTTTTTAACTCTCTCAGCGCCACTTACGCCAGTCATAGCTTCTACAAGATTAACAGAAGCTGTGCTCTTAAGATCATTGTAAGATTTAAGTGTGTCAAGATTATTCCAATTGATCATTGTATAATTTCCTCCTATAGGAATACGTAAGGAAAACGTTTTTTGTTATCCAGATAAAAGTTTAACAGAGAAAAATACGCTAATCAATAATCAAGCTGTAAAATATTAGTGAACTTTCCTTGATTTTACTAGTATAAATGCTGTTTGAAACATAGTATAATATTTTAGATAAATCAAAACTATATCTAAGGGAGGCTATTATGGGAGCATTTTTATTTGTACATTTCAAAGAGAAATTTACACCTGATGGAGAGCAGGTTTATTTTGGTGTATCAAAAGACGGCTTTAACTGGGAGCAGGTAAATGGAGGAAATCCTATACTTGAGAGTAAGCTCGGAGAAAAGGGAGTAAGAGATTTCACTATCACAAGGAAAAAAGATAATTCTTTTGTCATCCTTGCTACTGACCTTTCGCTTGCCAATAACTTTGCTACAAAATATCAGAGTAATTGGAATATCGTTAACAGACAGGGAAGTAAATTCTTATCCAAGTGGGAGTCCAAGGATCTTGTAAACTGGTCTGAGCAGGAGCTGGTCAAGGTCGTTGATGAAGACTATGGCTGTGCCTGGGCGCCAGATATTATCTATGATGAAGAGGCTGGAGACTACATGGTTCACTGGTCATCTAGATATCCAGCTCAGTCTGCCAACGAGATGGCTATTTTCTATGCTAAGACTGCAGACTTTATAAATTTTACAGCCCCAAAGATGCTCTGCAAGAAGTGTGACACAGGAATCATTGATTCAAACATTGTTTACGAGGATGGTTATTACTACAGATTTGTAAAGAGCGATTTCAATCCTGAGCACATTATTCTTGAAAGAGGAACTTCTCTTACTGGAGAATATGAGAGAATGCCTGCATTTGATGAGGAAATGGACAAATTAGAGGCTGGTCAGTATGAAGCTCCTACCTGTTATAAGCTTCCAGATGGCAGCTGGTGCCTGATGCTCGATTTTTATGGATGTGAGAAATCCAAGCAGGGATACGTTCCTTTCGTGGCAAAAGACATCTCAACAGGCCGTTTTGTGCGCTCTGACAAGGAATTCAGCTTCCCTTACGGCTTCAAACATGGAACAGTTTTGCCTATAACAGATGAGGAATATGATCGAATTAAGGAAAATTTCAAGTGAAATTTTCATAAAGATAAATAATATCTTACTAAATAGGGAATAGGATATTAACAATCATAAACGTTTTTATGATATAATTTTGTTAGGTGCATAGATATAGGTTGCCGGGGGTGCATGATGCGTTTTCGTACAAAACTCTTAATCACGTCAGTGGCGATAGTTATTATTCCTATTATCTTGGCAATCGGTACATTTTTTGCAATAGGCAGATATCTAGTCTATGAACAGAAGCTTGACGATTTTTCGAATGGATTTGATTATAGTATGGTGTCAGATCCAAGTGAAGCTTTTTCAGACATGACAGATGAAGTTACACATGATATAGCACTTGCACTAATTGTTAACCCATTTATTCTGGAAGATAAAGACTTCCTGGAAAGTGTAGACAGCAAGATTGCATCTAAATATTCTTTTCTTCTGGTCAAGAAGGGACAGGATGTTTATTATGTGGCAAATATGGATCGTGCCATGGATGTAGTTGATGAACTGCCAGGCTACGGAACAGATGTAAAAGGTATCTATTACACTGCGTCCAAACATTTAGTCAAACAGATCGATTTCAGATTTTCCACAGGTGATCAGGGAAGTCTGTATATTATATCTGGTATCAGGACAGCTCTCACAGCTTCAATGTTTATCTATATGGGAGTGGCAATTATTCTGATCCTTCTGGTCACAAGTATTCTTCTGACAATGTGGATTGGCAACAGCTTCTTTAAGCCAATAGATGAGCTTAACATAGCGATGCAGCACATTCAGGATGGTAATTTCGATTACATTCTTCCTACGGACATTACGGAAAAGGGCGAGATTGGCGCCATGTATCGTAATTACGAGGACATGAGACTGAGGCTTAAGGAATCAGCCGAGGAAAAGATTGAGCGAGAGAAGCAGAATAAAGAGCTTATCAGTAATATCTCTCATGACCTAAAAACGCCTATCACAGCTATCAAGGGTTATTCGCAGGGACTTCTGGAAGGAGTTGCTGATAATCCTGAGAAGCAGATGAAGTACATCAGGATCATCAATAATAAGGCCAATGATATGAACAACCTTATTAACGAGCTGACCTTGTACTCCAGTATTGATAATAATAGAATTCCTTATAATTTCATCAGACTTAATGTTGGTGAATATTTTGGAGACTGTATCGAGGAGATTGGAGCTGACCTTGAGAGTAAATCCATCAAGCTCAATTATTCCAACCTTACAACTCCGGATACACAGATAGTAGCTGACCCAGAGCAGATCAAGCGAGTGGTCAACAACGTAGTTAGTAACAGTGTCAAATATCTTGATAGAGATGACGGAACAGGTCAGATCGATATCAGGATTTTGGATGAGATTGATTCCATCAGAGTAGAGTTGGAGGATAATGGTAAGGGAATTGCTCAAAGAGATATCCCGAACATTTTCGACAGATTCTATAGAACGGATGCTTCCAGAAACTCCAAGCAGGGAGGAAGTGGAATTGGATTATCTATTGTTAAGAAGATAATCGAAGATCATGGCGGCTATATATGGGCTACAAGCCATGAAGGGGAAGGAACCTGCATGCACTTCGTATTACGTAAATATGTTGAGTATGCGGATAATCAGGAAACAGTTACAGTAGATCATGAAACGCCATAATAAAAAGAAAGGTGAAATACGTGTATGAGTAGAATTCTTATTGTTGAGGATGAAGAGGCCATTGCTGATCTTGAAAAGGATTATCTTGAGCTTAGTGATTTTGAGGTAAAGATTGAGAATACTGGAGATGCAGGTCTTGAGACTGCTCTTGCCGAAGAGTTTGATCTTGTGATTCTTGATCTTATGCTTCCAGGAATGGATGGATTTGAGGTTTGTAAACACATCAGAGAAAAGAAGGATGTGCCGATTCTCATGGTTTCAGCCAAGAAAGATGATATCGATAAAATCAGAGGCCTTGGCCTTGGAGCAGATGATTACATCACCAAGCCATTTAGCCCATCAGAGCTTGTTGCCCGTGTTAAGGCACACATGGCTAGATATTCCAGACTTGTTGGATCAGGCCACGAGAACAATGATTTCGTTGAGATCAGAGGACTCAAGATCGACAAGACAGCCAGAAGAGTATATGTAGATGATGAGGAGAAGAGTTTCACAACTAAGGAGTTTGATCTTCTTACATTCCTTGCTGAGAATCCTAATCACGTATTCACCAAGGAAGAGCTCTTTAGAAAGATCTGGAACATGGATTCCATCGGTGATATTGCAACTGTAACAGTTCATATCAAGAAGATCCGTGAGAAGATCGAATATGACACCTCCAATCCACAGTACATCGAGACAATCTGGGGCGTTGGATATCGCTTTAAGGTTTAATTGCTGATAACTCCTATCTGGTCTTGTGCCGGGTAGGAGTTTTTTATAGGAGGCCAATTAATGACCGATGTAATCAGGACAACAAATCTCATTCTGGTATCAACAGGTTTTATCGTTTCTTTAGTGGGATTAGTTCAGGTTCTGTTTAGCAGAAATATAGAAAAAAAGACAAGATATTTCTTTTATAGTTTGTTTTCTGTTCTGGAATTATATACTCTGTGTATTCTGATAAGGGAGCTGACTCATTCCAATGTTGGAAGTTATGGATGGGTAGTTCTTTCTAAAGTGGTGCTGTTTGGACAGGCTTTTTTTGCCTCGGTTCTGACAGTTCTGATCACTGCATTTCTACTATTTCAAACAGGTGAAGAAAACTGGATAAAGAATAAGGTGCTTATAGCTACAATTATCCTGTGGCTGTGTTATCAGGGACTACTTATCAGTAATATTTTTACAGGCAGTATCTATGAGGTTGACGATAACAATGTATATTCCAGAGGACCGATGTTTGCCGTCCTAGTAGTGCCAACAATAATGATAATGATAATTGACTTATTCATTATCTTTTGGAAGAGAAAGAAATACACTTCCAAGCAGATCAAGGCGTTTCTGGTATATTCGATACTGCCAATGATGGCCATGATAATACAAACAAGGCTTCTTGGAGTTCACTTTATTGTCTTGAGCTCAGTTTTGGCTACTTTTTTCATGCTGATTTGCATTATTAGCGATCAGAACGAGAAGTATTACAAAAAGGAGGCAGAAAATGCCCAGCTAAAGATAAACATTCTTTTAGCACAGATTCAGCCCCATTTTTTGTATAACAGTCTTACTACTATAAAATATCTATGTGCAAAGGATTCAAAAAAAGCAGAAGAGGCTCTGGATTATTTCATTAGTTATCTTCGTTATAATGTGGATTCACTTTCGAATGATGCGCCAATAGAATTTGAAAAAGAACTGGAGCATGTAAAGGGGTATTTAGAACTTCAGAAATTACGTTTTGGAGATGACCTTGATATTGAGTATGACATAGAAACAACTGATTTTAAGATGCCTACCCTCACACTTCAGCCGCTTGTGGAAAATGCAGTAAATTACGGTGTAAGAAAAAATGAAGATGGACAGGGTATAGTAAAAATAATCACACGAAAGAAAGATGACCATGTAGAGGTCATTGTTGAAGACAACGGACCGGGATTTGTATATGATCCATCTCCAAATGCCAGGCAAAAGCTTCATGTTGGTGTAAAAAATGTTATGGAGAGAATTGCGCGTATATCTGGAGGGGAACTTACCTATGAATCTGAAATGGGTAAGGGAACAAGAGCAATAATAAAACTATATAAATGACATGCCTTGAATTGGATGGCGAAGAGAAGAGAGTTGTTTTTTGATATCTTCGGCGTGGAGTGGTTTAAGAAGATATCCGCTCGCGCCAGTCTTCCATGCATCAAGAGCATAATCTGAATGACTTGTCAGGAAAATAATATTTACAAGTGGATTAAGTCTAAGGAACTGTTTGCACAGATCAAGACCATTTTCGTTTCCAAGTTCAATATCCAGGAAAATTATACCTACATCGTTGCTTTCAACGTATGCAAGAGCTTCGGAAGGCTTTGTAAAGCCTGTGATATTGACACCGGGGAGAGTTTCTTCAAGTACAGATATTGCTCCTTGTAAAAGAATTCGCTCATCATCCAGAACAATAATATCAGCCTGAGTATCAGAAGCATCTAGTGAATTGGTAAAAACTGATACGTCTACATTAAGAGCCTTGGCTATTCGAGACATGATGACAAGATCTGGGACTCTTCGGCCACTTTCCCAATTGGCCACGCCACATCTACTTACGAAAGCCTTATCTGCAAGGTCTTGCTGAGATAATTGACTTTCTGTTCTAAGCTTTTTTATAAGTGCTCCAAAAGAATTGTCCATGTAATTCCCTATCTATTTTCGAAAAATCATAGGTTACATCACTATAATATCACTAATTTTGTTTCAAAATAAAGCCATTCTTTCAAATAAAATTTCAGAAAAGCCTTTATTTATCAGTGTTTCACGACTGCTTAAGACTTTTTATCCCGTGTTTATAAAGGTATGGATTGTTTACAGGATGTGTCAGCCTGAAACTTTCAAAAGTTCAGTCGAGGGGATTAGAATGGACCTACCAAGAAAAAAACGGGAACGTGAAACCCAAAGATAAGGAGGTCTTTATTATGAAGGTGAATTATAGAACATGGTTAGCTATGGTACTTAGTTTTGCACTTATGATTCAGGCACCGGTTGTTGCGTTCGCTGCGGGCGAAGAAGAAAATGGAACGCCTGGTTCTGAGCAAAACGTAATTGAAAATGGAGGAGCTGGGACTGGCGATAATCAGAACGGAGGAGGAAATCAGGACGCTCAACCTCCTGTAGATCCATTTACTACTGAGGCAGCATCTTCTGTAACCCAGCAGTCATATAATAATGAAAATATCGGATATGATGCTCAATATAGTGGATTTAATGTATATGGAATGACTGCTTCTAATAGTCAGATTCAAACAACATATAGTAATGCTGGATATGAGACTTATGTAAATAGTAATGAAAACAAGATTAATGAAGAGGGTTTCAAGTATAATAATGCATATACTGTAGAAGATGGTGTTAATACCACTATATCTGCGACAGTAGAAGGTTCAGATGTATTGATAAGATATGAAATCAATAATACTACTGGTGAAAGCAAAACTGTCAAAGTAGGATCTGCTGCAGATACAATGATTGGTGATAATGATAGTGCTCCAGTTGGATATTTAGCTGAGGGTACAGGAATATATATGAATCAGGGCGGCCAGGGAGGAACATCCTTTGCATTATTGCCTTCATCAGAAGAAGATGCATTTACTACTCTTTGGTATGGCAATTTTGGACAAAGAAGAGATAATGTTTTTAATTCTCAGGAAAATGCAGCTGAATATTCTGGTGATAGTGGAATGGCGTATTCCTGGACTATAACTGTTGATCCTGAGTCAACAGCGACAAGAACAGCAGTGTTCAGAATTGGCAACATTGTACTTAGACAGATTACATATGATGCTAATGAAGGAGAAGGAATTATTGCCGGAACTACAGTTATCGGAGGAACTCCACAGAATGTAGTTGTTAAAGTAAATGATGGCTCAATAACAAAAGATGGCTATGATTTTGCTGGATGGGGTACATCAGCAGATGCAGCTACTGCAACATATTTTGGCGGTGAAACAATTGATTTGGGTTCTAGCGTTAATGATATTAAGCTTTATGCTCTTTGGCAGCTTGTAAAAGCTACTAATCCTAATGTAACTATTGAAGAAGTTGTTCAGATGGTTCAGGCAGAAGCAGTTGTTGAAGAAGCAGTTCAGGAAGTTACGACTAACCCTACAATAAATGAGACACTTCAAACACTTGGAACAGAGGGTATTAATATTATTACAACTCAGACTGGTGACGCGCTTCCAACAAATGAGCTTGGAAATGCAGAGGCAGTAACAAGAACTATTTCTCTTGATATCACAAAGGTTACACCAGCACAGTATAGGGATGTTGTAACAACTACAGTTCAGACTGTTCCAGTAAATGGTGTCGCTGTTATAGAAACAAATGATGTATCAATGCTTGATAATAATATTATAGAAGCTATGTCTTCTCGTCCTGACCTGGCAATCAATATAGTTTTCAGGCACGATGGAGTTAAGAAGAGAGTAGTTATCCCTCCAGGATACGATGTTAAATCTCTTCTGGATGAGAATGGATATTGTGGATTCCTTAGACTTGCAGCAATACTCGGATACACAATTCTTGAGTAACAAGTACCATTTTCACAATGTTCATATATCCCTTCTTGGTAGCCGTCGCACTAATTAGTGCGGCGGCTTCTTTGTACTATTTTATTTACAGGAATGATATACTAAAGGCTATAAGATACGCGATGAGGTACGTATGAGAGATATTAAGTGGATATATGAAGATGATGATATTCTGGTTTGTCATAAGCCGGCTGGAGTGGCCACAGAAGGGGCTAAAGCCTACAATATGGATGTGGTAAGTGCTGCCAGAAATTATTTAAGCAGGCAAAATAGAGGAAAGACAGCGGATAGAAAGCCGCCTTATGTGGCAACAGTACATCGTTTGGATCAGCCTGTAGAGGGAGTCCTGATTCTTGCAAAGAATAAGAAAGCTGCTACCAATCTGGCTTCGCAGATAAAAGATCGAGCTGCAGATAAGTATTATTATGCACTTTGCAGGGGCTCGTTTGAGGAAAAAAAGGGACGACTTGAAAATCTCCTTGTTAGAAAAGAGGATGGCTTTGCTGCTGTAGTTACAGAAGAAGAGAGTAAGACTCTTAAGGATGGGGCAATCACTCTTGAAAATGGCGAGGTCATAAGGATCATTGCTGGTGAAGTTAAGAAAGCAGTCCTCGAATATGAGGTTGTAGCAGAAAAAGAGAATACTTCGCTCCTTAGGGTTAAGCTTATGACTGGTAGATTCCATCAGATCAGAGTACAGATGGCGAACCTTGGTCATCCTATAATTGGAGATCAGAAGTATGGAACAGAAGAATCTCTGGCGCTAGCTGAGCAGCTGGGGGCCAAAGATGTATGCCTTGTAAGCTACAAGTATGCAGTGAAACACCCATCTACACACAAGAGGATGGAATTTGAGATAACTCCTTATAATCCTCAGATAAAAGAAATGCTTAATACTACTACATAACAAGGAACAAAGACTAAATGCAGATTCTCTACACAATATATCTGATACTTATATGCACCGTTTTACCTATATATATGAAGGATGGCTACTATGAACTTGGTGAAGCCAAGGCCATCTGCTATGTTCTAGTAAGTGCGCCATTTGCAGCTCTAATGCTGTTAAATATGATATTTTCAAAGGATAAAAAGCAGAGTACTAATTCTGAAGATGTATCTAAAGCGAAGTCTATAATTGTTCCAGAGTTCTTTCTCTATGGAACAGTTTTTTCAATGCTCATATCATTTGCATTTTCCATTGATAAAAAGATAGCACTGCTAGGTTTTGAAGGCTGGAGAAATGGCCTTTTAGTTTCTGTGATAGCTATCTTGTTCTGCATTCTCTTTAGTCAGAAAGAATGCAAAATAGATGGAAAGGTCCTGGCAGTTCTAATGATAGTTCCATTTTTGGAAGCTATTCTTTCTATATTAAACAGATTCTCAGTTTTTCCACTTGTTATAAATGGTCAGAACACATCATTCCTTGCAACTATAGGTAACATCAACTGGTTTTCTGGATTTCTTTCTATATGGGCGCCTCTTGGAATCGGAATCATGTATCTTCAGAAGAACTTTTCCTGGAAGTTCTGGATTAACGGATTATATACAATCGTTATGCTGCTTTCGCTGATGCTTCAGGGAAGTGACGGAGCGGTATTGATTTTGATAGGAGCTTACGGCCTGTTACTATTCTGGTCTCTTTCTGACAGGGATTCTTTTAAGAGGTTTCTGATACAGTTGGTAGTTTTGGGACTATCAATGACAATAGTTGACGTAGTTATGCTGTTTGCCGGAAGTGCCTATACCTATGACAACAATATTCTTATTTCTCTGTGCGAAGCACATATCGGAATGATCCTTGTGGCAGCAGCTTTTTTCATCTACAGAGTATGCAGATTATTAGAGGAAATAAAGGCAACCTTTAGAGGAACTATCTATAAGTGGATTTATGTGGCAGCTCTTTTGGCAGGAATTACATACGCTGTGGCAATGGCTGTTATGGGCTTTGGAGATGAATTTGGAAATGGAAGGGGCATTATCTATAGGATGTGCGCCGATCTTTACATGAATTTATCCCCATGGCAGCAGCTTGTGGGAATTGGACAGGACTGTCTCTATCCTTATGCCATGAAGGACGCTATGTGGAGCAGCTCTTTTAGAAATGTCTTTGGAGATATTGCGCTTACTAACGCTCACTGTGAGTTTTTGACAATACTCATTGAACGCGGAATGATAGGTGCTGCTTTATACGTGGGACTTTTTGTATCAGCAATTTTCCAGCTTTTTAAGGTAAAAGAAAAGGAGCCCAAAGCAGTAGCTCTTGGACTCCCTATAATTTCGTATTTTGTTTATAATCAGATTTCTTTTCAACAGATAATGGCAATGCCATATTGCTATATCCTGCTGGGAATGGGTATCTATTTAGGGAAGCTCAGGAATAGGGATTGAGTCATCCAGTTCATGGAAGAAGGTTCTGGTCTCTACAATTCCATAACGAGCTTCATTGTATTCCCACAGGAATCTGTCATTGATGCACTCTTTTCCATACATCATAACTCGGCCGGTGTAAGCGTTGATCACTGATACATAGCGCCTATCCTGATCGAATTTCTTGAGAATCTCATCTTTTCTGCGCCTAGGATGCTTGGCTGCGAATTTTCTGATATCAATCTGCAAATCTACAGGCAGGGGTTTTTCTCGTTCCTGTACTGCGTGTAGATACTTGTCATAAGTTTCTTCATCTATTTTTTCAAAATGATTCACAAACTCAAGACAACATGCGCCATCTGGTAGTAATAGCCTTACTCTGTCTGCCCCGTACACGTCTTCTACCTCGGCAACGACCTGGGGAACTAGTGGCTTGCCATTGTAGTCTAAAATGATAACTTTGTCACCTTTTTTGTACATGTGTAACCTCCCCTATGTTGATGTCTAGTAATACATTAATTATACCATGAAACGTTGATTTTTCTTGCTATTTCCGGATAGAATTTGTCTTTTTGTAAAAAATATTTTGGTTTTAAGTTATTTTTAGGTAGCGTATTTAGAATGACTTCAAGAGTTAACCAAAAAACGAGATGAAAATACGGTGAGGAAAGATAATGAGCGGATTTAAAGATGTATTTGAAAGAATAGAGACAAAATTTCTGTTGGATGAAATGCAGTACAAGGAGCTGATGAAGAGACTGGAAAATATGGCAGCTATCGACAGCTATGGAAAGACATCCATCTTAAACATATATTTTGACACCCCAGATTATAGGCTTATCGAAAGATCATTGGAAAAGCCAGTGTACAAGGAAAAGCTAAGGCTGAGAACTTATGGAGTGGCAAGCGATGACACAAATGCTTTTATAGAGATCAAGAAAAAATATAAAGGCGTTGTGTACAAGAGAAGAATTTCGATGCCATACAGTGAAGCAATGGATTACCTGGTTAATGGCAAAGAGCCTAAGGAGACTTCACAGATTTCAAATGAGATCGACTATTTTCTCAAATACTACAAGGGAATAAGACCTGCAATGGCCATATCCTATGACCGAATAGCCATGGCGGGAATCCGTGACCCGGAGCTTAGAATTACCTTTGATACCAACATCAGATGGAGAACAGATAAGCTTTCGCTAAAAGAAGGAAATGTAGGAAAAGACATTTTACTTCCAGGACAGCATCTTATGGAGCTGAAAATTGCTGGAGCGATGTCGGTAGAAATGGCAAGGCTCCTGGATGAACTTAATATCAGGCAGACCTCGTTTTCCAAGTATGGAAGAGGATATCAGGATCTCATGAGCCAGAAGCTAATGGAAGCAAAAGAAGAAAACAACAAGATTGCGATGTTTCGCAAAGCAGTATGAGCATAGATTCAATTTTGATTCAGATGATAGAGAAAAGGAGATAATACAATGACAACAGATATGATTTTTGGAACAATAATGTCAGGCGGCGAAGTAACAGGGGCTTCATTCCTCATAGCAATGCTTTGCTCACTTGCAATAGGTATTTTCATTGCCTTCATGTATACGATCAAGAATAATTATTCAAAGAGCTACATTGTTACACTGGCTCTTCTTCCTGCAATTGTTCAGGTGGTTATAATGCTTGTTAATGGCAACATCGGAGCAGGCGTAGCAGTGGCTGGAGCATTTTCACTTGTAAGATTCCGTTCAGCACCTGGTACAGGAAAAGAGATCACAAGTATCTTCCTTGCTATGGCAGTAGGTCTTGCAACAGGTATGGGGTACATTGGAATCGCTGCTATGTTCGCAGTTATCATTACACTTGCTAACCTTATTCTTTCTAACTGCGGCTTTGGTGATTCACTTGCAGAGGAAAAGACGCTTAAGATCGCTGTTCCAGAGAGCCTTGATTTTGAAGGCATTTTCGATGATATTTTTGAGAGATACACAACAAAGGCTGAACTTGAAGAGGTTAAGACTTCAGGAATGGGAAGCTTATATAAGCTTACATATAAAGTTGTACTCAGACAGAAGGCTTCAACAAAGGCTATGATCGATGAAATGAGACAGAGAAATGGTAACCTTGAGATCAGCTGCTCAAGACCAGTTACAGTTAAGAGCGAGGAATTATAATTTAGGATAAATAAGGAAAACCGGCATCGCCTGATGCCGGTTTTTGTTAACCTTTATTCTTGTTTTTGGGAAGCTCTTTGGGGAGAGTGACGATGAATCTGATGATCTTGTCGCCGTCTCTTACAGCTTCTATATTTCCGCCATGAGATATGGCAATTGCTCTTGCTACAGATAGACCGATACCATAGCCACCAGTTTCTCGGCTTCTGGAAGAATCTGCACGGTAGAAGCGGTCAAATAGTCTGTCGAGATTTCCACTTGGAATGCTGTCACAGGTGTTTGAAACTTCAAAAACAATGTTTTTGTCCCTGGAGAGCGTTACGTGGATGCTTCCTTTATCTGAGGAATACTTGATGGCATTGTCCAGAAGAAGCGAAGCTAGCTGATTCATTGCATTCTTATCTCCTGTAATATGTATTCCTTCAGTGATGTCTACCTGAAATTTTTTATCCTTTGATTCTGCTACAGTTTGGAAAGAAGAGGCAGTTTCAAGCATTGTCTGACTCAGATCAAAATCAGAGAATACAACATTTATCCGCTCCTCATCCATTCTGGAAAGGGTAAGAAGGTTTTTAACAAGGCTGTTCATTCTCTTTATCTGGTTGCGAATACTGCTGGTCCATTCACTTTTTCCTGTTTCCAGCTCGAGAACATCGATGTTTGCTGAAATAACAGCAAGAGGAGTTTTGAGCTCGTGACCAGCATCCGTGATGAATCTCTTTTGCTTCTCAAGGGATTCAACGACAGGTGCCACTGCCTGACTTGAGAAGATATATACCAGGATGAACATGGCTATCAGCGCAAGTGCGCCAACAAGTAGTGATTGTGATAGCAGCTTAAATGCATTAAATATAGAAGAACTAAGGTCGATGAAAACGATGATACAAGAACCATCGTCATTAATGGCTTTCTTGTAGCGATAGGAATGATACATTCCCTTTTCCTTATTGGAAGAATAAATCTGATTAGCGAATGCCGTCGCGTCTTCTTCGGTAATAGCTGCGATATGCAAGAGGTCAGTCTCTGTGATGTTGCCAGTTGAATCGAATCTCACTACAAAGTATCTGGACTGATAGGGCATCTCCGCAGAGCGTGTGTTGTTCAGACGGTCGAAGGTAAAGGGGGTGTCAGGTCTGAAACGCTCCGCTGGTGGATGAAAATTGTCATTCATCATTCCAGGGAAACGGCCATCGTTGGTAGTCAGGATAGCAAGAAGGTTGTCAGCATCCTGATACATACTATGAAGATTTACAGCATTGATTATGCCTATCATCACGACAATTATCAGCAAAAGGGACAACATGGCGGTGATGACAAATTTTTTCCTTAATCTTTTAACCATAATTAGGCTCCATAATTAAGTATCTAAGAATCAGGTGAAAAAGTTATCAGTTAGAGATTTCGTTTAATGAGTATCCGAGGCCTCGAGAAGCTTTTATCTCGCAACTGGCATCAAGGGAGGTCAGTTTTTTACGTAGGTTGGAAACGTAAACCCAGACAACATTTACATCAGCTTCTCCGTCAGCCCAGATGCGGTCCATGAAGGTGTCTACAGATATGATTCTACCTGGTGAAGTCATGAGCATTTCCATCATCTGGAACTCACGGCCAGACAGGCGGATCTTATCGTGGTCAGGTGTTGATAATTCATAGCCTGCCCTGTCGAGAGTGAGATTTCCGCAAGTGAGATTTGGCTGTGAGAAGTCAGCTTTTCTTCTGAGCATAGCCCTTACTCTTGCAAGAAGTTCGCCCATATCAAAAGGCTTAGGAATATAGTCATCGGCGCCAAGATCAAGGCCCTTTATTCTGTCTTCTACCTCTGTCTTGGCGGTCAGGAAGAGTATAGGGGTTGAGAGTCCTTCGGCACGTATCTTGCTGAGTACTTCAGTTCCATCCATTCCAGGCATCATGATATCCAGAATAATGCCATCGTAATCACCTGTAAGGGCGTAGTCCAAGGCATCATTTCCGTTATATACTGCATCAACTGTGTAATTACTGTGTTTTAATATGGCTACGAGGGCGTTAACGAGCTCGACCTCATCATCTGCAACTAATAGCTTCATATAATACCGTCCATTTCTGAAATTATTTAAGTTACACTTTAATTCTAGCAAATAGATAGCGCAATTGCACGGAGCAATTATGTATAAAGTATGAACGGATTAAGCGTTTTTGGACATTTTGAGTACATATTTGGAGAGTAAAATACTCTTTACCAAGATCATTTTGGAGGGGATAGCAATGAAGAAAAGGGGAAGAGCTTTTTCTTTACCTATTATCATAGCTTTAGGGTTTTGCATTATCTTTAATCTGGCTGCATGGACCAGCACGAGATTTTCTGACTTTTATGTCACTTATATTTTCCCGGTAATAACAGGTGTATATGGCAGGTTTACCAGTCTGTTTGGCTTTTCCGTAGGGGAAAAGATGCTGGTTGCAGTATTGATCTATATTGCCTTAGCCATTATTTTTGTTCTTTTCCATACTATATTTATGTTGTTTGGCAAAAGAGAAAGCTCTTTTGGCAAGAAGTGTGAAGCTGTTTCGGATTTCTTTTACCGTGTTACACCTGTGCTTCTGGCAATCACTATGGTTGTGATGAGCCTTAACTGCTTTGTTCTGTATCACACCTCCAAGCTGGATGTGTCGCCGGAGAGCGACCATGAGGAATATAATCTGGAGGAGCTCACGCAGCTTCGTGACTATATAGTCAGGAAATGTAACGAGTTATCAACCAAGGTTCCACATGATGAAAATGGAAACGTGGCCTTTGAAGGAGATATGGCTGCTACTGCGATTTCTGCAATGCAGAATATTTCTGTGGATTATCCAAGGCTTTCCGGATATTATGTGACGCCCAAGGCCCTTTATTTCTCAGACTTTATGTGCCAGCAGTACATGCAAGGGTACTATTTTCCATTTTCTATGGAGGCTAATTATAACGACACCATGAACATGATGAATAAGCCATTTACTATGTGCCACGAGCTGGCTCATACCCATGGCTACATATATGAGGATGAGGCGAACTTTTTTGGGTTCCTTGCCTGCATCAGTTCTGATGACATTGTCTTCCAGTACAGTGGATATCTGGGAGTTTTGAATTATGTGAACAATGATTTTTATAGAGCTGTCAGTGAAAAAGAGTACAAGTCTCACGTTAAGATTTCTGACAGAGTTAAGTATGATAATGAATTCCTGTCCCGGGAAGGCTGGCAGGAAGTTGAGAAAAAGGCTGTGATCAAGACTGAGACTGTCAAAAAGGCAGCAGATGCATTTATCGACACTAATCTGAAGGTAAACGGCGTGTCTTCTGGAAAGGTCAGCTATGCTCACGTTGTAGGTCTTATCATGGACTACTATTATAGTAATTCAATATTGGCATCAGCAGGTTAAGCGTTATAATAGGACTATCGGATTTCATGAAATGGAGATTAATATGAAAAAAAGAAGATCAGTTCTATTAACTACGATGCTTATGTGCGCTCTGCTTGTGGGGTGTAAGCCATCGGAGGATAAGCTTGCTGAGGCTGAGACAGCAAGAACACAGTTATTATCAGCAAGAGACGCTGCAGAAGAGACCTATCTGGATATTGCTGATACTTCAATGAGATCAGAGCTTGATACTCTTGGAGTTAAAGTCACAGAGATAGAAGCAATAGATTTCACTAACATGAGTGACAAGAAGATTAATGAAGTACTGCCAAGTATCGTTGAGCTTACTGAGAGTTATACGACTGTTCAGGCTAAGCTATCTGGTACATATCAGGAAGAGACTGCAGTAAAAGAGGAGCAGGCCAAGAATGTACAGGTAGATGCCTATATTATAAATAAGATGGGCTTTGATCTATCAAGTGTTGTTCTGCATGATATTACTGCGGATACTTATTCTGAGAATATTATTTCTGGTGATCAGGCACTTGTTTCTGGCTACACACTTATGGGAGTTAAGCTTGAGATATACACAGACAGCTCAGAATGGGAGTTTATCGTAACAGATACAGCTGGAAACAGCTATAATATTCCATCTGAAGATTTGAGATCAGTTTCAGACAAGGGTGTATCACTATCTTTTGAGTATGATAAAGAGACTGATTCTGGTGTGGTTTCTTTTGGTGGATACTTCTAAAACTTGATATTTATTAATTTTTTTGTTAAATATAAACAAAATCTTAAGAGAATCTTAAGATAATATGCACAAGTTTATTCATGACATATTTTTTTTTCAAGTATATAATCTTATTTCGTACTGAAGCAATTGGCTTGCAATAGAATTGTAAAGTATAGGTAAGAAGAGGAGATTATATATTATGAAGAAGAATATCGTAACATTACTTTCAGCATTAACACTTTCTGCAGCAGTACTTGCTGGTTGCGGAGAGGCTACAGTAGAGACAGCAGTAGAGGAGACATCTGTAGAAGCTACAGTTGAGGCTACAGAGGTTGTAGAAGAGGCTGTTGAGGCTGCTTCAGAGGCATCATCAGTAGAAGAGGCTGTTGAGGCTGCATCAGATGCTTCATCAGTAGAAGAGGCTGTTGAGGCTGCATCAGACGCTTCATCAGTAGAGGAGGCAGTTGAGGCTGCTTCAGAAGCTACATCAGAGGCTTCAAACAACTAATTCAATTAGATTTTTTACACCAGGTTTAACTAGTTAATAATCAATTGCTTTAGTCAGTACATGATAATAAGAGCCATCACATTCGATTGGGTGTGATGGCTCTTTTCATATTATCTATATTATTTACAATCGTTACAGTATCCGTATACCTCAAGGTTGTGGCCTGTGATCTCAAAGCCTGGAACAGAATGTTCTATTTCGTGGCTGATTTCGTGAAGAGGGCAGGTTCCAAGAGGAATCTTTTTGTGGCATTTAAGACATACAGCGTAGTGCTTGTGCTTGCCACTTTTTAGCTCGTATACGGCAGTTTCTTCTGATGAGAAGATTGTCTTGGATATTACGTTTGCTTTTTCAAATGCAATAAGGTTCCTATATATAGTAGAAAAAGCATACATTTCGGAAGCGTGTTCCTTATTGAGAATAGAGTAGATCTCGGCAGCAGACAGGGGATCCTGACTTGAATATAATACCTTGAAGATATCAATTCGCTGCTTGGTTTTCTTGACTCCTTCGGGCCAGTTTCTTTCTATGATTTCATCATAAGATTCAGGATGTATCTTACAGCTCATAATAAATCCTCATAAATGTCTATTAGATAGTGATTCCAAGTATATCAATTAAAAGTCCAACAACAGTTCCAATAAAGAACAGTAAAAGAGCGATATTGATATTCTCTTTCTTGTTATCATTAACTCTAAAGAGAACCAGAAGTCCAATACCTGCGCCCACTAAAAGGCCTGACATCATTGTACCGAGAGTGATCATCTGGTCAAGATAGAGCTCAGTGATGATAACAGAGGCAGCACAGTTAGGAATGAGGCCTACTAATCCGGCGAGGATGTGGCTGATAACCGGACTTGTCTTGAGGAGCATAGCTACACGATCTGCACCGATGAGCTCGATCACAAGGTTAAAGACAAGTGAAAGAACCAGTACGAATAAGAAAATGTGAATTGTATGTACCAAAGCAGATTTAACGATTCCGATAAAGCCGGCGTCTTCATCATCGTCGCAGTGGCAATGCTCTTTTTCACAGAGAGCTTCTATATTAACAGGATCATTTAAAGATCTGCCACGTGACTTGTGATAAGCATGAACAATAAAGTCGATGACAAAACCTGCGATGATACCAATAAGAGCTTTGATTGCAAGGATCTGAACCATTGTAATTACTGGAACCTGCTCAGAAATAAAGAGAGGAACCATTTCGTCTGATGTGGACAGATAGATAGCAATGAGAGTTCCAAGTGTTATTACTCTGCCGGCATACAGGTTAGATGCTGCTGCAGAGAAACCACACTGCGGGAAAACTCCGATAAGTCCGCCCCAAAGAGGTCCGAAATGTTCAGTTTTTTCTACGACACCTGAAGTGAATTCAGCTGTCTTGTGCTCTAAGTATTCCATTATCAGATATGTGACAAATAAAAATGGAAGTATCTTGAGCGAATCTATTACTGCGTCAATTACTACGTCTAAAATAAGTTCCATGGTGATCTCCTTTTTGAGTATCTATATGTTATACCTGTTTAAATGCAAATGCAAATCATTTGCATTTAGAAAAAGGCAAAAAAAATAAGCAGAAGCGGGTGATGGGAATCGAACCCACGTATCCAGCTTGGAAGGCTGGTGTTCTACCATTGAACTACACCCGCATGGTGCTGACAAGTATGTATTCTACCGAGTTTTATATAGTATGTCAAGGTCTTTTGTGATAAACTATGTTTGTTTGTCATTTGACATAGTGTTTTGCTGGTGTTAATATAAATCCTACTAAGTTAGTAGGAAATAGTTTTGCGTATATATGAAAGGAACTATTACAATGTCAGAACAGTCTTTATTACAGGTTAAGGATTTATCAGTATCTATAGATAATGAACTTCCTATACTTCATAACATCAATTTGGATATCAAGCCAGGAGAGACTCACGTACTCATGGGACCTAACGGAGCAGGCAAGTCTACACTTGGTTTTACGCTTATGGGTAATCCACATTACAACGTAACTGAGGGAAGCATCACTTTTGATGGACAGGATATTACAGCAGCTTCTTCTGATAAGAGAGCTAAGGCTGGAATGTTCCTTTCTTTCCAGAATCCATATGAGGTTCCAGGAATTTCCCTTAGCAGCTTCATTAGAAATGCATATCATGCACAGACAGGAGCTCCTGTTAAGCTTCTTGCATTCCAGAAGTCACTTAAGGCTGCAATGGAGATTCTTTCAATGGATGAGTCATATGCAGACAGAGATCTCAATGTAGGATTCTCTGGAGGTGAGAAAAAGAAGGCTGAAATCCTTCAGCTTCTTATGCTTAATCCTAAGTTTGCAATCCTTGATGAGACTGACTCAGGTCTTGACGTAGACGCTGTTCGTACAGTTTCCAAGGGTATCGAAGAGTACCAGAAAAAGAAGGATGGAGCTCTTCTTATCATTACACACAGCACTAAGATTCTTGAATCTCTTCACGTAGATTACACACACGTACTCGTTAAGGGTAACATCGTTCACACTGGCGATGGTTCACTTGTTGATGAGATCAATGCAAATGGTTTTGAGAGATTTGTATAAAGAGGGTTGATATGAGCGATAATAAACAGATTGTGGCCGATATCGACCGCAGTTTATATGATTTTAAAGATGTGGAGTCAGAAAAAGACTTCTATCGTATGGCCGAGGGTCTTACTAGAGAAACAGTTCTCAAGGTTTCTGAGGAAAAGAATGACCCTGAATGGATGCGAGATTTCAGACTTAAATGTCTTGAGTTATACGAAGAGATCAAGATGCCAAATTGGGGACCAAGTATCGAAGGCCTCGATATGGACAGAATTTCTTCTTATGTTAGACACAAGTCAGATATGAAGGGCAAGTGGGAGGATGTTCCAGAGGATATCAAGAATACCTTTGAGAAGCTTGGAATCCCACAGGCTGAGAGAGAATCTCTGGCTGGTGTTGGTGCTCAGTACGATTCAGAGCTTGTTTACCACAATGTTAAGGATGAGGTTGCTGCCCAGGGCGTAATCTACACAGACCTTGAGAGTGCACTTCACGGTGAATATGCAGACATGATCAAGGAACACTTCATGAAGCTTGTTCCTCCTACAGATCATAAGTTTGCAGCTCTTCATGGCGCAGTTTGGTCAGGTGGCTCTTTTGTATATGTTCCTAAGGGAGTCAAGGTTGACATTCCTCTTCAGTCATACTTCAGACTTAATGCAGCTGGAGCAGGACAGTTCGAGCATACACTTATTATTGTAGATGAGGGTGCAGATCTTCACTTCATCGAGGGATGTTCTGCACCTAAATATAACGTTGCCAACCTTCATGCTGGCTGCGTAGAGCTTTTTGTTGGTAAGGGTGCGAGACTTCGTTACTCAACAATTGAGAACTGGTCCAAGAATATGTACAACCTTAACACCAAGAGAGCAGTAGTTGAGGAGAATGGAATTATGGAGTGGGTATCAGGATCTTTTGGTTCTCACACTTCATATCTTTATCCTATGACTATCCTCAAGGGTGATAATTCCAAGATGGAATTTACAGGAATTACTTTTGCTGGTAAGGGACAGAATCTTGATACAGGAGCCAAGGTTGTTCACATTGGTGAGAGAACTTCTTCTGTTATTTCCACTAAGTCTATTTCCAAGGACGGCGGAATCGGTACTTACAGGAGTAGCGTAACAATCCAGAAGACAGCCAAGAAGGCTAAGGCATCTGTTTCCTGTGATTCACTTATGCTTGATAGCATTTCAAGAGCAGATACAGTTCCAGCTATGGATATTCGTACTAACGATGCAGATGTAGGACACGAGGCTAAGATTGGTAGAATCAGCGACGAAGCTATTTTCTATCTCATGTCACGTGGTATCAGTGAAGAGGATGCCAAGGCCATGATCGTAAGCGGCTTTGCTAATCCGGTTTCCAAAGAGCTTCCTCTTGAGTATGCGGTTGAGATGAACAATCTGATCAAGCTTGAGATGAGCGGACATTAATAAGCGTATTACTTTAGGACGTTTCTTAGAAAAAGATTTGGGAGCATAACATGAATACAGATTTAAATATGAAGGTTAATGTACTGCCAGTTTATACCTACAATTTCCTTAGAGTAAACGACAGTACACTCGATGCTTCAGATATAACAATAGATTCAGTAGAAAGTCCAGTACCAGCAGCTGTTCCACAGGGTGTTAGCCTTAAGAGCGGTGTTTCTTTTGATGAAGCTGGTGAGGTTTTCAGAGCAAATAAAGATAAGATTTTGGTATCAACAGGCGTTCCAGGTGAGCCTAATGGCGATACTTCTGCCAGAGATAACGAACAGGCAGTTAGAACTGGAATGGGCGTTGATGTAGATAAGCTATTTATTTCTACAGGTGCTAAATGTGATGTTTACACTGTAGAAGAGGGCACAGTTGTAAAAGAGCCTATCGTTCTTCGTTTTGATATGAAGAATGGAAATGGCCGTCTTGCTTCTCAGGTTATTCATGCCAAGAAGAATTCAGAGATTACAGTGATCATGGATTACACTTCTGAGGATGATAAAGAGGCAGCAGGCTTCCTTGGCGTAAGTACCAGAGTTCTGGCTGAGGAGGGAGCAAGGGTTATCCTTGTTAAGACTCAGATGCTTGGAAATGGCTATCTTCATTTCGATGACCTTGGCGGTGCTTGCTATGAAAAGGGCGCCATCAGGCTGGTTACATTAGAGCTCGGTGCACAGAAGGTATGGACCGGAAGCTATATGAATCTCACAGCTAAAGAGGCTGATTTTACTAGTGATGTTGCTTATCTTAGCCGCGAGGATCACCACATGGATATTAACTTTGTGGCAGATCACAGAGGCAAGAAGACAAACGCGCTTATGCAGTTCAAGGGTGTCCTCATGGATGAAGCACAGAAGACACTTAGATTTACTATTGATTTCAAGAATGGTAGTGCTGGTTCAGTTGGCGATGAGCAGGAAGATGTACTTCTTCTTGGCGACGATGTAATCAACCGTACAATGCCTATTATTCTTTGCCAGGAAGAGGATATGGATGGACGCCACGGAGCTACAATTGGTCAGCTCGGTGAGGACCTTCTTTTCTATATGCAGACAAGAGGAATTGATGAGGAAGAGGCTAAGCGTATTATGGTCAAGGCAAGACTTGATAGCGTAGCGAGACTCATTCCAGATGAAGCACTGGCGCAGAGAGCACAGCACTATATTCAGAATATTATTTGATCAGGAGAAAGACCCATGGGTAGTTTGCAGGATTTTCGCAAGGATTTCGACATCTTGAATTCTGGCGATTATGTATATTTTGATAACGCAGCTACATCTCAGAGACCAAGACAGGTACTGGATGCAGTAACAAACTTCTATAAGACAACCAATGCTAATCCTTTAAGAGGCTTATACGACTGGAGTATGGGTGCTACAGAAGCCTATGAGAATGCCAGAAGTACTGTTGCCGATTTTATCGGTGCCAGCAGGGCAGAAGAGATCATTTTTACCAGAAATACTACAGAATCTCTTAACCTTGTAGCATATAGCTATGGTATGGAAAATGTTCACGAAGGCGATGAGATCGTTGTTACAGTAATGGAGCATCACAGTAATCTTCTTCCATGGCAGATGGTTGCCAAGAAGAATGGTGCTAAGCTTGTTTTCCTTGAGCCTGATGAAGAGGGTGTTATTACTAAAGAGGAATATGAGTCCAAGATTACAGATAAGACCAAGATTGTAGCAGTTGGACATGTTTCTAACGTATTTGGTATTACTAATCCGGTTAAAGAGATTGCAGAATATGCTCATTCTAAGGGAGCTATCATGGTAGTAGATGGTGCTCAGTCAACACCACACATGTCAGTTGATGTTCAGGCTATAGGAGCAGACTTCTTTGCTCTTTCAGGTCACAAGATGCTTGCACCTATGGGAATTGGAGCTCTTTATGGAAGATACGAGCTTCTTGAGAAGATGCAGCCATTTTTAACAGGCGGCGAGATGATCGAATATGTTACCAGAACTGATGCTACTTATGCTGAGATTCCTCATAAGTTCGAAGCTGGAACAGTAAACGCTGGAGATGCAGTAGGACTTGCTGCAGCAATAGAGTATATTAAATCAGTAGGATTTGATAAAATAGAAGAGCAGGAACTTAAACTTACCAAGCTGATCATGGAAGGACTTGCTAAGCTTCCATACATCAAGGTATATGGTTCCAAAGATTACAGAAAGCATTGCGGAATTGTGACATTTACAATGGAAGGTGTTCATCCTCATGACATGTCATCAGTACTTAATGATGATCATGTATGTATCAGAGCCGGACACCACTGTGCACAGCCTCTTATGCAGTTTATAGGAGCAGGTTCTACCGCAAGAGCCAGTGTATACTTCTATAATACTGAAGAGGAAGTAGCAGTTTTCCTTGATAAGCTGTCCAAGGTTAGAGAGGTTATGGGATATGGAGCTTAAGCAGTTATATCGCGAGATAGTTAATGAACACAATCTTCACCCTGTTAACAGAGGTAAGATTGAGGATGCAGATCTGGTACTTAGAGGTGTTAATCCAAGCTGTGGAGATGACATTACTCTTTATATGAAGCTTGATGGAGATGTTATTAAGGCAGCTTCCTACGATGGAAGTGGATGCGCTATTTCACAGGCATCAGTAGATATGATGGTTGACCAGATTCTTGGCAAGAACAAGGAAGAGGCAATCAAGCTTGCTGGAACTTTCATGGGAATGATCAAGGGCGAGATTACAGACGAAGAGAGCATTGAGGCTCTTGATGAGGCAGCAGCTCTTCAGGATGTAGCTCATATGCCTGCAAGAGTTAAATGTGCAGTACTTGGCTGGCACACAATGCAGGAGATGCTTGAGCACCCAGAAAAGGCTCAGGAGAATAAATAATATATAGAAGAAATAAACCTCAGAACATTCAAATAGAGTGTTCTGAGGTTTTTATTATAATTATTTGACCATTAATTCACTTCCGTGATCCTTAAGCCATTTACGTCTTTCCTTGTAATCGGGAAGTATACTTTCTACAAGTGCCCAGAATCTGTCTGAATGATTCATTTCCTTGCGGTGACATAGTTCATGTACAACAACATAATCTATAATTTCATCCGGAGCTCGCATCAGAAGGCAATTGAAATTAAGATTTCCCTGAGCTGAACAGCTTCCCCATCGGCTCTTTTGCATTCTAATGGTAATTCTGTTATAGCTAACACCGAGTATCTTAGAATATCTCTCAACCTTAGGAGGAAGGATCCTTTTTGCCTTGGTAACAAGCAGCTTTATATCCTGCTCAGATAATGGGGTACTTTTGGATTCGTTTTGAGCTCTTTCTTTCATCTTTTTAAGGCTCTTTTCAATCCAGTCTGCCTTCTCACCAATAAAACGGTTAATTTCCCTCTCAGACATCCTAAGCGGCGCCCTGACTATGATTCTTAGATCTTTGGTCACTTCTATCGCTATTGATTTTCTATTACTTCTTATAAGTTCTACTTTCTGCATATGCTAATATCTTAAAACTATTCTCTTTTATTGGGAAGATGTGCATGATATGAATTCAGTGATGTCATGCATCTTGATCAAGCAAAATCAGTTTTGCATCGATTATCATTTAACTGGTCATAATAGATGCAGTTTGGACCAACATAGAAATAGAAATTGCATCTATATTGCGTAGAAATCAATTTTCGATGCTTTTGATAAAAGAAAAGGGCTAAAATGGGCATCGATAATGGACTAAATGCGCAAAATAGATGCAGGCACGCAATATTCGAAATGCTACGCATTTCTCATTTACGCGGCATTCGCCGCATAAATTAAAAGAAAGATAATGAAAGTCTTAGATGAGCAAGCTCCTCATGACATTCATTATCTTTCTTTTATATTGCGTGGCTCATTTTAACGCGAAAAAAAGTACCATCCCCATGGGATATACCCACGAAAACAGTACTCGGCGTGCACCGCCAGGGTCTCGAACCCTGGACAACCTGATTAAGAGTCAGGTGCTCTACCAACTGAGCTAGCGGTGCATTCGTTATTTACTTGGCGTTGCCATGTCTTAACGACAAGTGATATCTTACTACGGTGAAAAAGAAAATGCAAGCACTTTTTTCAAAAATTTTTAAAAAAATTTTAAGATGCAGTATTTATGCGGTTTTAACGGCCAAATTTTTATGATAAATTATTTGGAGCGAGCCCTTTTTTGGTATAAAATATAAAAATGGACATGAATTTTGGAGGAAAAATGATATTTGATACACACGCTCATTATGATGATGAGCAATTTGATATAGATAGAGAGTCCCTTATTGGTTCTTTTAAGGTTGCAGGGATTGGAAATGTAGTTGATATAGGTGCTAGTTTATCTAGTTCACAGAGTGCGATGGACCTGGCTCATAAATATGATTTCTTTTATGCTGCTGTTGGTGTACATCCATCTGAGGTTGAAGAGCTGGATGATGAGAATATTGGAAGGCTCTATGAGTGGAGTAAGGATGATAAGTGCGTAGCAATTGGAGAGATTGGTCTTGATTATCACTGGCCTGATCCGGCGCCGGAGCTTCAGAAGAAATGGTTTATAAGACAGCTTGATATTGCAAGGGAAGTTAAGCTTCCTGTCGTTATCCATTCAAGAGATGCTGCTGCGGATACACTCGAGATTATGAAAAGTGAGAACGCAGGAGAAATTGGCGGAGTAGTACATTGCTTTTCATATTCCAGGGAAGTAGCCAAGCAGTGCGTTGATATGGGATTTTATATTGGAATTGGCGGAGTTCTTACTTTTAAGAATGGTAGGAAGATGGTGGAAGTAGTAGAGCAGACACCTATGGACAGGATTCTTCTTGAGACAGATTGTCCTTATCTTGCACCAGAGCCTTTTAGAGGTAAGAGGAACAATTCCACATATCTTACTTATGTTGTCAGCAAGATGGCTGAGATAAAGGGCATCAGCGAGGAAGAAGTAATAAGAATTACAGAAGAAAATGCAAAACGCATGTATAGGCTGTAAAATGATATTGATAGATTGCATAGATGTGATTTGGAGGTAATATGGCATATTTAGGTAATCCAGCCAGAACAAAAGAGGTACTGGCAAAATATGGCATGAGTGCCAAAAAGAAATTTGGACAGAACTTTTTGATAGATAGTGGCGTACTTGATGGGATAGTTAGCGCCGCAGGAGTGACAAGCGATGACTGCGTTCTTGAAATTGGCCCTGGTATAGGAAGTCTTACTCAGTATCTGGCTGAGTCAGCAGGTAAGGTTGTTGCTGTTGAGATTGATAAGACCCTGATTCCTGTTCTTGCAGATACACTGTCTGAGTATGACAACGTAACTGTAATAAATGAGGACGTTCTCAAGGTTGATATAGACGAGATTGTTAAAGAGTACAACGGTGGTAAACCAATCAAGGTTGTAGCTAATCTTCCTTACTACATCACAACTCCTATCATTATGAAGCTCTTTGAGAGTGGTGCTCCAATTGAGAGTATTACAGTAATGGTACAGAAGGAAGTTGCAGATCGTATGGCCATGGGACCTGGCAACAAGGATTATGGATCTCTTTCACTGGCTGTTGGATATTACGCTGAGGCCAACGAGGTTATGGATGTTCCACCAAGCAGCTTCATTCCGCAGCCTGGAGTAGGCTCGGCTGTTGTTAAGCTCACAAGATATAGCGAGCCGGCAGTTCAGGTTCAGGATGAGAAATACATGTTTGAGATAATCAGAACCTCTTTTAACCAGAGGAGAAAAACGCTGTCCAATTCCCTCGCAAACAACCCTGCATTGAGGGTTTCAAGGCAGCAGGTTCAGGATGCCTTAGTAGAAATGGGAATTGACGAAAAAGCACGTGGGGAAATTCTGAGTTTAGAGCAGTTTGCAAGGCTTTCTGATATTTTACAAAGAAGTAGCGCTATGTTAAACTAACTTTATATGTAGTTTTGTTGGTACCAAAGGGGAAAAGTTTTGGATAAAGTGGAGTATAAGATCAGGGCTGACGAGATTAAGGCTCTGATCGGGGAAGGCAGATATGCCGAAGCAGTGAAAATTGCTGATACAATAGACTGGAAGCGTGTTAAGAGCGTATCTATGCTCTGCACCATCAGTGACTTATATAAGATCAATCGCCGTTTTGAGGAGAGTAGAGATGTTCTTCTGATGGCGTATGACAAGCACCCTACAGGAAGGCCAATCGTATACTCTTTATGCGAACTGGCTATCAAGATGGGCGAGTTTGTTCAGGCGGTTGAATATTATAAGGAATTTGTCAGAATAGCGCCTAGAGATACAGGCAGATATATCTTACAGTACAAGCTCTACGAGGCACAGGAAGTCAGCCTTGAAGAGAGAATTGCTGTCCTTGAAGAATTCAAAAAACACGATTACAGAGAAAGATGGGCATATGAACTGGCATACCTTTATCACAGGGTAGGCCTTACTACTGAGTGCGTAGAAGAGTGTGATGAGATGTTCCTTTGGTTTGGTGAGGGAAGATACGTCATGAAAGCTCTTGAACTCAAGGCACTTCATGAGCCTCTTTCACCAGAACAGCAGGATAGATATAACAGATACAAGATCAAAAATGGCATTGTGACAGAGTCTGCTACAATACCTGATTCACCAGTGGCTGCTCCAACACCTGCAGTTACTGCAGAGATTCCTACTCCTTCAGCTGAGTATGTTCCAGAGGGCAAGCAGCCTACCAAGGAAATGCCACCTGTAACAGATGAAGTGATCAAAGAGTACACTATGTCACGCAATGTGCCACAGGAGCCAGCACCAGATACTATTGTTTATTCTCGCATTACTGAGATTAAAGAGCCATCTGTAGATGTAAGTGCATATAACACCATGAATCTTCAGGAGGCACTTGCAGAGGGGCTTAAAGAGATATATGCATCCGAAAGTGATGTAGCAGAAGAGCAGCCACAGCCAACTGGCAGCATGCAGGAAATCTTTTTTGATACACAGACAGAGGATATTCCTACAGCGCCTCAGATGGGTATTGATATTAAATATGGCGGAAATGGACCTATCCTAGGAGAGGCCAAGCAGTACGAGCAGTTAGTATCAGAACAGGATACAGACGAAGCTGTTGCTACAGATATAGATACAAATACAGCACCTCTTTACAGAGGAGTTGTTTATGAGGAGAAGCCTCTTGAGGACGAAGTTCCAGGAGCTGTTATCCATCCTAATGCAAGCTATCAGATGCCCAAGCATTTTGAGAATATTCTTGCACAGGAATCAGACGGTCAGATCAGCATGGCAGTTCAGCCAGAGCCAATGGTTGAGAAGCAGATTACTGGTCAGATCAGTATAGATGAGTATCTCGGCAACTGGGAGAAGTTCAAGAGAGATCAGAAAGAGAAACAGTTTGCTGCAGTTAAGAAGAGAGTTGCAGACGAAACTGGCAATATGTTTGCTGATTACGACGAGCTGACCAAGGAAGGCCTTCAGGAAAAGATTGAGAAGGCTATATCCGACGCCCTCAAAAAGGAGCAGTATGACAAAGCTTCTGGAAGAGGCGACTGGTCGGTCAATAGAGAAGACGTTATCAATGCCGCAGTAGATGAGGTTATTGATGAGGCTGAGGCCAAGGAATTAAACGTTTCTGATTCTGCTGAGCTTGATAAGATTCCAGATGAGCTTCCTGAGGAAGTAGATGCGGATGCAGATACTGTAGAACAGGAGCTTGCTGCTAGCGAGGAAGAGTCAGAGGTTGGAACTGTTACATCCGAGAAGGATGCTGTAACACCAGCAGATGACGAGGATGAGTCAGAAGCAGAAGATTCTGATGATGAAGACGCTGATAAGGATGAAGCTGAAGAAGACATCCCAGAAGATGAATGGGAAGGTGAGAATCCTGAAGCCAAGCCTGAAACTACTCAGAAGCAGGTAGCTAGACCTGAATCTAAGTCAGAAGAAAATGGCAAGAAGCACCTTGGAAACAGAGAGATTGAAGAGCGTGTCAGAACAATGACACCAGAGGAAAAAGAGCTCTTTGGACCATATATTCATCACAAGAAATCCAGAAGACAGATCATCAATGCTATCGACAATCTGAGCATGGATGCCTTCACAGGTAACGCAATCGTTACTGGTGAGGAGGGGGCAGGAACTGTTAACCTGGCTAAGGGTCTTATCAAGGCAGTTCAGGCATCTGATTCCAACTTCAGTGGTAAGGTTGCCAAGATTACAGCTAACACTCTCAACAAGAAGAGCACCAGCAGCATTTTTGATAAGCTTGCAAATGGAGCGCTGATCATTCAGAGGGCTGCTGATCTTAACCAGGAAACAGTCAATGAGCTTCTTGGAATTCTTCAGGAAGAGAATAAGGGTCTTATCCTTGTTATGGAAGACACCAAAGAGGATATGGACAGATTCCTTGACAAGAATCCATCACTTAAGCAGAGCTTCAATGTAAGAGTTGATATCGAAGCGCTTGATGATGATTCTCTTGTAGCTTATGCAAGACAGTACGCCTATGAGAAAGAGTATGCTATTGATAACCTTGGAATTCTGGCTCTTCATACCAGAATCTCAGAGAGACAGACTCTTGACCACGAAGTAACAGTGGCAGAGGTTAAGGATATCATCGATGATGCTATTTACTATGCTGAGAAGCGTTCAATAGGCCATTTTGTAGATGTACTTGTCAACAAGAGATACGATGAGAATGATATGATCATCTTAAGAGAAAAAGACTTTATGCACTAAGAAATAAGTACCAAATAAACTGAGGGGGTTATTTATGAGTCAAAAGGTTTTTATATCTGAGGACGACGAATACTTATTTGGACAGGGCACACATTATGAGATTTATGATAAATTAGGAGCTCATCCAGCAGAAGAGAAGGGGAAAAAAGGATTCTTTTTTGCAGTATGGGCACCAAATGCCGCTGATGTTCATGTTGTAGGTGATTTTAACGGATGGGATGAAAATGCTCATCAGATGCAGCGCACCAAGACAGGTAACATCTGGACATTGTTTATTCCGGGGGTAGGAATAGGAGCATTATACAAATACCTCATTACAGCTCAGGACGGAAGGAAGCTTTACAAGGCTGATCCTTACGCCAACTATGCTGAGCTCAGACCTGGCAATGCTTCCAGGACAACAGATCTTTCAGGCTTTAAGTGGTCAGACTCCAAGTGGTATGACTCACTTAAGGGTAAAGACATGAACCGTCAGCCCATCGCCATCTATGAATGCCACATTGGCTCATGGATGAAACATCCTGATGGAACTGAGGACGGCTTCTATACATACAGACAGTTTGCAGACAGAATTGTTGAGTACCTCAAGGAAATGAAGTACACACATATCGAGCTCATTGGAATAGCTGAGCATCCATTTGATGGCTCCTGGGGCTATCAGGTAACTGGCTACTATGCTCCGACAGCAAGATATGGCGAGCCAACAGATTTCATGTATCTGGTTAATACACTTCACAAGCATGGAATCGGTGTTATCCTTGACTGGGTTCCAGCTCACTTCTGTCCCGACGAATTTGGGCTTGCATGTTTTGACGGAACCTGTATCTATGAAGATCCAGACCCACGTAAGGGTGAACATCCTGACTGGGGCACCAAGATTTTCAATCTTGCTAAGCCTGAGGTCAAGAACTTCCTCATAGCTAATGCATTATACTGGATCCGCAAGTTCCACATCGATGGACTTAGAGTAGATGCAGTGGCATCAATGCTGTATCTCGATTATGGTAAAAGAGATGGACAGTGGGTGCCTAACAAATATGGCGATAACAAGAACCTCGATGCTATCGAGTTCTTTAAGCACTTTAATAGCGTAGTAAGAGGAACATATCCTAATATCCTCACTATTGCAGAGGAATCCACAGCGTGGCCTAAGGTTACAGCTCCACCAGAGGAGGATGGACTTGGCTTTGCATTTAAGTGGAACATGGGATGGATGCACGACTTCTGTGAATATATGAAGCTTGATCCATACTTCAGACAGGGTGCTCATTACATGATGACCTTTGCAATGAGCTACAATGATGCTGAGAATTATATTCTCCCATTGTCACACGATGAGGTAGTTCACCTTAAGTGCTCAATGGTAGAGAAGATGCCTGGTTACAAGGTTGATAAGTACGCGAACCTTCGAGTTGGCTATACTTACATGTTTGGTCACTCTGGTAAAAAGCTTTTATTCATGGGTCAGGACTTTGGTCAGGAGCGTGAGTGGAGCGAGAAGAGAGAGCTCGACTGGTTCCTCTTAGAGAACGACCTTAATAGAGGAATGAAGGATTATGTAGGTAAGCTCCTTGAGCTCTACAGAAAGTATCCAGCTCTTTATGAAGTGGATAATGACTGGGGAGGATTTGAGTGGATCAATGCCGATGACAAGGAGCGCAGCACTTATAGCTTCTACCGCAGAGCTTCTAATGGCAAGGACAACATTCTCTTTGTACTGAACATGACTCCTATGGAGAGAAAAGGCTTCAAGGTAGGCGTTCCATTTGATGGCACTTATACCAAGCTCCTTGATAGCGCGCAGGAATGCTATGGCGGATCAGGCAGCTGTGTTCCAGATAAGATAAAAGCTGAAAAAGGACTATGTGATTACAAGGATTACAGCATAGAATTTGACCTTCCACCATATGGTGCCGAGGTATTCCTCTTCCAGACTAAGAAAACTAAAAAGTAAAGTTTTTTGAAACTAAGCCGAAATAAATGGTGATGAATAATATGTTCATCACCATTTTTTGTGTGATAAAAATAGTGAGGTACAAATGAATATTAACTTTCAGGCAATTACCAGTCATGGAAAAGATGAGAGTCTTGATATTCTTGGGATGGAACCAAAGGAGGCTTTCGCATCCAAAGCTGGCAAGTCAAGATCTGTAGCTACTACTTCTGATCCAGTTAGTATACAGCTTGATTCAAGCATTTATAGTAATAATGCTTATGCCTGTCAGGCCAAGAGCTTAGATAACATAAGCGAAATGGCTGAAAACACGGACGTTTTGACACAGCATAACTATATGGCTCTTTTATCAAATACCATGTCCAAAGAGGACTATGCCAAGGCCGCTGAGGATGGATTTGATATTAAAAATATGGACAGTACAGAAACTGTGACCATTCTTGATAAGATCAAGAGTGTTCTTTTGGAGTCTGGGCAGGAAATCGTAGGCTTTAACGATGATATGAGCCTTGATAAGCTAGCCAGGATCACAGGCAGCATGTCTTTTGCTACAGAATTACAAAAGAGCTTCCATGAAAATGACATTCCCGTCACCTATGAAAATATAAAAGCTGCAAGCGTTGCATACTCTGAAGTTGCTGATATTCAGGGACTTGATGATGCTGCGGTTAAATATCTTGTCCTCAACAACATGAGCCCAAGTATTGAGAATATTTACCGTGCATCTCACAGTACCAACGGCCAGAACATGTCAGGAAGAGGCTTCTATGCTCAGGATGCAGGCGGATATTATGCCCAGAAGGCAGAGGCCTATGACTGGGAGCAGCTTGATGGCCAGATAGACAAGATAATCGAAGAGGCAGGATTTGATAAGGAAAACATACAGGTAAGAGAAGAAGCCAGATGGGCTATTCAGCAGGGAATTCCGCTTACAGCTGATACACTTGCCGGTGTACACAGGGTAAAAGAGATTTCTTTTCCTATATCTGAAGAGACAGGAGCAAAGGCTGTTGCTGCGGCCATAGCTGATGGTAAGAAAGCTACTATGGCTGACATTTCAGATCCAAGAAGTCTTTTTTCCAGAGCATATGCCATTAAGGATGATTTCGAAAAGATTTCTGATAACGATATAAGGACAGGCCTTCACTCGGGAAAAGAGCTGAATCTGTCCGTTCTGAGAGCTGAATCGATCAAGAATTCCATTACTTCAGAATATGTGGATAAATGTCCTATCGATACACAGGATACACGTTTTATTCAGGCCAGAATGCAGCTCGAAGAAGTACGACTTCGTATGACAGTAGATGCCAACAGGCAGCTTCTTAGCAGCGGTTTTTCAATTGATACAGCACCTATGGAGCAGCTGATAGAGAAGCTCCATAACATACTTGGAGATCTTGCCTGCGAGACTGCAGGTGTAGCGATTGATAAGATAACAAACGTGACTCCGCAGAATACTGGTTATCTCATAGAAGCAACTCTGAGCAGAGTCAGCATCATTAGCCGCGGACCTATTGATGTTACCGGTGCAATGCTGGATGAGATGGAGACAGCGTCTCTTTCCAGAATCAGTGAAGTATCAAGCGACATTGAGATGCGTTACAAAAAAGCCCAGCAGGGCTATGAACCACTGATGACAGCACCTAGAGCGGATCTTGGCGACAGTATCAAAAAGGCATTCCAGAATGTTGATGAAATCCTTAAGGATATGGGACAGGAGCCAAGTGAAGAAAATAGAAGAGCAATACGAGTTCTTGGATATAACAGCATGGAAATGACTCAGGAGAATTTTGAGAAGGTAAGAGCCTGGGATCAGATGCTAAAGAATACCATGGACAGACTTAAACCAGGAGCGGTTGTCGATATCATCAGAGAAGGCAAGAATCCTCTTGGCATGACTATTGAGGAACTCTCACAGAATCTGAACAAGAATTTTAATGGCGATGATTCTGGAAAGGGCGGATCCAAGTCAGATGAGAAATATTCCAAATTCCTGTACAAGCTTGAGAGACAAAAGGGTATTACAGAAGCAGAGAAGGAATCTTTTATCGGAATATACAGATTGTTCCATACGCTTAAGGCGGGTGACTATCAGGCTATAGGTTCTGTCATTAAGACAGGAGCCAAGATGACTTTGGGAAATCTTTTAACAGCAACCAGAACCCAGAAGGCATCAAGACATGGAATGGATTATACAGTAGATGACAGCTTTGGTGGTATTGATGCCATTAGCAGATCATCAGAATTAAAAATTGATGAACAAATCAGTTCGGCCTTTAGATATTATAGGGCACAGGCCGATATAGTATATGAGAATCTTGAGCCCGAAAAACTTCAGATGGCCAAACCTGACGAGAGTACTCTTTTACCAAAACTTGCAGAAGATCTGCAAAGTGCTGGGGTAAATGAGGAGCTTGAAAGGGATTACGCCAACGAAGTTGTCAGGCAGATAAGAGAGACGGCCCAGGTACGCGATGGAGAAGGCGCATATGAGGAGCTTAAGAGCCTTAATATGGAAGTCAACTTCAACAACCTGGAAGCTATGATCTCCAATAGAAGGGACCGTAAGAACGGTAGTATCTGGCAGAAATCGGAAGAGCTGTTAAAAGAGATGGCCACCAAAGAGCAGAGTTTGCTGGTGGACGCTCTTGGTGAGCAGGATTATGAAGACACTTACAAGAATGCTCTTCAAAACATTTCTGACAGCCTGGAAGAACTGCTGATGGATGAGGACGATACTTATATTGATGTAAGAGCAATCAACCTCATGCAGAGAAGACTAACCGTTATGAGCGCTGGCTCAGAGAGGGGAACCTTCGATGTACCTGTCATGATCGATGGGCAAAAGATTTCCATGCACATCACTTTGAAAAACGATGCAAGCATGGATTCACGGATGGAAGCCAGTATTCAAACCTACGAGTATGGTATGGTCACAGCCACTCTTTCTGAAAAGAATGGCATTGTTAGTGGAATGATCACCACAACCTATGGCCAGAGCACCGAAGAAGTAGAATACATGGAAAGCGTTAGATCTAAAATGTGCGTGAAATTGGCTGAGAAACTAAAGGATTTTGGCGTGGGCCAGGACAACATTGCAATCCTTTACCATGCGCAGACACAGCCTATCTCAGTAGGAACAGCTAATGCAAATGCCACGGATGGCAATCAAAAGACATTTACAGACACAAGTATTTTACTGTCTATGGCAAAAGCATTTATAGAGGCTCTCTAAGGAGGTAGAAATGAAAGTTAATTATAATGTGTCAGCGATGATCGCTAATAACGCGCTTCAGCGAAATGATACTCTTTTATCTGAATCACTGGAGAGATTGTCCAGCGGTCTCAAAATCGCCAACGCAAAGGATAATCCTTCAGGTCTTGCGATGTCCAGAAGAATGAATTCACAGATCGAAGGTCTCGGAGTTGCCGGGGATACCTCCAATGACGCAATCTCAATTGTACAGGTTGCTGACGGATCCCTTTCAGAGATCCAGGAGATTCTGCAGAGAATGAACCAGCTGGCTGTTCAGGCTAGTAACGGAACACTTACAGATGCAGACAGAGAGACAATCCAGGAAGAGGTAACTCTTTTAAAAGAAGAGATTGTGAGAATGGCAGAGACCACACAGTTTAATGGTCAGAGTATCCTTGATGGAACCTTTGATCTTAAGGGCTATGCCACAATCGGCGACAGCTTCTCAGGCTCCAAGACTGATGCTAATGTAAAAGTCATTAACTACTCAGACGTTGTAGAAGCAGGAGTTTACAAGATTACTGGTATCGATGTTTCCTATATGCACCTTACAGGAACAACCGGTGTAGATAAGCAGGGAATCTTCTTTGAAAATGGCAGCGATAAGGCTATTAAGATCGAAAGAGTTAATGCAGATGGAACAACATCTTCATATATGAACAACGGAATGATCGCATCTATTAACGAGGACGTATTGACACTTAGCGACAGTACTGGTAAGAAGATCGATATCCAGATTGACAGAGCACTTAGCGATACAGTATTTGTGGATCTTACAGCCAGCGGTGCTATGACAATGCAGGTTGGAGCTAATGAGGGTCAGACACTTGATATCAGAATCCCCAGAGTTAACCTTACAACTCTTGGAATCTACAACCTTGATATGGCTAATCCAGAAGGTGCCCTTGAGGCAATCGAGGATGTAAAGGGAGCCCTTGCAAATATCAGTTCAATCCGAAGCAGACTCGGTTCCTACCAGAATAGATTGGAGCATACTTCCAGCAGTATCGATATCACAGTTGAGAACATGACAGCTGCTTATTCCAGAATCATGGATGTAGATATGGCAGAAGAGATGACAGTTTATTCAACACAGCAGGTTCTCTCACAGGCTGGAACTTCAATGATGGCCCAGGCTAATGAAAGACCTTCACAGGTTTTACAGCTTTTGCAGTGATAATTAGTTTGATTAGCGAGGATATGCCATGACACAGGAAAAGAAACAGGAATATACCCTTAAGATCACTCAGGCCAATAAAACTCAGATGATCACAATCCTATATGAGATGGTCATCGATTATATAAGCGATGCAGAAGCTGCTATGACCAATGGGCAAAGAGATATCGCTGACAGAAACCTTTTGTATGCTCAGAATGTAATTGATGAGCTCATCCGCTCAGTTAATCTTAAGATGGAGCTGGGTAGAATGCTCCATAAGCTCTATATTTTTTCCAAGACAGAGCTCACGGCAGCAGGCGTACAGGGTAGTGTAAAAAGAATTGGCAAAGTTAAGCAGAATTTCAAATCCCTCCATGCAGCTTATAAAGAGATCGAGTCAGAGGATAAAAGTGCTCCTACCATGGGAAATATACAGACAGTTTACGCTGGCCTGACCTATGGAAAACACAGTCTCAATGAGGATGTGACGGCAGCTTCCATGAACCGCGGATACATGGCTTAAGAAAATCTTTAAACTATTAATTTTGCTTCTGAGATTCATAATAAAGAAAATAGAATAATACGAAATCTAAAAGAGCGAGCGAAGACTGTTTCTACAAAGAATGGGTTTGAAGCCGCTCTTTTTCTATGTTTAGAGGAGTTTATAAAGTGTTCGACTCCATTCGAACAAAAAATTAATATTGGCGTGCGAGGGAAAATTTGAGGGGGTTTACAAATATTTTTTGTGGTGCTAAATTCTTTAATCGCGAGCTCGACACAAAACTTTGAAAGGAGTGGATAGAGATAAGAGCGGTTTTGCTTTTGTTTTTGACAGGAGCGGTATTTACTGATCTTACCAAAGACAAAATTTATAATGTTTGGGTAGTACCTGGACTACTGACGGGCCTGATAATTGCCTTGAGCCAAGGAACCGGGAGGTTCATAGAGGCGCTTGTGGCAACTTTAGCTACTTTCCTGGTACTCATGCCGGTATACTTCCTTAGAGGTATCGCGGCCGGCGATGTTAAATTACTATTATCTACAGCATCTTTTTTATCATTTCAGGAATTACAATCCTGTATCTTATATTCTTTCCTCATTGCAGGAGCTATTTCATTAGTAATCGTTGTTTTTAAGAGAGAAAAGAAAACCTTGCATTTTGCTGTTCCAGTCCTTGTAAGTACTATTTTGGTCTTAGGAGGAATTGTATGAACAGATTAAAACTGGCTATTTGCGACGAAGATGAGATTTATTTAAGAAGGCTTGATGAGTATCTTAGAGGAAATCTGGGACTTGGCTTTGACATTTTTTCTTTTACTGATTTCGATCTGATGGAACAGTTCATTAAGAAAACTAAGGTAGCTCTTTTGATGATTGCTGAGAGTGCGCTTGAAGGAATCGATGATCTAAGGCTATCTGAGAATGTGAGAAATGTACTGGTGTTGGATGAGGGCTTTGGCGGTAGTAGTCTTGTGTGCGAAGACGGAGAATGTAGTTCTGATCTTAATAAGAAATACATAAGTAAGTATCAGCCGGCTTCTGTAATTGTAAATGACATCGTGGGCTTTTGCACTGAGGAAGCAGAGGAATTTACAGGGCTTAGTCTTTCTGCTGCTCCTGGAAAAGGAAGCGTGATCGGTCTTTATTCACCACTTTCGAAATGCGGGCAGACAACTCTGGCGGTTAATATTGCGGAGAAGCTTGCAAGGGATGCCAAGGTTATTTTTCTTAGCTTTGAGAGTTTCTCTACACTGCCTCAGATGCTGGGGATTAGCAGCGATGAGGACATTACAGATCTGATATATTACGCAGAGCTTGAGGCAGAGAGGTTTGGTCTTCATCTGGAGAAGATAAAGAAATCCAGAAATGGCGTTGATTATGTTATGCCAGCCAGGACTGCAATGCAGATCAAAGAGATAAGTTGTCAGAAGCTCAAGAATCTATATAGTCTTCTAATCAATGAATGCGGATATGATTATATCGTGGTGGACATGACTGAATATCCGGGAGAATTCTTTGATATAGCGGCGCTGTGTTACAGGCTTATTACCATAACAAGGCCTTATGCATCGGATCAATATAAGCTTAAGCTGTTCGAGGAAGTGCTGATGCAAGGTGAGCTTGAAGAGGTAAGAGAGAAGCTTGTGAAGTGCCAGGTGCCAGACTTAAGGGACAAAAAGAGCTATGACGATTATGTCTTGAGGCTGCTTGAGAGCGAGGGAATAATAGGTGGAACAGAGAATTGAAGGCTTAAAGAGAAATATAAGGCAGCAGATAATCAGTTCCATTGATTATTCCAAGGACATCACTGATGAAGAAATGTATGAGCTGGTGGATCAAAGGTTGTCAGATAGTTTAAGGCATGCGGTTATTTCAGTCGAAGACAGGAAAAGGCTTCGGATGCAGATATTTAACTCCATAAGGAAGCTGGATATTCTGCAGCAGTTGGTGGACGATCCTGGGGTGACGGAAATCATGGTAAATGGTACGGACAATATTTTCGTTGAGAGAAATGGTTGCCTGTCCAGATTCAACGGAAGGTTCGAATCCAGAGAAAAGCTTGAGGATGTAGTTCAGCAGATTGTTGCTTCCTGTAACCGAGTGGTCAACCAGTCACAGCCGATTGTAGATGCAAGGCTATCAAATGGCAGCCGTGTAAACATTGTGTTGGATCCGGTGGCACTCAATGGCCCCATCATCACGATCAGGCGATTTCCGGAAAAGCCAATAGACATCGAAAGACTTCTTTTGCTTGATTCTATATCGAGCTATCTATGTGACTATCTCAGGATTCTGGTTAAGGCAGGCTATAACATCTTTATTTCTGGTGGTACCGGTTCAGGTAAGACTACCTTTCTAAATGCTTTGTCAGATTTTATTCCCAAGGATTTGAGAGTTTTGACAATTGAAGACTCTGCGGAGCTTCAGATAATAGGCGTGCCCAACCTTGTTCGTTTGGAAGCGAGGAATGCAAACGTCGAAGGCTGCGCGCCTATTACCATCAGAGACCTCATCAAATCATCGCTGCGAATGCGCCCAGACTGGGTGATCGTCGGAGAGGTACGAGGAGGAGAGTGTGTGGATATGTTGCAGGCTATGAATACCGGGCACATGTCAATGAGCACAGGTCATGCCAATAGTGCCTACGATATGCTCTACAGACTTGAAACCATGAGCCTTATGGGAATGGGAGAGCTTCCGCTTGCGGCGGTGAGGGGCCAGATAGCAGCAGGAATAGACGTTATTGTTCATCTGGGAAGGCTGCGCGACAGGTCCAGAAAGGTTCTGGAAATCTGCGAGGTGGAAAAAGAGCTTGATTCAAATGGAAAGATTAAGCTGAATCCGCTATTTAGGTTTGTGGAGAATGCGGAGGAGTCAGGGGAGAGGATAAAGGGAGAATGGAGGAAAACTGGTGAACTTAAGAACATTGAAAAGCTTGTGGCAGCAGGTCTTACATTACCGGCCGAAGAAAAGTGATCTGGTTTTTCTGTTACAGGGAGTGGGGATAGCTGTAATGTTTGGGCGACTATTTTTTGATTCGTGGCTGGCAGTTCTTATGATATCTCCAATTGCGATTCCGTGGACTCTTTTGCAAAGGAAAAATGAGAGTATCAGGAAGTGCAGACAGATTGGAATCCAGTTTAAGGACGCCATATTCTCTGTTCTTACCAGCTTAAAGGCGGGATTTTCAATAGAGAATTCCTTCCTTGAAGCAAGAAGAGACATGGATCTTTTGTATGGAAAAAATAGCGATATATCTTTTTACCTATCAAGGATCAGCAAGGGGCTTAAAAACAGTGTGCCTCTTGAAAAGCTTATTTTCGGAATGGGGAAAGAAACAGGAAATTCTGATATTCAGGATTTTGCGCTTGTTTTTGCTGTAGCCAAGAGAAGCGGAGGAAATATGACAGAGATCATCGACAGAACTATAAGCGTTATTTCAGGAAAGCTGGAGGTAGAAAAAGAAATTGATGTGCTGATAAGTGCAAAGAGACTGGAGGCTAAGATTATGAACATGGTACCTTTCTTCATTATTTTTTACATAAGTATTACCAGTCCGGGATTCTTTGATGCGCTATATCACAATTTTTTTGGAATTATCCTAATGACTGTATGCATGGTGATCTACTGTATATCCTACGTGCTCTCAGAGAAAATCGTGAACATCAGGATTTAAGGGGAGAAGTGATGATAATTTGCATTTGTTTGATAATTCCTGTCGCTGTAGTGGCGCTAGGAATACTATCCAAAGATACAGAGCTTTCTCCGGATATCAATGAGACAGGGATAGCAAGGCTTCTATATAGAATATCTCTTTATCTGTATGGGCTTTTGAAGGATAGGAAAAAGATTGTCAGCTCGCAAAAGATAAGGGCGAATCTGTCCACTCTGAATCGTGAATCAAACGCAGATAAGCTGGAGGCGGATTACTACGCGCAGAAAATAAGCATAGTCATCCTGTTGTCATTGTGTGGCAGCTTTTTGGCACTTCTTTTACATCTTCAGACCATTTATGGAGGAGAGCTTCACGATGATGTGTTGATAGATAGAAAGCAGCCAGGAGATGGAGCACTGGCGCTTAACCTTATTGCTGAGGATGAAGAAGGCAACGAGCTTGGACAATTCAATGTGACAATTGATGAAAAGCTTTATACGAAGGCAGAAGCGGACGAATTTTTTGAAATGGCCAGTCTTGAAATGGAACAGGTTGTTCTTGGAGAAAACGAGTCTTTTGAGAAGGTCACAGAAAATCTGAACCTGGTGCAGAAGATAGATGGGTATCCCTTTGAAGTTTCCTGGAAGATAGACAATGTTGATGTCTGCAAGTATGACGGAGAGATAGACTGGGACTTTGTTCCTGAGGAAGGAATTGTTATTACCCTTACAGCTACCTACAAGTACAACGAGAGCAGATGGGAACAGATTCTGTATGCCGACGTAATCCCGAGGCAGTTGTCGGCAGCAGAGCTGATCCAGAAGGAGATTAAAGAGCTGATTGATCTAAGTAATGATCAGACCAGATATCAGGATCAGATCAAGCTTCCTTCTGAGTACAAGGAAGAGACAATTATCTGGAGAGAAAAAGAAGAAGATAACAGCCTTATCCTGTTGCTCATCATGGTAATTAGCGGAGCTGCAACTTTTGTGCTCAAGGATAAAGATCTGGCTGACCAGATTGAGAAGAGAAATGAGGGGCTTTTAAGTGATTATCCGGGGCTTGTTTCGCAGATGGTTTTATATCTGGGAGCTGGAATGACCATGAGGAATATCTTTGGAAAGCTTTCTGAGAACTATGTAGCCAAGCTAAAGGCTGGGCAGGAAAAGAGATTTGCCTATGAGGAAATGCTTAGAACAACCAGAGAGTTGGCAGCAGGGAAATCAGAGAGTGATGCCTACGAGGAGTTTGGCTATAGATGTGGAGGGCAGCAGTATACGAGACTTAGTACTTTGCTGTCCCAGAATCTTAGAAAGGGTAATAGTGAGCTACTTCGTCTTTTGAATGAGGAAGCGAGAAAAGCTCAGGAAGACAGGCTCGACAGAGCCAGAAAAGCTGGCGAAGAAGCGGGGACTAAGCTTCTTTTGCCAATGATACTTATGCTGCTTATCGTGATGATAATCATCATGATACCTGCATATATGACGTTTTAGTCCATAAATAAAAGACAATTGTTTGGTAGAAGAGGTAAATATAAATGAAAAAATTACAAAACGGAGTAAAAAATATTGGAAATAAGATTGCAGGAGGAATCAAGACCTTCTGGAATGACGAGGCAGGAATGGGCACGGTTGAGGTCATTTTGATCATCGTCGTTCTGATCGGACTGGTAATCGTATTCAAGAAGCAGATTTCAGGAATCGTAGAGGATGTCTTTAAGACAATTAGTGAAGAGACTCGTGAGATCACAAACTAAGGGATATATAACGGTCTTTTTGTCATTATCTATCATGATAATACTGTCACTTGTTCTGGCTCTCTTTCAGGGAGCCAGGATAGGAGCTGTCAGGATGAAGACGGAATGTGTAAT
>NZ_JAFRGN010000047.1 GCF_017433805.1 Butyrivibrio sp. | reverse complement strand
TTCATATTTTTGGCTTTATTTGTTTGTTAAGGGGTCTTAGCTCAGCTGGGAGAGCATCTGCCTTACAGGCAGAGGGTCACAGGTTCGAGCCCTGTAGGCCCCACTTATCAACAAAACACAATTCGTGTGTAAGCCGATGTGGCTCAATTGGCAGAGCAGCTGATTTGTAATCAGCAGGTTAACGGTTCGAGTCCGCTCATCGGCTCTATATGGATGGCTTCCCGAGTGGCCAAAGGGGACAGACTGTAAATCTGCTGCAAATTGCTTCGGTGGTTCGAATCCACCGCCATCCATTTCTTTTTTTGTCAAAAGACAAAAAGAATTACATACAATTCGTACGAGGTACGGATTTATAATGACGCGGGGTGGAGCAGTCTGGAAGCTCGTCGGGCTCATAACCCGAAGGTCATAGGTTCAAATCCTGTCCCCGCTACTACATGCCTTGATAGCTCAGTTGATAGATCAGAGGACTGAAATTCCTCGTGTCGTTGGTTCGATTCAGACTCTAGGCATCTTTTTTTTACTCAAAATTCTTACTTCAATCCCCCTAATGATAATCGAATTAAATGTTAATTCTATTTTTTTATGATTTTTATTCATTTTACCGATATTAATGGTAATATATAACAATCAAAGGAAAGATATAGAGGTAGTAAGTATGCATCACAAGCTTACGAATGAAGATAAAAGAGCAATTAAGAAGCTCTTAGACATAAAGGGATATGAACCAGATACATTTGATCCTGAAATCTTAGATCAGCTGGAAGCCAATGAAGAGTATAAGGACATTATTAAAAAGTATGGTTCAGATATTCTGTCTTGTTATGAGTACATGAGACTTAAGGAGTATATCCAGCATGGCAATGTCACTGTTTATGAGCATTGCTTACATGTGGCGCTCTGTGCGATCAAGCTCTCAAGAGCATTAGGCGTTCATTGTAAGGAGAGGGAGCTAGTAAGAGGTGCACTTCTTCACGACTACTTCTTGTATGATTGGCATAATGCTGATTCTCCAGGAAATTTACATCCTAAGCTTCATGGATTCTATCATCCTGGAATAGCGCTTAAGAATGCCACAAGAGATTTTGTTCTTTCAGAGAGAGAGAAGGATATCATCTACAAGCATATGTGGCCACTTACTGTAAGCCAATTTCCAAGATGTAGAGAGGCATGGATTGTATGCCTTGCTGATAAATATTCATCGACACTTGAAACCCTTAAACTTAGAAAAGGAAAAATAAGAGTAAACTATGCCTGATTTATACCAGGAACTAAGCAGACTGGCAGATTCAGAAATGTATCCATTTCATATGCCAGGACATAAACGTAACCTAGAGAGCACCCCGATGAAGGGTGCTTTTCGCTGTGATATAACAGAAATAGATGGTTTCGATAATCTGCATGATGAATCAGGAATAATTCTTGAAGCTGAGAACAGAGCAAATGAATTATATGGAAGCGACAGGACTTATTTTCTTGTAAATGGAAGTACAAGTGGAGTTTTGGCCGCAGTTTCTGCAGCTTTAAATGAAGGCGATACAATTCTTGCTGCCAGAGGATGTCATAGATCTTTTTATAATGCTGTATATCTTAGGCATTTGAATATAGTATATCTTCCTTATAAGAGTGATCCAATCTATGGAATACCAGATAGCTATACAAGAGAAGATATAAGCACGTATTTAACTGAAGAGGTTAAGGCAGTATTTATTACATCACCTACCTATGAAGGAAAATGCTCAGATATCAAAGGAATAGCGGATGTTTGTCATGAGAAGAATATTCCTCTTATTGTAGATGCAGCTCATGGAGCGCATTTAGGATTTGAAAGTTCGCAGGTTAATGACAACAATGAATACGATGGGCTACCTCAAAGCGCTGTGCAGCAAGGGGCAGATCTAGTTATTCATAGTGTTCATAAGACATTGCCTTCAATGACTCAGACAGCTCTTTTACATATACAGGGGAACCTGATAGATAAGAGTAAGCTTAAGAGGTTTTTACGAATATATCAGTCCAGCAGTCCATCATATGTTCTGATGTCTTCTATAGATCTGTGCATCAAAGAGATGCAGGAGAATGGAAAAAGATATGTAGACAGGCTGCTTGATTATAGAAACAGGATTCAAAATGCAACAAAGAATTGCAGCTGTTTACAAATTCCGGGAAAAAGTGCAATAGATGATGCCTCAAAAGTCATGATTTATGTAAGGAATGGCACAATGACAGGACAAGCGTTATATGATATACTTCGTGAGGAATATAATCTTCAGTTGGAAATGGCGGGAGATAAATATGCTCTTGCTATTATTTCTGGATGGGATACTGATGAAGGAATTGATAGGCTCATCAGTGCAGTCTTGGAGATAGATGCCAGTTTGGCACATGAATCTGATAACAATTTCAGTGATAATAATATGAATACTGATGCGGTGGAAAGTAATGTAGACATTTCTAGGCAGGAATATGCTCTGCCGGAGGTTTCTATGTGTATCGGAGAAGCTTGGGATTCTGAGACAGACACTGTGGATTTTCAATCTGCAGAAGGTCGTATTTCTGCGGAATTTATCAATCTTTATCCGCCAGGAATACCACTTATTGCACCAGGAGAAGTTCTTTCCAAAGAGATTATACAGGAAATAAGGCATTACCTTGATCAGAGAATGAATGTACAGGGACTTGTTGATATGTGTACAGGCGATAGCGCTCAGGGTATGGAATATAGAAAGGGATTTATATGCGTAAGACAAAAATAATTTGTACTATTGGACCAGCAAGTGAGAGTGAAGAGAAGCTTCGCGAGATCATGCTTGCAGGTATGAATGTAGCACGTTTCAATTTCTCACATGGTTCACATGAGGAGCATAAGAGAAAATATGACAGAATCAAGAAGCTTAGAGATGAGCTTGAGCTTCCTATAGCAGTAATGCTTGATACAAAGGGGCCTGAGATCAGACTTAAGGATTTCGAGAACGGTAAGGAAGAGCTTGTAACTGGACAGAGATTTACTCTTACATCAAGAGATATCATGGGCACTAAGGATGAGGTTGCCATCACATATAAAGAACTTACTAATGACTGTAAGGAAGGAATGACAATTCTTCTTGATGATGGACTTATCGAGCTCAGAGTTGATGAAGTTACAGATACAGATATCGTATGCACAGTAATCAATGGTGGACCTGTTTCAGATAAGAAGGGCGTTAACGTTCCTGGAGCAGAGCTTACAATGCCATATCTTAGCGAGCAGGATAAGAGCGATATCATCTTTGGATGTGAGCAGGGCTTTGATTTTGTAGCTGCTTCTTTTGTTAGAACAAAGGACGATGTACTGGCTATCAGAGAGATCCTCAAGGAAAAGAACAGCCAGATGAAGATCATTGCTAAGATTGAGAGTACTCAGGGTATCAACAATCTTGAATCTATCCTACAGGTAGCTGATGGTATCATGGTTGCCAGAGGTGATATGGGTGTAGAGGTTCCTTTTGAGGATGTTCCTGTAATTCAGAAGGAAATGATCAAGATGGCTGAGGCAGAAGGTAAGTACGTTATCACTGCTACACAGATGCTTGATTCTATGATCCATCATCCACGTCCAACAAGAGCTGAGGTTACTGACGTAGCTAACGCTATTTATGACGGAACAACAGCAATCATGCTTTCTGGTGAGACTGCATCTGGAGATTATCCAGTTGAGGCTGTTAAGACAATGGCTAGAATCGCAGAGAGAACAGAGGCTGATATTGATTACGTTGGAAGACTTCGTAAAAGAGATTACGCACCAGGCGATTCAACAACAGCTATTTCACATGCTACATGTAACATTGCAGCTGAGGTTAACGCAGATGCAATCCTTACTGTAACAATGTCAGGCTTCACAGCTAGCATGGTGTCTAGATATAAGCCAAATTGCCAGATCATCGCATGTACAATCAATCCAACTGTTTGCAGACAGGCTAACCTCATGTGGGGTGTTGCACCACTTCATATCAGACAGGAAGATACAGCAGATGAGCTCTTCAGAGAAGCTATCAACGCAGCCAAGAATGCTGGTTATCTCAAGGCTGGCGACAAGGTAGTTCTTACAGCTGGAGTACCACTTGGAATTCCAGGCAGAACTAATATGATTAGAGTTGAAGAACTGTGATAAAATAAATAGTACTTATTAGAATTAAACGCACAATATGATTCATATATTGTGCTTAATTCTTTTATGGGAAAAAATTAGTAGAGAACGGTAATAAAGATGGGGAAGATTTTTCTTTTGATGGGAAAGAGCACTTCTGGAAAAGACACTATTTATAAGTTTCTTATCCAGGATGAGGAGCTCGGTTTAAACAAGGTTGTGCCTTATACTACACGTCCAATGAGAGACGGAGAGAAGGATGGTGCAGAATATTTTTTCAAGAATGAAGACGAGTATCAGCAGCTTAAAGCTGATAAGAAGATAATCGAAGAGAGAACATATCACACCAAGTACGGCGAGTGGAGATATTTTACTGCTGATGATGGACAGATTGATCTTACCAAGGGCGATTATCTGGTGATTGGAACTCTCGAGTCATATTGTTCATTCAGGGATTACTTTGGCACAGAGAAAGTAGCACCAGTACTTATTAATGTAGATACTAAGATCAGACTTCACAGGGCTCTTGATAGAGAGGATAAGCAGGAACATCCTAAATACGATGAGATGTGCAGAAGATTTCTTGCTGATGAAGAGGACTTTAGCGAAGATAAGATTGAAGAAGCTGGTGTAACAAGGCGCTTTAATAATAATGAAGCTATAGACGAGTGTATTTCTGAGATACGTGGTTTTATTTTGGAGAATAAGTAACTTGCGGAATTTATGACAGTTTGAATATGTAGCTGACTATAATTATGTATTATAATTATAGTAGAAACACCCTAGATTTACGGATTTCTTTTGATTTATGAGACTAAGTCAGGAGGGCACAGCATGGATATTAAGATAAATAATATCACGCAACCGCAGCAAGTCCCGGCGCCTGAACAGGTTCAGGAGGCAGGTGGCGATTTTAAGTTTGTGCTCACCAGTAAATTAGAGGACGCGTCTTTAGCTGAACGACTTAATCTCATGATGCAGGATATAGTTCAGCAGGGTGAGAGGATATCCAAGAAGAACGATATCAAGGATATGCAGAGATATCGCATTCTTATTAAAGATTTCATGAATGAAGTAGTAACAAGATCCCATGTCTTTTCCAGAGAGAATTTCCTAGATAGGAAGGGAAGACATAGAGTTTACGGAATCATCAGACAAGTGGACGACGAGTTGGATGAGCTTGCCAGGGAGCTTGTTAAGGATGAGAAGGACAACATAGCGATTCTTGCCAAGATAGGCCAGATTCAGGGACTTCTGTTAGATATTTTTACTTGATAGTATATTCGTTTGGGGATAAGGGGACACAAGATGGCAGATTTTGCCGACATCATAGATCAGAATCAGATGAAAGAGCACATGCAGCATGCTCTCAGTACTGGCAAGGTTTCCCATGCATATATTATTTCCGGGGAGAATGGCTCAGGAAAAGAGTATATTGCCAAGATATTTGCCAAGGCGCTGCAATGCCAGCATAAAGAGAATAAGAACGAATACATTGAAGCCTGTAACGAATGTCATTCATGCGTACAGGCTTTAAGTGATAATCACCCGGATATTATTACCATCACACACGAAAAGCTGGGTAGCATCGGTGTTGATGATATCAGAGAGAAGCTTCGTGATGATGTAGTTATCCGTCCTTACGAGAGTGATTATAAGATTTACATCATTCCTGAAGGGGAAAAGATGACACCGGCTGCTCAGAATGCGCTTCTTAAGACACTGGAGGAGCCACCTTCATATATTGTAATTATCATTCTGACAAATAATATCAATGCGTTTCTTCCTACTATTATCAGTAGATGCATTGTGCTTCCAATGAAACCTGTACAGGACGATTCTATCAGGAAGTATCTGATGGAAGAGTGCCATGTTGTAGATTATAAGGCAGTTTTGTGTGCCTCTTTTGCCAGAGGAAATGTAGGTAAGGCACTGGAACTGGCTTCTAACGAGCGTTTTGATAACCTTAAGAATGGAACAATTGAGCTGATCAGTAAGCTAAAAGGTCTTGAGATCCATGACATGATGGACAGAGTTCATGAGCTGCTTGCACCAGCTGAAGAGGATGACAAGAACAGTAAGAAGGGCATAGATACCAAGGCTCTTGATGAATTCATGGATATTCTGCTGTTTCTTTTCAGGGATATGCTTGTTTACAAGGCTACAGATGAAGATAATCACTTGATTTTCACTGATAAGATATCGTATATTAGAGATGCTACACGCAGGTGTACATACGATGGAATTAATCGTATCATTAGAGATATGGAAACGGCCAAGAACCGTATTAATTCCAATGTTAATATAGATTTGGCTTTGGAGCTTATGCTCCTTGGCATTAAGGAGAATATATGACAAAAGTTATCGGCGTAAGGTTTAGAACTGCCGGCAAGATATATTATTTTTCACCAGGTAAATATGAGATCAAAAAAGGTGACCACGTAATTGTTGAGACTGCAAGAGGTGTTGAGTACGGAACAGTTGTTGCAGCGCCTAAGGAGATCGAGGATGATGAGGTAGTTAAGCCTCTTAAGACAGTCCTCAGAACAGCCAGTACCAAGGATGACGAGCAGGAAAAGACAAACAGACAGAAAGAGAAGGAAGCCTTTAAGGTTTGCCTTGAGAAGATTAAAAAGCATGAGCTTGATATGAAGCTTATCGATGCTGAATATACTTTTGATAACAACAAGATCCTCTTTTACTTTACTGCTGATGGCAGAATCGACTTCAGAGAGCTTGTAAAAGATCTTGCTGCAGTGTTCAAGACCAGAATTGAGCTCAGACAGATCGGTGTTCGTGATGAGACCAAGATTCTTGGTGGTTATGGTATTTGCGGAAGACCACTTTGCTGCCACTCATATCTGGCAGATTTCGTACCAGTATCGATCAAGATGGCCAAGGAGCAGAGCCTTTCTCTGAATCCTACCAAGATTTCTGGTGTATGTGGCAGACTTATGTGCTGTCTCAAGAACGAAGAGGACGTTTACGAAGAGCTCAACAGGAAGATGCCAGGTGTTGGTGACTTCTGCAAGGCTAATGATGGTCTTGAGGGAGAGGTTTCAAGCGTAAATATCCTGAGACAGACAGTTAAGATTCTTGTTGATGTTGATGATGAGAAAGAGGTTCACGAGTACAAGCTCGAGGAACTTGAATCTATCAGGAAGAAGCAAAAGAAAAAGAACAATAACGGCAAGAAGAATTCTCAGGAAGACGAAGAGATGAAAGAACTTGAGGCTCTTGAGAAGAAAGAGAAACAGGAAGGAAAGTCTAAACTTGGGGACAATTGATTTAAAGCCTAATGAGAGGCTGGATGACCTGCAGAGAAATGGCTACAGGATCATACAGGATCCCGAGAAATTCTGTTTTGGAATGGATGCAGTTCTTTTGTCTGGTTTTGCGAATGCTCCGGAGGGCGGAAGATGTCTTGATCTGGGAACAGGTACAGGAATCATCCCGATTCTCATGGCGGCCAAAACTAAGGCAAGTGAGCTGATTGGTCTTGAGATCCAGGATGAAAGCGCAGAAATGGCAAATAGAAGCGTTCTTCTTAATGACCTTGAGGCCAGGGTGAAAATTGTACAAGGAGACATTAAGGAGGCAGATCAATTATTTGAGGCTGCCTCTTTTGATGTTGTAACGAGCAATCCACCATATATGATTAACAGCCATGGACTTCAGAATCCGGATGCGCCCAAGGCTATTGCAAGACACGAGATACTCTGTGATCTTGAGGATGTCATAAAGGCAGCAGCCAGATGCCTTAAGTCAGGTGGTAAGTTCTATATGGTACACAGGCCCTTCAGACTCACAGAGATCATGGTTCTCATGCATGAGTACAAGATAGAGCCAAAGAGAATGAGGCTGGTTTATCCTTTTGTGGATAAAGAGCCAAGTATGGTACTCATTGAGGGAGCAAGAGGCGGAAAGCCAAGGATCACAGTGGAAGAGCCGCTAATTATATATGAAGAACAGGGTAAGTACACCAAAGAAATCTATGATATTTACGGCTATTGATAGGTTAGAGTAAGTGTAATTGCATGATAGAGAGAACGCAAAGTTAAGAAACTTTTAGAATAAAGGAAATAAAAATGGCAGGAAAATTATATTTATGTGCCACTCCAATCGGTAATCTGGATGATATGACTTTTAGAGTACTTGAGACTTTAAAGAGTGTTGATCTGATTGCTGCGGAGGATACAAGAAACAGCATTAAGCTGCTCAATCACTTTGATATTCATACAGAGATGACGAGCTATCATGAGTACAACAAGTACGATAAAGCACAGTATCTAATTGGCAAGATGCAGGAAGGGCTCAATGTAGCTCTTATTACAGATGCTGGAACACCGGCGATCTCTGATCCTGGTGAGGTGCTGGTTGCAGAGTGCCACAAGGCTGGAATAGTAGTGACCTCACTTCCAGGCCCTGCGGCTTGTATTACAGCCCTTACTTTGTCAGGACTTAGCACCAGACGATTCTGCTTTGAAGGCTTCCTTCCATCTATGGATGATAAGAAAGCCAGGAAAAGAATTCTCGAAGACCTTAAGGATGAGAGCAGAACTATGATCGTATATGAAGCGCCTCACCATCTTAAGGCAGCGCTTGATGATCTTTATGAAACACTTGGAAACAGGCGCATATCTATTTGCAGAGAGCTGACCAAGAAGTTTGAAGAGGTTAATCCAACCACAATCGAAGACGCTATTTCTTTTTATAAGGAAAATGAACCTCGCGGAGAGTATGTACTCGTAATCGAGGGCAAGAGCCTTGAAGAGCAGGACGAGGAAAAGAGACAGTCCTGGCAAGAGATGAGCATCGAGGAACATATGCAGTTCTATGAGGAGCAGGGGATCTCTCACAAGGATGCCATGAAGAAGGTGGCAGCTGACAGAGGTGTCGGAAAGCGCGAGATTTACCAGGCACTATTAGATAAACAGTGATATAGGAAGGACAACAGATAGAGTAGATTTACGTAGACATTAGGAGGGTGTATGGGAGAAGAAAAGACTTACGTAGCAAAAAGGCCACCAATGGGGTGGAACAGTTGGGACTGCTATGGAGCAGCTGTTACAGAGGAGATTTTACTGGGGAATGCCAAATACATGGCAGATAATCTCAAGGAATTTGGATGGGAGTATGTGATCTGTGATATCCAGTGGTATGAGCCAGGTGCTGATTCACATGCATATCATAAGTTCACAGATCTTGAGATGGACGAGTATTCAAGACTTATGCCAGCAACAGATAGGTTCCCTTCAGCCAAGGATGGAAAGGGCTTTGGACCTATTGCACAGCAGATTCATGACATGGGCCTTAAGTTTGGAATCCACATTATGAGAGGTGTACCAAGACAGGCGGTTCACAGGAATACTCCTATTCTTGGTACTAAGGCAACAGCTAGAGATATAGCGCATCCAGCATCAATATGTCTGTGGAATACCGATATGTACGGTGTAGATGCGAACTGTGAAGGAGCACAGGAGTACTACGACTCAATCTTCAAGCTCTACGCCGAATGGGGAATCGACTACGTTTAGGTAGATGATATTGCAAGAGTTGACTGCGGTCCAGAAGCTCCGGGTGCAGGTTTTTCTGAGATAGCAATGATCAAAAGAGCTATCGCACACTGTGGAAGAGATATAGTTCTTTCTCTTTCACCAGGACCAGCAAGAGTTGAGCAGAAAGACTTCCTGTTAGACAATGCCAATATGTGGCGAATGACAGATGATTTCTGGGACAGATGGGATCTTCTCTATGGCATGTTCGAGAGATGCAAGGCATGGGAAGGTATTGGCTGCAAGGATCACTGGCCTGATTGTGACATGCTTCCTATCGGACATCTGTGCGTATGTGAAGATGCTGACACCAAGGAAGAGCATAAGCTTTCAGACGATCCGGTAAGAGCGGGTAAGGGGCACTATTCACACTTTACTGAGGATGAGCAGAAGGTCATGATGACACTTTGGTGCATCTTCAGATCTCCACTTATGATCGGTGCTGAAATGAGAGATAACGACGAGTTTACGCTTTCTCTTTTAACTAATAAGAAGCTTCTCAATATGCACAAGCACGGCAGAAAGGCTAAAGAGATATACAGGAAGGATGACATGGTCATCTGGAAGAGCCAGACCAGGGATGGCAAGATGTATGTGGCTGTATTCAATATTGGAGAAGAAGAGAATTCTGCCAAAATTAAATTTAAGGACCTCGGAATTGATAAAGAAAATGAGTTTCCTGCTATTGATGTGTGGGAAGGCAGCAGGTACACGATGAAGGATAAAAAAGAGGTTGTTTTAAAGCCTCACAGTACCAGATGTTTCGAGATTGAAGTAGGGGAAACTGATTAAGCAAAGGCTAACTTTTTTACAGTAATTTAATAGAAAATTGCCCTAAAAAGATTGTTAAAAACTGGACTTTGTAGTATAAATGTAGTAGCGGGCGAAAGTTGCCCGGAAATTTATATGTGTATCTGCGAATTGTCTGTATATTATACAAAACCATATCAAAACACCGATAAGGAGTGATGATTACGTTTACGATATCAGATTATTCGTACAAAAAATAATAAAGAAGAGAGGTCACAAAATGGCAAACATCGATTTAAGCCAGTACGGCATCACAGGTACTACTGAGATAGTTCATAACCCATCTTATGAGCTTCTTTACGAAGAAGAGAAGAAATCTGATCTTACAGGATATGAGAAGGGTGTTGACACTGAACTCGGTGCTGTTAACGTAATGACAGGTATCTACACTGGTCGTTCACCTAAAGATAAGTACATCGTTATGGACGCTAACTCTAAGGACACTGTATGGTGGACATCTGAAGAGTACAAGAACGACAACCATCCAATGACAGAAGAGACATGGGCTACTGTTAAGGAAATCGCTAAGAAGGAGCTTTGCAACAAGAGACTCTTTGTTGTTGATGCTTTCTGCGGTGCTAACAAAGACACACGTATGGCTGTTCGTTTCATCGTTGAGGTTGCTTGGCAGGCTCACTTCATTAAGAATATGTTCATCCAGCCTACAGATGCTGAGCTTGCAGAATTCAAGCCAGATTTCGTTGTTTACAACGCTTCTAAGGCTAAGGTTGATAACTACAAGGAACTCGGACTTAACTCTGAGACTTGCGTAGCATTCAATATCACATCTCGTGAGCAGGTTATCATCAACACATGGTACGGCGGAGAGATGAAGAAGGGTATGTTCTCAATGATGAACTATTACCTTCCTCTTAAGGGTATTGCTTCTATGCACTGCTCAGCTAACACAGATATGAACGGTGAGAACACAGCAGTATTCTTCGGCCTTTCAGGAACAGGTAAGACAACTCTTTCAACAGATCCTAAGAGACTTCTTATCGGTGATGACGAGCACGGTTGGGACGACAACGGAGTATTCAACTTCGAGGGCGGCTGCTATGCTAAGGTTATCGGTCTTGATAAGGATTCTGAGCCAGATATCTACAACGCTATCAAGAGAGATGCTCTTCTTGAGAACGTAACAGTTGACGGCGCTGGTAAGATTGATTTCGATGATAAGAGTGTTACAGAGAATACTCGTGTATCATATCCTATCAACCACATCAAGAACGTAGTACTTAATGTAAATCCTACATCTTCAGGTCCTGCTGCTAAGAACGTTATCTTCCTATCAGCTGATGCTTTCGGAGTACTTCCTCCAGTATCAATCCTTACACCTGAGCAGACACAGTACTACTTCCTTTCAGGCTTCACAGCTAAGCTTGCTGGAACAGAGAGAGGTATCACAGAGCCTACACCTACATTCTCAGCTTGCTTCGGACAGGCATTCCTTGAGCTTCATCCTACAAAGTACGGTGAAGAGCTCGTTAAGAAGATGCAGAAGTCTGGCGCTAAGGCATATCTTGTAAACACAGGATGGAACGGAACTGGCAAGAGAATTTCTATCAAGGATACACGTGGTATCATCGATGCTATCCTTAATGGCGACGTTCTCAAGGCTGAGACCAAGAAGATTCCTATCTTCGATTTCGAAGTTCCTACATCACTTCCAGGAGTTGATCCTGCAATCCTTGATCCTAGAGATACATATGTTGATGCTTCTGAGTGGGAGACAAAGGCTAAGGATCTTGCAGAGAGATTCACAAAGAACTTCAAGAAGTATGAAGGCAATGACGCTGGTAAGGCTCTTGTAGCTGCTGGCCCAAAGCTTTGATTCTTTGGAAGCTTAAGTAAATAATTAAGGCGCTGTATCATTTCGATACAGCGCCTTGTTTTTTATTATTTTGAATCTAATTATCTATTTTTCTCATGCTCGAGTGATGCACCGATAAATCCAGCAAACAGAGGATGAGGTCTGTTAGGACGGCTCTTAAGCTCTGGATGAGCCTGTGTTGCCATATGGAAACTGTTAGATGGAAGCTCGATCATCTCAACGATTCTGCCATCTGGAGAAAGTCCGCAAAGCTTCATGCCATTAGAAACAAGAACTGCTCTGTAGTCATTGTTAACCTCATATCTGTGACGGTGACGCTCTGTGATGTTCTCTGAACCAAAGAGCTCAAATGCCTTGGAATCCTTATCAAGAACACAAGGATATGAACCAAGACGAAGTGTTCCGCCGATATCCTCAACACCATTCTGATCTGGTAAAAGAGCTATCATAGGATGTGTGGTGTTAGGATCAAACTCAATTGAATGAGCATCATTGTAGCCGATAACGTGTCTTGCAAATTCGATGATGGCAAGCTGCATTCCAAGGCAAAGACCAAGGAATGGAACATTGTTCTCTCTTGCATACTTAATGGCTGAGATCATTCCCTCGATACCTCTGTCACCAAAGCCACCTGGGACGATGATACCATCTACATCCTTAAAGAATTCTTCTGCATTTTCATCAGTAACTTCTTCTGAATCTACCCACTTGATATCTACTGCTGTCTGGTTAGAAATACCACCATGCTTGAGAGCTTCTACTACAGAGATATAAGCATCGTGAAGCTGAGTGTACTTACCAACAAGAGCAACCTTAACTTCATGCTTAAGTGAATAGAGAGTATCAACCATTGCCTTCCAGTCTGTAAGATCTGGTTCTGGGCAATCGAGCTTGAGACATTCACATGCTACCTGAGCCAGATGCTCTTTTTCCATAGCAAGAGGAGCCTCATAGAGATACTCAAGATCAAGGTTGTTGAGTACGTGACTGCTAGGAACATTACAGAAAAGAGCTATCTTGTCCTTGGTCTCCTGGTCAAGCTCGATCTCTGTACGACATACGATAACGTCTGGCTGAAGTCCCATTCCCTGCATAGTCTTAACAGCAGACTGTGTAGGTTTAGTCTTGATTTCCTGTGAGCAGCGAAGGTAAGGAATGAGTGAAACAAGAATAAGCATTGCATTCTCATGTCCAACCTCGTGCTGGAACTGTCTGATAGCCTCAAGGAATGGCTGTGATTCGATATCACCGACTGTTCCGCCAACCTCTATAATAGCGATGCGTGTCTCATCATCTGTAAAGTTCCTGTAGAACTTGCTCTTAATCTCATTTGTAATGTGAGGGATAACCTGTACGGTGCGTCCGCCATAATCGCCGCGACGCTCCTTCTGAAGAACGGACCAGTATATTTTACCGGTTGTAACATTTGAATTTTTATCAAGATTCTCGTCAATAAATCTCTCATAGTGACCAAGATCGAGGTCAGTTTCAGTACCATCTTCAGTCACGAATACCTCTCCGTGCTGAACAGGGTTCATAGTTCCGGGGTCAATGTTGATATAGGGGTCAAACTTCTGCATCGTAACTTTATAGCCACGAGCCTTGAGTAGTCTTCCTAGTGATGCTGCTGTTATACCCTTGCCAAGTCCGGATACAACGCCGCCAGTAACAAAAATGTACTTAACTGCCATTTTAATGATTTCCTCCTGATAATTGACGAGATACTTTATGAATTTATAGAAATATTGCTTTAAAACAAAGTCTTATTATATCTATTAACGGATAGAAAATCTAGTTGGTTTTGAAAAATAATTTATAAATGAAAATTGCTAAAGTAAATTCCACTCCCTTCTTTCGAAGTAGAGTTTACTAATGCACAAGTAGAATTTAATAGTTCACACATAATGTACACATATTAATGGTATGCTCATGCTTCCCTTCTGACAGCAGTAGAAGGAGG